>JAEZLZ010000126.1 GCA_023415055.1 Bacillota bacterium | reverse complement strand
GATTGAGTTGGATTGGGACAAATTTGCTCTATACGATGTCAATATGAATTATGTTGTTGAACCCGGAGAATTTCAGGTTGTGTTGATGGATAAGGGCTTCTTAATTTGGGAAAGAAAACTACAAGTGGTTAAAGATCAATATAGTTGAATCATACATCAATATATAAGAAGAAAACGAGATATCATACTTGTATAATTTAACTATAATAAAAAAACTACTAAAGAGATATTTTAACATTAATTACAATATATTATTCGGTAATTTGGTATTTTTGTTCAATGCGTTGTACTGGTACAAAAAAACAAGAATTCTAGTAGAATAACATTGTGAAAATGGCAAGTGCCTATGTTTTAATTTGATGTTAAAAGCATACTGGAAAGGAGATAATTTTTGAATGCATTAACTAATACGTTGAATCTGAAAGACTATGACATTCAGCAGAATGTTGTTCAAACTCAGCAGATACAGAAAGTATTTGATGAAGCAGATCGTTTAGGTGGACTTACGGTGGTATTTCCGCGAGGAAGGTATATAACCGGTACGGTTGATATCAAGGGTGCATCAGTTTATCTGGAGAAGGGAAGTGTATGGAAGGGGTCTGAGAATTTTGAGGATTACTGTGATAATGGATATGTTCATGGTGAATTGCATCAGACAATAAGTCTTATTTATAGTATGCATCACGAAAATATTACTATCACCGGCAACGGGACAATTGATTTAAGTGGAGATTCCTTTTATGACATGAATGATCCCAATGTGCCGGACTATGGTGTGGAATTTTCTTTGGATCAAAAAGCAGAGTGTCCCCGTAGAATTGGGAAGAGACCTACTCAGCCTATATTTTTTTATCAGTGCAGGAACATAGTACTAGATGGAATTACTATCTGTAATGCACCATGCTGGACAATTTCCTTTCATGATTGCGAAGACATTAGGATGACCTATCTAAATATTATTAATAGATCAAATTTGCCGAATAATGATGGTGTGCATTTTTGTGGGTCCCGTAATGCTGTAATCCATGGATGTAATATTAAAGCAGGTGATGACTGTATTGCTTTATCTTCTATTACTGATTGGAACAAAGCATGTGAAAACTTTGTAATTTCAGATTGCATATTGACCTGTTCATCTAAAACGATTGTGCTTGGGTATACACATAGTATAGTACGGAATGTTACCATCTCCAATTGTGTTATTTATGATAGCCACAGAGGAATCTGCGTGATGGCGATTCCGGGAACGGGATTAGTCGAGCATGTTTTAATTCAAAATGTGCGGGTAGAAACTCGTGTGAGGGCTGGAAACTGGTGGGGAAACGGTGAGGCGATCGCAGTGATGGGAGTATATCACGAACTGCAAAACTATAAAGGTGTGCAGCCGACAAAACGTTTCGATATAAGTATTCGTGATATAAGAATCAATAATGTGAGCTGCTTAAGTGAGAATGCCATTGCTGTGATTGGAGAGGATGGATGTGTTGAGGATATTCACTTTGATGGTATTTATTTTGAAAAGAAAGATAGCGCGAACAGATACTTGAAAGGCGAGCGAAGAATCGATGTTAGCCCCTCCGATCATATTTATGACATTCCTGGAGAGGAAGAGTGCTGGTTTTTCGAGTACGGAGGAAAAAATGTGACTTTACAAAATGTGAATGTAAAGCCATATCATGGATTAACACTTAAAGCAATCACGGAAGCTAAAGTATGACATTTTAAAGAGGGGAACAATTATGAGTAGAAAAAGGAAAAGAATAGATAATCCGTTTCTTGAAATATGGAAGCACAAATTCTTGTACCTGCTGGCATTACCGGCAATATTATACACCTTTATTTTCAATTACTTAGCATTACCATATATGGTTATTGCATTTCAAAAATATAACTATAAAACTGGTTTAAGAAGCCCATTTATTGGGTTGAAGAACTTCGAATATTTTTTCAAGTCCAGTTGGGCATGGGTTGTAACAAGAAATACGATTGTCATAAATTTATTGTTCTTGTTATTCGGAACAGCATTTGCAGTTTTTCTTGCAATTCTCATCAATGAAATACATAAGAAGAAATTTTTAAAAGTTTCGCAGGCTTTTATGCTTTTTCCTTATTTTATTTCATGGGTAATCGTTAGCTACATGTTACAGGGTATTTTAGCAACAAATGGTGGCTTGTTAAATAATATTATTGAAATGTGTGGAGGAAATAGAATTAATTTCTACTCCAATCCTAATTACTGGTACCCCATATTGTTGATTTTAAATTTGTGGAAAAACACTGGTTATAGTTCGATTATTTATATTGCTGCAATTACAGCAATTGATGAAGGCTTATATGAAGCAGCATATATTGATGGGGCAACGAGATGGAAAAGAATCAAACATATTACTTTACCACTATTGTTTCCTACTATATGTATTATGGTGCTGATGTCAATCGGAAGAATCTTCTACGGTGATTTTGGTATGTTATATGCAGTCATTCGTGATAATGGTTCGCTGATGCCAATTGCAGAGGTTATTGATACTTATGTTTATAGGACGTTTAAAAACACTGGAGATCCAGGTTTGTCGATGGCAATAGGACTTTATCAGTCGCTAGTAGGATTTGTCCTGGTATTTACTGCCAATACAATTGTGAAGAAGAAATTCCCCGAGGGAGCACTTTTTTGATTAACAGGTTCAAGGAGGTAATTATGTCATTAAGAAAAAAGGAAAGCACAAAAAAATCCAGTATTGGTGAAAGAATAGCAAGTGTCCTAATTCATGTTATGATTACAGTCTATGCACTGATATGTATTGTACCGTTTGTTTTGGTTTTTATTGTATCCTTTTCATCGGAAAAATCAATTACGCTGAATGGTTATTCCTTTTGGCCTTTGGAATGGTCAGTATCTGCTTATCGTATGTTGTTTATTAAGGGTTCTGGTTTACCTAGAGCATATTTGATTACGATTTGTGTGACATTGATAGGAACTCTAATTGCATCATTTATTACGTTTGGTGCAGGCTATGCACTAGCCAATAGAAATTGTAAATACAGAAACAACTTGGCACTATATTTCTACATAACAATGGTATTTTCTACAGGTCTTGTTCCTTGGTATATGATGTCCAAAAACTTGGGCTGTTACGATAATATCTTTGCATTGATTGTACCTTCTCTGATGTTTTCGCCGTTCAATATGTTTTTAGTACGAAACTTTGTGAAAGGAATACCGGAGGAACTTGATGATTCGGCGAAAATCGACGGTGCAGGAGACATTGCAATTGCATTCAGGATTTATTTTTCACTGTGTAAGCCGGTGCTTGCAACAATCGCCCTATTCTATGCAATAGGTTACTGGAATAATTATTTCAATGCTGCAATGTTAATAAATAATGCGGATAACTATAATCTGCAGATGCTATTGTTTAAGATTCAGTCAGAGATAACTGCTTTGAGTAGAATGGCAGCAGGTGCGATGGGGACTTCAAATCCTCCGAAAGAAAGCTTTAAGATGGCTATGTCTATCGTGACTATGGGCCCGATCATTTTCCTCTATCCTTATCTACAGAAATACTTTGTAAAGGGTATGGTTGTAGGTGCAGTAAAAGGATGATATGACAAAGTGCTAGCTCTGAAATGAAGTTTTAAGATAGAAGGAGAGGAGGAAATATATGATTAAGAATAGTCGAGAGTCTCCATTTATTAAATCACATTAGGAATAGATTCCCTTACCGTAGCTGATTAATAGTAAATATGTAGTAAAGATACAATTGTTTCATGTGATAAATGGCATTTTGGAGAAATGTACTCTTACTATGCTTGTAGTTTAACAAATGTACCTATGATAAAATTAAAAGAAGATGTTACGATCAGAAAAGTATTTGATAATTTTTTTGAGTGACATGGAGGGAAGGAATATATTATGAAAACAGCAATATGGAAAAAATTGATATCACTTGCTATGGCAACTTGCCTTATTGTGATACTTGCAGCTTGTAGCAGCTCCGAGACTAAGGATCCTGCGAAAACAACAGAAAGCACTGAAGCAAATGTGGATGAGAAGGCAGAAGTGGCAGAAAAGACAGAAAGCTCTACCGGAGAAAAACATCCATGCCGTATTGTACAGCCTGGTGTTTTGCCCGCTGATTATGAGACGGGTATAGCAGCGGTGAATAAGAAACTGGAAGAAGATGGTGTAGATATCGAAGTGGAGATAATTAGAATTCCATGGGACGCTTATGCAGAAAAACTAAACCTTATGTTATCTTCCGGAGAAGAATTTGAAATTCTTCACATTATGCAGGATGTAAGAAATATTTCATCTATCGCTGGTGTAGGTGCTATTACTCCTGTAACAGAGTATATTGATAAGTATCCTAACCTGAAGGCTAGATTTACTGATACGGAATGGGCATCCACGCTTTATAATGGTGAATATTATGCTATTCCGGATGCATGGAGAAACTTTGATAATGTCATGGCTTATATACACTATCGTGAAGATATCATGAATCAGGTTGGTTATAAAGAATTCCCTGAAACCGTGGATGAAATCATAGATTTGATGAAAAAATCTCAGGACGCAATTCTGGAAGAAAGTGGTATGATGTCATATCATTGGATGCATCAGAATCAGGACACTGCACATTGGTTACACAGAAGCTATGATACATATCCATTCTATGTGGAAAACAGTCTGGGACTGGTTCTTTCAAGACAGGATGGAACAATTGATTCTTTCTATGAGTCAGAAGAATTTAAGAAGGACTGTGAATTTTATTCTAAGTTATACCAAGAAGGACTGATCAACCCGGATATACTTAATTTAGATTCTCAGGCAAAATATGATGATGCTAATTATGGCGCATTTTTACCATCGAATACATTTGACGCTAATGTACAAAATACCATTAAGCTAAATACAGGAAAGGATACATCAGTTAAATGGACTAGAGCTTTTCCGGACAAGCCTGATATGATTTATACTTATGGCCAGAACATGAACGCAGTTTCTTCAACTGCAGAAGATCCGGAAACAGCATTTAAGTTTTTTGATTGGCTGTATACTTCTCAGGATAATTATGATTTGTTCCATTTTGGTATTGAAGGTGTACATTATACAGTGAACGATGAGGGAAGAATCACAAATGTGAAAGGGGAAGACGGAAATAATCTTTACGCTATGGATACATGGATGACTGGTTATGTTCCTTATAACCGTTATACAGAAGATGCACAAGAAGCTTATATCTCTTACGACCAATATAAGTCGGATAATTATGTAATTTCGCCAATTGCTGGTTTCGCCTTTGATACTACCAATGTACAGGCAGAACTTACAAATTTGCAAACAGAAATCATTTCATCGATTTATCCAATTAAGTTTGGTATGGTATCCTATGAAGATAATATTGATGCTGCAATTGAAAAGCTAAAAGCAGCCGGATTAGATGCTTATCTTGAAGAATATAGAAAACAGTTTGCAGAGTATTTGAAAGCGAATCCTCAGGTACTTGAAGATGCAAAGGGAAATCAGTAATTTGTTAAAATTGAGACGCAGTAATATCTTATACTGCGTCTCTTTCATAAAGATGTTTCAATATGTGCATAATCCGGTGAATATTTTTCGGAAAAAATGAATGATTGTTATAAAAGTACATGACAATAATGAACTGGTAATTAGTGAATAGAAACAAGAAACAAATATGTTGCTGGGTGTGGTATGATAGGTACAATGGATATGAATTCCTGATGAGAGATGGAAGGCGAGACAAAATGAGAGATGAAATGAGAGAGGAAATAAATCCAGAAATGGATTCAAAGATCGTATATTTATCTTTACCGGACCCTGATAAAGCTTGCGGAGTGGCATACATACATCAAAAGAGTGTTAGCGAAACATACCGACTACATACACACGATTTTCATGAAATCTTTTATGTAGTGGAAGGAAAAGCCATTCATGAGGTTAACGGAGAAGCACAGGTTTTGTCGAAAGGTGCATTAGTATTTATCAGACCCTTTGATACTCATCAATATAAATTTATTAATAACTTTGACATGGAATTAATTTCCGTAGGTTTTGAAAGCGAGTTTGTGGAACGTGTTTGTAAGCTTATTGAAGTTGATTTGTCGGAATTTCACAAATCCAAGAACCCACCTATGATTAAGCTGGAAGGATCACAGTGTTGGGATATGCTTCAAAAATTACAATTGATATCAAAAAAGGAGAAAGGCATAGAAAGGCGAAGGTACTTTATGTCTATTTTTCCCGAAATTGTATATCATTTTTATTATGATGCAGATTATCAGGAAGATACCATTACTATTCCTATTTGGTTTAAAAACATGATAGATGAGATGGAAAATAAGGAGAATTATCTGCAAGGTTTAACTAAGATGATCGAGCTTGCAAATGTATCACAAGAACATTTGACCAGAGGATTTAAACGCTACTTAGGTATAACGCCAACAGAATTTATAAACATAAAGAAAATTAATTATGGAACAGAGTTATTGCTGGAAGGAAATTATAGTATATTAGAAATATGCTATATGTGTGGATTTAATAACTTAAGTTATTTTTATAAGATTTTTGAAAAGTATTACAAATGTACGCCAAAAACTTTTTTAAAAACCATCGATGAATTAGTTTAGAATGCAGTATAGATGTTATCTCAATCAGAGAGAATGCGGTTAGATCAAAGGCACAAGACGCAGTGCAAATATATTATATAAAAGGAGAAATCATTATGAAGATAGCAGTAATCGGATGTGGAACAATTGCTAATAATGCTCATATTCCGGCCTATATGAAAAACCCTAAGGCAGAAATCAAGTATTTCTGCGATATTCTTCCGGAGAAAGCGAAGGCAGCAGTAGAAAAGTATGAATGTGGAATTGCAGTAACAGATTATAAAGAGGTATTAGCGGATGAAGAGGTTATAGCAGTATCTATTTGCACACCAAATTTAGTACATAGCAAAATTGCGATAGATGCTATGAAGGCTGGGAAGCATGTGTTATGTGAAAAGCCTGCGGCCAGAGTATATGAGGAAGCCTTAGAAATGCAAAGGGTGCAGCATGAAACGGGAAAGATACTAAATATTGGTGTGGTAAATCGCTTTAATACCAATGTAAATAAATTAAAAGAGCTGATAGACCAAGGGGAGCTGGGTGACATTTATCAAGTATATGTTAGCTTTCGAAGTCAGCGAAGCATACCTGGGCTTGGGGGCGCTTTTACCACAAAAGAAATTGCAGGTGGTGGCGTAACCATTGATTGGGGAGTACATTTCTTTGATATTGTTATGTACTGCTGTGGCGATCCCAGAACAAAAAGCGTATCTGCTGAAACCTTTTCCAGTTTTGGTAATCCTATTTCAGAGTATGTGTATGTAAGTATGTGGGCCGGACCGGAAGTGAAGGATGGAACATATGACGTGGAGGACGGTGTTACCGGTATGGTACGTACAGAAGGTCCTGTTATCACTTTTAATGGAGCCTGGGCGCAAAATATTGGTGAAGATGAGCTGTTTATTGATTTTATGGGAACAAAGGGTGGAGCAAGACTTCAATATGGTAAAGGCTTTACTCTTTATTCCACGAAGAATGGCATGCTGACTGCAACAACCTATGCGAATCAGGAAAAACCGATGTTTCAGGAAGAAATTGATCGGTTTATTGCATGTGTGGAATCCGGAGAAAAATTGGTTTCTCATATTGATACCAATATTATTACAGCACAGATGATGGATGCAATTTATCGTTCCGCTAAGGAGCATAAGGAAATCGTACTTTAAGGAGGTGAAGGTATGAAGAAAATAGGTTTCATCGATTATTATTTAAACGAATGGCATGCAGATAATTATCCGGATATGATTGCAAAGGCAACCGATGGAAAATATCAGGTCTGTTATGCTTATGCATATAGTGAACCACCGATTGAATTGGGACGGATGTCTAACAAGGAGTGGGCGAAGCTACATAGAATAGAACTGCTTGACAGCATAGAAGAGGTTATTGAAAAGAGCGATGCGTTGATCGTTCTATCCCCGGATAATCCGGAAATGCATGAGATACTTTGTGACCTTCCTCTCAAATCAGGCAAGCATACCTATGTGGATAAAACATTTGCTCCGGATAAGGAAACTGCGATACGTATTTTTGACAATGCCAATCAAGGTCAGACCAAGTGCTTTTCTTCTTCTGCCTTACGTTTTTCAACGGAGTTGCAGGAAATAGATACGGATAGTATTTACAAGATTTACAGCGAAGGTCCGTCCAGTCTTGAAGTTTATTCCATACACCAGATTGAGCAGGTTATGAAACTAATGAATAGCAGGGCTACACGTCTTATGTTTTTAGGAGACAGAGTACATCCTTCTATGATTATTGAATTTGAAGACGGAAGATATGCGCAGATTTATCACAGAAATGATAAGGAAAGCAGCTTTCGTATCACAACCGTAGATGGGGACAATAATGCTATGCTCTATGAAATCAAGTCCGATTACTTTGGATTGTTTATTAAGGCTATGATTGAGTTCTTTGAAACGGGTATAGTACCTGTGCCCCAGGAACAGACAATTAGTGTTATTGCGGTGCGAGCAGCAGCCCTAAAGGCTTGTGAGACACCTTTTGAGTGGGTTTGTTTGTAGGTAGTAATATAGTTTCCTATTGGATTTATATTGGATTTCTTTGGACTGATTACCGAGGAGGCCATAAAGAAGAATATAATCAGAAAGTGAGGGATTTATGAATTTAGAGGAAGCAAAAAGACAACTGGACTATTTGCTGAAATTCACGCATGTCTATAGAACTACCGAAGATAAGTATTTAAGAGAAGCAAATTGCTTGAAATTACAAACATTCCATATTCTTGTTCCAATGGATAAGGACGAATTAATTGTAGGGAGAGTAAAGCATGGCGTTGTAGGGTTTAGCCCACAATATGGTGGTTTATATACTTACTATTTAAATGAAGAGCTCACGATGGAATGTTTAGATATATATGAGAAAGAGAATGGTAATACGAAAGAGTATCGAGAAGCATTTGATTACTGGAAGAGTGAAAACACGCTGAAAAAATTGAATGATAGATTTACAGAAAAACACAGTGATTTAGAAAAGTACAAAAAAACAGGCGGCCTTATGGGCAAAGATAATCGTCTGGGTACCGGTTCTACACCCACTGGCAGACTTTCTCTTACGATTCCTGATTTGGATAAATTAGTGCAGCTCGGAATACCGGGATTAAGAGAAGAAGTTAAAAAGTACAAATCGGATCATTCTTTTACCGAGGCCTTGGAGATAACCATTGATACACTTGAAGATGCAATTGAAACTTATGAGACGCAAGTCAGAATGCTGTTAAAAGATGAACCAACAGAACATTTAGAAAAGCTGTTGACTACATTATCAAATATTAAGGATAAGAAGCCGGAAACATTTATGGAAGGCTTACAATTATATTGGATTTATGCAGTTATATCTGACTTAATGAATCATGGTCGTATGGATGTATTCTTAGGCGATTTATATGTGGACGACTTAAAACATGAAAGAATTGATGAAGAAACCGCAATTGCTTATATTACTCAGCTATATAAACATTACAAATTTATTGGAAAGATTCATGATACCCGTGTTGTAATTGGTGGCAAGGGTAGACGAAATGAAGAAAATGCGGATCAGTTAGCAATGGTTATTATGGAAACGTCCAGAAGATTTAAAGATGTTGTTCCTCAGTTAACATTAAGATATTATAAGGGAATGAATGAACTTGTTTTTGAGAAAGCACTAAAAGTAAATGCAGAAGGATGTTCCTTCCCAATTCTATATAGTGATGATACCAATATACCTGCAATTATGAAAGTATTTAATGTAACAGAAGAAGATGCGGAGTCCTATATTCCTGCAGGATGTGGAGAATATATACTGGAAGGTCGAAGTATTGGTACTCCGAATAGTGGTATTAATCTATTAAAGGGACTGGAGTTAGCACTTCATCATGGTAAAGATTGCTATTACAATCAAATAGCTGGGCCAGATACTGGGGATGTAGAGGATTTTAAAACCTTTGAGGATTTGTGGAAAGCCTTTACTATCCAGATTGATAGTGAAATAGCTATTGCTGCTTGGGCTCAGAAGGAATGCTACAACCTTATGGAAGAAAATGCGGCTTTTTTGCATCTAAGTCTGTTAATGAAAGATTGCATTCAGAGAAAAAAGCCTATTTTTGAAGGAGGTGTACGCTACTTAAATGGTACGACTGAAATTATGGGTATGATTTCAGCGGCTGATAGCTTAATAGCGATTAAGAAGCTAGTATATGATGACCAGGTAATGACATTGAAAGAACTTGTTCATATCTTAGATGAAAATTTTATGGGCTATGAAAAGGAACAAAGAATGATGTTAGATTGTCCGAAATATGGCAACGATGATGAATATGCAGATGATATGGCCCTTAAGGTTTTTAATTATGTTTCTCTGAAGAGTATGGAGTTTACAGATGTTATTGGTATTAATAAATACAATATGGTCAGTGTAAATAATAGCGAAAGTGCGGTTTGGGGGAAGTATACCAAGGCGTCTGCGTGTGGACGTAATGATGGAGCGCCTATGGCAAATGCGAATGGTGCATCCATTGGTGCAGATAAGAGTGGTATTACGGCACTACTTAATTCCATGAGTAAGTTTGACCATAGCATTCATGCAGGTGTAATTAACAATGTACGCTTCTCGAAAGAGTTATTTAATAAAAGTTACGATAAAGTAAAAATGGTTATCAGAACTTTTTTAGAGAACAATGGAAGTCAAATCAATCTTATGGTTGTTGGAAGAGATGACTTGGTCAATGCGAAGAAAAATCAGAAAGACTATCAGAATCTGATCATTCGTATCGGTGGTTTTAGCGCAAGATTTGTTGAGCTTGACGAAGTTGTACAAAATGAACTTATTGCAAGAACAACTTATGAGGCAAGTTAGGAGTAAGAGTGGGAATTATATTTGATATTCAGAAGTTTAGTGTACATGATGGACCGGGTATTCGAACCACTGTATTTCTGAAAGGCTGCAATATTAGGTGCTTATGGTGTCATAATCCGGAATCGTTTATCATTAATTCACAACTGGCTTTTGAACAAAGCAGATGCAGTGGGTGCAGAAGGTGTGAAAGCGTTTGTGCTCATGGTGTGCATTTATTTGTAAATGAAAAACACGAAGTAAATTATGAGTTGTGTAAAAAATGCGGTAAATGTATTGAGGAATGTCCAAATCATTGTCTTAAAATATTTGGCTATGATATGACAGCTAAGGAGGTAATAAAGGAAGTATTAAAGGATAAGAAATATTATGAGTCTTCCGGAGGCGGAATTACGATATCTGGAGGAGAACCAAGTGTTCAATATGACTTTCTTATGGAGCTTCTCATAGAAAGCAAGAACAATGAACTACATACATGCATTGAAACAAACGGAATTATAGAATTTGAGCGATTGAAAGAGATTGCAAAATATGTGGATTTGTTTTTGCTGGATTATAAAGCAACGGGATTCGAAAGGCATAAATTGTTAACAGGCTGTTCGAATGAGCAAATGTTGAATAATTTAGATTATCTTTCTTCTATTGAGAAAGCTGTCGTTTTAAGATGTCCGATTATTCCGGGATTAAATGATACAGAGGAGCACTTTTCTGCAATAAAAGAAATAAAAGAAATGTATTCCAATATTAAAGAGGTAGAAATTATGTCATACCATTCTCTTGGAAAAAGCAAATGGGATTCCATAGGTAAAGATTATAGCTTAAAAGACATAAAAGATGTAGACAGTAAAAAGAAAATCGAATGGGAAATGAAAATCAAATAAAAAAAGAACCAATCAATGAAGTAAAAATAATCCGATCCAAAGTTGATGAATATTACTAGTTCGAGTTAAAAGCAATCGACAGCGTAAAACAATGAATATCTGCGGATAGGTATACAGATGGTGCAGACCGGCCGATTGCGGATGCAATTTCCGCAAGAGGGAAAGGCAAGTCCAGATGTATATCTATTCGCAGATATTCATTTTTCATAGCCTGGATTTTCTACAGTCTATTCTATCTCGAAGCTATTCTTTTCCGTTCCAACAATAGGTACAGAGCTTACAAGGGCTGATCCCTACTGCAGCAATCATATCATCCAGCCGATGATAACGCAGAGAAGTAAAATTCAACTTCTCCTGTATCCTGTCAAGCATCCTCTGATAACGGTCGGTATCCGGATCTGCATATTCCTGCAATAGCTCTGTAGTTATATCCTGTTCTTCCTGCTTAATTACACGTCTGGTAATCAGATCCAGTTCGGAGGAAGAGCGAGAGAAATTCAGGTATTTACATCCAAATAGCAGAGGAGGGCAGGCAAGACGGATATGAACCTCCCTGGCACCGCTCTGGTACAGGAATTCGGTGGTCTCTCGAAGCTGTGTTCCTCGTACGATAGAATCGTCGATCAGTAAGAGACTCTTTCCCTTGATCAGGTCATGTACCGGAATGAGCTTCATCTTTGCGATCAGGTTGCGCTGGCTCTGAATCGTAGGCATAAAGGATCTTGGCCAGGTCGGAGTATATTTGATAAAGGGTCTGGAGAAAGGGATACCTGAGGCATTGGCATAACCGATGGCATGTGCGGTACCGGAATCCGGGACACCGGCGACGATATCCGGCTTCACCTGATCACGCTTTGCTAAAAGAGCACCGTTATTATAACGCATCCGCTCGACGCTTACTCCTTCATAGGAAGAGGAAGGATAACCGTAATACACCCAGAGAAAGGTACAGATCTTCATCTCGTTACCCGGCTGCACTAAAGTAGTTGCAGCCTCCGGAGTAATCACTACGATTTCACCGGGACCCAATTCCTTATAGTCGGTATAACCAAGATTTAGATAAGCGAAGCTCTCAAAGGAAAGACAGAAGGCTCCTTCCTTCCTGCCGATGGTGATCGGCGTCCTTCCCATCTTATCCCTTGCTGCGTAGATGCCCTTTGGTGTCATTAACAGGATGGAGATAGAACCGTCCACCAGTTGCTGCGCATAACGTAGCCCTTCTACAAGATTATCCTTCTGATTTATAATAGCAGCAATCAGCTCCGTAGCATTCAGATCTCCGCCGCTCATCTCCAGAAAGTGCGTACTGCCGGAACGAAAGAGCTCCTTTGCGATAGCTTCGATATTATTGATCTTACCAACGGTAGTAATCGAATAGGTACCGTGATGGGAGCGAACTAGTAAGGGTTGTGATTCATAATCTGAGATGCAGCCGATACCAAGGGTTCCCTTCATTAAGTTGACATCCTTCTCAAATTTAGTACGAAAAGGGGAATTCTCGATATTGTGGATTGCCCTGTCGAAGCCGTTTTCCCCATACACTGCCATTCCACCGCGCTTGGTCCCGAGATGGGAGTGATAATCCGTTCCGAAAAATAAATCAAATACGCAATCCGTCTTGGATGCTACCGCAAAAAATCCGCCCATTATAATTCCTCCCATAGGTATCAAATGATTCGTAAGTACTGCAGTTTATGACACACAATCTGCAATACTGCTTGTTTACGTAAATCATAGTACATGAAAGAGGGCTTGTAAATGCACCCAGCTATTATTAATTCTAATCTTATTTATCACGTTACTTATGTTTCTTTTCTTAGATCCATCCACCGTCGAGGCCAATTATCTGACCAGTCAAATATTCGTTCTTATATGCCAGATGATAGACCAGATCGGCCACCTCCTCTGCCCGTCCAAGTCGATTGGCGGGTATCTCCTCGATCAGATTCATCAACTCCTCATCCTCGAGAAAATGGTTCATCTCGGTATCGATAGCACCGCAGGCAACAGCATTTACCTGGATGTTGCTTGGAGCAAGCTCCTTGGCAAGTGCCTTGGTAAGTGCATTCATCCCACCTTTGGAAGCAGAATAGGCAGCTTCGCAGGAGGCCCCTACCTTGCCCCAGACAGAAGAAATGTTGATGATCTTGCCGTACTTTTTTTTCACCATGTCGGGTATGGCGAGGGAACAGCAGTTGTAGACACTGGTCAGATTGGTGGTAATCACGCGATTCCAGTCCTCCGGAGTCATATCGGTAAATAAGCCGATATAGGAGATACCGGCATTATTGACCAGTACATCGATGCTGCCATATAGCTTTTTGATCTGACCGAATAACTCCTTTGCAGTATCGTAATTGCCGATATCGCCGAGAAATGCATGGCAGGATACCTGATAGCCTTCGATTTCACTTTTCGTCTTTTGAAGTGCTTCCTCATTATGAGCGCAATTTATGATTACGTTATATCCCTTTTTTGCAAATTTGATTGCAATTGCTTTACCGATGCCCCGGGAGGAACCGGTAACTAATACCGTTTTCTTATTCATGATTTCCCCTTTCTGCGCATTTATTTGCGCACCGCGAGTAAGAATGCTTTTCTGTCATAATTATAGCACAGAGCCCGTGCTGAAGAAAGATACGTTGATAAAGTGTCCCAATTATGATAAAATAATCGGTGATGTGAGGTGAAATACTTGAAGAAGAGTACTGGAAGACAAGCAAGAAGACACAGAAAGCAAACCGCAAAGAGTATGTTTATCCGAGGATTTTTACAATCCTTTTTTATTGTAGCGATATTGTTATCGGCGGGGATCATCGGGTATCAGATGACGATGCAGCTATGGATGATCCCGGAGAAGGAGCCGGAAGCGGTCATAACGCCGGAACCAACACCGGAGCCAATTACAGTACCTAGTGTAGATGAGGTCAGTAAGAATCTGATCTTTTGTTATGATTCGGAGACGGGTATCATAAGTAAGCTGGTGCTGGAGGTATTCCACTGTGAACAAAAGCAGCTGACGTATCTTACGATCCCGATGAGTACTAGTTTCACGATGTCAGATACCTTATACAAGAAGCTGATTGCAATCAAACCCTCCATCCCACAGATGCTTCGACTGTCAGCTATGGTCAGATATCTGGATGCTTCGGTGGTCTTTGATTATGGGGTACTGATGGTGGAGGATATGCTGGGCATCGATATCAGCTATTACACGGTGATTCCGATCGAGCTGTATCAATCCATCTTTGAAGAACAGAGCATACCGGAAGGAATCAGTGCAGCCGATATCCTGGGTGTGGAACCGAAGATACAAACCGAGGATAGCGAGGATACAACGATGAGTGATACAGTAAGTACGGATCCTGTCGTTGCAGAGGTATATACAAAGAACTATATCCAAATGATCCGCGGATTAGACAGTACAGAAAAGATCAGTACCTATATAGAAGAGACGTATGATCAGCTTGAATCAAATTTGAAGGTCAGAGAAAAGATGAATTACCTGGAGAGCTATAGCAGGACAACACTCAGGAATGTCACCTTCACCCGTCTGACCGGCGACGACAAAAACAGCGGCTTTGTAATGAATTCGGAAGCGGTAAGACAGCAATTGCTTGAGCTGGGTGCTTATTAAGCTGAATTAATGAATAAATAAATGGGATATGTGTACCATAAATTGTAACTTCACCTATAAGGAGCAGATATGTTAACGAAGAAGATAAATAATAAGAATATACAAATGCTGCGAAAATATTTAATCATATTGTTGGGATCTTTTCTTATGGCACTTGCCGTAAATCTGGTCTATGAGCCGATGGAGCTGGTTACTGGAGGTGTATCCGGTCTTGCGATCATCGTGAAGTATCTGACCAGAGGAATCGTGGACGGAGGTATTCCGGTCTGGCTCTTTAACCTTGCCTGCAATATTCCTCTCTTTTTGCTGGCGATGAAGGCGAAGGGGTTTCGTTTTCTTCTGACCTCTTTATTCGGTATGCTGGCTTTCTCACTTACGTTAATGATTGTGCCGGTATATGATCTTGGAATTAAGGATTATCTGCTTGCCTCAATCCTCGGCGGTGCTGTCAGCGGAGTGGGAATTGGTCTGGTGTTCTCCGTGCAGGCTTCGACAGGAGGAACGGATCTGATGGCTACGCTACTACATTTTAGAAGCAGGCATATCACGGTACCTCAGATGCTGATTATCATAGATGGAACCATCATTTTTCTCGGAGCCTTGGTGTTCGGACTTGGTAATGCGTTATATGCGATTATCGCAGTATTCGTTACTACCAAGATTTCAGACAGCTTTCTGGAGGGTCTGAAATTTGCAAAGATGGCATATATTATATCGGAGGATTATGCTGAGATAGCCCATGCCATTATGCATCATATGGACCGTGGAGTGACCGGAGTGAATGCCACCGGAATGTACTCCAATCGGGATAAAAAGATGCTTTTTTGTGTGGTATCAAAAAAAGAAATCGTGAAAATAGTTGAAATAGCGCAGAAAATCGACCCGAAATCTTTTGTTATTGTAAGCGACGTAAGAGAGGTTATGGGCGAAGGTTTTATTGAATATAGACAGTAATTTTAACTAATTTTTGTCTTATTATTGTTAAATCTACCTTTTTTAAATTTGAATATACAAATTATACAAAAGGGTAAAACCTATTTTGTGGAATTGGGATATGGTTTATAAAAGTGAAATAGTGTATCATAAAGCCATAGTTAGTTGTACAAGAACACAGGAAAGTAAAAGAATGTAGGAGGATATAAAATGGCAAGTTTATCATTAAAAAACATAACTAAGCAGTATCCTAACGGAGTTATCGCTGTTAAAGATTTCAATCTTGAAATAGCTGATAGAGAGTTTATCATCTTCGTTGGACCGTCCGGTTGTGGTAAATCAACAACACTTCGTATGATCGCAGGACTTGAGGAGATTTCTCAGGGTGAATTATGGATCGGCGACAAATTAGTAAACGATGTGGAACCGAAGGACAGAGATATTGCGATGGTATTCCAGAACTATGCTTTGTATCCGCATATGTCAGTTTATGACAACATGGCATTTGGCTTAAAATTAAGAAAAGTTCCCAAGGATCAAATCGACAAGTATGTACATGAAGCTGCTAAGATACTTGATATTGAACATTTATTAGATCGTAAACCGAAGGCTCTCTCCGGTGGTCAGAGACAGCGTGTTGCTATGGGTCGTGCTATCGTTCGTAATCCTAAGGTATTCCTTATGGATGAGCCGTTATCAAACCTTGATGCTAAGCTGAGAGTACAGATGCGTATCGAGATCTCCAAGTTACATCAGAGATTACAGACAACGATCATCTATGTAACACATGACCAGACAGAGGCTATGACACTCGGTACCAGAATCGTTGTTATGAAGGATGGTTTAGTACAGCAGGTAGATACTCCTCAGAACTTATATGATAGACCGAAGAACTTATTCGTTGCAGGTTTCATGGGTTCACCTCAAATGAACATGATTGAAGCAACTGTTCAGAAGAAGGGCAATGATGTATTTGTATCCTTCGGCAGCAACACCTTAAAGCTTCCGGAAAGCAAAGCTAAGAAGTTGATCGATGGCAATTATGATGGTAAGACCGTTGTTGTTGGTATTCGTCCTGAGGATATTCATGATGAAGAGATGTTCATCAGCAGCTCACCTGACAGCGTAATCGATGCAACCGTTAGAGTATACGAGTTATTAGGTGCAGAAGTATTCTTATACTTCACCGTTGATGAGACCTTAGAGATCACTGCACGTGTTAATCCTCGTACTACCGCTAGACCGGATGATACCTTAAAGATCGCATTTGATATGTCTAAGATGCACGTATTCGATAAGGAAACAGAGCAGGTTATCACAAACTAGTCAAAAAATAATGACAGGGAGCACAATTGTGCTCCCTGTTTTTTTCCTGCTCAATCCGCATAATCAGTATCTGCAAAGTGCAATTCCATCTGGAACTTAGAGGTTTTTGGACAATAGTATAATTAATAAACTATTTGGACAGGGGTAGATTTTGATAGATTTATACTAAAACTTTTGTGAATTATTTATAAAATTAGTTTACTTATGACGAAAACGGTGTTAAAATAACTTTCGTATACATGAATTTTAAAGAAAAATAGAAATATAATATAAAGGAGTGAAGGCATGATTTCCAATCAGATTCTTCAAAGCACCATCGATGGATTAAAAGGCATCACACGTATCGACATCTGCGTAATGGATACGGAAGGTAAGGTTTTGGCTACAACAATAGAGAATGCGGAGCAGTATGAGAATGCAGTATTAGCATTTGTAGCTTCTCCCGCAGACAGCCAGGCGATCCAGGGTTATCAATTTTTTAAGGTATTTGACGAGCATCAGCTGGAATATGTTATTTTAGCGAAAGGTGATTCTGAGGATGTATTTATGATTGGAAAGATTGCATCCTTCCAGATACAGAATCTATTAGTGGCATATAAAGAGAGGTATGATAAGGATAACTTTATCAAGAACCTGCTGTTAGATAACCTCTTGCTGGTGGATATTTATAACCGCGCGAAGAAGCTTCATATTGATACGGAAGCAAGACGTGTGGTATATATTATCGAGACAAAGAATGAGAAGGATGCGAATGCTCTTGAGACGGTCCGCAGCCTGTTCTCCGGCAAGACGAAAGACTTTATTACCGCGGTAGATGAGAAGAATATCATTCTGGTTAAGGAAGTAAAGCAGAATGAAACCTATGAAGACTTGACTAAAACAGCAAAAGTGATTCTGGATATGCTTAATACGGAAGCTATGACCAAGGTACATGTTGCGTTCGGAACGATCGTGAATGAGATCAAGGATGTCTCAAGATCCTATAAAGAAGCGAAGATGGCTCTTGATGTCGGCAAGATCTTCTACAGCGGAAGAAATGTAGTCGCTTATAACAACTTAGGAATAGGACGATTGATTTATCAGCTGCCGATGCCGTTATGTAAGATGTTCATCAAGGAAATCTTTGAGAACAGATCACCCGACGATTTTGATGAAGAGACTCTTACGACCATTAATAAGTTCTTTGAAAACAGCCTGAACGTATCAGAGACCTCAAGACAGCTGTATATTCATCGTAATACACTGGTTTACCGTCTGGATAAACTACAGAAGAGCACGAACCTTGATCTTCGCGTATTTGAAGATGCAATTACCTTCAAGATTGCTTTGATGGTGGTAAAGTACATGAAGTACATGGAGCAGCTTGACTATTAATAAAGATTCGGGTGTCGTTACGATGCCATCGATCGGTGGCAAAAGGAGGCATTAATGAAGAAAAATTTTTTTACCGGAATTCTTACCGGATTATTCAGCGCCCTTCTTCTTGTGGTTGTTCTCGGTGCGGCGCTGCTGTTTTCCGACCATGGGACAGAAAGTAGTTTGACTGAAATAACAGAGGCGAAGGAAGACACTGCAAAGCAAGATACGGCGAAGGAAGATGCCGTTCAGAAGGTTAGCAGCACCGAAGAGAATAAGGATGAGATTTCGGTAAGCAGTCTGGATATAGAGAACTATCAGAAAATTGTTGACAAATTAGAAGCACTGGATAACCTGATTGATTTAAAATATCTTGAGGATGTGAAGGATGTTTCCTTTGCAGAAGGCATATACAAGGGCTTTGTTGAAAGCCTTGGAGATCCCTATTCTACTTATTATACTGCGGATGAGTATAAAGCATTAATGGAAAGCTCATCCGGTGTCTACCATGGAATCGGAGCTACGGTTTCTCAGGATACGAAAACCGGCATTATTACAATAGTAAAACCCTTCGTGACTGGCCCTGCTTACAAAGTGGGAATTAAGCCTGGGGATATCCTCAGTAAGGTAAACGGTGAGGATGTTACCGGAGTTGATTTGTCTGAGGTAGTAAGCAAGATGAAGGGTAAATCCGGAACCAAGGTGAAAGTAACGATCCTTCGGGAAGGTGAGAAGGATCCGATGGAATTCGAGATCACAAGAAAAAAGATCGAGGTTCCAACCATCGAATATAAACTGCTTGATGACAAAATCGGATACGTGGTTATCTCCGAATTCGATGAGATCACTGTAACCCAGTTTGATGCTGCAATTGACGATCTGGAGAAGCAGGGGATGAAGGCTCTGGTAGTGGATGTTCGTAATAATCCCGGAGGCTTGCTCACATCTGTTGTAAAGATATTAGACCGTATCCTTCCTCCGGAGCTACTGGTGTATACCGAGGATAAATATAATAAACGTGTTGAAGAGTTTGCAAAAGATAAAAAACAGGTAAAGGTTCCTATGGCTGTGCTGATTAACGGCAATAGTGCAAGTGCCTCCGAGATTTTTGCCGGAACACTGCAGGACTATAAGACGGCCACTCTCGTTGGAACCACAAGCTTTGGTAAGGGTATTGTTCAATCGGTTTACCCCTTTAATGATGGTTCTGCTGTGAAGCTTACCATCTCCAAGTACTATACTCCGAACGGCCGGAATATTCATAAAACCGGTATCACTCCGGATGTCAAGGTTGAACTTGATGAAGAACTGCAAAAGGAAGTAATCATACCGATAAAGAAGGATAATCAGCTTCAGAAGGCAATCAGCCTGCTTAAGAAAAAAATCGGATAAGAAAGCCTGGGAGGGATTGACTTTAAAAGTTTTGATCATTACAATGCAATAGATAGCAGGAATTCCCCTCTTGTAGGGGAATTTTGCATATCATGATAAGAGTAAAATATACCGGAGGAGAAAAATGAAAACAATAGCTATCATAATATTTGCGCTGACCTATCTATCACTGCTTGCATTTCCTAAGGTGAGGGCTTATATCGCACTTACCGCTGCTGCACTCTTTATCGTACTTGGGATACTACCGGTCGGGGAAGTATTCACGACAGTAGATTGGAATGTAATTCTGATGATTGCCGGAACGATGGGTGTTGTAGGCCTGTTTATTGAATCAAAGATGCCTTCGTTGTTGGCAGACTACATTATTGATCGTATGCCGAATGTAAAATGGACGATTATCTCACTGGCACTCTTCGCAGGAGTTATCTCTGCCTTTGTTGATAATGTTGCCACGGTACTAATGGTTGCACCGGTGGCACTAACTATCGCAAAGAAGCTGAAGATCTCACCGGTACCAAGTGTTATTGCCATTGCAATCTCCTCGAATGTTCAAGGAGCAGCGACATTAGTCGGAGATACGACCTCAATATTACTAGGTGGTTATGCTAATCTGAACTTTTTGGATTTCTTCTTTACCGACGGCAGGATCGGTATCTTCTGGGTGGTGGAAGCGGGGGCATTGATGTCAACATTACTGCTGGTATATCTGTTCCGTAAGGAGAAGCAACCGATCAGCTCCATGGAGAGGACAGTAGTAAAAGATTTCATACCTACCGTTCTTTTGGTCGGGATTGTAGTTCTGTTGATTTGTGCTTCCTTTATCGAGAATAAACCGAAGGTGACAAATGGTGTCATCTGTGTCAGTATGTTCGCAATCGGTTTGATCCGAAAGATGATTAAGACCCGGAATAAGGCAGCCTTTATCGAAAGCATGAAGAGTATTGATTACGATACCATCCTGCTGTTAACCGGTTTGTTTGTTGTCATTGGAGGAATAACTGAAGTAGGACTGGTGGACGACATCAGTAAGCTTTTTGTCAGCGTGAGCAAGGATAATGTATTCTTGGTATATACCTTGATTGTCTGGGCTTCTGTACTGTTTTCCGCATTCATTGATAATATTCCATATGTAGCAACGATGCTTCCGGTTACTGCTCAGATTTCCAATCTGCTCGGCATCGAGCCTAATCTGTTGTTCTTTGGACTTTTGATTGGTGCTACCCTAGGCGGTAATATAACACCAATCGGTGCGTCTGCAAATATTACAGGGCTTGGTATATTGCGTAAGGATGGCTATGAGGTTTCGGCACCCACCTTTATGAAGATCAGTGTACCGTTCACTCTGGTGGCGGTAGTAACCGGGTATATCCTGAACTGGATTATCTGGAATTAAGTACAATATACGGTATAATAAGAGGTATTTGGATAATTTGTCGTTATTTTATTTTACAAATTTTCTAAATACCTCTAATGTTAATTCGAAATCATCCGATAAATATGTTATAGAGTAGAGAGGAATAGTAGATTTTATTCTTCCGGAAGGTTAGCTGTCGTTCATCGGCAGTAGGATGATGTTAGTGAATAGATAGGTGGTGATCAGGATGCGTATTGATGCATTCAACAAAGTCAGTCAGTTGTATAAAACGAATGATGTAAAAAGCACAGCAAAGTCAAAGGGTGCCAGCTTTAGCGATACACTTGAGATCTCTCAGACGGGAAAGGATTATCAGGTAGCAAAGCAGATAATAGGACGTACTCCGGACATTAGAGAGACAAAGGTAAATGAAATTAAGCAGCGTATGGAAGCCGGTAATTATCATGTCAACATTCAGGATGTTGCAGATAAACTGGTGGATAAGTATTTTAGCGAGTCTATTTAACAGGATAAATCCAAGCGCCGTTCATTGCAGCCATATCGGCATAATAAATGGCGCTTGTTGTGTTGAATGGGAACTGCAGAGTATTGCAGTACGGAGGGTTAACGGTGGCAAGCTTAATTGATGAATTGATTAGTGTCCTCGAAGAAGAATGTGAGGTATATCATCAGCTAATCCCGATCGCAGACGAGAAGACTCAGGTCATAGTTAAGAACGACCTGAATTCCCTGCAGGAGATCACAGCGAAGGAACAGACTGCAATTGGCAGAATTAATTCCTTGGAACGAAAAAGAGACCAGATTATGGTGAACATCAGAACGGTAATCAACCGAAGGACTGGAGAATTTACCTTAAGTACCCTGATCGGTCTATTGGATAAGCAACCTAAAGAGCAGAAGGCTCTTTCTATTATACATGATAATCTAAAAAATACGGTTCATAGATTAGTCGAAATAAATAACCGTAATAAATCTTTGATACAGCAATCCCTCGAAATGATAGAATTCAATATGAATTTTATTCAAAGCACAAGGATGTCGCCGGGGAACAATACTTACACAAAAGGAGCTTTTCAGTATGAGACTCCAGCCTCCAGAACAGGGATGTTCGATGCGAGGCAGTAAGAGATGGGTGAGGTGTAGGCTATGGGCTCGATGAGCGGCTTATATATCGGTGTATCCGGCTTGAACGTAAGTCAGGCGGCTTTGAATGTAACCTCGCATAATTTAGCTAATGTGGACACCACAGGTTATGTTAGGCAGCAGGCGATTTTAACCGATTTTAATTACATAAAATTAGGTGACTCCTATGTCTCTCCTATGCTGAAGGGATTAGGAGCTGATTTTGCAGCTGTAAAGCAGGTGCGAGATAACTTCCTAGACCAGTCCTATCGTCAGGAGCTTGGCAGGGAAGCCTTCTATGATGCTCAATATAGTTCTGTAAATGAGATTGAAGGCTTGTTTGGTGAGCTTGAGGGGGAATCCTTTCAGAATACAATGAGTAATCTGTGGACATCGCTTCAGGAACTGGCGAAGGAACCGGACAGCGTGGTCGCCAGAGCATCTTTGATACAGACGGCAGTTACCTTCGTTGAACGATCGGAGAATATCTCCGACCAATTAAATGATTATCAGGTAAACTTAAATACTCAGATTAAGGATCAGGTAAATCGAATCAATAGTATCGGTGAACAGATCAAGCAGCTTAACTGGAAGATTCGGCAATATGAGAGCACAGGTATGGAAAATGCAAATGATCTTCGCGATGAGCGTAATAATCTTCTGGATGAGTTGGGGAAGATGGTTCGTATCACATACAAGGAGAATACCGATGGAATCGTAAATGTCAGTGTAGAAGGCGTTCCTTTTGTTACGGAGGATATGTCCTTTAAGATGGACACAGTTCCGGTAAGTGAAACGACGCAGATGCTGAAGCCGGTATGGAAGGCCTTTGGTAATACGGATGTGTTTAACCTAAGCAGAGCGGCATCCTCCCAGGATAACACGGACATTGGCTCACTGAAGGGATTATTAACGGCTCGTGGCTACAAGCAGGCAAACTATACTGATATACCCCAAAGAGCAAATTATGAATCGGATGCACTCTATAACGCAGCGGTCATTGATTTTAATAATAATATCAATTCCTCAATTGTTATGTCCACACAGGCGCAGTTCGATCAGCTGATTCATGGTATTGTAACTACCATCAATGATATCTTATGTCCGAATAAGACAGTAACCTTGTCGGACGGTTCAGTGATAAAGGTATTGGATGTGGAAAATGCACCGGTGGGCATGGACAGCAATGCTACAAAAGGGGAAGCATTGTTTATACGAAAGTCTATGCCAAGATATGGCGAGGAGGAAGAGATAACCTATCTGAAGGAGGATGGATCCTATGATTCTATCCTGACCAGAATCTATAATGAAGAGGACCCTGCAGATAATTATTCCTTATATACATTAGGCGAGATCGAAGTAAATCCGGCTATTATGCAAAATTATGCATTGATTCCGCTGTCCAGTAATTCCGGTTCCGGAGATTATGATGTAGAGACTGCAAAAAAGCTGATCACAGAATGGCAGAACAGTTTCTCAACACTGTCTCCGAACACATTAACCTCATATAATTTCAGTGATTATTATACTTCCTTTATCTCTGAGATAGCAAATCGAGGTGAACAATATAACACGATCAGTACAAATCAGGCTGCGATGGTGGAAAGCATAAACAATCAGAGATCGGAAGTGACTGGTGTATCCTCAGACGAAGAGCTTACCAGTCTGATCAAATACCAGCATGCATACAATGCATCTGCCAGATATGTCAATGTGGTCAGTCAGATGCTGGAGGATATTATAACGAAATTATCATAATTACTTATCAAATCATACTGGGGATTAGTCGCGCTATGAAGCACATCGCAAGAGATGAATAAAAGGCTTATGTCCGGGACTAATTCCGGCAGAATGATTGAATGTGATACCTATACATAAGAATGGAGTGAACTTATGGCATCAACTTTTTTTGGATTGAATATCGGACAAACCGGCTTATATGCATATCAGTCTGCACTGGATACGACTGCTCATAATATCTCCAATGCAGAAACCGAAGGCTATTCCAGACAGGTGATGGAGCAAAAGGCGGGAAAAGCACTGAAGGTGAATTCAACTTACGGTATGGCCGGTACCGGTGTCAGTGTCTCAGGAGTCGTACAGAAGCGAGAAGAATATTATGACTTGAAGTACTGGAAGAATAGCACAATGTATGGAGAGTATGCCGGTAAATCCTATTATATGAATGAAATCGAGAGTTATTTTAATGAAGTCAGTGTGGAGGGCTTTACGACTACCTTTAATTCTATGTATGACAGCCTTCAGGAACTCTCAAAGGATCCTTCCAGTCTGAATGTTCGAACACAAGTTGTAAATTATGGGAAGAGCTTTACGGAATATTTCAGATCATTATCTGAGAATATGAACAGCATTCAGGAGGAGTGTAACTTCGAGATTCGGAATAAAGTGGACCAGATTAACTCCTGTGCACAGCAGGTCGCTGCCTTAACCAAACAGATTAATACGCTTGAGGTTACCGGCGGTACAGCGAATGACCTTCGCGATCAGCGAGCCTTACTGGTAGATGAGTTATCCGAGATTGCGAATATATCGGTAACAGAAAAGAAGGTCGGTGCCGGAATCGGCATCACCAGCTATGTCGTAAAGATCGATGGTATCTCACTGGTGGAGGGTAGTAATTATACCTCTTTACAGGTAGTGCCTCGGGAAAAAAAGGCGAATCTAAATGATGTTGATGGCTTATATGATATCAAGTGGCAGAACGGCCAGGACTTTGATATGAGAAGCCCTACTCTGGGAGGTACATTACAAGCTCTGCTTGAGGTACGTGACGGTAACAATCAATTTAACCTGCAGGGCACGGTAAATGCAGAAGCTGGTGACAATTTTGTCACTATGATTGATACCAATATCAATTCGATTGAAAAATTAAATATTCCGGAGACCGGTGTTATCACGGTAGGGAATCGCAATTATAATTATAGTGGCTTTGATGTGGTTAAGGAGGCTGGAACCGGTAATTTTATCTATACCTTTGAATTAGAGGACACGGTAATAGCAGATGCAATTGACGAAAAATCTGCAATCGGAGAAAGCATTAATTATAAAGGAATTCCATATTATATGGAAAAGCTGAATGAGTTAGTCCGTACCTTTTCTAAAGCATTCAATGATATCCACCGGACCGGTGAGGATCTTAATAGCAACGCCGGTATGGACTTCTTCAGTGCTACCAGTAAGATTAGCGGTCGGGACTACACCTTTGGCCCGCTGCGTGACTCGGACGATGCTGCATATTATGATTATGACAGCTTTAATTCTCAGACAGGCGGTTACTATGAACCGGTCCCGGACGACGAACCTCTCTATGGCTCCTATTATTTCATGACAGCAGGGAATATTACGGTAAGCGAGGAGCTGATTGAGGATACAAACCGGTTAGCTACCACGGCTGATATTACAAACGGAACCGAAGCAAATGATATCGTGAATAAGCTTATTGCACTGAAGGAAAATAAGATGCTGTTCTCCCAGGGGGCTCCGGATGGCTTCTTCCAGACACTGGTTGCTGAGATCGGTATCGATACGGATAAAGCTTCCACCTTCTCCGATAGTCAGTCAAATATTCTGGATAGTATTACAAATCAGCGCCTGTCCGTATCCGGTGTAGATGTCGATGAGGAAGCGATGAATCTGGTACGCTATCAGAATGCATATAATCTATCGGCAAAGGTAATTACAGTCATGGATGAGATCTATGACAAGCTGATCAATTATATGGGTGTATAGGAATGGGCAAAGCCCATTCCTAGGGAAGAATAAAAATGAATTCCATAGGAAATTCATTTTTATTCTTCCGGGTATTCAATAAGGCATAAGAGGAAAGAACGAAATCCATTGGAATTTCATTCTTTATTATAGAATTCAGATCGTAGGGTCAGGAGGTTTGGATAATGAGAATAACGAATAAAATGATGACAAACAATATGATGAGCAATATTAATAAAAACAAATTTAATATGACGGCTTTGGAGCAGCAATACTCTACCGGTAAGAAGATCCAGAAGCCTTCCGAGGACCCGATCGTTGCAGTAAGGGCCCTGAAGCTTCGTACGAATCTGTCAGAGCTGGAGCAGTACTATGGTAAGAATATACCGGACGCCAAGTCCTGGATGGATGTTACAGAGAGTGCACTTTCAACAGTAAATGAGATACTGACCAGTGTAAATACTTATTGCGTACAAGGTAGTACTGATACATTGACGGCAGATGATCGTTCCTCCATCATGGAGAATTTATCACAGCTGAAGCAGCAGATCTATCAGGAGGGAAATACAAACTATGCCGGAAGATACGTGTTTACCGGATTTAAGACGGATAGCCCTCTGACCTTTACAGAAGATACTCCGAATCTGACTTATGACATCACCGAGAATTTTACGGGGGAACAGATTCAGATTGTGAATAAAGTTACCGGAGGCTATCAATTATCCGATTACGATGATGGGACGGTGACCTTTGACAATGCTCCAAAATTAACCGAGACCTATCGTTTACAACTGTCTTATGATGATTTAAGCGCAACCAAACCATCTGGGATCAATTACTCCATTAAGAATGCAGCAGGCGAGGTGCTTCCTCAGCTTCCACTACCGATTACCGACAGCTTCTCGTTAACAGACCCCGCAGCTTATACACCCACCGGAGGACAGATTAATTACATCTACGAGACCGGTGAATTAATCATGGGACCGGATGCTTATGATTTACTTCGTAATGCAGTTGATATTTCTACCACTTATACGAAGACCGGATTTTCAAACGGTGATTTGAAGCCGGAGCATTACTTTAACTGCACTATGACTGACAGCCTAAAGCCGGAAGCGGATCCAATTGAATTCGAAAAGTCTTCCCAGAAGATACAGTATGAGGTGAATTTCAACCAGAAGCTGACGATCAACACGGAGGGCAGCGATGCGTTCTCCCATCAGATCGGAAGAACAATCGGTGATATCATTGACTCGGTAAATGAAGTGGTTGGAATCGAGGATATGATTTCGGAAATAGATAATCGTCTAAAGAACAGTGCGCTTACCGATGCGCAAAAAGAACGATATAACAAGATGAAGTCTCAGTTAAATACAGAGCTCGTACTCAAAAAAGATATTATGCAAAAAGCCTTTCAGAAGGGAATTAGCTCTTCGGCAACCGAACAGGACAGAGTAAATGTTGCGGTAGCGGACCTAGGTAGCCGAGCTGTTCGTCTTAATCTTACGGAGGATCGTTTGTCCAGTCAGAAGGTTGATTTTGAGGAGCTGCTGTCCAATAATGAGGATGTGGATATCACAGAGACAATCATAAAATACAGCGCCGCCGAGACGATCTATAATGCTTCCTTATCGGCAGCTTCCAAGGTGGTACAGAACACATTGCTGGATTTTTTATAAAGAGTGTACAAGTATTATATTGATCCTAATTCATAATGTTTGAAAATCATAATACTTGAAATTTATAAGACTTGAAAATCTTAATAATACAAATTAGTAACAGTTTAAATATTTAATGCAAAATCATCACCTTACTTGTATAATTAATAATAGTGAGTACGGTAGGAACACATTTATCAATCACAGTATTACTAAGAATGTAATTAATGTAGATAAAGCATGTGCATCACATAAGCTTTCTGATAATACGTGAACAGAGTAAGGATTGTAAAACAGATGAGATTTCGAAGGAAGGGAAGGCGAACGCGGTGTTAGTTAAGACGAGACATTTTGGAGAAATTGAACTTGATGAGAGCAAAGTAATTTATTTTGAAAACGGGATTTTAGGCTTTGAAGATTATAAAGAATATACCCTTTTATATGATGAGGAGGAAGGAGAAAGACCGGATATCTCCTGGCTTCAGAGTTTGGACGAGCCCTCTCTTGCGATTCCCGTTGTGAATCCCTTTTTTGTAAAAGCGGAATATAATCCGGAAGTCGATGATGAACTCTTGAATTCTCTTGGTGATTTGAATGAAGAAAACATTGTGGTTCTGGTATCCATTACTGTTCCTCAAAATGTAGAAAAGATTTCAGCTAATTTAAAAGCTCCCTTTATTATCAATTCATTCGAACGCAAAGGTGCTCAGATTATCGTAGAAAACGCAGATTATGAAGTGAAGTATTATTTTTATGAGCAGCTGAAGGCACTTAAGGCGGCAAAGGAGGGCGAATAAAATGTTAGCTCTGTCAAGAAAAGCAAATGAATCGATTGTGATTGGTAATGATATTGAAATAACAATACTTGAGGTGAAAGGTGATCAGGTGAAGATCGGAATCAATGCTCCGAAATCAGTGCCAATTTATCGAAAAGAGATTTATTTACAAATAAAAGAATCGAATAAGGAAGCGATGTCATCGACAGCTTCAGATGATATGCTGAAAAAATTATTCAACTAGAAATAGACAGGAAAGTATAAAGCGAGAAAAGGCTCTCCAAAATGATTGCAATGCAGTCTGGTTTGGACAGCCTTTTAATTTATTACATTACTTTTAGAAATGCTCTAAATATATTGGAAAGATTGGCCGATATACGATATAAGATGTCGGATGTCAAAGTGAATTATTAAGTGCAGTCAAGGATGGCAGAAGTACTGTTAATTTAAATATGGTGAAAAACCAATACACATGGAGGTGTGTCAAGATGGCATTAGAGGTATTATCAGGAGTGGTATATCATGATCCTGTGAACGTGGCTCCGAAACAAAGAGCAGAGACTAACGCTCAGGAGATCAACGCAACAAATATTAATATTACAGAAGTATCCGCAGCCAAGGTATCAGGAGCAAACCAATCCGAGAAAGATTATGGGAATGGTCAGAATCCAAACAGTCCCACGGATCAACAGTTTAAGAATGCAGTTAATATGGCAAATAATAAGATGAAGACGTGTAGAACGAGATGTGAATTCTCATATCATGAAGAAACAAAGCGGATTTCGATTAAGGTTTTGAATAGTGAGACACATGAAGTAATTAAGGAGATTCCACCGGAAGAAACCTTGGATATGATACAAAAAATGTGGGATCTTGCCGGCATCCTTATAGATGAGAAAAGATAGGAGGTGCAGCTATGGGGATTAAATTATCAGGCATTGTTTCCGGAATGGATACCGAAAGCATGGTTGCAGAGCTGATGTCCGCCCAGCGGCTAAAGAGTACAAAGATTGAGAACAAGAAGACAAAAGCGGAATGGAAACAGGAAAAATGGAAGGAGCTTAATAAAAAGCTCTATTCCTTCTATACAGGTTCCTTATCGAAGATGAAGATGCAAAGCAGCTTTAATACAAAGAGTGCTACTTCTTCTAACGCAAGCAAGGTATCCGTAACCGCGAATAACAGTGCAATAGAAGGTACTCATCAGATCAAGGTAAATTCTCTGGCGAGCGCTCAATTCGTAACCAGTGCACAGCTGGCATCAAGTGTAACAGGAGCTACTACCTTGAGCAGTCTTGGTGTAGGTACGGGGGATATTACGATAACTACCGGTACAACTCCAAAGAATTTTACGGTTACTGCTGACACCACAGTAAGAGATCTAGTGGCCGGTTTGAAGGAAGCAGGTATCAATGCTTCTTTTGATGAGACACAGAAAAGGTTTTATTTAAGCTCCAAATCCAGCGGAACCGATGCTGCCTTTTCATTATTTGCAGCCGGCACGGTTGATTTATCAATGGTAGGTTTAGGTTCTATCAATGCCGGTACAGCAGAAGGCTCTGTAGCATTGAACGATGGTAGAACCATGTCACTTGTTAAAGCAAAGAACGCAAGCTTTGAATACAATGGGGCAGCAATGACAAGTGCAACTAACAGCGTAACTGCAAATGGACTAACCTTTAACTTGCTTGGGGCGACAGGAACAGAAACAGTTAGTATAAATGTTGCTAACGATACAAAGGCCGTCTATGACAAGGTGAAAAGCTTTGTGAAAGAATATAATGAACTGATCACTGAGTTGAATGATGCTTATTATGCAACCTCAGCGAAGGGATACGAACCGCTTACGGATGATGAGAAAGATTCGATGACAGAAGAACAGATCGAAAAGTGGGAGACGAAGATCAAGGATTCTCTGTTACGTAGAGATGGTACCATCAGTTCTTTGGTTGAAACGATGAGAACATCCATGAGTAAAAGTATTACATATGGCAGTAAAGTGTATGCATTGTCATCCATTGGAATTAAGACGGGAAATTATACAGAAAAAGGCCTATTGCATATCAGCGGTGACGAGGATGATAGTACTGTTGCAGGTCAAGAAAATGTTCTGATGAAGGCTCTTAGTGAGGACCCGAATGGTGTGATGGAAACGATGAGTGCGCTTGCAGGTAGTCTTTACAGCTCATTTTCGGAGAATATGAAGAGTAATTCTCTTCGTAGTGCACTGACCTTTTATAATGATAAGGAGATTAAGAAGCAAATCGATGACTACGCAAGTGAATTAAGTACATTGGAGGATAAATTAGCTGACATCGAAAGTCGGTATTACAAGCAGTTCACGGCAATGGAAAAGGCAATGTCTAAGATGAATTCACAAAGCTCCTACCTGCAGTCAATGCTCGGTACAAGTCAATGATAACAACACTTTCGATAATAATAGGCTAGAGGATTATGTGAAAAAAGTTTTATAGGAGGCATTTGGTCATGGCGACAAACGCAGCAGCAGCATATAAGGATAACAGAATTTTAACAGCAACACCCGCAGAACTCACATTGATGCTTTACGAAGGGGCAATCAAATTCTGTAATCTGGCACAGATTGCAATCGAGAAGAATGAACTTGACAAAGCAAATTTAAATATTATTAAGGCGGAAAGAATTATAACGGAATTACGTACTAGTTTAAATTTTAATTATCCGGTCGCAAATGACTTTGAGCAGGTATACGATTATATCCATCGCAGATTGGTAGAAGCAAATATTAAGAAAGATACGGAAATATTAGTAGAAGCATTAGATTATATCCGTGATATGAGAGATACCTGGAAAGAGGTTATGAGTTTAAGTAAAAGCGCTAAATAGTCTTTCAAATGAAATGAGAGAGGATGTAGGGGATGGAATTGGACAACCACGCAACAAAGCAGGCATATATCCGGCTACTGATTGATACCTCCAGGAAGAAGCTGCAAATATTACAACAGCTGACAGATATAACGGAGAAGCAAGAAACAATTCTAAACTTAGAAAGCTTTGATGAGGATTGTTTTTTACAGACTATAGCTCAGAAGAACGAGCATTTGGATCAGCTGGCCGAACTTGACCAAGGCTTTGAACAGATCTTTGGCAGTGTTAAGGATGAGCTGGTAGAGAATAAGTATCGGTATGAGACAGAGATCAAAGTTCTTCAGGAATACATCATCTCAATTACTGATTTCAGTATGAAACTACAGGCGCTAGAGCAACGGAACAAAGCAAAACTTGAGACAATATTGACATCAAAACGAAGAGATATCCGTAAGTCTAAGATTAGTTCACAGACGGCTGTGAATTATTATAAGACCATGACCCATCAGCATGAGACTCAATCTTTCTTTTATGACAAAAAGAAATAAAAAATTTATAACAGGTATAAAGTTTTGAATCATAATGCCGATATATATTTCAAGTAAAGATAATTTACTTAAAGCTTAATCTCCTGGAAGGAGCGTACGGCCGGATGGGAGAGTAAACTAATAATAAGTAGCATGGAAGCTACTACCACAAATTTCAAGGAGGATTATATTATGATAGTACAACATAATATGGCAGCAGCCAATACAAACAGACAGTTAGGAATCACAGGTTCAACACTTAGTAAAACAACAGAGAAGTTAGCTTCCGGTTATAGAATTAACCGTGCAGGTGATGATGCAGCAGGTCTTTCCATCTCTGAGAAGATGAGAGGACAGATTAGAGGTCTCGAGCAGGCTTCTACCAATGCACAGGACGGTATTTCTTTAATTCAGACAGCAGAAGGTGCTTTGAATGAGACTCATTCCATTCTTCAAAGAATGAGAGAGTTAGCAGTTCAGGCAGCTAACGATACTAATGTAACTGTTGACCGTAAGTCTATTGAGTCCGAGCTTTCCCAGTTGACATCAGAGATCGATCGTATCGCTGGACAGACTGAGTTCAATACTCAGACACTTATGACCGGTGCATTCTCTGATGCTGGTATGAACTTCCAGATCGGTGCTAACGCTTCCCAGAACATCAATCTTAAGATTGGTAATATGCAGGCATCCGTTCTAGCATCTGGTTTAGCTAGTATCTCTGAAAAAGTAGGTACATATAGCAATGCTACAGACGCTATCACAGTAATCAATAGCGCTATCGCTAGAGTATCCGAGCAGAGATCTTCACTTGGTGCTGTTCAGAACAGATTAGAGCATACAATTGCTAATGCTGATAATACTGCTGAGAACTTACAGTCAGCTGAATCTCGTGTTCGTGACGCTGATATGGCGAAAGAGATGGTTGATTACTCCAAGAGTAACATCCTTCAACAGGCTGCTCAGTCAATGTTGGCACAAGCTAACCAGTCTACACAAGGTGTATTATCATTACTTCAGTAATTTTATTACTAATGTATGAGAATAAGGCCGGCCATTTGGCCGGCCTTATTTTATGCTATTTTATTATTATAGAGTTGGAACGGAGAGAGCGGATATCATGGAGAGATTAAGAGAGACATTGCCAGAGATATTAAAGAATATAGAACAAATTACAGAAAGCTTCTACCAGCAAAAGAACAATGAAGGATATCAGAAGCTGATTGAAGTAATTGATTCACTAAGCCAGGTATCCGCGTATCTGGCCGGCTTGGAGCAGACAACTGAGATTGTAGAGAAAAACAAAGCATTATTGGATAGTTTAAACGAGGCAACAGAAGCTTTAATAAACAAGGATAGTATATTATTGGCGGATATTTTCAAGTATGATGTGGCTGAGATATTAAAGGAGCTATTGGTTATTCTATAGATTAAAGGTGGACTGGGATGATGTATGATAAGAATTTGAAGGTACTGAAGGAATATCGACCTAACATGTATGAGAAAATACGAAAGTACGCGGAAACTACTGAAGTTCCGGATCTTAAGGTTGAGTCACTTCTGACGAGGACACTGCAGAAGGCATTAATGGTAACGAAGGACGGAGTGGCGCTGAGACTGAATAGTAAATATAATCCGAACGAAGAAGCAGAGAAATGGGCGGAGCAATTTACAGCTAAGAATTTAGATACTGTATTTACGATGTTTGGATTCGGAAATGGTCTTTTTGTCACACAGTTAGCAGAGAAACTTCAGGATGACAATTTTATCGTAGTATACGAACCCTGTCTGCCAATATTTCTACATGCTATACAGGAATATGATTTAGAAGAAATCATTAAGAATGAGCAGATTTTCCTACTAGTAAAAGGTATCAATGAACAGGAACTGCCAAAGGTTGTGGCACAGACATTAACCTGGATGAATCTGTTTTCAAAAAAAGAGTGCCTGCATCCCGGATATGATAAGCTGTTTGCCGAGGAATATACGAAATTTAAGGAATTGCTGCAGGATAACGCCTTCAGTAATGTCATTGCGAAGAATACTTATGGTCTGATGGGCAGACCGATTGTTGAAAACCAAGTGATACATCTGAAATATTTAAGAGATTCGATCTCAGTATGGGATCTGGAAAAGAAGCTACCAAAGGACACTACGATCATAATCGCTGCTGCCGGACCATCTCTGAATAAGAATATAGAACAATTAAGAAGAGCAAAAGGACACGCTGTCATTGTTGCTGTTGACAGGGCTTATGAGTCTTTTATAGCGCACAATATTGAACCGGACTTCGTGGTAGTCCTGGATGCTTTGAAAGAACTTAAATATTGTGGAAATATGAAAGGTTTTACCGTTCCTTTATTATATAAACACGAAGCCAGTGATGATATCCTCAGCAATCATGATGGAAAAAAGATTATCTATGGCTTTGAAGATTTTGTATCAAAGATTTTCCAGAGGCTTGGTAAGCCAAGTACCAGCCTGCATTCCGGTGGAAGTGTGGCAACCTCTGCTTTTGGCATCTTTGCTTCACTGGGTTTCAAGCGCATCGTGCTGATCGGATGTGATTTAGCCTATGCCGGAGAGAAAGCATATTCGGGAGTCGTGGAGGATGTTATAACGAACGATACGGAAAATATTCGAATATCTGTGGAAGACATCTATGGAAATACGGTTGGAACTCGTTATGATTGGTACTCCTTCCTTCGATGGTTTGAGAACGCCATCCTGCAGTTACCGGATGCGGATATCATAGATGCTACTGAAGGTGGCGCTAAAATTAAAGGAGCCAGGATTATGACACTGGAGGAAGTGATTGATCAGTATTGTAACACGCGGATCGATTGTGCCAAACTCCTTGCTGAGACTCCACCAGGCATAACAGAAGCGGATTGTGATGTGATCTATGATTATCTATCCATAGCTCAGAAGGATCTGGTGAGAATCAAAAAGCTGGCGAAACAGGCCTTGAAGGATTGTAATTATCTTACTAAGCAAGTGGAGATGAATAAGAGCCTTGACCTTTATCCGGCTATGATAAAGAGCATATCAGAAACGAGTAAACAGATTGAAGAAATGCCTGTCTATGAACTTGTTAATTATTATGTCCTTGGACAGGGAACCTATAGCGTAGGTAATCTTTTCTTCATGACAAATAATAAAAAGAATGATGATATCTTCACTGTGAAAAGCATGACAAGCATATTTCGACTGACAGTGGAGGCATGTGATCATATTATGCCCAAACTGGAGGCATCGATACCTTATTTTCACAACTGAAGAATTGGAGGAGATAAATATGCCTAAGAAGATAAGTATTATCATTCCATGCTTTAACGTAGAAGCTTATATAGAACGCTGTGCACAGTCTCTCTTTCGACAAACTATGGGAATGGAACACCTGGAGTTGATCTTTATCAATGATGCTTCTACTGATCATACCTTAGATCGATTAACGGAACTGGAAGCATTATACCCCGAAGACATTATGATAATCAATTCTTCCGAGAATCTCAGACAGGGTGGAGCACGCAATATCGGATTACAATATGCTTCTGCTGATTATATCGCATTTCTGGATTCAGACGATTGGGTAGAACCCAGGATGTATGAAGTACTTTTAAATAAGATGCTGGAAAATGATTGTGATTTTGTATGCTGCAATTTTAAACGAGTGCAGTCTGAGGATGAGCCGATGGGCAGAACCGGTCTGGAAGATCACTTAGTTATCGTTGATACAGAAGAAGCGAGGAAATCGGTACTGGTTAATAATAGCGGTTACGGTGGTATAGGGTCAAAACTTTATAAGAAACAGTTTATTACAGATCACGAGCTTACCTTTCCGGAGCATTTGGCATACGAGGATAACTATTGGGGAACCTTGGTTGATTTGTATGTTAAGAAATACTATGTTGTGGAAGAGTATTTTTACCACTATTTCGTTAATCCGGAATCAACGATAATGACTACGAATAGGAAGTATCATTTTGATCGGCTGAAAATTGAATTACTCAAAATAGAGGAATTAAAAGCACGAGGTGTTTTTAAACAGTATTATGAAGAGTGGGAATACAATTTCCTTAATTTCTTCTATATTAATACCCTTAATATTATTTTTACTCGATTTACTTACATACCGATTGAGGTTTTAAGAATAATGCAGCGATCCGTCAGAGAACATTTCCCGAATTATCAAAACAATAAGTATATGCTGTCCCACAAGAATCAGGTTAATTTGGCTCTTCTTCAGACGGTTGATGTAGACCTTGATCTGGAGGGTTGGGCTGAGATTAAAACACTCTATTAAAATAGGACTTAATAAAGGATACAAAGAAGCTATGTTGATGATGAGATCATTTGATGGGAAAGCAATTAGGACGATTGGGAGAGAGGTGTAGGATGAAAGGTAATATTCTTGTGATAAAGGGACGTTCTCTTTATAATGTTTTGCGCATAGCTGCAGATGATATGATACAGGCCTTTCAGGACAAGGGGTATGAGGTAACTGTAACAGATGGACTCATTATGGAAGATCTTGAACGCTTCTCTGAAGAGTTCAAAAAAAAGCATGTGCTTATTTTCTCTTTCCAGGCAATATGGTTCGATTACTACCTCGAAGACGGGGTTACATCAATTTATACTTTACTTAAGGATACGCCGGTTTTTGGTCATATAATGGATCATCCGATCTATCATTGTACAAGACTAGAAGCGAAGCATGGCGATAATATGTATGTAGGATGCATTGATAAGAGTCACGTGGATTATATAGATAAATACTATCCTGATGTCAGGAATGTTGTTTTTCTGCCACATGGAGGATTTACACCAAAGAGGGTGGTACCTTATGGGCAGAGGAGTATTGACGTATTTTTCCCGGGATCGTATAGAAATATGTCGGAGGTACAACGAGAGATAGATGAGATGCAGGAGGTTTATAAGAATATGGCGAAGCTGTTAATCAGTAAAATGACAGCCGATCCAATGCTAACCCTGCAGGATGCCTTAGCCTCATATTTTGATCAAATCAAGTTTGAGTATTCTTCTAAAGAATTCGAGCTTGTTATGAATTACATGCATGTTGTCGATCAATTCATCCATGAAGCTTCCAGAAATAACTGTATTCAAGTATTGATAAAAAATGGAGTTCATATTACCGTATGTGGAAGTGGATGGGAAAATGTTGACCCTGAGCTAGCACCATTTATCAATGTAATTGGTTCGAACGGTCTTGATTTTACAGAGGTGCTGGAAGTTATGGCGGATTCTAAATTCGTCCTGAATCATGTACCGACTCTTCAGAACGGAATGCATGAAAGAATCTTCACCAGTATGATCTGTGGGGCGGTTTGTCTTACTCATGATTTTCCTATCATGCATGAAGAATTTAGTGATGGTGAAAATGTTATACTATATACGGATTCAGATATACCATTATTAGCAGATAGAATCAAGGAGCTACTAAACTCCCCTGAGCAAGCAGAGCAAATAGCTCGTAGAGGTCAGGAGATTGCTTTAAGCAGACATACCTGGGCTAAGAATGCGGAAGCAATCTTAAAAATAGTTGGTCTGGAATAAGGAATAATTAATCATATCGAGCAATTGCTGATTGATATAAAATATTATATAATAACATTCATGAGGATGGTCTCAAGCAAAGGGACCTTCCTCATTTTTTTTATAAACAAAAAACAAGAAAAGGAAGAAGATCATGATAAAATACAAACGTTTTGAAGAAATTGACTATTCAAAATTTGAATTAAGTGATGCAGAGGCGGAGACAAAATACGGTCTGCCGCGTGAAGTGAAATTCTGTAAGAAATGCGTTATTTCGAATCAAAGACCGAATTCCTGTCAGGAATTTGAACACAAAAAAGGAACCAAGAAGGAAACCATACATTTTGATGAGGATATGGTCTGTGATGCATGTAAGGTGAATGAGAAAAAACATCTGGAGATTGATTGGCAGCAAAGAGAAAAGGAATTATGGGAGCTGTGCAATAAGTATAGAAAAAATGATGGAAGCTATGATTGCTTGGTACCGGGCAGCGGCGGTAAGGACAGCTTTTATGCCGCTCATATTCTGAAATATAAATATGGTATGCACCCGCTTACAGTTACTTGGGCACCTCATATGTATACATCCTGGGGATTTGATAACTTTCAATCCTGGATTCATGCAGGCTTTGATAATTATTTGTGTACTCCTAATGGACAAACCCATCGTTTGTTGACCAGATTAGCGGTAGAGAATTTGTTTCACCCATTCCAGCCTTTTATCCTGGGGCAGAAGCAGCTAGCGCCTAAAATGGCTTTGTTATTTAATATTCCGTTGGTTTTCTATGGAGAAAATGAAGCGGAATATGGGAATCCAATGAAAGATACAAAAACATCCCTACGGAGTGACAATTACTTTTCTACGGATGATAAGAGTAAGGTAAATCTTGGTGGTGTATCCGTGAAAGAGCTGGTGGAGGATTTTGAGATTCCCTGGTCTGATCTGGAGATCTATATGCCTGCAGACAGAGAAGCGATTCAAAAGAAGGATATTCAGGTTCACTATCTGGGTTACTACATAAAGTGGCATCCTCAAGAGGCGTATTACTATTCAGTAGAGCATGGCGGTTTTAAACCATCTCCGGAGAGAACTCCCGGTACCTATTCTAAATATAACAGCATCGATGATAAAATTGATGATATGCACTATTACACGACCTATATCAAATTTGGTATTGGACGGGCTACTTATGATGCTGCACAAGAGATTCGTAATGGAGAGATTGATCGCGAAGAAGGCGTCTCATTGGTAAAAAAATATGACGGTGAATACCCTACTAGATTTGAGGAAGATATCTATCATTATTTATCAATCGATGAGAAGCATTTTCCTAAAATATCGAAGTTCTTTGAGCAACCGACCATGGACCGCGATTATTTCCTGCATCTGGCGGATCGATTCCGTTCGCCCCATCTCTGGAAATATGAAAATGGATTGTGGAAATTGCGTCATACTGTTTTTGAAAATTAGGGTGTTACTTTTATACACAGATGGGATAAAATATGGGAAAAATTAGAGTAATCGCTAGATTAGATATTAAAAGTAATCATATCGTCAAGGGAATTCAATTGGAAGGCCTTCGAAAAATAGGCAATCCTAACGAATATGCAAAGCTTTATTATGAGAATGGTATTGACGAAATCCTCTATATGGATATTGTTGCTAGTCTTTATAATCGAAACAACTTGAGCGATATTGTATTCCATACGACTGAGGATGTATTTATTCCGATTACCGTAGGTGGCGGCTTAAGATGCATTGAGGATGTTCGAAATATTCTGAAGAATGGTGCTGATAAAGTAGCAATCAACACCGCCGCGATCAAACGACCGGAGATAATTACGGAGATTGCAGAGACCTTCGGCTCTCAGTGCATGGTCCTGTCCGTAGAAGCCAAAAAAGTTACCGAGCACAAATGGGAGGCGTACTATGATAACGGCAGAGAGCACTCCAATAAGGATGTAATCGAATGGATTAAGCAGGGTGTGGCATTAGGAGCCGGCGAAATACTGCTAACTTCAGTCGATAAAGAGGGCATGCAAAAGGGTGTGGATGAAGAGCTCATCCAATCCGTATGCGATGAGGTGTCTGTTCCGGTAATTGTTAGCGGTGGAGTCGGAAGCTATCAAGATGTATTAAATGCTGCAAACCATGGAGCGTCCGCTGTTGCGGTGGCCAGCATTCTTCACTACAAGAAGACGGATGTAAAAACCCTGAAAAGAGACCTGGCAAGGAACGGGCAGGAGATACGTCTATGAAGGTAGTAATCATTAATTATGGCTTAAGTAATTTACTTAGTGTACAGAGGGCTTTTGAACATTGTGGCATTAAGGTATTAGTATCAGGAGATCCTGAGGTTATTATGACAGCAGACAAAATCGTACTTCCGGGTGTTGGTGCTTTTAAAGATGGAATAAATGGGCTGCTTCATCTAGGGCTGGATAAAGTGATTAGAGAAAGAGCGAATGCTGGAGTGCCTTTACTTGGAATTTGCCTAGGGATGCAGATGCTTTTTGAAGAAAGTGAAGAAAATGGGTATTATACAGGTCTGGGTTTAATTCCGGGGAAAGTTGTGAGGATTCCTAGCGTTACGGTTGAACATATGAAACAAAATGTTCCTCATATCGGCTGGAATGTATTGCTTCCGGGTCGCGGTGGTCTTGACTTTACACAGCCATTTATGAAGGAAGTTCATTGTAACGACGAAGCTTATTTTGTTCATTCCTATGAAGCGAAACCGGCATTTTTAGATGATATCATTGCAAATACTACCTACGGTGGAAGAAATGTTTGCGCTATTGTAGGCAGGGGAAATGTATATGGGTGCCAATTCCATCCTGAGAAAAGCGGTAAGGTAGGATTGCAATTAATTAGTAATTTTATATTCATGGATTGAGTACTTGATAAGTTATGCGTATGTCATATAGTTTTATACTGTGATTTAATGCATCTATGGAGACAAATCAGCAACGATTATGCTTCTGTAGATGCATTTTTTTTAAGATATCTTCAGAACATTGGTGTAATAAAAAGTAAAGAGGTGTCGATATATAATATAAGTAAAAAAATAAATGTTTTTTTGTCTGATATGATATAATAAACTCAAAATATACATCAAATCAGGAAGATAGTATCTTATCTAACAACCGGTATAAGCATCTATATGGAGGAAGTCTCTATAAATTCAGATGAATAGTTCCGGCAAGTATCGGCTTTTATTTTGATATCAGATTGGAATATTAATAATATATTATTTTAATAGGAGATTTTGTCGATATAGATAATGTATCATTTTGTAAAGTTAGGAGGACGTGATTTATGAAGGTGGTTATTTTGGCTGGTGGGTTTGGTACCCGAATAAGTGAAGAAAGCCATTTGAAGCCTAAGCCAATGATTGAAGTAGGTGGTCATCCTATACTTTGGCATATTATGAAGATCTATTCACACTATGGTTTTAACGAGTTCATTATCTGTGCCGGTTATAAGCAGCAGATGATAAAAGAATATTTTACTGATTATTATATCCGTAACAGTGATGTAACCTTTGATTTTACGAACGGTGGGGCTGTCACGATTCATAATAATGTATCGGAGCCGTGGAAGGTGACTATTGTTGACACTGGTTATGAAACAATGACCGGAGGTAGAGTAAAAAGAATTGCACCTCATGTAGGTAACGAAACCTTCCTTCTTACCTATGGCGATGGTGTGGCAGATATTAATATTCATGAATTGGTAGAATACCATAAGAAGATGAGGAAAATGGTTACCATAACAGCAGTAAATCCAGGTCAGAGGTTTGGTGTATTAAATATTACTGACGATGGTACAGTTACCGAGTTCAGAGAAAAAAATGATCAGGACGGAGATCTGAAAAACGGAGGCTTTATGGTAGCTGAGCCAGAACTTTTCGGATATATTGATGGGGATGATATCTTTCTGGAAAAGGAACCACTGGAAAGGATTGCATCGGAAGGACAGCTGGCGGCCTATCGTCATGAAGGCTTTTGGCAGTGTATGGATACTCAGAGAGATAGGGAACGATTAGAGACATTATGGAGTACGAATGAGGCTCCCTGGAAGGTGTGGAAATGATGGATAATTGCTTTTTTGAAGGGAAGAAAGTCTTGATCACCGGCCATACCGGTTTTAAGGGATCGTGGCTATGCCAGGTTTTGCTTGAGGCAGGGGCTATGATAACCGGATATGCATTAGAGCCACCGACCAGACCTTCCTTATTTGAATTAAGCGGCCTTGAGCAGCATGTTGAATCTATTGTGGGTGATATCAGAGATTATACTTTTTTATCCGGTTGCATGAAGAAGGTGAAACCGGATATTGTTATACATATGGCTGCACAGCCAATCGTATTGACAGGGTATCAGAATCCACGAGAAACATATGAAGTCAATGTGATGGGCACGGTTAATCTTCTGGAAGCGATTCGACAGATTGATAGTGTTCGTTCTTTTCTCAATGTTACAACAGATAAAGTATATCAAAACCATGAGTGGCCTTGGGGTTATCGGGAAAATGATGTTTTAAACGGTTCAGACCCGTACTCTAATAGCAAAAGCTGCTCTGAGCTTGTTACGATGAGTTACCTTAATTCGTTTTTTGCTAATTCCAATAAAATTGCTATTTCTACTGCACGTGCAGGTAATGTAATTGGCGGTGGAGATTACGCTGATAACAGAATTATTCCGGATTGTGTAAGAGCAGCGCTAGAACATAAAGAGATTGTAATTCGCAACCCCCATTCAATCAGACCCTACCAGCATGTACTGGATCCGATCTTTGCGTATCTTACTATAGTACAAAAGCAGTATGAAGATATTACACTCGCGGGAAATTATAATGTTGGACCGGAAGAGGCGGATTGTATACCGACAGGACAGTTGGTTGATTTATTTTGTAAGTTTTGGGGCGGCGATATGAAAGCAAAAGCGGAGAAAATACCGTATGCTCCACATGAAGCTACTTTTCTTAAATTGGATTGTTCAAAAATAAAATCAATGCTTGACTGGAAACCTCGATGGAACATTGAAGAGGCAGTTAAAAAGACAGTTGAGTTAACAAAGTCCATTCAAGAGAAAGCTGATATTGCTGAGGCTATGACTCAACAAATTAAAGACTACCGGGAGGTTTAGGAATGGATGAAAAGGAAGCCAGAAGCGAGATTATAAAGCTGGTAGAAAAATATTATGAGAATTATGTGAAAAACACCTCGCCATATATTGAAGGTAATCGGATTGCTTATGCATCGAGGGTATTTGACGAAAAAGAAATGTGTTCCTTAGTGGAAAGCGCTCTGGATTTTTGGCTGACAGCAGGCAAATATACAGAGCAGTTTGAAAGTGAATTCTCAAAATGGCTCGGGGTGAAATATACTTCTTTGGTAAATAGCGGTTCCTCGGCTAATTTGCTTGCCTTTATGGCATTAACCTCAGATGAACTGGGTGCGCGTAAGATTAACCGTGGTGATGAAGTCATTACGGTTGCTGCTGGCTTTCCCACCACGATCGCCCCTATAGTACAATATGGAGCGGTTCCGGTGTTTGTGGATGTAACCATCCCACAGTATAATATTGACAGTTCTGCTCTGGAAGCAGCAGTATCAAAGAAGACAAAGGCAGTAATGATTGCTCATACCTTGGGTAATCCCTTTGATATCGAAGCTGTTCTGGCGTTTTGTAATAAATATAACCTTTGGTTAATTGAAGATAATTGTGATTCTCTAGGTTCAAAATATACTCTGAATGGCGTAGAACAACAGGTTGGGACCTTTGGTGATATCGGAACCTCAAGCTTCTATCCACCTCATCATATGACCATGGGAGAAGGCGGTGCAGTATACACGAATAATCCACTTCTTCATAAATTAATTCGAAGCTTCCGTGACTGGGGACGGGATTGCAGTTGCAATCCCGGGCAGGATAATCTATGTCATCACCGTTATGACGGACAGTATGGTTTATTACCTCAGGGCTACGATCATAAATATGTGTATTCTCATTTTGGATACAACCTGAAAGCAACCGATATGCAGGCGGCCATTGGTTGCGAGCAGCTAAAAAAATTAGATCACTTCGGCAGCGCAAGAAGACAGAACTGGAAGTATCTCTCTGAGGCTCTGACTGATCTGCAGCAGGACATCATACTTCCTGAGCCTTGTCCGAATAGTGATCCCAGCTGGTTCGGATTCTTGATCACCTGTAAGGAGGGAATCGACAGGAACCGAGTAGTTCAATTCTTGGAAAATCACTGTGTTCAGACAAGATTGCTATTTGCCGGTAATATTATCAAACACCCCTGCTTTGATTCAATGAGGGTGAGTGGTGAAGGCTATCGAGTTGCGGGAAGCTTAGCTAATACGGATATTATAATGAAGCGGTCCTTTTGGATCGGAGTTTATCCGGAAATGACAAAGGATAAGCTGGATTATATGATTAAGATAATAAGACAGGCGCTGCGAGAAATTTAATATGATGCAGTAATTATGGAAGGAATAACCGGCTTAGGAACGAAGGCAATTTCGTTATACATGCTCTATAAAGTGGCTTCTAGCTGGCATTTTGAATAAAACAGGCACTCGAGGAAGGAAGTTTCTATGATTAAATTATCGGATTATGTATTTGAAGTACTGAAATCGTATGGAGTGAAGTATACCTTTACCCTGACCGGCGGAGGAATCATGCATCTGGTGGATTCCATGGGGCGAAGCGGAATGGAATATATATGTTGTCATCATGAGCAGGCAGCTGCGATTGCTGCACAGGCCTATGATATGTATAAGGAGGAATTAAGTGTTTGTCTGATCACAACAGGACCGGGAGGGACGAATGCTCTAACCGGAGTAGCTGCCGCTTATGTGGATTCGACACCTGTGATATACATGAGTGGACAAGTAAAACGTTCTGACTTTGCATCCTTACGAGGAGTCAGACAATACGGAGCTCAGGAAAATGATATCATATCGATGGCGAAGCCCGTTACAAAGTATGCTGTTTTGGTAGAAGAACCCGAGATGATCCGATATGAGCTGGAGAAGGCGATCTATTATGCTACCCATGGAAGAAAGGGACCGGTATGGATAGATATTCCCTTGGATGTACAGGCAGCGATGATAGAGGAACGAAACCTGATCGGCTATAACCCGAAGGAAGATAAAGAGCTTTCGGCTTCGGATACTTTAGAGATAGCGAAAGCAGAAAAGGAATCTCAAAACAAGCTTATTGCTTCAGCAGATTACACGATCGAACTATTACAACAGGCGAAGCGGCCGGTTCTTCTAGTTGGGCAGGGTATGATTAGCGCAAAGGCGGAAGCATTGGTAAGAGAATTCATTCGGATTACCGGTATCCCGGTATTAGCAACCTGGCGAGTACTTGATTTTATGGGTAGTGATGAGGACGGATTCTTCGGTAGCCCCGGCTTGCAGGCTCCCAGATATTCGAACCTAATCTTGCAGCATTGTGATACATTAATTGTATTAGGCAGTCGATTGGATAATATGATTACCGCTTTCAGTGAGGAGCATTTTGCGTTTCGTGCAAAAAAAGTCATGGTAGATATTGATGAGAATGAGATCAAAAAACTTGCTATGACACAACTCTATCCGGTAGTTGCAGATGTGAGAACATTTATGGAAGTCCTTCTGAAAAGATCAGAGGAGATTTCGATGGTAGGGAACCAATACGCTCATTGGCGAAAGAATTGCATTTGGCTGAAGGAGCGATTTCCGATTCTTTCTGAAAAGCAGGAGAAGGAAGAGGGAGTCAATCTGTATCGGGTAACCAATGAGGTCAGTAAGCTGGCTAATCCAATGGATACCATCGTAATATCCTCTACCAGTAGGTGTAACACAGCCGGACATATTGCATTTAATCATCTGAGAGGACAAAAGACGATTTCCTCCATGGGCATGGGTTCCATGGGCTTTGCTCTACCCTCAGTCATCGGAGCATTTTATGCGAATGGAAAGAAACGTGTTATTGCCTTCGAAGGAGATGGAAGCCTGCAGCTTAACATCCAAGAACTTGAGACCATCGCAGCGAACAAAATTGATGCGAAGTTGTTTATCTTTAATAATTCTGGTTATGCGGCAATCACTACGATGCAGGACAGAAACTTTGACGGATATTATGTTGGAAGTAATGAAATGAGCGGATTATACATGCCTGATTTGGAGAAAATTGCCTACGCTTATAATCTACCCTATGAGAGAATTGAAAGTTCAAATGCGATTGTTTCAACCGTGAAAAGGGTTATGGACACGGAAGGACCGGTGGTTTGTGACATTCGAGGCTCTCTCTGGTTTGACGAGATACCGAAGTGTATCTCAAAAGTAGATGAGAAGACGGGTAAAAGAGTATCAGCTTTTCTTGAAAATCCTTATCCTTATTTGGAGGAAGAAGAAATGAATGAGATTACAAGGATGCTATTAACCAAGGAATAAGTTTGGCTTAAAACATAAGAGGAAAGAGAGGCTTATATGGCAATATTTGAGAAACCTTTATTTATATTTGAAATGGCGAATAATCATCAAGGAAGCGTTGAGCATGGTAAGCAGATCATTCGCGAACTGAGTCATATCACAGAAGATTATCATGAGTATGATTTTGCTGTGAAATTCCAATATCGCGAGCTTGATACTTTCATTCATCCGGATTACTTGAACAGGGATGATATTAAAAACGTGAAGAGATTTAAGGATACAAAGCTAACACAGGAGCAATTTCTGGAATTAAAAAGAGAAGTGGAAGAGCATGGAATGTATACAATCTGTACTCCTTTTGATGAGGTGTCGGTAGATCGGATCGTGGAGCAGAATTATGATGTCATCAAGATTGCCAGCTGCTCTTTTACAGATTGGAATCTATTAGAGAAAATTGCTGAGAAGAATAAACCGGTAATAGCATCGGGAGCGGGAAGTACAATAGAGGATATTGACAGAGTAGTAAACTTCTTTTATCACCGACATATAGATTTTTCTTTAATGCATTGTATCGCTGAGTATCCGGCTCTGGATGAAAATCTGCAGATGAATCAGATATCATTATTTAGGGAGCGTTATCCGGGAATTCGTGTCGGCTTTTCTACCCATGAAGCCCCAGAGGATATGGAACCGATTAAGATGGCAATAGCCAAGGGTGCAGTTATTTTTGAGAAGCATGTAGGAGTTGAAACAGCGGATATAAAGCTGAATAATTATTCTGCCAGACCGGATCAGATAGCAAGATGGTTGGAAGCAGCAAGAAAAACCTACCTTATGTGCGGAGTGTCAGGCTCCAGATATATCCCAAATCCCAAGGAAAAAGCAGACCTGGCAGCACTTCAGCGAGGAGCCTTTGCACGAAAGAAGCTACTACCGGGTGAAAGGTTGGATATGAATGATATCTATCTGGCATTTCCTTGCCAGGAAGGTCAGGTTCTGGCTGGTGACTTATCGAAGTACAGCAGTTTGACGGTTGGAAATGTGACGATCGAAGAGAATAAACCTATTATGACAACAGATGTTCTCATATGGGATGATACTGCCAGAATTCGAGACATTGTGCAGAAGGTCATGATATTACTGAAAAAGAGCAATGTAATCATTCCAGTAGATAGTACCTGTGATATCTCACATCATTATGGGAGAGATAGGTTTGAAAATATTGGTGTAACGATAATTAATTGTATTAACCGTGAATATTGCAAGAAAATTATGGTGGTTTTACCCGGACAGTCTCATCCGGCGCATCTTCATAAGCAAAAGGAAGAGACCTTTATCGTACTCTATGGTTCTTTAGATACGGTTTGTGACGGAGTACCGACAAGAGTATCGACGGGCGAGTCCATGGTGGTAGAGAGGGGAGTAAATCATAGCTTCAGCTCAGAAGATGGATGTGTCTTTGAAGAGATCTCAACAACACATTTTGGCTGTGATTCCTTTTATGAGGAGGAAGCGGAATTTGTGAGTCCGAGAAAGACCAGAGTATATATTACGAAGGAAATGATGATGGAGCTTCAAATATAGATAAACGGTAGTTACCAAAAGGAGGAGCTGAATGGTATTATCAACAAAAGAACAAGCCGGCAGAAATTATTTAAAAGAAAGTAAGCCTTATGTATATGAAAAGGTTTCAAAGTTTACAGAAAAGTATAATCGTGGAGAAAGCATTGCAATAATTCAGCTGCAGTATAACTATATCTGTAATATGAGATGTGAGCATTGCTCTATAAAACGATTTCAAGGTACAAAGGATAAGCGTAAGCTGACACCTGCCGATATCTCGGTGCTTTCAAAACAGGCGGATGATTTGGGACTTGCAAGATTTGTAATTAGTGGTGGAGAACCTACCGTATTTCCGGATTTGGACGAGCTGATTGCAGCAATCAATCCTGAGAAGTTCTATATTAATTGTGATTCCAATGGCTTTTTACTAGCGGAAAAGGCAGAGCATATGAAAAAAATCGGAATTGACCGAATTCAGCTGAGTATCGACAGCTTGAATCCGGAGGAGCATGATGAGTTTCGCCGCATGCCAGGTTCCCATGCAAAAGCAATGGCAGGAATTAAGGAATGTCAGCGGATCGGATTGCCTCTTTATATTCAGACGGTTGTAACAAAAGATCGTCTTCATTCTGAGGAGTTTCTACAGTTTCTTGAGTATTTTAATAAAATGGGTTTGAATGTTTTTGTATCGTATGCAAAGCCGGTAGGTGCCTGGGAAGGACACTTTGACAATCTGATTGACAGAAAAGATATGGCATACATGAGTGAGCTCGAGAAAAAATATAGTGTTTGTACGCATTTGACTCCGGGATATGGTCTTGACATGGGATGCATCGGTGTAAAAGGTTTTATAACCGTCACCCAATACGGAGATGTACAACCTTGCCCGTATATTCATACATCTATTGGTAATATCTTGGATGCACCTCTCAAGGATATCATTCAGACCGGATTGAATATCAAACATTTCGGCGAGCATGTGGATACCTGCTTAATAGCAGAGGATCTGGATTTTATTAAAAAGTATGTAGCAGAGCACATCTATGGAAAGCCCGTTCCGGTGCCGTGGACAGAAGTATTCAGTGAGGATGACAGGACGCAGAAGCCTTATTGGTTATAACAATATTGCAATTAATTCTTAAAACACAGGTGATAAAAGGAGAAAAATAACAGCAATGACAGAACAGGAATATTTCACTGCACTCAATTACATTAGGAATAGTATATCACAAGGTGATTTAGAGCATGTTCAGGAAGAATTGGAGAAATTGTTTAGTTATAAACCGGTAAGATTACTGTGGTATATCACCAAGGCAGAATATTATATCGCAATAGGTTCTGAAGAAAAGGTTTGGCCGTTATTAAATGATAAATTCATATGTTTATATGATTATCCGGGAATGAAAGAAGTGAGAGATTTTCACATAAACTGGGCAAAGATGCATAAAGACCAACTGCAAGAAATTCGATTAGAACGCTATTACAGCAAATTAATTGATCACATTAACTTGAACGTGCCGCAAGAGGAAATCGAAAGATTAGCTAAAAATGTGAAAGAGAATCACTATTCCTATTCCTCTTTGTCAAAGCTCTGCTCCATTTTATTATTGAATAGCATGATTCTAGAATTTTATATCATTCTCCAGTATTTGTGTGAAAAAAAACAGTCAGTAAGAGATGAAAATGATTGGTTCTATTCATTGCCTAACTATGGATATCTTCTGGAACAATTACAGGATTCTAATCGATGTTTTATATTAATTTCTAATAACTCGAATCAGCAATTAGTCAATGTTTTGTCCTATGTGATCCATGATTTAGGTCATTCAATCGCTGTTGTTGTAGAAGGTGAGGAGAATGTACTTGACAACGTCATTGAAAGTGAGAGTGCATTACTAAAAAGTATTGAAAGTCGTTATGAGACGGAGTATGCAATATACTATACAGTATTATATTATTACAAAGAGAATGGGATTTTAGAAAGTAATATTGATCATATTTTGAAGTATTTGTCATGGAATACTGCAACAGATAAGTTTGCTATTTTAATATGTGAATCAGATATGATGCAGAATCTGATGCAATACTCGATTTTAAGAAAGAACTTGGAGGCTTTAGCAGAGATCAGAAACGAATTAAGCAATAACCTATGCTTTGCTTGGTTAGGAGACTATCTTGGATATCTGAAAAGTGTTTATAAAGGGGATGTCTACCAAAGTTTAAAAGCCCCGGATGAATGCACTTTCTCCATTATAATTCCTGCAAGAAATGCAGCAGGAACACTTCAACATACGCTACAAACCTGCTTGAGACAGGATTATCAGGGAAAGTATGAAATTATTATAAGCGATAATTCTCAGGAAGGATATAATGAAATTAAGTCTCTTTGCGATGATGTCAATGACAGCAGAATCAAGTATTTCCGAACACCAAGAGACCTTCAGCTTACAAAAAGCTTTGAATATGCATTTCTAAAAGCAAGAGGAACTTTTATTCTAGCTATCGGTGGAGATGACGGATTATATTCCTGGTCCTTATCGAAACTTAGTGAAGTTCTTACGGATTATCCTGAAGCACCGATAATACAATGGAAACGCGGATTTTATGCATGGCCGGGATTTAATGGTGGCCAGGAAAATGAATTAATTATATTACATAAAAAAGAAAGAAATGAATATTATCACAAAAATAGTATTGATTATCTTGCAGAAATATTAAATAATACGCAGAACATCTATAGTTTACCGCTGCTATATATCAATTCCGGATTCAGAAGAGAATACATGAAGGAATTACTATCCCGAACTGGACGACTATGGGACGGCTGTAGTCAGGATGTCAGTATTGGTGTGATCAATGCAGTAATAAATAAAACTATTTTAAATATAGATTATCCTATAACGATCGCTGGCATGTCAAACGGCTCTATGGGCTATCGTTCTATAACCACTCGAGGTGATGCAGTCGACTTGGACAGTGAAACGAATAAAAAGCTAACAAGTAATGTAGCTATTTACTGCAATAACAGTTATGAACATTTGATACCACAGGGAAAAGATGATGTATGTACCTTGTATTGGAATGTTCTGAGAGCAATCCGAATTGGATTGATCCCGGAGGAGTGGCTAACAGAAGTATTGGATTTTAAAAAGATATTTACTGAATTTTTTAATCAACATCATTATACGGATGTTTTCTTTGATAAATATCTTCATCAAGCAAGATATATTGCTTCCCTGCGTGGAGAGGAGTTCTTAGCATGGTTTGATCAGGAAATATATCAGCAAGCCGTAATTCCTAGATACATACCACATAGTATTACATCCACAGTCAAAACCTATCAAGAGGGAAAGACTTCGGAAAATAATCAGATTATCGATGCTTCAAGGTATAGTGTTAGCAATATTTTCGAAGCAGTTGTACTATCCGAGAAATTGAGCAATGGTGTGAAGGAATAGATGAAATGTTAGGAGGGCAATATGGCTCTGACAAGAGAATGCTTTGATCCATGGCATTTTAAAATTATACATGCAGGAGGTTTGATATGCCCCTGCTGTGCTATGAATGATGCGGACTATGGAGATTTTATTTTAGATTATGTAATACCTCATTCCAAAGGGGAAGAAACCGGTGACGTACTGAACAATTCTGCATTGAAGGCGTTAAAAAAAGGTTTATTGACCGGCAATCTCCGGCCAATGTGTCAGAGCTGTGCATTAGTTTCTCCCAAGCTTATTACGACTGAGGAATACACGAGAAAATTAGAGGAAAAGTTCAGACAATGGGGTTTTGATTATTCCGATATTACCGATTATTCAGAGGTTGAAGTGATCCGGAGAGCAGGAATTGGTTTGACAAACCGCTGCAACCTAAGATGTATCTACTGCAATCAATCCGTATTGGCAGATAAGAATCCTTACTTTAAGATGGATTTCCCATCAGAGAATATGATGGATTGTTTGGAGATGCTTGTGGAGAAAGGGGTACAATTAATCGAGACAGGCGTCTTTGGAGAGGTTACTCTTCATCCGAGATGGTGTGAGATATTTACAGATTTTCATAATAAATATCCAGATATAGAGCTTTCTTTAACTACGAATCTAAGTAAGAAATATACAGATGCAGAGATTGAGCTGCTGGCAGAGCATAAAGCACTGCGTGTAAGCTTGGAAACGTTGGATCCTGAATTATTCGCAAAGATTCGAAAGCATGGGCGGTTATCTCTTATACTGGAAAATCTGGATAGAATCGTCAAAGTTATCGATGCTAAGGGATATAATAGGTCCCGCGTCTCAATCTCTTCTGTTATCTGCAATTTAACCTGGCAATCCATCACAGAGGTAAGTAGATTCGCTTATCAGCATGGCTTTAATTATCATGCCAACAATCTTGAGCTACGTCCCAATTCTATCGGCGTACATGAGAATCTACTCAAGCCGATTGAAGCACTGGAACCCGAGGAAAAAGAACAGGTTAGGCAAATTTTAGAACGAGCAAAATTTGATGCAAGGAAATACAATGCAGTATTCCATACGAATGCAGGAATGATGAATCGAATTCAAATAAATTATAACAGTTTTGAACCTTATGATAATAATCCGGTGTATCATAAATTTTTTGAGAAGTACAAGTTGGGAACACAAATGATGCATCTGGGAATTGTCTATGATTACTCCAACAATCAATATGAGGGAATCATGATGGGAAGAGGGCAGACTCTTCAATTAGAACTTAACAATACCTGCAGTACGCTTATTGTACGTGAGATCAGTATTTATAAAAAGGGTTACTGCTCTGCAAAGTATGATCAACGAATATTGCCGGACTATAGAAAAAGAATCGCTGTAAGAAATGAATTTATATATCAACCAAATTTTAAAGAGGATAATGTAGAATACGTATTATTGCAGGTTTTGGAATGGTGGGAAGAAGGAGAGTAACTATGAATTACTTATTTGTAATGCCAAGATTTATTCAAAAATCTGGAGAACCATACATGTTTCCTTTAGGAATGGCCTACGTCAGTGCAAGCCTGAAACAGACTAGAAGTACCGTTTTTTGTCTGAACCTTAATGTAAATTTAGGGAAATTGGAGGAAGAACTGAAGAAAGCGATATATGACCATAAGATTGATGTTATCGCTACTGGGGGGCTAAGCCCACATTTCTTGCAAATCAGAAATATTATTTCCACAGCCAGAAGAATCAAACCGGATATCATTACTATGGCTGGGGGCGGAATGGTGACTGCTACTCCGGAAGTTATCATGGAAGGAATTCCGGAACTGGATATAGGAATGATCTCAGAAGGTGAAATAACAATCAAAGAGTTAGCTGATGCACTGGACAATCAAGGAAGAATCAATGAGGTAAAAGGTATTGTATACCGTAATGATAGTGGTAAGCCAGTCAGAACACAGCCTCGAAAGGACATTGAGGATCTGGATGCTCTCCCTTTTCCTGATTATGATGGTTTCCAATATGATGGGAAAAATGAAATCAGCATCTGTACCAGCAGGTCCTGTCCATATAATTGTTCTTTCTGTTTTCACACCTGCGGTAAGAAATATCGAGCCAGGTCATTAGATAATGTATTTCAAGAAATTGACTGGCTTGTGGACAAATATAATGTTAAATCACTCGGGATTCTGGACGAGTTGTTTTCTACCAATAATGATAAAATGGAGAAGTTCTGCAATCGTATCGAACCTTATCACATTCGTTGGAGCTGCCAGATGAGAGTGGACCGCATTAATGTGAATATTTTGAAAAAAATGAAGAAGGCCGGATGTGTTTCACTTAGTTTTGGAATAGAAAGTGCGGATAATAGGATTCTTAAGAGTATGGAGAAGCATACTACAATTGAACAGGTGGAGATTGCCTTACAAATGGCCCGGGAAGCCGGAATATGTCCATTCGGAAATCTGCTACTTGGTGATAAAGAGGATACCGTGGAAAGCTTTATGAAATGCTTGGAATGGTATCAATCTCATCCGGATATTTTATTAGGCTTTAATAAAATATTAGTCTTACCGGGCTCACATTTATATGAATATGCGGTAGCGAAGGGTATGATTAAGGACGAGGTAAGATATCTGGAAGAGGGGAATTTTGTTATCAACATAACCAGGATGACAGATGAAGAATATAAACAATGTGTAGAGATAATGGATCAAGCTGTTGTGAATCGTGAATACCCACTTCAGGACATGCTGGTTACGAAGGTCGACCTAGATAAGAGAAAGGTGTTAGTGAAGGGCAGATGCTCCTTATGCGGTGAAGAAATTGTTTGTTACTCTAATGATTTTGTTGGTACCCAAAATGGATCCTGCGAAAACTGTGGCAAGAATTTTACGATAAATCTATATAATCATTATCTAGATACCATGGAAGAAAAGCTGGAGCTCTTATGGAAGGAGAAAGCAGTTGTTTTATGGGGTATGGGGAATGAAGGCTTAAAAATGCTACATCAAAGTAATATCATAAAGAAAGATAACATTTATCTCGTTGATAAGAATGAGAATAAACAACGTATGATGGAAGGGAAAATGGTTTACCCAACCGAAAAAGTTAATGAGATACATCCGAATATGATCTTAATTGGAACCAATGCACCGGTAACCAATACTGCAATAAAGCAATTTATTGAAAACACATACCCTTCAGTAATAGAGGTTTATAATCTGAATCAATATTTGTTTGACGTAATGGTGGGGGAGGAAAAGGAATAATGATTGAAGAAGTCGATAAAGTACGAATTCTGATCTCAACCTGTAATCAAAAACAACCACTTCAAAGAACTCTGGATAGTATAAGGCTTCAAACTTACGGTGAGGATAATATCGAAGTAATCATTGTGGATTTTGGCTCAGATGAGGAGATGTATCTTTGGATGCTCAATTATCCAATGAAACACTTAGCAATCTATAGAAAAGATAGCAGGATTAGAGAGGCATTGGATTATTATACAGCAAATCTCTTATCAATAATGAGTTCAAGAATTCATAACAAATACATATTGGAATTATGTCCGGGAGATATTATAAACCCTGAATATATTCAAAAGTGTATCACCCTCATGAATCAATATAAGAATCAAGAAGTAGGCGGCATCATTTGCGAAGCAATGCTTGAAGATGAAGAAGGTGTGGTTAAAAGGCAAAATCCTCTGTTTGATAAGGATCGTATCATAACTAGAAATGACAGACTGGAATATTTAACTCGAGGCGCTACACACAGAATTTTATATTTTGATAAGAGAAAGGAAATGGACGCAGGAGCTAATTTTGACGGATGGCTATATTACGATCCTCATTACTGGACTTATCGGTTTACTCAAGGGAATAATGAAAATATGCTTTATCTACATGATGAGGGAGGAAGCATATATACCGAATCAATTAATTGCAATAACATTCTGCAGAAAATGATTGCGACCTATGTATCAATATTACAATTTATCAGAACCTATGAAAACAGCGAGACAGACCGTATCAATTTGAAGGAACAGACACAGATTTATATCAATTTTGCATACTTATCATTGATTATGGCTTGTGAATGTGCGAAGCAAGGGGAAGATAAAGCCGCTGAAGATTGTTGTTTGTTTTCAAAGGTAATCTACCTACCGATTAGTGAAACAAATCTATATAACGAGATCTATCGTATGCTTGGAACAAAAGATCAAAATGCCTGGAAGAAAATGATCGATATCATTGTTAGTGAACGAGAGGGAGGAAAGAATGATGAGTGAGAGACTTCCCTTAGTAAGCATAATGATACCGAATTATAATTATGGTAGATATCTTAAAACATGTCTGGACAGTGCCTTTGGACAGACTTATCAAAATATTGAGGTCATACTTCTGGATAATTGTTCTGAGGATAATTCACTTGAAATAGCAAAACCGTATATTAAGAAAGGGCTACGTTTGTGCCGCAATCCTTTTAATATTCATACGAATTCTTATAAAATTTTAGGAAATGTAATGACAGAAGGGAAGTATATCATGCTGTTACCTTCTGATGATTATATCCTACCAGAGTTTGTAGAGAAATGTGTTGCTATTTTTGAAAAGTATCCCAATGTGGGCTATGTACATACGGAGAGAAAGTTTGTAAATGAAACAGGAGAAGAGGAGGAGGCAGATCCCTTTTATAATTGCAGTTTTGTTGCACCAGGTGAGGATGTAATGCCGATTTTTATGATGACGACTGTTGCACATCCGGCCCAGGCCATGTATAGAAAGACTGTTTTTCAATCAATTGGTGGGTACAATCAATTTGTAGAGCATACAAATGCTGACAAAACATTATGGTTCTTTTTGTCATCTGTCTCCGATTATGCTTATATTCGTGAAGAATTAGCAAGAGTCAGAGTCGGACAATATACTGAGACCACGATTTCGCAGGTGAATTTCCAACACCCACTATTAATGACTTTAACTTTGATGTACTTTGCCGATTACGCAAGAGATAAAAAGTTATTTAAGGTACTTGAGAGAGAAGAACAAGCAAAGGACAAACTGGCTGTAGAGATGTTGGAATTTTGTGCTGGAATGTTAATGAATGATATTTTTGATGTTGCTGAAAAGTATCTCATCTTTTGCCAGGTAGTCTCTCGAAAAATCTTAGACAATAAGGTATATCGTGAACTCGATCATATGTGTAAAAACCACATGGTAGACAAAAATAGATTAAGAGAAATGCTTAGCAGGAAAAACCGGAAACGTAATTACAATCCACCGGATAACTATATCCTTCTTCCAGAGGAGAATTAAGAATGGAAAAGCCCATTGTCAGCATTTTAATACCAAACTTTAATCATTCAGTATATCTAGAGCAATGTATTGAAAGTGCCCTAAGCCAAACTTACGAAAACTGTGAGATTATTGTACTTGATAACTCATCAGGGGATTCCTCTGTAGAAAGAGCGTTAAAATTCACTAAGCAAGGGGTAAAGGTTTGCAGAAATCAATTCAACATACTAAACATCAGCTATCGTATTCTAACTGAACAGCTGTCACACGGTAAATATTTTATCTTACTCTGTGCTGACGATTATATTTATCCGACTTTTATAGAAAAAGCAGTGGAGCTGATGGAGAAAAATCCTCAGGTAGGTTATGTACATGGAGAAAGAGTTTTTGTGACGGAGTCCGGTGAACATATTAAACAGGAATCGTTTTATCACTGCAGTTTTATTGCACCGGGACGCAATACTATGCCGGTTTATATGTTAACGACAGTAGCCCACCCCTCTCAAGGAGTTGTTCGAATGGAAGCATTTCGTAAGATAGAAGGTTATGACAAAGAAATTGATCATATGAATGCAGATCGAACTTTATGGTATTACCTGTCCTATGATTATAATGCCGCTTATCTTAGGGAAGTACTATGTGCGATTCGAATTGGTAGTCAGACGGAAACCTTTGCAACTTTAAAGAATTTTCAACATCCAATTTTGTCTCATCTTACGATTAAGGACTTTGTTAAGTTCGCAAGAGAAAAAAATTTACCGAAGGTTTATCTAAGAGAGGATGAAGCACTTGAGAGATTAGCCCATGAATTTCTTGGGTATGCTAAAAGATTTCTCTGGTCGGCAGAGTATGAGCTTGCGGACCAATATCTGTCCTATGCAAGAATCTTGCATCGCGGTATCGATCAGGAGGCAGAATATGAGGACTTAAAGCAGATGGCTCTTCAGAAGGATTCTGGACTTGCATCTATAATCGACATGTATGAGGGGCTACGTAACAAAAGAAGAAACTATAATCCACCGGAAGGTTATATAGAAATAGGGGTCTGATAAAGATGGAAGATATAAGAATGCAGATTGTGATTCCTGTTCGAAATAATATGGATTTGCTTGAAAAAACGATGGATAGCATCCTGAATCAGGAATATCCAAGAGAATTCATCTATACTATTATTATGGATTTTGGATCCACAGACGGTACCTATGAGAAGGCACTGAGCTATGAGGGTTATCACCTTGGAGTATATCGCACCTATGAAACCTTTAATCAGAGACAATTGGTTACTGAAATGGCAAGGATAGCAGAATATACCAAGCCGGAAGGTACATTTGTCTATTATGTAGTCATGTATCCGGGAGATGTATTATATCCGCAGTGCTTACTTCATTGCGCGAAGGCAATACAGGAAAATCAGGATATCATGCCTAACATGATCATCACCGAGGCAGATATTCGGAAAGAAGATGGGTCAATTATAAAGCAGAAGAATTTATTTCCAACGGATACCCTTCTTAATGGCAGCCGGGATTTCCTTAGCTATATCGAGAGAGGCTATTGTCATCAGATTTTTTGCTTGTCATCGACATTGGGAATCAATCGATATCGTGCAAGCGGTGAAATGAATGAACAGCGATGGTGGAATAAGAGCTTAAGATCCAACATGGATAAACAAGTGATTTATCTTTCTGAACCTCTGGCTGTTATTCAAGAAATATTCTATGAAGATGAACTGGAAGAAATTTTATTGAGATGGGAATCTATCATAGTACAAAAGCGTTTTTATGAAAGCCGCTGCCAAAAAGCTTTGCTTCCCGAATTCGAACAAAGAGCTAAGGCTAATCTGGCAGAGTACGCAGTTTGGAGAAGCTTTGTCTGCTATCAGGAAGATAAAAGAAAGAAAATGACAGAGGACTGTTTGTTGATTGCAGCAGTAATCGATAAGACAATTATTAAAAGCATCCAATACAAGACCATGGAGGATTTATTAATCCAGGGGAACATAGAAAAGGAACAGTATTTGAAGAATTATTATACCTGTAACGGATATTCGTAATGGAATGGTAGCATTACGTTATAAACAGATATGATCATGGAATGAAACTAAAAAGTAATGATAATGAGAGAAGAAATTTATGATAAAACAAGCAATCGTAACCGGAGGGACAGGTGTCACAGGAAATGCACTTGTTCGATACCTATTGCAACAGAATATAGCGGTCACAGCACTAGTTCGACCAGGTTCCTTTCGCCGTAGCTTCCTGCCAGAGGAACATGAGCTTCTCACAGTACTAGAGTGCGGAATGGAAGGGTATGGAACAGTTTCTAAGAAACTCTACGGGCAGAGCTATGATGCTTTCTTTCATCTGGCTTGGGATGGCTCCACCGGTAAAGAGAAGGTAAATCAGCGGAATAACTTCAAATTGCAGACCCAGAATATTTCATATGCGTTGGATGCTGTAGAGCTATGCCATAACATAGAATGCCCTGTATTTCTTATGACAGGTTCGCAAGCAGAATACGGGCGTAAGAAAGTGGCTATAACCGAAGAGATGGAAAAGCATCCTGAGAATGGTTATGGGATGGCAAAGCTTTGTGCGGAGGGAATGACTAGATTACTATGCAAACAATATGGTATTCGTCATATCTGGCCGATCCTGTTTAGTGTCTATGGTCCATACGATGGGACAGAAAGCTTGATTGATACCAGTATCCGACGACTTATAAAGCAGGAGGAGCTTGCCTTTACCGCAGCAGAACAGCAATGGGATTATCTATATTCCTTTGATGCCGCAAAAGCATTGTATCTATTAGCAGAAAAGGGAGTAGATGGTGAGTGTTATAATGTGGCATATGGTGTTACAAAATCGCTACGTGATTATATTTCAATAATTTACCAAGTGGCTGCATCTGGTATAGGACCGAGTTTCGGTGCTATTCCATATGCTAAGAATCAGACTATGTTACTAAGTGCGAATATTTCTAAGCTGATACATGACACTGGGTTTTCTCCCGAGTATACTTTTGAAGAGGGTATTCGTCAGATACTACAGCAAATACGGGCAGACCATTGACTAGGGGGAGGAAGCATTATATGAAGGAAGAGATTAGGTATTGCAGATTATGCCATCGGCTCTTGCCGAAACAGCCTCTGATACATTATCATAATATGCCAAAGAGTGCACAGTATTTTCCGGATCAATCAACGGTGGCCACAGAGATTGGTGTAGACATTAGTATACAGGAATGTCGTTATTGTGGTCTGCTGCAGGCTCAGGGAGAACCGGTGCCGTATTACAGAGATGTAATACGTGCAACTGGAATATCAGAAGAAATGCGCATATTCCGTATTCAACAGTTCGGACAATGGATAGAAGAGAATCAACTGGTTGGTAGGAAGGTCATTGAGATTGGCTGTGGTAAAGGCGAATACATGTCATTCATGGAAGAGGCAGGGCTTCAGGTAACTGGTTTAGAGCACTTAGAGGAATCAGTTGCTAAGGCTAATTCTAATGGGCATCATGTGATTCACGGCTTTGTTGAAGGAGAGAAGTATGTTATCCAAGATGCTCCTTATGATGCATTTTACATTATGAATTTTTTGGAGCATATTCCTGATCCAAATGAATTTCTGGTTGGCATCGCGAATAACCTTTCCGACGATGCAGTTGGAATTATCGAGGTACCTAACGTGGATATGATATTGGAGCATGGGTTGTACTCTGAATTTATACAGGATCATCTATCATATTTTACGTCTGCTACCCTAAGGAAGCTGTTGGAGTTGAACGGTTTTGAAATATTATGCTGCGATGAGATATGGTATCGCTATATTATCAGTGCGAAGGTGCGGAAAAGAAAACCCGTGAGTATCCGTGAGTTCACAAATCAATTACAGCAAAGAAAAGCAGAAATCGACAACTACCTCTCAAGCATGGAGGCGGAAGGTAAGACAGTAGCCGGATGGGGAGCCGGACACCAGGCACTGGCTAATCTATCGTTGTTAGAGATGCAGGATCGGATACGTTATATTATAGATTCCGCTCCTTTTAAACAGAACAGGTTTACCCCGGTAACCCATATTCCCGTTGTTGCACCGACGATACTGGCTGAGGGTGAGATAAATGCTGTGATCATTATGGCAGCAGGATATTCGGATGAGATAAGGAAGATGATACATGACCAGTATCCGGAGATATCAATTTCAATTCTACGAGAAGACGGGTTAACAATTATTAAATGATATTTGAATCAACAAGATACTAAGGATATTAATCGGAACATAATGGGCTGTTTCTCTGTCGCAAATGGTAAGAGGGCAGAAGGAGCTATACACATATTTTTACTACGGAAGGATAAGAACTATGATTCAACATATTATGTTTGATTTTGACGGTACCCTGGCAGATACAAGTGAAGGGATCATTAATTCCATGCACTATGCTTTTGATAAGTTAGGTGTTCCTCGAATCAAGGATAGTGAAATAGCTGATTCGATTGGGCCACCGTTGGAGGAGATGCTAAAAAAGCTATTAAGAACAGATAATCAGGAATATATTAGGAATGGAATAACCTTCTTCAGAGAACGTTATGGTATACAAGGATTAAAAGAACTGAAGCTATATCCTGACGTATACCACACACTTTTGCAGCTACAGTCGAAAGGTAAAAGCCTTTATATTGTAACTTCCAAACCGGAGGTGTTCGTAAAACAGATTTGTGAAAAATTTGGAATACTAAGCTTTTTTACCGATATTACAGGCGTTTTCGTCAACGAATCAAGCATGTCTAAGGGTAAAAGGATGCAACTTTTAATGGAAAAGCATGAGATTGATCCGACTTCAGCAATTATGGTAGGAGATCGTCCTGAGGATGCCGAGGCAGCAGCTGTAAATCATGTTGCCTGTATCGGCATGACCTATGGTTTCGGACGTGAAGCGGAACTAAATATGGCAGGCTGTACCAGCTTATCAGACAGCATTACACAATTAATAGGGCTGATTGCGTAACCCCCTTTTATAAAATGTATTCCCTACGCCCTGCTGATTGACATTAATTCCGGGGCTGAAACGGTACATGAAATCCTTTGACTCTGCGATTTGTGTAATTGTAATTTATCTTAATAAATGGGAGGAGAGTACAAATAGATGAACATTAGCCTCTGCATGATTGTAAGAAATGAGGAAGCTTCACTCGAGCTTTGCTTAAAAAGCATAGCATCCTTGGTAGATGAAGTCATCATCGTTGATACAGGTTCTACCGATCGTACAAAGGAGATTGCTTATCGCTATACGGACAAAGTATATGATTTTATCTGGGTGAATGATTTTGCTGCTGCTCGCAGTTATTCCATTACGAAAGCTAGTAATGAGTATATCTTGGTACTTGACAGCGACGAGATAGTGGAAGAGATAGACATGGATGCGATAAGAGAATTAATTCGTAGGCATCCGGACAAAATCGGGCGTTTGTTACGTATCAACGAATTTCACAGAAAAGAGAATAACTACAAATATAGTGAACGGGTGAACCGCCTGTTTTCAAAGAAACTCTATAAATATGAGGGTATGATTCACGAACAAATAATTCCTATTCGTGAATCTAATTCTACAGAGATTACTGAGACATACCTGATACCCTTGACGATACGGCATTCAGGCTATGAGGGTGATCTTGAGTCACGCAAAAGGAAGACAGAACGTAACATCACTTTACTTAAAATGGCTAAAGAACAGGACCCGAACGACCCTTACATCCTATACCAGCTTGGTAAGAGTTTTTATATGGAAGAGGACTATTGGAATGCCTGCGAATATTTCGGACAAGCGTTATACTTTGATCTTGATCCTCGATTGGAATATGTACAGGATATGGTAGAAAGCTATGGTTATTCCTTGATTAATTCAGAACAGTATGATTCAGCATTGCAGCTGCTTAATATCTATGATGAATTTTGTGGATCTGCAGACTTTATCTTTCTTATTGCCTTGATTTTGATGAATAGTGGTAATTTTGTAAAAGCAATTGAGGAGTTTGAGAAGGCATCCTCCTTTTCTCAAGCAAAAATGGAAGGTGTGAACAGCTACCTGGCATTCTATAACATCGGAGTGATTTATGAATGTATGGGAGAACTTGAGCAAGCTAAAAATGCATATCTTCGATGCAGTGATTACATACCTGCAAAGAACCGACTGGTTCAGATAAGATAAATAGAATGCGATAAAAAAAGTAGGAGACTGATATCAGAAGAATACCGTCTTCTACTTTTTTTAGCTTTATAGTAGTATTTGATTTGTACTTTTGTGAAAGCTACATATATAAATAGTCTGGGGCTTTTATGTTTATTTTATAAGCTATTATGGGTTAAGCTTCTCCCATAGATTGCCGATAATAGAGATAAGTGATTATTTTTCCTTATAAATATGAGGATTCTATTCTCACAACTTTTCCGGGAAAATTCTTGAAATCAGATGATTTTAGGAGAAATATGCTGTATAATCTAGTTACGATAGGACAGCTTGTGAAACAAAGTTACATAAGGTAAACAGACCACATGGAGGTGTAGGATGAAGATGAAGAAATTAAATATGAAGCTCTTATTGCTTCTTGTATTAAGTTTGACCGGCATGATGTATCTGCCCAAACAGGAAGCCTTCGCAGCAGGAAATCCGGTTCAGGTATGTGCGGTTTCCTATGTAGATGAGAGTCTTCTGGTCTTTATTAACGGTAACTCGAAGATATATTTTGCTACAGAGATGGACGCATCCAAAGGCAATTGGGATTTGATTGAGGTTGACCCTAGCGATAAGCTTGCGGTGATTGACCTGTCCTGGTTGTCAGCAAATACGGAAAATATCATCAAGATTAAGGGCGACACCAATGAGACGGAGTCCCGTATTATTATAAAGGATAAACCGACGAAGCTGCAGGTATCCATCAACTATAGCATGCTTGATTCACTAAAATCCACAGATGGTATCGGAGAATTGTTAAATATCATGACAACCGAGGGAAATGGTGTAAACCCCATTACCTTTGATGATTTGCAATGGAAAAAAGGTGATTCCGGTGTATGGATGGATAGCTCTTACTTAAATAAGGAATTATTGGATGGCTATCTGATCAAGGGAACGAATTTATATTTTCGAATTGCTCCGGTGGATGACGTTGTAAGTGCCAAATCAGGCGGTGTAAATTATGCACTTGGATTATTTACGGGAACCTATACCTATACAAAGCCTTATTTGGGTACCACCAAAGATGTAGATCTTACCTACGGTGCGGACTACCCGGACGGAACACAGGGAAGACGTGCCAGCGATGAGGTAAAGGTTAAGATTGCCAAGAAAACCACCCTTCCGGTGACCGGAATCGATGGAGAGAAATTCACGGCTGATATCAGATATGGTCAGGAGTACCGGGTAACCGTTACGAATGGTGGAACTTCTACCACTTCTGACTGGATTAAGGTTACAGACCGGCTGGTGAAGCGATTACCGTTAAAGACCATGATCGGAGGAAGCTATGATGGTCTGAGTGATACAACCGCATTCCCCGAGCTTAAACTCGAAATCAGAAATTTCTCCACGACAAGGGCTTCTTCCTCCAAGATTACGGAGACAAGCCTGAGCGCACAGCGAATATTAACCGGAAGTATCATACAGGGCAGTGCGCCTACAGGAGTAACTTCCGCAGATAAGAATATATACGTCACCTATAATGGAACAAAGAATCTGAATGTTCAGATACCTTCGGCTTCCGAAAGCAATCCCTATGAATATTGTGTTGTAAAGCAGGGGGCGAGCTTCGATCTGACAAAAGCAAACTGGACATCGATTACCAAGAATACGATCGTGAAGATCCTTTCCACGAAGGCACTGGATGATTCCACTCTTTATATCAGAATGAAAGAGGTGAAATATAAAGCAGCAACGGATTCGAGTTCAGCAATTTCTTATAAGCTTGCTTCTACACTAAAGACTTTTGCTGTTAATTATCCTTCCACTCCTACTGCACCAAAGGCCACTTATGTATTCACTAAGGGATACACGACGGAGTTATCCATCGATGTGACCTTGAATGTTGCGGGCAAGATGCCTTTTGAGACAAAACTGAAATATGTTAAGCTTGGAACGAAGGATATACCGGTGTCAAGTGCTGTAGTAACACCGACCGGTATAATAGATGCTACCAAGGTCTACACGATGAAGATTACACTGGATAGTAAGGCACTGAAAGAAATGGCAAATTGTACAGCAAGAGCACTCAGCATCTATTATGACAACGGTACAGTAGATAAAACTTCCAGTAAGCTTACGATAAAGAATCCTTCCGCAGCACTGTCTCTGTCAACGACGGTTGAACCGGGCGGGAATGTAGGAACGACCAAGGTAACGATAGTGAATAGTATAGGTGTTGACAATTCTCTGGTATATCAGCTCGGAAGCAAAGTAGAGGGTCTGAATATGGAGGATAAATGCACGGCTACTGCTACCTTTACCAACGGTATGGAGATAACAATACCGACTCCGGGACAGTATCTGACTATTTATGAGATTGATAAGAACGGTTATGTTATGAAATATCAGTCGATTCAGATTAACAGCGATAAAATAAAAGCAGCAACACCCTAAGGATATAAAATAAATTTCAACCGCTAAGAAGCAGATCAGCTGTGGTATAAAGTCCATAGCCATATCTGCTTCTTAGTGGCACCGTGGAGGATCCGATGATTACTGTGAGTGTCTGCATGATAGTGAAGGATGAAGAAAAGGTTCTGGCAAGATGTCTTGACTCTCTTCAGGGACTGGCGGAGGAGATTATCATCATCGATACCGGATCTATAGATTCAACGAAGGAGATTGCCTCGCATTACACCGATAAGATTTATGATTTTACCTGGATTAATGATTTTTCTGCAGCAAGGAATTATTCCTTCTCCAAGGCTACGATGGATTATATCTATGTGGCCGATGCGGACGAGGTTTTGGATGAAGACAACCGACAGCGGTTTCTGGAACTAAAGCATAGGCTGTTGCCGGAGATCGAGATCGTACAGATGAAATATGCGAATCAGCTGGCATTCAATACTACCTACAATTTTGATATGGAGTACCGACCTAAGCTGTACAAGCGTCTTCGTACCTTCCGGTGGGTAGAGCCCGTTCATGAAAATGTAGTGTTGTCACCGGTGATCTATGACAGCAATATCGTGATCCTGCATATGCCGATCTCAAATCACGCAGGCAGAGATTTTCAGGTGTTCCAGAAGACACTGAAAAGAGAAGGTAAGCTTTCTCCGAAGCTATTTAAAATGTATGCAAGAGAGCTCTATATTGCCGGTGAAGATGGGGATTTTGAAGAAGCCTTTGATTACTTCAGGGAAGCCGCGGAGAGGGAAGAATACAGTGATCAGGAACGAAAAATCTGCGAATGTGTCCTTGCCAGATGTTATCGTCTTCGAAAGGATATCGCAGGCTTCATGAAATATTGCCTCCATAATCTGGCCGATAATAAAGCCAGTGCAGAGGTTTGCTTTGAGCTTGGTCGGTATTATTTTGAGCTGGGCGATGATAAGGAGGCTATTCTCTGGTACTATAATGCAGCTTATGAGACCGAGTGTGAACTTAATATTCACTATTCGGGAGATTATCCGCTTAAGCAGCTGTCAGAGTGCTATGAAAGACTTGGTAATCTGGAGCAGGCAGAAGCTTTCCATGCGCTATATGAGGAATGGAAAGTATAATACAAAAGGGAAAGTAACAGACACATTAGGTTGCAGAATAGGAGTTCAGGGAATAGCGGGATTATCCTTGAAAATGTCCAGGGAGGGATCAGTTCTTGAATGAGAGCATAGGAGATATCTTTAAGTACAACATTGGGCTATTGGCTAAAATGGATAAAGCCGTTATTTACTTCCGCGAGCAGGAATGTGACAAGGCTTTAAAGTTAATAGCAAATTCAATAGATGAGGTCAAATTGAGCATCGAGTTAATCATATCAAATCGGGAGTATTTTAATGTAGTGAAGACCGAATCTATGCTGGAGATGCTGACCGGTATTCTGGAAGCAAAGAGGAACAGCGACTATGTTCTTTTGGCAGATCTTCTGGAGCTACAGCTGATTAATTTTCTGACTGGAGTACAGGAATTGATCATCAGTAAAGAGGAAATCGAATTTAATGAGGATAATTACAACAATAGCACCAAGATGTTAATGAGTCACAGCGAAGGCTTTGAAGAAATGCTTCATGAGCCTATCAACACGGCAAGACTTTTAGAAAAAGGCTACCGGGTTGAATTTACTTCTTGTGGGCTGATGACACTGGCAGCTGAGAATCAGGGAGAAAGATTTTATTTCCATACGAATAATAAGATACAGACAGAAGCTTTCTTGCTGGCAAGAAACTGGTATCAGATGGAGAGGAAACACTATAACATTTATGGCTTCGGTATGGGTTATCATCTTCGTGAACTCTTAGCAATCGATCCTCAGGCGGAGATTACCATATATGAGTCGGATGTGAATGTGATACAGCTGGCCTGTGCTTTTACCGATTTAAGCAAGGTTTTTATTAATCCGAAGGTTAAGGTGATTTTTGACCCTGCCTTTGATAAAGTGAAGAAGCTGCTTGCAGATCCAAAGGAAGTGACAGGGCTTCTTGTGCACTATCCCTCCTATAAGAATATACGGTCAACAGAAGGTAGAGAGCTGTTGGCACCTAGTCTTCCCTGGCTAAAGGTACTGGAGGCGTAAAGCAGAACATTTTTAGCAAGGATAATGAATTTGTGATACAACCTAGCATCATGTATTGATAAGCAACAAGGAATATGGCATAATAGATATGTAAATATTAGTAATTGGATTTCAAGATACAATCAGGTTTGTGTCTACGCTGCACTCACAAGCCTGAGATGCACATAGTCCGGCAAGAGAGCCGATAAGCAGCGTAGAAACGGAGTAAACTATGCTTTATATTTTGATCGTATTGACGATTGTAATCGCAGAACATTTGATCAAGAATTATATGGAGACACATAGAGAGCTTGGGGAGAGACAGGAGATACTGAAGGGAAAGATTATCATCCGTAAGCATCATAATGAGGGTGCGTTTTTGAATTTTATGGGTGAGAAAAAGGAGATGCTAAAGACCATTTCCTGTATCCTTCTTGGTCTTGTATCTCTCCTCTTTATTATTCTTCTTCCCCGGAAAGGGAAGAAGATATTCAAGCTTGGTTTGGCTTTTGCCCTTGGCGGCGCGATCAGTAATGTAGCAGACCGCATATTACGAGGCTATGTGGTTGATTACTTCAGTATCAATTGTAAGAAGCTGAAGAGCATCATTTTTAATTTGTCTGATATGGCGATCTTTCTTGGTACCGGGCTAATGATGCTATCTTCCACGTTCTCTACAGTATTCAAGAGCGGCTCCCATAAAACCACGGAATAGGGGATGTGGCTTATTCGGCCTGGATTTGAATTCCGGATGTGCCTGGGTCGCTAAAAACCACGGATGATCTTCTAATTCAATCATCTCAACGATGCGACCGTCGGGAGACAGACCGGATAACTTTAGGTGATGTTTGATAAAATCATTTCTATAATAATTATTCACTTCATAACGGTGGCGATGTCTCTCGTGAATGACCTTCTCACCATAGAGAGTAAAAGCTTTGCTGTTCTCGTCCAGAACGCAAGTGTAGGAGCCGAGTCTTAAGGTACCACCGATATCCTCGATTCCATCCTGCTCAGGCATCAGATGGATAATTGGATGGGTGGTGGATGGATCTAATTCGACACTGTGGGCATCTTCAAAGCCGATTACATTGCGGGCAAATTCTACCAGTGCCAGCTGCATGCCAAGGCATAATCCTAAGAACGGGATTTTGTGCTCTCTGGCATAGCGGATGGCATTTATTTTACCTTCAATACCACGGTCACCAAAACCTCCGGGAACAACGATTCCACATACATCACTTAACAGTTCTGCGACATTTTCCTGTGTCACATCCTCGGAAGGAATCCACTTGATGGTAATGGCGGCATTGTGAGCTACGGCTCCATGTTTCAAGGCTTCAACGACACTGATATAAGCATCATGTAATTGGGTATACTTACCTACGAGAGCCACCTTGACTTCTGCCTTCGGATTCTTGAGAGATTGTACCATCGCTTCCCAATCAGACAGATCTGGTGTAGGACAGGGAAGATTAAGACAATTCAGTGTTACCTCAGCAATATGTTCCTCTTCCAGAGCAAGCGGGGCTTCATACAGATACTCTACATCCAGATTCTGAAGTACATTTGAACTGGGAACATTACAGAAGAGAGCAATCTTATCCTTGATACCGATTTCTAAGGGGTGCTCGGTACGGCATACGATGATGTCAGGACGGATTCCCATACCTTGCAGCTCTTTTACGCTCGCCTGGGTTGGCTTCGTTTTCATCTCACCGGAAGCACGCAGATAAGGGATCAGGGTGACATGAATCAAAGCAACATTGTGATCGCCGACATCCTGGCGAAATTGTCGGATTGCCTCAAGGAAGGGCTGACTCTCAATATCACCGACAGTCCCGCCTACTTCTATAATTGCGATATGAGTAGTCGCATCAGAATCATTTCTGTAAAACCGGCTTTTGATTTCATTGGTAATGTGAGGAATTACCTGTACGGTTCCCCCGCCGAAATCGCCTCTTCGCTCCTTTGATAATACAGACCAGTAGATTTTTCCCGTTGTTACATTCGACATCTTGTCCAGACTTTCATCAATAAATCTTTCATAATGCCCAAGATCCAGATCTGTCTCTGCACCATCGTCCGTAACAAAGACTTCACCGTGTTGGATGGGGTTCATCGTTCCCGGATCAATGTTAATATACGGATCGAACTTTTGCATGGTTACATGATAACCACGGGCTTTTAAGAGACGACCGAGTGAAGCAGCGGTGATACCCTTACCTAAGCCTGATACGACACCACCGGTAACAAATACATATTTTGTAGCCATGATTTTACCTCCTAAGTATTTTTATTATTCATGACAAGCAAAACGATTTATCGTTTCATCTTGTATCTATTATTGACGGATTTACGCAATAAAAAAAGCCATCAACCTAGTCAAATGAATAGGTTTAAGGCAAAAAATGGGTAAGTTCAGCCAGACGATCCTTTTGGTGGACCTTAAACCAGGTTCCGGCGCCCTTGCTGGTTGATGTACAATTATAGCTTCGTTATCCTGAAAGGCTCACGAAGTGAACTTTCAATTTTGATAGTATACTACAGATTTAGTTTTAAGTCAATTATCAACCTTGTGGAAACCTTTCAACTCATGGAAACATTTCAGCATATAAAACTCCTTGCGAAATTTCCAAAGGGCCCAGCAAAATCCGATTATTTCATTAAATTATTGAAAATGATTGTATTTATAAATAAGGTGTGTGACAATATCATAGTAAGTAATAAATTTATATATTACTATCTATTTAGATTAAGATTGCTTTATATAACCTTTTCAAACAAGGTATTCTGCTTTAGGTTCACGAATAAGAGCGGTTGGTCGAACGAATATGGTTCCCAGTCTGGTATATACTTAAGTTGTGTTGTACACAATTTAATCATAGAATTTTAAGAACAATTTAATTGATTTATGGAAAGACTATAAGTATAATGAGTTATACGGTTCGTATTGGCAGATTAAGGGCTTAAGGTCCGTTTGTATAAATAAGAGAAGCGCTATGAATAGGAGGATTTCATGGATAACAATAACAATAAACAGAATAAAAATGGCTCACCGAATAAGATGGTCATTATTATCACTCTGATATCCGCTCTGGTCATCTGGTATATGTTTTGGACTTTGACAGAGCAGATTAAGGACAGTACTCATAAACAGATTACCTACAGCGAATTTTTGCAGATGCTGGATGAAGGTAAGGTAGATTCAGTAAAGGTGAAAAATGATAACACGATAGTGATCACGCCTAAGGATCAGCAGGAAGGAGCACTGGATATTACCTATTATACAGGTGCCTTTCTTGATCTGGAGCTGGTCGATCGCTTAAATAAAGCGAATGTTACTTATGACCAAGAGGTGAATGACAACAGCTCCTCGATTATAACCACGATTCTTTCTTATGTTCTTCCCTTTGTTGCCATCTATGTGGTGATGTGGTTTCTGTTCCGGACCATTTCAAAAAACAGCGGCGGTGTCATGGGCGTCGGAAAGAGTAATGCCAAGGTTTATGTCGAGAAGCAGACCGGAGTTACCTTCAAGGATGTAGCAGGGCAAGAGGAGGCAAAGGAATCTCTGACTGAGATTGTAGATTTCCTTCATAATCCTGCAAAATATACCCGCATTGGTGCAAAGCTGCCAAAGGGCGCATTGCTCGTCGGACCTCCCGGAACCGGTAAGACGCTTCTTGCGAAAGCGGTAGCCGGAGAAGCAAAGGTTCCGTTCTTCTCCTTATCAGGATCGGACTTTGTTGAGATGTTTGTCGGTGTCGGTGCTTCGAGAGTAAGAGATTTATTTAAGCAAGCGCAGCAGTCTGCTCCCTGCATTATATTTATCGATGAGATCGATGCCATCGGTAAGAGCAGAGATTCCCACTACGGTGGAGGAAATGACGAGCGTGAGCAGACACTGAATCAGCTGTTAGCGAATATGGATGGCTTCGATTCCTCCAAGGGTCTTGTTATCCTTGGTGCAACGAATCGTCCCGAGGTATTAGATAAGGCGTTGCTTCGTCCCGGTCGTTTTGATCGAAGAATTATCGTAGATAAGCCGGATCTAAAGGGTAGAGTGGACATCCTGAAGGTTCATGCAAAGAATGTATTGATGCATGATTCGGTGGATTTAGAAGCAATTGCAAGAGCAACCTCCGGTGCGGTAGGTTCCGATCTTGCCAATATGATCAATGAAGCAGCGATACTCGCTGTGAAGCAGGGAAGAACCGTAGTTACTCAGGAAGATTTATTTGAATCTGTTGAGGTGGTTATTGCAGGTAAGGAAAAGAAAGACCGTATTCTTAGTAAAGAAGAGAAGAAGATAGTGGCTTATCATGAGGTGGGTCATGCATTAGTAACAGCACTGGAGAAGAATGCAGAACCGGTACAGAAGATTACCATCGTGCCCAGAACCATGGGTTCTCTGGGATATGTAATGCAGGTACCGGAAGAAGAGAAGTATCTGATGAGTAAGGATGAGATTCTGACTCGAATTGTTACCCTTTATGGTGGCCGTGCGGCTGAGAAGCTGGTATTCAACTCAATTACTACCGGTGCCTCCAATGATATCGAGAAAGCAACCTCTCTTGCAAGAGCGATGGTTACCCAATACGGTATGTCGGATCGGTTTGGACTCATGGGTCTGGAATCCGTGGAGAACCGTTATCTGGATGGAAGGGCAGTCTTAAATTGTGGTGATGACACTGCCGGTGAGATCGATCAAGAGGTAATGCAGATTCTGAAGACCTGTTATGAGAAAGCAGAAGAGCTTCTTGCAGGAAGCCGTGATGTACTCGACAAGATTGCAGACTACTTAATTACCAAAGAAACCATCACCGGTGAAGAGTTTATGAAGATATATAAGGAAGTAAAGGGAATCTTGGATGAACCCAAGGACGAAAACACTGACAAGAGCGCAGAGAATTCACTGCTTCCGGACATGATGTAATGAAAGCTTCATTATAAAAAATAAGAGAATTGGGATTATGGCGGGTAAGCTGCTATAATCCTTTTTTGTGTAATAGGAGCTGGCTTACTATTACACAATAAGCACTCCGGATAGCGAACGTAGTTCGCTTTGGGATGACGCACCTCAAATAAAAACGTTTCAAAAACATATGAGCCACAAAATAAGTAATTTAATGAAAGAAAATAGATTATTTGGGAGGATTAACTATTTTTGATTATGCATTTAAAATAATATACGATGGAAAAGGAGATTGCACATGTGCATTATATCCAATAAAGAATAGTATTAACTGTAATAAAAATGTTTTTATTGCAGTTTGAAGTAATAATGTATATAATGTTTTAGAGATAAATCCAGTGTAACACGGTTAACAAGAGAATTGAAAGATAAAGGACGGAAGGGTTTTTGATGATAAAATATGAACAATGGAGGATGGTTGAATGAGTAAATATCAATTAATTGATGATGTATATAGAATTGATGGGTATGATGAGCTGCCCGCATTTTCCAGCTTTTTACCAGGGCTTGCCGGAAAGAAGGGAATACCGCTTTGGGTATATTACACCAATCGGGGACAAGGTGTGAACAGCTTTGGAATTCATCACAAAAATAATGCCATCATGGAATTTAATCCTGCGAATACAGCCTATGAGAATACCCCGGTGAAGGGCTTTCGTACCTTTATCCGTTGTGACGGAAAGCTATTTGAACCCTTTCACGGATATCATCCGGAGGTGGCACGCAGCTTTTACATACGTAAGAACAGCTTTTGGATCGAAGAGGAGAATCACGAGTTCGGTCTGAAAATCCGGGTTAAATACTACGTTCTTCCGAATAACAGCATTGGAGCTCTGGTTCGTAAGGTTGAACTCGAAAATATGACCGGTGAGGTAAAGCACATCGAGTTGCTTGATGGACTACCGAAGATTATTCCTTACGGTATAACGAATAGTATGTATAAAGAGATGTCGAATCTGTTCAAGAGCTGGACCGAGATCAAGAACCTGGAGCATCAGGCTCCTTACTATACCATGAGAGCCTCCAGTGATGATTCGGCCGAGGTATCGGAGATTGAAGGGGGTTATTATTATGTCGGTATCTTCGAGGGAAAGATTATGCCGGCGATCTATGATGCCGAGACCATCTTTGATTACGATACAGCATTATTACAACCAATTAATTTTATGAAAGAGGACCTGCAGACGTTGCTAAATCATACTCAGTGCTTTTATAATAAGGTACCCTGTGGATTTACTCCGATCAAACTGGACCTGCCTGGCAGGGAGAGTAAGCAGTTCTTTACCCTGACCGGTTTTGCCGGGTCGATCGATCAACTTAACACAAAGCTTCCCGAATTCTGTCAGACTGATTTCCTTTCCAGAAACGAAGCCATGGCGGAGAAATTGGTAGACGAGCTGACGGCGGATATCCGTACTCATTCCGGAGTACCAATGTTTGATCAATATATGGAACAGAATTATCTGGATAACTTTCTGCGTGGAGGATATCCCTTCGTATTCGGTGAGGGTGACAATAAATCAGTGGTTCATCTGTTTAGCCGTAAGCATGGGGATCCGGAGAGAGATTATAACTTCTTCTCCATCGCAGGAGAGTATTATTCCCAGGGAAACGGTAATTTCAGGGATGTGAACCAGAATCGAAGAAATGACATTTTCTTCCATAATGAAATAGATGATTTTAACGTTAAGACCTTTTTTGAACTGATACAGATTGACGGTTATAATCCATTGGAGGTCAGACCTTCCACCTTCACGATCAGACCGGAGATGGAAGAGGAGATGAGACAATTCTTAGCGGTTCAGGCGGCGGAACAGAGCAACAGGCTGCTGAAGGTAATCAGTAAGCCCTTTACACCCGGACAGATCATGAACTGCATCGCAAAGTATCATATTGAATTGCAATGTGAAGAGGATGCACTGCTTGAAAAGCTTCTTTTAAACAGCGATCAGAACATTGAAGCCGGCTTTGGCGAAGGCTATTGGAGTGATCACTGGGATTACAATATGGATCTGGTAGGCAGCTATCTGAATATCTTCCCGGAGAAGAAGGAGAAGTTGCTTTTTGAAAAAGACAGCTATCGCTTCTATGACAGTCCGGCCAGGGTGCTTCCGAGGTCTGAAAAATATGTAATTACAGCTAAAAATGAGGCAAGACAGTACGGTGCTCTGGTTCATGATGAAGAGAAGCTGAACCGGCCCGGATTTGATAAAAAGGGAACTAACTGGCTACCGAGTGCAAAAGGTGGAGTGGCAAGAACCAGCCTAATGGGTAAGATGATTACCTTAGCCTTAAACAAGTTTTCTACCCTGGATCCGTATGGAATGGGTATCGAGATGGAAGGTGGCAAGCCGGGTTGGAATGATGCGATGAATGGTCTTCCGGGTTTGTTCGGAAGCGGAATGTCTGAGACCTTTGAGTTAAAGCGTCTCGTTACCTTCCTTTGTGAAGCAGTCACCATGGTGGAGAAGCTGGCTCTCCCGGCAGAAATCTACGATTTTCTGATGGAAGTGTCGGATGCGTTACATAGAGCGGAGAATGAGAATTGGAGTGACTTCACCTATTGGGATCATGTATCAAATCTTCGGGAAGTATTCCGTGACCGAATTCGCTTTGGAGTCGAAGGCGATGAGAATATAATCGACACCGAAAGGCTTCATTCTATATTCAAAGCATTTCTTAAAAAGCTGGAGCAGGGTGTTGAAAAAGCCTGTGCTTACGGTAATGGGATCGTACCGACATATTTTACTTATCATGCGGCAGAGTTCGAACCGGTACTGGATGAGAAGGGAGAAAAGATAAACAGTGGTTACGGCCTTCCGAAGGCGGTTGTGAAAGCCTTCGAGGTACAGCCGCTTCCCGCATTCCTAGAAGGACCTGCGAAAATGATGCCGACGTTGAAGCAGACAGAGGCCGAGAAGCTTTACAAAGAGGTACGTGCGAGTGAATTGTTTGACCGCAAGCTTGGTATGTATAAAACCAGTGTTCCGATCGGTCATATCTCGATGGAGAACGGACGTATCCGTGCATTTACAGCAGGCTGGCTGGAGCGTGAGAGTGTATTCTTACATATGGAATATAAGTATTTATTGGCGCTGCTGCGTGCCGGACTGTATGACCGGTTCTATGAGGACATTAAGACTGCTATGGTAGTATTTCGTGATCCGAAGGAATATGGCAGAAGTATCTTAGAGAATTCTTCCTTTATTGCTTCCAGTGTAAATCCCAATGAGGAGATCCACGGAAGGGGTTACGTGGCAAGACTAAGCGGATCTACGACAGAGACTATCTCTATGTGGATCGCAATGTTTGTCGGAGAGAAGATTTTCACCTATGAGAATGGTCAGCTTACCCTACGATTAGCACCGAAGCTGGCGGATTGGATGTTTGATGAGGAAGGATGTATATCCTTTACCCTTTTCTCAAGCTGTAAGGTGAATTATCGAAATCCCTCCAAAAAAGCTACTTATGGAGAGAAAGCAGCAAGAATTACAAAAATCGAGATTGCAGATACCGTAATCGAAGGAGATGAGATCACCGGAGATTTGGCATGGAAGCTTCGTGAGGGTAAGATTAAGGAAATGACGGTATACTTTGAATAAGGTCAAGGAGATTAACCAAGGAGGTCTATCCTGGAGAAAGAAGCAGCCGCGACAGTAATCATTGACTAATTTGCAATTAGTGAGAGGGAAGTACTAAAAAATAGATAGTATAGGAAGAAAAGCGGAAGTGAGGATTTTTTTCAGGAAATTCTTACTTCCGCTTTGTACTGATGCCGGGTTTGATGGAAGCTATTCTCCTAATGCGGTGAGTGCTGCCTTGGTTGCATGAATACGAGTAGTGTCGAACAACGGAGCAGAGGTATCCTCTTGTCCAACCAATAAACCGATCTCAGTGCAGCCAAGGATGATACCCTCGGCATGGTTAGCCGTTAGAGCATCTATGATCCGTAAAAATTCCGCTTTGGAGGAGGAAGAGATAACACCCAGGCACAGCTCCTGAAAGATGGTGTGGTTGATCAGCTCCATATCCTTGTCATCAGGAAGAATAACCTCAAGACCAGCCTCCAAAAGCTTCGATTTATAAAAATCCTGCTGCATGGTATATTTGGTACCCAAAAGGGCGACTCGTTTTATTCCTTTTTTTATCAACTCATCTGCCGTTGCTTCCGCAATATGAAGAATGGGAATCTGTATGCGGCTCTGAATTATATCAACCACCTTATGCATGGTATTCGTACAAATTACGATAAAGTCTGCACCTGCATGCTCAAGGCTGAGGGCTACGTCTGCTAACAGCTCACCTGCCTTATCCCATTCTCCTTTCGATTGAAAAGCTTCGATTTCATGAAAATCAACACTGTAGAGAATGCATTTTGCAGAGTGAAAGCCTCCCAGCTTCTCCTTTACAATCTCGTTTATGATCTTATAGTAGGTTACAGTGCTTTCCCAACTCATTCCGCCGATAAATCCGATGGTTTTCATACTCCTACCTCCACTTTTATAAATTTTTACTATTATATAACAAACATTTGGAAAAAGCTATCTTCAATTCAGCTAGTTTTTCTGCTTTAGAGTTGAGCTGCTAAGAAAGTATGTATTTCAATTTGTCTACCAATAGAAATTATGCTATACTAATGTGTAACATTTACTACGGGAAGGAAGGCACGGGTGCATATGTTTAACATCGAAGAAGAGCTTAAGAAATTACCGGCGAAGCCCGGTGTCTATATCATGCGGGATGATAAGGACAATATCATCTATGTAGGTAAAGCTATCATATTAAAGAATCGGGTTCGGTCTTATTTTCAGACCAGCCGTAATCATACAGAAAAGATCCGCCAGATGGTCGAACGGATCGACCATTTTGAATATATCATTACCGATTCCGAGCTGGAAGCACTGGTACTTGAATGTAATCTGATTAAGGAGCACATGCCGAAATATAACACGATGCTGAAGGATGATAAGACCTATCCTTACATTCGTGTGACCACCAATGAGGCTTATCCCAAAGTGTCCATTTCGCGGGAAATGAAAAAGGACAAGTCCAAATACTTTGGTCCATACACCAGTGTGAATGCCGTGAAGGATACTCTGGAGCTGCTGCGCCGAATCTATAAAATACGTACCTGTAATCGGGTATTGCCGAGGGACATCGGCAAGGAACGTCCTTGTCTGTATTATCATATGGGACAATGTGATGCACCCTGTCAGGGTTATATCTCAGAGGCAGAATACAAGAACAATATAGATGAAGTGATAGAATTTCTAAACGGGAATTACTCCAGAGTAGGGAAGCTTTTGGAAGAGAAGATGATGAAGGCTTCTGATGTGATGGAATTCGAGAAGGCAGCAGAATACCGTGATCTACTTGGCAGCGTCAAGCAGATTGCCAATCGGCAGAAGATCACCAATACCGATCAGGTGGACCGTGATATCGTGGCTTTTGCCAGAGAAAAGGATGAGGCTGTCGTACAGACCTTCTTTATCCGAAGCGGGAAACTGATCGGAAGAGACAACTTCCATCTGTCCGGAGTTCAGGATGAAGAGGATGGTAACATCATGGCCAGCTTCCTGAAGCAATTTTATGCCGGAACGCCATATATCCCCAAGGAGATCTTCCTGGGAACAAGGACAGAGGAAGAGGAGCTGATTACAGAATGGCTGACTGCCAAACGCGGACAGAAGGTTTATCTAAAGGTTCCTCAGAAAGGTGATAAGGAAAAGCTGGTGGATCTGGCAAGAAAGAATGCGCTTCTTGTGCTGAATCAGGATCTTGAGAAGATTAAAAGGGAAGAAGCCAAGACGGTCGGAGCACTGCGGGAGCTGGCGGCTTATCTGGATCTACCATTAGTCGAGCGAATTGAATCCTTTGATATCTCCAATACCTCCGGTTTTGAATCAGTCGGTTCCATGGTAGTCTATGAGAAAGGTAAGCCAAAGAAGGCAGATTATCGTAAATTTAAGATACGTACCGTAAAGGGGCCGGATGATTATGCCTCCATGTATGAGGTCCTGACAAGGCGTTTCACTCATGGAATGCGTGAGCAGGAGCAGCTGAAGGAAAAACAAATCGATGAGTCCCTCGGCAGCTTTACCAGATATCCGGATCTTATTCTGATGGACGGTGGAAAAGGACAGGTTGGAATCGCTCTTAGAGTACTGTCGGAGCTCCATCTGGATATCGCAGTGTGCGGTATGGTGAAGGATGACAACCATCGTACCAGAGGACTCTACTACAATAACCGGGAGCTTCCGGTGGATAAGAGCAGTGAATTATTTAAACTGATTACGAGAATCCAGGATGAGACCCACCGTTTTGCCATAGAATATCATAAGCTTCTTCGCAATAAGACTCAGGTACGCTCAATCTTAGATGATATCAATGGGATCGGGCCGACAAGACGGCGGGCCCTGATGAAATATTTTCAGTCTCTCGAAGCCATCGCAGCAGCAGAAATCGATGAGATAATGGAGGTTCCAGCGATGAACCGCCAGGCAGCGGAGCAGGTATATGAGTTTTTTCACAAGCCGCAGGTGTAATAAGCATTTACATCCCAACGATTCGTGTGGTAAGATATGCATAAGCAGGTTTTCAATTCATGACGAGAAAAAGTCCGCAAAGTGTACCTTCTCTTGTTTGAAAGCGATATTATTTGCAGTTTTATGCTTAAATATATAATAAAATGCAGACTTAGTCTGCAGATGGAGGTATGAATGTATACAGTTGAACTGGTTCGTCTTATTGAGAAAATGAATTTGGAGAATTGTACTCCGGACATCGATATTAACAGCATTAAGATTTCCCAGCCTGATGTAAACCGACCAGCACTTCAGCTCGCCGGGTTCTTTGACCATTTTGATTCGGAGCGTGTGCAGGTAATTGGTCATGTGGAAGCGGCATACATGCAGCAGATGGAAAAGGATCAGCGCTCTCAGATCATAAGCAGACTGATGGATTATCGTGTTCCTTGTATTGTATTCAGCAGAAATTTAGAGGTAAGTGAGAAATTTATTCACCTTGCCAATGAAAAGGGAGTGCCGATACTTCGAACCGCAAAGACCACCTCCTCTTTCATGGCTGAAGTAATTCGCTGGTTGAATGTGGAGCTTGCTCCCCGTATCACAATCCATGGCGGTCTGGTCGATGTCTATGGCGAAGGTATCCTGATCATGGGTGAGAGTGGTATCGGTAAGAGTGAAGCAGCTCTGGAGTTAATTAAGCGCGGACACCGTCTGGTAACGGATGATGTCGTAGAGATCAAGAAGGTAAGTGATGACACCTTAATCGGTACTTCACCGGACATTACCAGACATTTTATTGAACTTCGCGGTATCGGGATCATTGATGTTAAGACTTTATTCGGTGTAGAAAGCGTGAAGAATACACAGTCCATTGATCTCGTGATCAAGCTGGAGGAATGGAATAAGGACAAGCACTATGACCGTCTTGGATTAGAAGAGACCTACATCGAATTCTTGGGCAATAAGGTTCCCTGCCATTCGATTCCGATTCGTCCGGGCAGAAACCTTGCGATTATTTGCGAATCCGCAGCGGTTAACTACCGTCAGAAGAAGATGGGCTATAATGCGGCACAGGAATTGTATAATCGTGTTACTAACAGTTTAAAGAAAGCAGAGAACTAGTTCTTTATTATTTAGGCAAAAAAAGATGCCGGAATGCGGTATCTTAAGAGAGTGGGATTTCATAGCTGCATCATTCACACTTTCGATTTTGCTTTTGATAGAAGTATTTGTTATACTTTGCTATGGTCAGACTCAATGAGTAGGCCGAAAATCTGATATGTAATAAGTATAAATATAAAAGGGAAGAAAGGTAGATAATGCTATGGAACAAGTATGTTTTGGAATTGATATCGGAGGTACTGCAGTAAAAGCAGGCTTATTTAATAGGGAGGGAAAGCTTCTAAATAAATGGGATTTCTCAACTCAGAGAACAGAGGACGGTAAGGATATCTTAAGAGATGTTGCAAATTTCATTAAGAATAAAATTGAAGAGTTGAAGCTTCCGAAGGAAAGTGTTATCGGTGTCGGTGTTGGTATACCAGGACCGGTAACCGATGACGGTCAGGTACTGATGTTAGCAAACTTAGGTCTGGCTAATTTTAATATTGAGAAGGAAATGTCCGAGATGACTGGTCTGAAGGTTAAGGCAGGTAACGATGCAAATGTTGCTGCTATGGGTGAATACTGGATGGGCGGCGGTAAAGGCTACAAGAGCCTTGTACTTGCTACTCTTGGTACAGGTGTCGGCGGCGGTATCATTCTGAACGGACATATCTTATCCGGTAGTAATGGTGCAGCCGGAGAGATCGGTCATATCCTGGTAAATGAAGAAGAGACGGATAGCTGTGGTTGTAAGAAGCAGGGCTGTCTTGAACAGTACGCATCTGCTACCGGTATCGTTCGATTAGCAAAACAATCTCTGGCTGCATCTGAGGAGCCTTCTACTTTACGCGGTAAGGAAGAAATCAGTGCTAAGATGGTGTTTGATCATGCTAAAGCAGGAGATAAGCTGGCACTTGCTGTTGTAGACAAGGCCTGCTATTATCTCGGACTTGCTATGGCACATGTTGCTCAGGTCGTAGATCCCGAAGCCTTTGTTATCGGCGGCGGTGTATCTAAGGCAGGCGAGATTATCACCGAGACAGTGAAGAAGCATTATAATAAATATGTCATCGATTCCTTGAAGGATAAGGAATTTAAGCTTGCGACACTTGGCAATGATGCCGGTATCTATGGTGCAGCAAAGCTCATCATAGCGTAAATAAAAAATTCCAATTTCCACCGCAAGAACTGTGAAGCTCGCAACACTATGCTTGCTCACAGTTCTTGCGGTCGTCAATGGCTTTCAATGATCGCGGAAATTGGGCTTTTGGAATAAGCATAAGAGCTGAACTATGGCATAAACTAATAAATAGAAGGAATAAAGTAGGTGGATTCATTGGAGGATTTATTTTATCGTAAGTTAATCCTGGCAGCACCCAAGGAGCATATCCGTTTCGACGAACCGATGGAATATCATACCTCTCTGCACATCGGGGGGAAAGCGGATTATTATATCACTCCGACGGATGCAGATGAGGTAAAGGCGGTTGTGTACCTGTGTAAAAGTGAAAAAATGCCCTATTATATTATGGGAAACGGCAGTAACTTATTGGTTTCTGACCTTGGCTACCGGGGCGTGATTCTTCAATTAGGTGATGAATTCTCCAAGGTTTGGGTAAACGATGATATTATTACGGCGCAGGCAGGCATTCTACTTTCCAGGCTCGCCAATGTAGCGGCGGAGCATAGCTTGACTGGCTTTGAATTCGCTTCGGGAATTCCCGGCACTCTTGGCGGTGCGGTTACGATGAATGCAGGAGCTTATGACGGTGAGATGAAGCAGTGCCTGATCCGTGCGAAGGTTATGGATGAAGATGGCAATTGTAAGGAGTTATCCTTAGAGGACCTGGAGCTGGGTTATCGAACCAGTATTCTGCAGAAGAAAAAATACATTCTTCTAGAAGCAGATATTCGTCTGGCGAAGGGTGAGGAACTTCTTATCAGGCAGAAGATGAATGATTTGAATGCTCAAAGGAGAGAAAAGCAGCCTCTGGATAAATTCAGTGCTGGAAGTACCTTCAAAAGACCGGCAGGATATTTCGCAGGAAAGCTCATTAATGATGCAGGACTCCGAGGCTATCAGGTGGGTGGAGCTGCCGTATCCGAGAAGCACTGTGGTTTTATTATTAATAAGGACAATGCAACAGCAGAAGATTTTCTTGCTGTGATTCGTGATGTCGTTCGAATCGTAGATGAGAAATTCGGAGTGAGGTTGGAGCCGGAGGTAAAGTTTCTGGGCGAAGCCCTGAAGCTTTAATCTGTGTCTTCCTGTCCTTAACAAACGTCAGGAGATAGGCATATGAGATTTGTAATAGTAACCGGAATGTCGGGAGCAGGTAAAAGCTCGGCATTAAAAATGTTAGAGGATATCGGATATTTTTGCGTGGATAATCTTCCTATTCCATTAGTGAAGAAATTTGCCCGTCTCATCACGCAGGGAAACCAGAACCGAGTAGCATTGGGACTGGATATTCGCAGCGGACAGGCTTTGAAGGAGCTTGATTCGGTTCTGAGTGATTTGAAGCGCTCGGATCTAAACTATGAGATTTTATTCTTAGACTGCACTCCGGAGGTTTTGGTAAAACGCTATAAGGAGACAAGGCGAAGTCATCCGCTATCCGGACTTGACCGGGTGGAAAAGGGAATCGAACTGGAGCAGGAGAGGTTGGCTTTTTTACGCAAAAGAGCGGATGTAATTATTGATACCAGCCACCTATTAACCAGGGATCTGAAAGCACAGATCAACAAGATCTATCAAGAGGATCAGAAGTTTAGCAATTTCTTCGTTACTATTCTATCCTTTGGTTTCAAATATGGAATCCCGGTAGATTCCGATCTGGTATTCGACGTAAGATTTTTACCAAACCCCTTCTATGTTCCGGAGCTGAAAGAGAAGACCGGAAACGAAGAGGAGGTAAGAAGCTACGTTATGGGATCGGAGATGGCCGGGCAGTTTTTAGATAAATTAGAGGACATGTTATTATTCTTAATTCCTCATTATATTGAAGAAGGTAAGAACCAGCTGGTGGTCAGCATCGGTTGTACCGGCGGCAAGCATCGTTCCGTGACCTTGGTCAATGAGCTTGGAGAACGACTGAAAAAGACAGAATATGGTTTAAAAATCGAGCATAGGGACATTGACCGTGATGCTTAAATAGTGGGAGGTTCATATGTCATTTTCAAGTGATGTGAAGGAAGAGCTTTCCTTACAGCTAAGCAGTGCAAGGCATTGCAGGCTGGCTGAATTATCGGCTATTTTATCCTATGAAGGGCATTTGATCCATTCGGGGGAAAGAATATACTTAAAATTGCAGACAGAAAATTTGGTTGTCGCAAGAAAGTACTTTACATTAATCCGAAAAACATTTAATATAAATAGTGATATTTCAGTAAAAACTAGTTCTAGCTTGAATAAAAGTAGTATCTATATTCTGATTATACGCGATTCTCAAGAAGTTATAAGGATACTCCAGGCTACGAAGCTACTTCCTGATGAAGATTTTTATTCATCTGACGTTGGCGATACAGCAGCAATTCATAGTGAACGACTCGGCTTAGCAAGTCAGTTAATTACACAGAATGCCTGTTGTAAAAGAGCTTTTATTCGAGGTGCCTTTTTATCCTCAGGTTCTATGAGCGATCCGAAAAAAGCCTATCATCTGGAGATCGTGCTCTCAAGTCTTGAGAAGGCAGAGCAGTTAAGGGATATGATACAGACCTTTTCTATTGATGCAAAAATAGTAATGCGTAAGAAGAATTACGTAGTATATATTAAGGAAGGCTCTCAAATCGTTGATCTTCTGAATGTCATGGAGGCACATATTGCCTTAATGAATTTGGAGAATGTAAGAATACTGAAGGAAATGCGCAATTCCATTAATCGGCAGGTTAATTGTGAAGCAGCGAACATCAATAAGACGGTGACTGCTGCATCCAAGCAGATGGAAGATATCCTGTATATCCGCGATACCGTTGGATTGGGGGATCTTGCGGATGGATTGGAGGACATTGCGAGATTGCGGACCGATTATCCGGAAGCGTCTCTTAAGGAACTTGGAGCAATGCTTTTACCGCCAATCGGCAAATCCGGAGTAAACCATAGATTGCGAAAGCTAAGTATGATAGCAGATCAATTGCGAGAGCATAAGGAGGAAAATAGTCATGATAACTAAGGAAATTGTAATTAACATCCCTACCGGCTTAGAAGCCAGACCAGTTGCATTGCTTGTTCAGGTTGCGAGCCAGTACGAATGTAGTATTTATGTTGCTAGTGAAGACAAGCGCGTGAATGCGAAGAGTATAATGGGTATGATGAGCATGGGTATTTCAGCCGGTGAGTCGGTTACGGTTACTGCAGACGGTCCGGACGAGAAAGCAGCAATTGAGAATATTGAAAAATACTTAAGCAGTAAATAACAATAACTCATGTAATTCTATAAACGATAGAAAGCACGCTTCACGAACTTTCTATTGTCATGAATATAATTATATAATTAAAAGGACACAGAAGCTTCTGTGTCTTTTTTGCGCGAATCAAAAAGTAATTTAGGGATATGTTAAAATATGTATTTAAGGCAATAATATGAATAAAGGACGAATATGAATAATGGATTAAAAAGATGGCACGATACTATTCATGACACAATACAGGTTTCATTAATTAAGCAAAAACACTTTACAAAATTTCAGCTTACAAATGTTAAATCTACTTTTTCCGAGATATTACAAATTCGTTTTACAATTTACAAAGTTATTAAGATAAATTAACACGATTTCCATTTAAATTAATATAATTGTAAGGAATTATGGGAAATGTTGTGTTATACTTTTTGATAAAGTGTATTCTAATTAATTGTTTTAGAGGGATTCCCATCAAAGGAAAAGAGGTTGAGATGTCTAGACAGATTGATGAAAAACATAAAAATAGAAAGCCCGCCAGATTAATCCGGATTATTATACTGGAGGCGGTTGTGATCTTGGCTTTACTTGGATCCTACCGCCTTTATCTTAACATGAAGGCGGATACAGAACCCGGAACAAAGAACGGTGATGGTCCTTCCTCTTTGGGGGTTAAGGACGCCTCAAAAGATGAAGATGACAAGGACGATCCAGGGGATAAGGATGCTTCAGGTGAGGAAGAGATGACACCGGAGGAGCAGGCGGCACTAATCGAACAAGAGAGACTTCAAAAAGAACTCGAGGATCGAAAAGGCCTGATTACACAGGCAGACCGATTGGCACTCGGTTATAATTATGACGGGGCGATAGAGCTGTTGAAGAGTTATCAGAGCAGTGATGGAGACTATCAGAGATATCCCGAGCTGGGTGATGCCATTACCCGACTGGAGGGGGAAAAATCATCACTGATACAGCTTGGTGGCTCCTACGATTCCGTCACAAAGATCAATCATATCTTCTTCCATTCCTTGGTTGCGGATAATTCCAAGGCCTTTGACGGAGATGGAGATTCCAGAGGCTATAACATGTATATGGCGACCGTATCGGAATTTAAGAAGATTATTCAGAAGATGTATGACGATGGATATGTTCTTGTTAATATATCAGACCTAACCAAAAAGGTTACCACTGACGACGGATCGACAAAGTATGAGGAGGGTGACATTTATCTTAGAGAAGGCAAGAAACCCTTTGTAATATCTGTGGATGATGTAGCCTATTATGAATATATGGACCAGGATGGCTTTGCCTCCAGGATTGTTCTGGACGGCAATGGGGTGCCTACCTGTGAGATGATAGAGGAGGATGGCACAACAGTCACCGGAGCGTTTGATGTAGTACCGGTTCTGGATGACTTTGTCAGAGAGCACCCGGACTTTTCTTATCGGGGTGCCAAGGGGCTATTAGCACTGACCGGCTATGAAGGAATTCTTGGTTATCGCACAAATGATCCAAAGTCTCCGACCTATGATCAGGATGTGAAGCAGGTAAAAGAAGTGGTTCAGGCATTAAAGGCGGACGGCTGGGAGTTTGCTTCCCATGGTTGGGGGCACAAGAATTTGAAGGAGATTGATCTTGCATTTTTAAAAAGAGATACAAACCGATGGCTTAAGGAGGTTGCGCCTTTGATCGGCGGAAGTGATGTTTTGGTATTTCCTTATGGAGTAGACTTTGAGACTACCTTAGGGCACTATTCCAGTGATAAATTTCACTTTCTGAAGGAAAGCGGTTTCAATGTCTTCCTCGGCGTTTATAGTAAGCCTTGGATGCATATTAAGGATGACTATGTGAGAATGACAAGACGTCCGATTGACGGACAGGCGATGCTGCAATTTCCGGAACGACTGAAGGATCTCTTTGATCCCAAGGATATACTGGATCCGGATCGTCCTAAGCGTAATTGGTAGATGATATGGGTGCTGTCGTGCAGTGTAGTTACTTACGTCAGCACCCTCATTTTATGTCGGTGCGCCTGACAGGCGCACATTTCAGTCATCCCCATGATTGACAAGATTTCGTGGGTGGAATATCATAGAGAAGAAAGGAGGTCGCATATGAATTTTACACATTTGCATCTACATACAGAATACAGCTTACTTGACGGCTCCGGTAAGATTAAGGAGATGGTGCATCGTGCCAAGGAGCTGGGAATGGATAGTATCGCAATTACCGACCACGGTGTTATGTATGGCGTAATTGATTTCTATAAAGCATGTATGGCAGAAGGAATTCGGCCAATTATCGGTTGTGAGGTTTATGTCGCTCCAAATTCAAGACTTGACCGCGAGGTCGGTGCTTCCGAGGAGCGCTATTACCACCTGGTATTACTGGCGGAGAATAATGCCGGTTATCAGAATTTAATGAAGATCGTATCCAGAGGTTTTATAGACGGTTTTTATTATAAACCTCGTATTGACTATGAGATATTGGAGCAGTATCACGAAGGAATTATTGCACTCAGTGCTTGTCTCGGTGGTGAAGTTGCCACGAATTTAAGAAGGGGTTTTTATGCGGAAGCCAAGATAGCCGCGCTGCGGCTTCAAGGAATCTTTGGAGTGAACAACTTCTTTCTGGAGTTGCAGGATCACGGGTTGCAGGAACAGAAGAATGTGAACCAGGCACTGTTGCGAATGTCCTCCGAGACCGGGATTAAGCTGGTTGCGACAAATGATGTTCATTATACCTTTGCAGAGGATGCGAAACCTCATGATATCCTGCTCTGTATCCAGACACAGAAGAAGGTTACGGATGAGAACCGCATGCGTTATGAGGGAGGGCAATATTATCTGAAGTCGCCCGAAGAGATGCTTACCCTTTTCCCCTATGCAGCAGAGGCTCTTGAAAATACCCACGAGATAGCAAAACGTTGCAACGTGACAATTACCTTCGGTGAATATAAATTACCGGTATATCCGGTACCATCACCCTTTACTGCCTTTGAATACCTGACAAAGCTTTGCAGGGAAGGCTTAGAGGAGCGTTATCAGCCGGTGACGGAGGAGTTGCAGGAAAGACTGAAGTATGAACTAATGACGATCCAGAACATGGGGTTCGTGGATTATTTCCTGATTACCTGGGATTTTATCAAATATGCCAGGGATAATAATATCAGTGTCGGACCCGGACGAGGAAGTGCCGCCGGATCCATTGTTTCCTATGCTCTTCATATTACAGATATTGATCCCATCAAATATAGCTTACTATTCGAGCGTTTCTTGAATCCGGAACGTCTGACTATGCCCGATATCGATATTGACTTTTGCTTTGAACGCAGGCAGGAGGTAATTGATTATGTAACGAGAAAGTACGGTAAGGATAAGGTGGTTCAGATCGTTACCTTTGGTACGATGGCTGCGAGAGCGGTGCTCCGTGATGTCGGTCGTGCTTTGGACCTTCCCTATGCTCAGGTCGATACCGTTGCTAAGATGATTCCGACGGAGATCGGTATCACCATTGAAAAGGCGTTAGCTTCCAATAAAGATCTCAGCGCACTATACGAGACAAACGATGAAGTAAAGTACCTGATCGATATGTCCAAGCGATTGGAAGGGCTACCGAGGCATACCTCCATGCATGCAGCGGGAGTTGTGATTGGTAAGGAGAGTCTGGATGAATATGTTCCTTTGTCCCGCTCCTCCGATGATTCGATCACGACACAATTTACGATGACGACCCTTGAGGAGCTGGGTTTACTTAAGATGGACTTCTTAGGACTGCGTACCCTGACAGTAATTCAGAATGCCGAGGCTCTTGTCAACAAGAAGCGTCCGGCATCCGATCGATTTGATATCAAGAAGATTGACTATAATGACCCAAAGGTCTATGACTTGATCTCCTCCGCCAAGACGGAGGGTGTATTCCAGCTGGAAAGTGCCGGTATGAAGAGCTTCATGAAGGAATTGAAGCCCAGAAATCTGGAAGACGTGATCGCCGGTATTGCGCTATATCGACCGGGTCCGATGGAATTCATACCAAAGTATGTGAAGGGTAAGAACGAAGCCGGTCACATTACCTATGAATGTCCACAGCTGGAACCGATCCTTTCTCCGACCTACGGCTGTATCGTATATCAGGAGCAGGTTATGCAGATAGTTCGAGATCTGGCTGGCTACAGCTATGGTCGAAGTGACCTGGTTAGACGTGCCATGTCCAAAAAGAAGGAATCAGTGATGATTAAGGAACGCCAGAGCTTCGTGTATGGCAATGAAGAGGAAGGTGTACCCGGCTGTATCAAGAACGGGATCCCGGAGGCGATTGCGAACCATATCTATGACGAGATGATGGACTTCGCCAAATATGCTTTTAATAAGTCCCATGCTGCAGCCTACGCCGTTGTTTCTTATGAAACAGCTTATCTCAAATGCTATTATCCGGTGGAATTCATGGCGGCCTTGATGACATCAGTGATTGATAACCCGGGCAAGGTTTCCGAATATATCTTTACCTGCAGACAGATGGGA
>JAEZLZ010000112.1 GCA_023415055.1 Bacillota bacterium | reverse complement strand
CGCGCCATAGTATTCGTCCGTCCAAACCCCCAGCGCAGCGACGGAGCCGCCGCAGTGGAGGAAGCCGTCCTGAACGCGCAATTCCGCACGCGGCGGGTTTAAGAGCGCGCCCCGGGGCGGTGAACCGTCGGGAACGGCGAGGATCAGCTGATCCACCTGCCGCGTCCCGTTCTCGTCCTTCAGTTCCGCCCGGGCGATGAAGACGCCCTCCGGAGACAGCGTGAACCTGAGTTCGCCGAGAATAGCATCCGCGCCCGCCATCGCCGCAAAGCTGGTGGAGGCCACGAGCCGTCCGTCCAGCGCATACACCGACGCGGTGACGGTGACCGGACGGCGGCGCCCCTTGGAATACAGGCGCACAGGAAGCGGCGCGCGGGCCGCGAAGACCTCCGGAAGGTCAAAGGCCGCGCACTCTCCCCACGCCTGACGGAGCGCGCCATAGGCGGGGCGCACAGCGCCCCCATGCTCGATCAGCGCGGCGCTGCGAAGAGAAGGTTCAGCCTCCGCGATAAGAACCGTCAAAGGCCGTTCCGCCCGCCGGGCGCCCAGCGCGCGCTGGCGGAGTGCCTCCGCTTGAACAAGGCGGCTGATGCGGGCATACCGCATCGCGTCGCCCAGCGCGTTGACGCCGTAGAGCGCCTCCGCGTCCTTCTTATCAGGCGCGGGACTGCCCGTGGCGCGCCAAACGGGCGCGTCTGCGGGCCAGAACCTTTCGCCGTTTGCGAGCTTTTCCAGCGCCTCTCCGACTGGCAGGGCGAGCAGATCGTCCGATTCGCCCAGAGAACCTTCCGCCCGATCCAGAAGCAGAAGCCCTTCCGGCAGCAGATCACAGGGAACCAGCGCACGCTGATCCGGGAAGGGCGGAGAAAACACCGCCTCCGCACCCAGCTTCCGCGCGCCGCGAGCGAGTTCGCGGTCTCGAAGCCGCCCGGCGGGGATCATCCCGATAAAGCGCGGGGTCGGCGCATCCATCGCCGCGTTGAGAAGCGCCGAATCGCAGCCCACGCCGGAGCGCTCCACGAAGAGGCGCACGGTGTAGTACTGCTCTCTATCCCAAGAGACGGACGAAGGCAGTTTGACTTCGTGCTCGACCAGCGCTTCGGCCGCGCGCAGCCGCTCAAAAAACTCGCCGGTCGTGACCATTTCGCCGTCCATCGACACCTGGTACCGGAACAGAAAGCGGCCCGCGGTGTGGGCGACAAGGCCGGACGAAACGCGGATTGCGCCTTGCGAAGCCGAAGCGCGCACGCGCCTGAGCTCCACATAATTGGTCGTCCGCAGCCATACCGTACCCAGAATGCCCCGAAGGGTTTCCGTGGAAAGGCCGGGGTCGAAGACCACCTCGAGCCGGTTCCCTTCATCCTGAACGCACCCGGTGACATCCAGGAACACTTCTCCGGATTCAAAGCGCGCGATCTCTTTTCCGTTCAGCCGGACCGCGCCCCTGCCCGAAAGGCGCTCAAAGCGAAGCGCCGCCCGCTCGTCCTCGCCGGGGCAGTCAAAGGCCAGCGCATAAACCCACGACTGTGCCTCTACCCACCGGTCGTAGAGCGCGTCCATCGCCGCGGGCTCGCGCCGAAGGAGCCCCTGCTCCCGGAGCGCGGCGCGCACGTCCGAAAGCGCCGGCATCAGAAGCGGCGGCCACACGCCGCAGGAGATCGTCCAGCCCTCGTCAAGCCTTATCGCCGCCATTACAGTATGCCCATCTCTTTCAATATCGGTTGCGCCAGAAGAACCGCGCAGATCGTCTTTGCGTCCTCGATCTCGCCCGCGTGGATGCTGTTCAAAAGCGTTCGGATGTCGATGAATTCGACGTTCAAAAACTCGTCGTCGTCCGGCTGGCTCTCGCCCTGGGAGAGCCCGGTGGCCAGGTACAACCCGATCACCTCATCCGAAAAGCCGGGCGTGGTCAGGATGTCCGCGAGGTGCCGAAAGGACGACGCCGTAAGCCCGGTCTCCTCGCGGAGCTCGCGCTTCGCGGCCTCCAGCCTGTCGGCGCCGAAGGCGTCCAGCTTGCCCGCGGGGATTTCCAGAAGCACGCGCCCCGCCGCGCAGCGCCACTGGCGCACCACCGCGACGCGTCCCGTTTCGTCCACCGCCACCACCGCCGCCGCGCCCACGTGGCGTACCACCTCACGCGTCGACGTGCGCCCGCTGGGCAGCTCCACCGTGGCGCGTGTTAAGTGCACCACGTGTCCGTCAAAGATCTTTTCTTCCGCCAGGGTCTTTTCCATCAGGGACTCGTCGCCCGTCATGCGCTCACTCCTTCTAAGTATTTACATTATACACCACCCGCCGAAGAATCTCAATTATGCATAGCGCTTTTGGCGCGACTTCCATAGGAATTTACGACGAAGATTCTTAAGGTTCATGGAAGCTGACCCCTCCATACAAATCCAAAACCTAACCCCGCCTAAAGTGCGTTCCCGGCGACACGCGCGCTGGGAACGTATCTGTTTCCATAACCAGCGCGAACACTGGTGGCGGAAACAATCCCATAAGTCAGCGAGCCGCCCGGAAATTCTTCAGAATTTCAGGCTCACGCAGGTTTTCTTCGCGCCCAAAGGCCGCTTACGGATTTTGGGCGCCTTGATTTTAGGCTGGATATTGCGCGGAAAATAGTGTATAATGCCGATACGGATCTTTGTTTCAGGGAGGGAATGCTATGATACAGGTTGTCCTGGGCAAGCGCG
>JAEZLZ010000117.1 GCA_023415055.1 Bacillota bacterium | reverse complement strand
CTCTGATCCTGTCCCATGTACAGGAACAGCCGATGAAGATGATGCAAAAAGCCGGTTTTGATCAATCCGTAGGAGAAGATAACTTCTGTGATAATATTGATCGGGCATTGGAAAGAGCGGAATTCTTAACAAGTAGTACTGTTCACATTGTAGCAAGCTGATCAGAATTAAAATGTAATAACCCAGTCTAGCATTTGATCGGGGTGTATAAAGAACCAAGGGGCTGTTTCAAAACTAATTGATTGATTAGTGAAGAGACAGCCTCTTTTTGATTAGAGCTGTCTATTGGATTGAGTATTAAGTAAGTGAATTAAATTAAAAAAATTCGAAACAACTTGTCTGTTAAATTAAGGAAAATTTAATGAAATATACAAAGAATAGTGCTATTATAAAAGAAGAACTACATAAGACTACATAAATCTATAGATCAATGTATTTTTCATGAAGCAAATAATAATAAGGGAAAGGAAGTTTATAAATTGAGATGAAAGATAAAATGATTGCATTTCTAAGAAAAATTGTTCTTCACTTAATCACCACAGCAATCTTTCTGCTTTTTTCCTATGGGATTGCATTTCTGATCTCCAGCCTCTTTGGATTCTCTCTTAGAACGGTTATGGTGTATGAAGGATTTTTATTCGTTCTAGTCGGAGCGTTACTGTCTCCCGGAGGAAGTCACACCATAATCAATCTTGGATCCTTTGGTCAGAAAAATGCAGCCCAGATATCCTATCAAGATCTTGAGGTGAATCGGATGGAGCAGGAGTTGGAAAGGAAGAGTAAATCCTATTATAAGGATTTCTTCTATGCCCTGAAAGCAAATACCGGAAACATCACTCTAATTCTTTCCGGAGCTGTTCTGATTATATATTCTCTAAATTATATGGAATAGCTTGGTGTATGACAAATAAGTGAGATTATGAAGCATATAATGAAATAAAGATAATATATTGAAGGTCTATATGGATAATGCAAAGATAGATAATGAGCTTAGCCTTGCGCTTGAGGTACCGCAGACAGACCGGTCTAAGGCAGCTAACCTGGATGTAGGCTTTACCCCGGATAACGATATGTGGGAACTGATTGTGAAGTATAACGGAAGTTTGGAACGTATCAGGCAGGAGTTGGGTATATCCGCGGTGGAGCTGGCAAATCAATATGCGATTATCACGATACCGGAGAATCTGATCGGACGGCTGTCTGATTATGAAGAAATTGAGTACATTGAAAAGCCCAAGCGGCTGTTTTTTGAAGTGAATGAAGGGCGCACAGCGTCCTGTATCAATCCTTTGCAGACACCGAATTATAATCTTTTTGGAGAAGGGGTATTTGTAGGTGTTATCGATTCCGGAATCGATTACTCTCATCCGGATTTTCGTAATGAAGATGGGACTACCAGAATTGCAGCACTCTGGGATCAGACAATACCGGGTAATCCGCCTCCGGGTTACGATATCGGAACTCTTTACACCAGAACACAGATTAACGAAGCACTTCAGACACCTATGCCGGAGAGGATGGAGATTGTACCGAGTACAGACCTATCCGGGCATGGTACCCATGTTGGGTAGCTGAAAAACAGTAGGTTAGATACTCGCTTAAAAATGGTCGATGGAGGACTACGATATGTAGTTTATTAGCTACCATAAGGAGGCAGTGATATTAATGAATTCCCCACGATGAAGACACTGAAGAAGTAAAAATTGTATTTATCAGTGTTTCGGGACATTCGAGTCACGATATTATGTAAATGTTGCAGAATGCTATGTCAAACAACACCTTCTCAGCACTGCATACCTTTTTGGCAGATTAGGAAAGAGTTAATATGGAATCAGATTATTGGAGAAGTACTGAAGGTGGATGGACATATGAATACTAGACAAGTCCCATTGGTATCCTGAAAGCACCTATTATCTGAAAGCCAAGAAAATAGTTATTTCGGAGTATGGCGTTTGACATTCAGCTTGCACAGGATAGCTGCTTTGTGTTAGTATAATTGTGCAATAAAGTGACTTTATGAGGTAAGCTAATGCGTACATTCGAATTGAAGGATTACTTAAATCCCAAAGAAAATATCAATATCATCTATATGGAAAAGGACAGGGGCTGCTCAACCCCATAACGAAAGTAGCTTTGCCAAAAATGGCTTTTCTACGCTCCATATAGTATAATAAAAAACAATTTTAGAAAAATAATCAGAGAGGGCTTATACATTATGTTGAATAATGTTGTATTTAAACGAAAGTTTGCTATGAGTATGTATAAAAATCGAAAACTACTCCTTGGCAAAATGACATTTTACAAAGATTTTGTTACTGATAAAAGAGGGGATTTATATCCTATTATCAAAAAAGGAAATGAGACGCAGGAAAAAGTTTTTGAAAACCGTTATTATGTAACAGGATATATTGAACGACTTATCGGACAATTCTTTCCTTTTGCCTCCTATGAAATAACCATAGAAAAGCTTGACGGTCAATGCGGTTTCCATTTTAATTTAGGAGAAATTAATGCTACGGTTTTATTAAGTAATAAGGAATTGACCTTCACTGTCGGAGAAAAAACTACCGCATTGTCATTACCTGACTGGGTTATACAGCCCACTTCAATAATTGTTTCCTGCCGCCCCCAAAATTTTGATGTATACTTTATTAAAAATGATCAACCGCAGTATTTCCACACTTTTATTTCTGAGGAATTTATAAACTCCAACCATATAGACTCGTTCAGCAATGGCTTTGTTACTCTTTGCGTTAACAATAACGCAATTGTTAAAGAAGTATCATATTATATTGATTGCGGCATTTCCCAAGCCGACATCCGTCCCATTCGCTACGAAAACGGGGACGTGCTAATAGAACAGGGTAAAATATACTTGAGTGCAACCATTCGTATGCAAGAAGAAATGTTTCAGGGTGTTTTCACCTGGGTGCCCGGGACGGCGCTAATCGAATTGACAGGCGCACTGTTCTATGATTCCGGCGACGGTAAATGGTGCGGTGATGTGGCGTCAAGCATCCTCTATCATCGTGAAACAAAGATGTGGTATCTGTGGGTGTGTTCCTTTAGCCATGATCACATTTTAGGTCATGCCGCTTTTCCTGGCGATCCCCGTTTTGGCGTAAATGTGATAGACATCGAATTAATGAAAAAATCCCCTTCAGTTACACCTATCTCTGTTTTTACAGGGATGGAAGGAGATGAAGACCCCGACTTTATCTACGATGAGCAAACAAGTTCATGGTTTATGGCAATTTGCAGGCTGGATACATCTCTTAAAGCTTATCGTTACGTGTTTTTTTGTTCAGACAATCCTTTTGACGGTTATACATACATTGGGCAGGGCGTTGACGGTGCTGAAACTGGAGGTTCTTTTGTGCGAATAAAAGATGAATTGCATTTTGCTTGCGGAAATAGTTTCAACTCCATTTCCGATTATCGAATTTATGATAAAAATGGTATGCAAAATGTAGTATTTGATTATCCGGACGGCGGATTTCGTGGTTGGGGAACCATAATTCCAGTGAAACAAGGTAGCCGAATCCGCCATTATTGGCTAACGTTTGATCGCCACAAAGCAAGTCAGTATAACTGGAGTTATGGGAACCTTTATTGTTTTGAAGCCAAAATATAATATATACTACGAAAGGGAGGATATGCTCCCTATAAGGCAGAATATAATCTCAATTGTTCTCCGCTCTTTTGAGCGACGGACATTTAGCGGAGTACCCACTAACTACCGTTTACGTTAAAGAAATTATTTAAGGCATACAAAAAGCAGGTCGATACCTGCTTTTTATTTACTAAAAATATTGTTAGTTGTTACAGCATAGACGTTTACTCAACGGTTTAGTACCTCATTAGTAAGAGGAACCCATAGGTTTTCTAAGCTCCACATAATATCTTCGCGTATATCATGATTATTTAGTCAGCCATCGTATTCGCTTCTTTCCACAAAAATACATGGCATGAAATAAAGGAAAGAAACTTCACATTTCATTTTCTCAAAAAACATGGTAAAGTAGCAGGAAATTCACGTTGTTTACAATTATGCATGTTGCGTAGAATGAATCGCTTCTGCATCCACAGCCTTCATTCCAGTAGCGAAAAAAGAAACAAATATGCTACATTACCACCACTTGCTGGTCCTGATGGCGAACCGGTTCAAGTCCAAAATCCTTCTGAAGTTAAACACGCTGGGTATATAACAAAAAATTGTAATAATCCAGAAGCAGCATTTCGTATTTTTGATATTATGCATAGTAATGAAATGACAATTATGAATCGTTGGGGATTATATGGAACGGATTGGGTAGATCCAGAACCAGGAGATACTGGTCTATATGAAGATATGGGCTATAAGCCTATCATTAAAGATATCCTTGCTTGGGGGACTGTGCAAAACTCTCATTGGTTTAATGGCGCACCTCATTTTAGAACCTATGAAGTTGCCGCAGGTTTGATTGCTTCTCCTAAAGATACAATAAATAAAAAGATTGCTGAAAGAACACCTGCAGCAATTGAAGCCACTCCTGTGGACAAGGTTATTATTTTTGCTAATTGTGAAACATAGTATTTTTTGGTAATTCTTTTTTATATAGTCTATCGTCTCTTTAACTTTTCGCGTATTTGCAGGAGTAATGGTTTGATACTGCTTACACATAATTATTTCATGGAAAAGCTCCATCAATATTCCTCGACATACAATTTTATATCCGACTTCCTTCGACAACTAGGTTTTGCATAAAGTCCCAAACAAGCTTGAATTCTCCATTCTTAAGCAAGTTTCTCTATTAATCCATGGTCCAATAAATGAATTAAATCTGTTGTGATTTTAATAAAACAGATTTGATGGATGAGGTGACCATCTTAGTTGTAAGTTTCTGCACCTCAATCATTATTATAGTATAGAAAAATAACATGAAAAGACTGATGTTTGTTGATGCACCGGTCTTTTTTTACATGTTTCAAATTAATAGGCTACCTAATAATGGACATTCCTTATTTATATACATAATGGGCAAGTTATCGATTCACACAATAACTCTATATAAGAATATTAGACTAAGGATGGTGTTAATTGTGAAAGCGGTGATAGATGAGGTTGCTGATAAATATAATGTAACAAGTGAAAGTATGGTCGGTGGCACTATGGGGAAATTTGTGGTTCATAATCACTTCAAGGAAGTTGATAAAGAAAAACGAGAAAAAGAAATATTACAGATAGTCGTAAAGATGATTGAGAGAAAGAACAAATAATAGATAAAAGAGGCAAGATATATTTACTTGCGTTGTATACATGGTATACTATAAGCAAGCGAATATCTAACCTCTTTTTACACTTGAAAGGGGCAAAAGATATTATGGATAGAGCAGCAATCTATTGTAGGCTATCAAAGGAAGATTATGACAAATTAAACAAAGGAGATGATAGTGAAAGTATTCAAAATCAAAAACTGTTACTAATGGATTATGCAACGGATCACGATATGCTGATTTATAAGGTTTACAGTGATGACGATTACTCCGGTACAGATAAAGAAAGACCTAATTGGAACAAGATGTTATTGGATGCAAAGAATGGTGAATTTAATGTGATCATATGTAAATCACAGAGCAGATTTACCAGAGACATGGAGATCTCTGAAAAGTATTTTAATGGGCTGTTTATTGAATGGGGCATTCGATTTATTGGAGTTATCGATGGCGTTGATACCAACATAAAAGGTAATAAAAAGGCTAGACAGATAAACGGTCTTGTTAACGAATGGTATGTTGAAGAATTGAGTGAAAACATTAAAGCTGTATTTAGAAAGAAGATGGAGGATGGACAATTTCTCGGTAGTTTTGCTTGCTATGGCTATAAGAAAGACCCGGAAGACAGACATAAAATAGT
>JAEZLZ010000102.1 GCA_023415055.1 Bacillota bacterium | reverse complement strand
GTGCGTATCCATCCGCGCACACATAATCCCCAAAGCGGCGACATCGTCTTGAACTTAGCCCACACCGGCTCCCCATCCATCTGTCTCAGTTCGTCCAGCGTCAGCGGCTTGGGATTTTCCTTGCACTCCTGTTCCTGCAATGCGGAAATTGCAATGTCAAGTGCTTCTTTTGCATAAGTTCCAGAAAGCATACAAAGTCCTTTTAATGCTCCAATTGCCTCTGCTCTATCCATTATGTTCACGCTCCTTCGGTTGTTCAGGCAACGGCATCCAGTGGGTGACTTCTCCATGCACACTGTTTCTCCAAAAACCGCACTTCAGTAATTGATTTGGCCTGTTGTTAAATTCAAAAGCCGTTTCACCAAGTGTTCCGTCTAAAAACTTAACTTTGAACCATTCTCTTGCTCGGAACGGATCTGACGGTTTATCCGGCAACCTATCCTCAACGCTGATCCACTCGCTCATTTTCCATCACGCTCCTTCAATGCAGCTTCGGCTGCTTCTCTAGAAGTTTCTGCGTTTGATACAATGCATACAGCTTTCCAATAACGTTCTGCCGATATTTTGCTTACGTAAGGCTTAAACACACAGCCATCTTCTCTGTCGAATGCACAATTTTCACAATGATCTTCATTACAGCAATCTGGAGATTTCATAGCTCTGTAGAATTCGCCAGCATCTTCCGCATCGACTGGTATTTCAAGGAATCTGTATTTATCCTCATACTCCGCACATTTGTCAGCATCCGTAAAAGCAATAGCTCCAATCGCATTGTTGTATTCACACAATGAAAAGTGGATGCAGTCTTTACAAGTTCTCATAATATTTTTCTCCTTATTCATCAAATGTTGTGTGGTTTGCGTCATTGTATTTATCCGTTGCCACTACAATCGCATGTATCGGTTTGCGAATTATTTCGAGAATACAATATTCGATTTTATGCAAGGCGATTTGTAGCTTTAGGCTAAACATTGTAAGTCGAGACATTTACTCGCCTTCCTTTCCAATCAGCTCTGGGTTGTCGTGGATGTTGCCGATGACTTCTCCATACTCATATTGCGTTTGAGCATCTTTAAGAATTGGAAGCATAATGTCATAATAGTCATCGCCCCCATCGTTACAGTTGAACATAAAGCATCCGTCACGAAACTCAACAATGAGATATGGTCTTGCAATATCTGTGCCAACAATATCCCCCTCGAAAATCTTCGTCCCATTCTTGTCCGTCAGCCCCGTATACTGCCCGACGGTTTCGGGGATGACTTTATAATTTAATGTGGCATTTATCCAAATAGCAGGATGCGGTTTTCCATCATATTCATTCAGAATAGAATAATCGCCATACACCCACTCGCCATTGTCTTTGCGTTTGCCTCGGAATAGATAATCACGCATTGTCAGCACATCCTTTCATATGAGCGCCACAGTGTGGGCATTTTTCCGCAAGTCCATCAATCTCATAATCGCAATTCGAGCAATAATGCATATATAACCCTGATTCCGGATGCGTTTTGATATGTCTCCACTCCACATTCACCACAGGCTCAACATCGGCGGTTGGTTGGCTGTCAATTATCTTTTGGCAATCAAACTGATTTTCACAATCAATAAAATCTGTTGCATCAATTTTATCAGCATCAATGTACCTTGGCATTTTATCAATCCCTTTCTTTTGCGTTTTAAGGCTGTTTAAGGCGTTTCTGGAACGCCAATTAAGTTACACTATATTTTGTTTTAATCTTGAAATTCGGGCTCGTAGCGAAAGTATGCTATGCTTTGTACTTACCTATTAGCTTGTCGTAAAAAGTAACGCCTACCGCAATAGCCGACCATACATCTGCACTCACACCATAGAACCAGCCGGGGTTCTTCTTTGTGCCGACAACGCCGAACCTGTCAATCAATGCTTGCCGTATGTTCTTGTCCTTTGCTTTCATCGTCCCGCACAGGTTCAACTTTTCATCCTTGCGGTAAATAAATTCCACGGATTCATACTTTTTGATTGCCTCCTGCGTAAACCGCCCTACCCATACGCAAGTGTCAAACACTTCTTTTCCGACAGCCATCCCATATGAATCAATCATTTCGATTGAAAAATGGTCTTTGCCTAACACAACGTCGGTGCTTATGATTCTGGCCAACAGTTCATCATTCTGTACCTTGCCAAACTTTATTGGTTTCAGGCTTTCACTGTCCAAAATGCAATAGGCAGATTCATAAGTGCCAGGGTCAACTGCGAATATCATCTTTTTCCTCCCTCTCTGTGAAATGTGTATAATACTTCCCGCATGGTATCTGGCTGGTTTCGCTTGCAGATAATGGGTTGTTCAAGCATGCTTCGGGACACTCTGCTTTATCGGGGCAGAAATAGCAACACCGCCGCCCATGCGGTGCAGTGAGCCTACCGTCATTTACAATCGGGCAGGAATAAATTTTGCAGCGGTGGGTATACACATTATCACTTCCTTAACCTATAATTCTTGTTTTTGTCAGGAGCTATGACAACGCAATAGTCTTTTGATCGTTCGTATATCCTGCTCCCGACTGCCTCGTCTATTGACAATAGCCTATCAATGTCGTGTTCTGTGCTGATGATCGTGACAAGATTCGGGTTGTTGTAGCGGTAGTTCAGCAGTTCGAAAGCGATCTTGACATCACTTTGCGGAACATCCTTGCCTTGTTGAACCTTGAACAGGTCGTCTATGTACAGGACTTCTGCTAGCTTGTACGGGTTCATGATTCGGTAATACGATTCATCATCGTTCACATAAGATCGCAGCTTGATAACCTCGTCCTGCCACAACATGTACCTTGTTTCCATTCCTTGCTTTAGAAACTCACCGGCTATTGCTGTGCAGATATGTGTTTTGCCAGAACCAACTTGTCCACATGCGAGAAACCATTTGCGGTTATTGTCGACTAGGAACTGTTGCGCTAATGATTTCATGGATTGCTGGTATTTGTCGTCCACTTTGAAACTGTCGAACGTATACCGATTCATGATGTCCTTTAGGC
>JAEZLZ010000075.1 GCA_023415055.1 Bacillota bacterium | reverse complement strand
CAATAGGACCGGGAGTCATTTCTGCAATTGTGATTAAATCTGTAAACTCCGTCATAGAAAGCCAATGATGAAGATCCACTACCTGATTTTGTATGAGTGGAAGAGAAGCCATTCCTCCTCCAAAGCTGAAAAGACCTATTTGAAAAAAACTCCAGAATAAGTTAAGAAAATTCATCGGACATCACCATATCTTTCTGTCTTTCTTTTATGTACCGGTATCTTAAGAGCACCGATAAAACCACAGATTAAAATAATAAACATTACATTTATATTTAGAAAATAGGCCGCGATAAATGATCCAATCATTGCAAGAATACGAATGATATTCTTTTCTTTTACAATATTACCGGCAAGGTTTAGTACGACATCGGTAATAACAGCAGCAACTCCGGCTTGCATACCCATTAGTACAGCGCTGATAATTATGTTTTCTCGGAATGCTGTGTAAAAGATAGAAATAACGGAAATAGTGACCAAGGGTGGTAATATCGTACCTACGATACTGACGATTGAACCTAAGAAACCCGCGATACGAAAACCTAATAGGATGGATGCATTTACAGCAACGGCTCCGGGTGAGGATTGCGCGATAGCTGTTAAATCTAACATTTCTTCATTACTGATCCATTTAAGATCATCTACAAATTTCCTTTTCATAAGTGAAATAATTACATACCCTCCACCAAAAGTAAATGCACTTAGAAAAAAAGTGTTACTAAATAACTTCCAATAAAGCTGTTTATCCTTTTTCAAATTTTCAAACCTCCTTGTTTAAATTATATTGTTTGAAATTATATATGTAAAATAGTATAATTATATAAAGATCATAGTAATTTACTATAAACAAGGAGTAATATCATGACGCTAAGGCATTTGAAGATATTTATAGCTGTCTGCGAAACAGGGAGTACAACAGCTGCAGCAAAAAAGCTTTTTATCGTGCAACCTTCTATCAGTCTTGCAATATCAGAATTAGAAAAATATTATGGAATAAAACTCTTTGATCGTATAGCGAAAAGATTATATATTACGGAGGCTGGTAAGCATTTACTGCAATATGCAACTCACATCGTTGGTTCATTTGAAGATATGGAAAGAGAAGTAAAAAACCTAGATGCCAGCGGTATGATACGCGTTGGAGCAAGTATTACAATTGGCAACTATCTTCTACCGGAATACATTAAAGCATTTAAAGAAAAATTTCCCGGTATGGAGGTAAAAGTAATTATTGATAATTCAGATTCAATACAGCAGTATATTATTGAAAATAGAATTGATCTTGGCCTGATTGAAGGCATTGTGCATAACCCCTTTATTGTTGAACAACAGTTTCGTGAGGATGAACTAATTATGATATGCTCTAATTCCCATCCTCTTGCAGATAAAGAGGATATTGAAGTAACTCAAATTCAAAAAGAAAATTTTATATTGAGAGAAATCGGTAGTGCTGGGCGTGAGATTTTTGACAGTGTGATGACATTGCATGGTATTGAAATTGACCCTATATGGGAAAGTACTAGTACTCAAGCAATTATTAGAGCAGTACAGGCAAATTTAGGCATTTCGGTTTTACCATATTTATTAGTCAAGGATGATCTTGACCGAAAGGAAATCAATCAATTTAAATTAAAAAACATAATACTGAATCGTAAATTCAGTATTATTTATCATAAAAGTAAATTCATAACACAAAGTGCTAAGGAATTTATTGAGCTATGTAAGTAGTTATTGAATGGCTTTTATCTGGGTGTAATGTATAGATAAGAGAGGAGATAGATTGTGACAAAATTGAAGATCATACCTATCCAACATCCTGAGAAAGTCATTAATTACTGGAAAAAAGAAAAAAGGTTAGACAAATTGCTCATGATGCGATAAAACGGCATGCAAAGGCTATCGCGGATGCTTATGAGATTAAGGTGGATGTGATTATTGAAGAAAGCGCACTTAGTCTTTGCAATGATGATGAATTAGCAAAGATTGCTGACGCTAGCTGTACAAAGATCTTTGGAGAAGGTAAAAATATAACTATACCACCCTATATGGGATCCGAGGATATGCCATACTATTTCCAACATGCGAAAGGAGCCTATGCATTTATTGGATATAAAAATGAGGAAAAGGAAGCGATCTACTTCCCACATCATGAGAAATTTAAAATTGATGAGGATTACATGAAATACGGTACGGCGTTGCATGTACAACTTGCTCTTGATTATTTAGGGTATATTGATTAGCGGAAGCGATCGGGGAAGGTAAAGCGAAAGATTATTTCTTGTTGGAGGATATTAATATCATGTTTTCAGATGTGGAAATTAAATTAAAGAAAAAAATAAAATATTGTTTTCTCGTGACAGTCAATGCTTGCAAGATTTGATAAAACTTATTCAATTGCAAAATCACCGAACTCTTGTGCTATGGGCATTGGATTGTGCAAAACTACCTTTGGAACAGATTGAAGCAAAGTATCCCAATGAAACCAGGCCTAGAAAATGCTTAGAGCTTTGTGAAGACTGGGCGAGGGGGAATATCAAAATGCCTATAGCAAAAAGGGCTATTTTAGATGCACATGCTGCAGCAAAGGAAATGGATAACAGCGAATATGCTGCTTATTGCCATGCTATCGGACACGCCGGAGCCACAGTACATGTTGAAACACATGCTATTGGGTTTCCAATGTATGAATTGACTGCATTGGTTTATAAATACGGAAAAGATAACTTTTCAAAGCAAGTCTGTGAAAAGATAGATTACTATTATGACCGACTGTTGTACTGGCAAGAAAATGCCGATAACTTTGGACATAATTGGGCTAGCTTTTTAATGGATGATACCAAACCAAATAAGGAAAGATTATTAGATGATAAAAGAAGGCTTGTTAGATGAGATAAACTCAGAATTTTGCCACTGAACCTCTTGGGTCTAATAAATCCGATGTTCACCTTTATCTTCAATCGCTATTGAGATAGAAAAACACCTTTCATCATTTTATAAAGAACATTTACCTAACCGGAGTATGAATATTTTGTGAGCAGAAATTGTATTATAAGCGAAGAAGCAATAAGTACACTGCCAACAAAAGAGCAGAAGGAAGCTCATACAATTGTTGAGCTGCCCGGATGGATAAACCGCTTCGGAAGTAGGTGTATTTTGATGAAAGGAGCGGATATATGAGCCCGGATTTAATAGATATTCTTGCAGTGATGGATTTAAAAGAATTGAATACCCAGATGGCACTGCAATGTGCCCCGTTATTCATGGGTATTAAGATATCAAATATGTTGATCATGGATCTTGAAGATACTGATAGAGTGATGGATACATTTCGGGAAACTGCATTATCCCTTTCTATACTATATGCATCCGCCAGAAAAGTGGTTTTTTTGGTCTATGACAGGGAGAAATTGGAGCAATATCTGTGTAAGAAAGAGAATCAAAAACTGCTGCGGATCCTGGGGTATCAGGAGTATGAGCTGACCAGCATCCTTATGGAGCTTTCCAAAAGATATCAGGGTAATATGCAGGGATTGAAAGCGTTTCCTCATGAACTGGGGTTGTTGTTAGGCTATCCCATAGAAGATGTCATGGGCTTTATCGTCAATCATGGTCAGAAGTCACTGTATTCCGGATATTGGAAAGTATATGAGAATCTTAGTGAAAAGCTGCTGCTGTTTGAGCAGTATCAAATTGCAAAAGAAAGGCTCATCCGACTGGTAGCGCAGGGAGTGAGCATAAAGTATATCTTAAGTTCTGGCATGATGCGCGATCATATAACTCAACCTTTTCTTTGATTTTTTGAACGAAAGATAAACCGCTGAATTATGGAACCTATCAGTAATTCTATACGTCTAATCATAAAAGAATAAAGAGGGGGGGTTCTTATGAATTTTGGTATCATATTGATTATAATTTCCATAGTAACGATTATAATCACTTTTGTACTAAATCTGCTATTTAAGAAATGTAGATATGTGAAATATATACCTGCAATTGTTTTGTTTCCTTTTATGATATACAATTTTATTACAATGTATAGTGTGACAAGTGAGAGCTTTCAGTCCTTAGGCAGATTTGTAATGGGAGTTTTATTGCTAGCTGCATTTGTAAGTTCTCTTATTACTTCGATCACGCTTGATGTTACGTATGGAAAGAGCAATCGAAAGAGATAAAGTGATATAGAAAAATATATGGAAGTGAAACAGAATGACGTTTGATCAAATCAAACAAGAAATTATGACCGATCCAACAAACGAAGCCTATACCAAATTGGGAATCCCACCATTATTTAAAGCTTCGGTAGATGCTCGTATAGCTATCGTTGGACAAGCGCCGGGACGTAAAGCAGAAGCAACTCAATTATTTTGGAATGATTTAAGCGGTGACCGATTAAGAGAGTGGATGGGAGTATCTCGCGAGATATTTTATACTACGAATCGCATTGCTCATTTGCCTATGGATTTCTATTATCCTGGAAAAGCGAAAACCGGGGATGCCCCACCTAGAAAAGGCTTTGCAGAAAAATGGCATCCGCGTTTACTGGACGAGATGCCAAAGGTTGAAACAATAATTCTAATTGGTAGCTATGCACAGAAATACTATCTAAATAAAAGACGTGAGAATAGTTTGACTGAGACAGTGAGAAATTTTCAAAAATATTTACCGGTTTTCTTTCCGTTAGTACATCCGTCCCCATTAAATCTTGGCTGGCTGAAGCAAAACCCATGGTTTGAAAAAGATGTCTTACCTGCTTTAAAAGAAATTGTGAATAAGAACTTATAAGGAAGTGTTTTCTGATTCGATGGCAGGTACCAACGACATCCACACATATAACGAGCCTAGCGGAGACCGTTACTTTATACGATTTTGATCAGATCCTCAATTTCACTCAAATGCAGCCGGAAATGCCTCAAATAATCATCAATCATTGCTTTAAGTGAGATCTCATCATTTAGTGCGCTTATCCATACATTGTCTAATTTATCTATTGATACGTTGTTAATGACATGGGCAAGATGAAGATTAGAGTATTTCCACAATTGAACCAGAACGATCCATTGCTCATCTTGATAATTCTGTATTGCAATCCATTTGTCATTATTACCAAGATTAGCATAATCGGGAAAGATCAGAGGACTGGCTTGATACTGTAAATGTATAATCCGATGTGTATTGTTAGAAGCTGAATCAATCATATGTCCGATAATCTGCTTAATGTTCCTGTTTTGACGATTCCTTCTTTCTGTCAAAATATCTTCCGGAAGCCGTGATAATATGGGTTCCCATTCATCAATCAATTGAATTAGTTCCTGATTGTTTTTCATAAATTCGTTCATACTAAAAACCCCTTTGATTTTAAATTTGATATTTCGAACTATCTGATCGTATGGTATCATAGAGTATATCCTTTGTAAAATTGATAGTTTCAATATAAATATTCGATATAATTGATAAGAGGGTGAACATAATGGATTTAAGACAATTGAATACTTTTATAACAGCCGCAAAACTACAGAGCTTTTCTAAAACTGCACTCGAGTTGGGATATGCTCAATCCTCAATTACCTCACAAATTCAATTGCTTGAACAGGAGTTGAAGGTGAGGTTATTTGAACGCTTAGGTCACAATATTACATTGACTCCGGAAGGAAAGAAGCTGATGCCAATGGCGGAACAGATGTTGACACTATCAAATGATATAAAAAATATTGCTAACAACTCTGAGATACCCAGAGGTCCTTTTATTATTGGCGCAGTCGAATCCTTATGTGTGACAAGGCTGCCCAAACTATTGAAAGAATATCGCTCAAGGTATCCTGAGGTTGAGATATTGATGAAATTCGGTTCGAAAGCGGAATTCTTAAGATCATTAAAGGAGAATACGATCGATATCGCCTTTTTTGTTGATCAAAAAATAACTGATAATGATTTCGTTACAGCATTACAGAATCCAGAACCAATGGCTCTCTTTTGTTCGCCCGAGCATTCCTTTACCCAAAAAGAAAATATCTATCCAAAAGACTTATCGGGTGAGCCCCTGATATTAACAGAAGCCAGCTGCGGTTATCGGGCACTTTTTGATTCGATTCTGTCCCAATATAATATAAAACCTCGTTCCGTGATAGAAACCGGCAATGTTCAGGCAATTAAACAACTTGTTTTGAGTGGAATGGGCATCACATTTCTGCCACAGACAGCTGTCGAAGAAGAGCTTCAGCAAGGACGGCTGATAAGATTAAATTGGATGGGACCGGAATTCACCATATTTACGCAAGTCCTTTATCATAAAACCAAATGGATGTCTGCAGCACTTAAGGCTTTCCTTGATTTGATGAAGGAAATGAAGCTGTAGAATCAGCACTCAATATCCTGCTGAATTATTTGGGATAGAGTAATCCTACAAAAATTGGTTGTAGGAAGTGCTTGCCAAATTGACGTAAGAATGTTAATATATAAGTCGAAAATATATTCATATTCTGTTAAAAGGGAGTAACTGCCCCACAGGGGTGATAAAGTCAACATACTGACCGAAGGGTCTGGCTTTATCTGACATCATTATGTTAAGTGAGACTTTTAGCACAGTAGCATTGCTATTGTGTTAAAAGTCTTTTTTTATGCGGTAGGAATAGCATCCTATTTCAGAAAACACTCATCATAATCTTTGATGCAATAGTGATCCAAGGACAATATGATTTGTTTCAATTTATTTTACCTAGGAGGGTTTTCAATGGCAATATTAATTAAAGCTATGCTTCTCGTCGTCGTTGCTGAAATGGGCGACAAAACTCAATTACTTGCTATGGCAATGGCAAGTAAATATAAGGCAAGACAGGTTATGCTTGGGGTGTTTATCGCAACGATATTCAACCATGGACTCGCAGTAATTGTCGGTACTTATTTGAGTTCATTGATACCAATGGATACAGTAAAACTGGTCGCTGGTTTTGCATTTTTGGTATTTGGGTTATGGACGCTAAGAGGAGATTCTTACGAGGACGAAGATAAAAAGAAAAGCAAATTCGGTCCGGTACTCACAGTTACGATAGCTTTCTTCTTGGCAGAAATGGGTGATAAAACACAGCTAATGACAATCGCTATCGCAGCAGATGGCAACTCACCCTTATGGATCCTGGCAGGAACTACGATTGGTATGCTGATTGCGGACGCCATAGGAATACTTGGTGGTGCATGGATGTGCAAGAATGTTCCTGACAAGTATATGAAGTGGATCCCCGGACTTATCTTCCTCTTCTTCGGTACTTTAACGGTTTATGAGGCTGCACCGAAAGCTTGGCTGAGTGTACCTGTCATTATCATATACCTGTTTGTATTGGCTTTATCCATCTATATCGTGGGTATTAAACTAAAGCGTAAGGATGTAGAGACTTTAGTTTTAAAAGAAGGGTTTTCATTTGAAGCATGTCCCTATCACCATCTGCTTCCGGACGGAAAATGTCCGCATCTTGTCTTAACCAAGGATAATCAGTGCAAATACAATAGCCAACACTCGAACGAAAAATGTCCGGTTGCATCCGGTATGTAAATTTATCGGATTAACAATACTAATAGTCATATTTGTATTTTTTCAACCATAGCATTCCCCTCGATCTTGAGGTGCTCTCATAGGAATGACAGATAAATGAGATGCATTTCAAAATGGAGGGGATTTTTTCTGCACGAAAGATTGTTGTTGAAGACTGGGTGTAAATTTTATAAAAAATGAGCATTGAATAAAGTAACTTTTTAGTATATAATTCCAGTAATTTCATAATAACCGAATGAACGAGAATGGCATGGAATGATGAAAAAATAACAAGTTGTGAGGATAATGTGATGAAAACTTTATTTGATTTAAGAGAGAAAACAGATAGTGAGCTTTATGAAACCGTTCAAAACCTTTATCATGAGCCTTTGAAAATACTTAAATTAGATGATCAATCCATCCATGCATGTATTGGTTGTTGGAGCTGCTGGCTCAAGACTCCCGGCAGATGCGCAATGAAGGATAAAATGGCGGAGAGTTATTCTGATTATATCAATAGTGATACCGTAATTCTATTAATGGATACAGCACAAGGATTTATCAACCATAATGCGAAGGCCTTTTTGGATAGAACAATACCTCACTACCATCCATATATAAAAATTGTTGATGGAGAATGTCACCATGTTACCAGATATAAGAGATACCCGGATATGGTATTTTACTTTGACAGTAATGGGTTAACAAAGCAGGAAGAGCAGGTGATCGAGGATTATTTGTATCGTACGGCTTACCATTTTCAATCAAAAGCCTACCGCATGAAGGATGGTTTTCAATTACATCAGCTGCAATCAAGAAAAGCAAAAAATTCGGTTACAAATATTGCACCGAGTGAACCCATGGATAAACTGGTTATTTACAATGGTTCTCCCAGAAGAAGCGGTAGTAATTCAGCAATTATACTGAAGAAGGTTGCTGAAACTCTTAATCATCGAGTTGAGATTCGTGATTTAAAGCAGAAAGATCAATGGGAGAGTTGGACAGATTCCTTTCCTAATGAGAAACATGTTATGTTCTTTATGCCTCTATATGTTCACGCAATGCCTTCTAATGTCATGAGATTTATTGAGAAACTGAAACCCTCCGAAGGGAGTATCAGCTTTTTTGTACAATCCGGGTTTCCGGAAAGCAGCCAGTCCCACTATCTCCAGGCATATTTTGAGCAATTGGCTGTTAGATTAGGTAGAAAGTATATGGGTACAGCGATTAAGGGTGGAGTAGAAGGCATGCAGCTGAGGCCGCCCGTTGCACAAGAGAAAATGATGGAGCCCATGATAAGTACCATCGTAAATTTGATGAATGATGGGATCTTTAATCCGGCTGACATCCAACAACTGGCAACGCCGATACATTTTAATAAGAGGACTGTTGTTCTCTTTCGCATATTTTCTAAAATTGGTCTTGTTAACTTTTTCTGGGATCGACAACTGAAAGAAAATAATGCATACGAAAAGCGCTTTGATCACCCTTACGTGGTGTAGAAGAAGAATAGTGCTGGAAAAAATCAAGATTCACTTTAGGTTACCTTGATACCTTAAGTAGTCAGGCACAAGAATACTATGAAAAGAGGAAGAGAATTGTATGTCGTATAGAATAGATCATATCCTGTCACTAATTATAAATACCCTGAGTGAGGTAGCTGGAATTGACGCCATTGTTCTGGGTGGGTCCCGCGCTACGGGTACAGCAAATAAAGATTCCGATATCGATATCGGAATCTATTATAATGAGGCTTTATTTGACCTTTCCAGCTTTAGAATAAAGGTCACTGCTATTGATGATGAACACCGAAGTAATATAATAATGAGTCCCGGAGAATGGGGACCTTGGATCAATGGCGGAGGATGGTTGAAAATAGACGGGATAGCGGTGGATATTCTCTTTCGAGATACCCGTAAGGTTATTACAGTGATTGATGATTGTATCAACGGAAAAATTACAGTTGACTATCAATGCGGTCATCCCTTTGGATTTGTAAATTCTATTTACATGGGAGAGGTAGCTTACTGTAAGATTTTATGCAATAATAACAGTATTATCCCGGATCAAAAAAAGAGGCTCATCAATATCCCACATAGTTATCAAAAGGCTGCCATAGAGAAATTTTTATGGGAATGTGAGTTCTCTATGCAGTGTGGAAAGAAGGCAATCGGAAAAGGAGACGTACTCTACGCCGCCGGTTCTCTGTTTCGCTGTGCTATCAGTTTGCTGCAGGTTCTGTATGCAATAAACGGGATGTATATGTTAAATGAAAAAGGAAGTCTTGGACGACTGCTAAGTCAAAAAGAAGCCTATATTCCGAACGATTTTGCAAACGATATAGAAGCCGCATTATCAGGATTAAAGAAAGAAACGATGGAAGAATGCTTTGACAGAATTAAAGTGCAATATAATGAAGTAAATAACTATTATCTAAAAATCAAAAGGAGTATCTTCGAATGAAGATACTCCTTTTGTGTCGTTGACCATAGCGATATAGACCGTGTCTGAAATTCTGTATGATTTATTAATCTATCAATCATGATAAAATGATTGCATTTTCAACCAAGAAAGTACTTATAATTATTTATACTTTTTTGTTTGTATTATGCATATACAATTAATTGACTAATAGTTTTGTAAAACTTAATGAGTTGTTCCTATTATGGTTAAATTATTTGGAATTGGTAACAGGCTAATGATGGACGACGGAATTGCGATAGCAGTTCTTGAAAACCTAAAAGACAGGCTTATGACCTTGGATATGGAAGTAATTATTTTGGAGACGGATATACAGTTTTGTTTTCAAAGACTAAACGAAGAAGACTTTATTATTATTCTTGATGCAGTCTATTCAGGAAGAGTGACCGGAAGTATTTACCATTGTAAGTTAGCAGAAGCAATTCGATCCTATGGGGAAACAAGCTTTCAGCACGATATGAGTATCTTTGACTTAATACAGCTCTATACAAAGTCTATCCACGGTTATTTTATTGGAATAGAAGTGGGTAAAATTGGATTTGGATTTGAATTGAGTGAAGATCTAAAAATAGTATTCAATGATATCTGTCTTAATACAGAGAAATTACTAAAAGAAATAGTTACAGAGGAGTTAGTAATCGGAGGCGGTTTTGAGATTATGGCAGACGCTTCGAACGGAATTGATTAGCTAAGAATATACTGATTATGTTTTATTTCTTATGGGGGGAATATGAGTACTCAATATTTATCAAGTGAAAACCTAAACCAAATATTCGAGGATATCAATTATGATCTAAACCTATTATACCTAATACCCTTCGATTATACAAAAAATTTAGTATTGAATCACTTGAGAGATAAAATATTAATCCTTGAGAATGCAATGAAAGCGAATAATACAATCATAGATACACAACCACAGCCTTTGCCGTATCCACCGGAAGAATACCCTAGTGACCAGTCATCCTTTCCTGTCCAGCCAACAACTCCAGAAGTTCAGCCGACATTTACATTGCAAGAGTTGTCAAGCTTTGATGGAAAGAATGGTAATCCAGCCTATGTGGCGGTAGACAGTACTGTTTATGAGGTTACGAATACTGCTGCTTGGGCAGCAGCAACTCATTTCGGTCTGACAGCAGGGAAAGATTTAACCAGTGAATTTGTTTCCTGCCATGCAGGTCAGCCGATATTAAATAAGCTAAAAGTAGTTGGAAAGCTGGTGTATAAATGAGTGATGGCTACAATATCTGTCCTGAATGTTACACCAAGATAAGTACGTCAGCTCTTGTGGATTCAGTCAAACAGCAAATGAAACAGGGTACTTTACGGAAAAGGAACTTCGTATGGCTTGAACTAACCGGATGTTCGGGTAATATCATATCGCTTCTGGATGGTTCAAATCCTGATTTTAAGTACTTGATATCTCAGATGACGAACTTTATCTATAGCAATAGTCTGTTAGTAAGCGAAGGGCAGTTTGCAATGGAGCAATTGTTTCAGGTTCAAGAAAGTGATTTTATCCTAGCGGTAGAAGGTGCTGTTGCAACGAAGAATAATGGTCTGTATAACATCATCGGACGCTTCAACAATGAATGGATCACTGCACTCGATGCTGTTAAAATTCTAGGAGAGAAAGCAACTAATGTTATTGCTATTGGCGCTTGTGCCAGCCATGGAGGTGTTTCTGCTGCAAGACCTAATCCGGCTGAATGTGTAAGCGTACAGAGCATATTGAATCGAAGAGTCATCAAACTTCCGGGATGCCCATGTCATCCAGACTGGTTCATGGGAACATTAGCTCATATTCTGCTTTATGGAGAACCGGAACTTGACCGTTGGGATAGACCTCTTTTGTTTTACAGTACACTAATTCATGATCGATGTCCACGAAGATCCTATTTTGACCAAGGAATCTTTGCAGAGAAATTGGGCGATAAAACCTGTATGTTTAAATTGGGCTGCCGAGGACCGGTAACCCCCATCGACTGCCCAACCAGACAATGGAATCAATATGTTAATTGGCCGGTAGAGGACGACACTCCTTGTATCGGATGTGCTCAATTTGGCTTTCCTGATTTCATGGAACCCTTTATTAGTTATGATATTACATGAGGGAAGAGTAGGATGAATCATCAACGAAGTAAAAACAGCAACAGATATGGGGTGGCATATGGAAAAGAAGATTATCATTAATCCGGTTACACGGATCAGCGGCTTTATGGAAATCCAAGCAGACATCAGAAATAACCAGGTAATTGATGCTAAAACGGAAGGGCTTTTATTTCGTGGCTTTGAAAAGATGCTAGTAGGTAGAAGTCCACTGGATGCTATTTACTTTACGCAACGAATTTGCGGTATATGTTCCACTGCACATTCCATAGCCTCCTCACTTGCATTGGAGGATGCAATGGGTATTGTCGTATCGGAACAAGGTAGGTATTTACGAGACATCATTCATGGATGTGAATTCTTACAAAACCATGTCCGCCATTTTTATCAATATACCATTCCGGATTTTGTAAAGCTACCGGAAGATTATCCGCTTTTCCAGGCAGAGCATAATGACTTTAGGTTGCCAAAGGAAAAGAATGACAAATTAGTCAAAGATTATTTTGACTCACTTGAAATTAGCCGAAGTGCACACGAAATGCTTGCTGTACTTGGTGGTAAAGCACCACATAACCATGGTATTTTTGTAGGAGGTATCACAACGCAGGCAACCACAGATAGAATCATTAAGTTAAAATCTATTTTGAACACGATTCAACATTTCATTAATGATAAAATGCTTCCTGATGTTTATACCATTGCTGATTATTATGGGGATTATTTTTCTATGGGTGGAGGTTATGGAAATCTTCTGAGCTTTGGTTGCTTTGATGGTTATAAGGAGTTAGGAACCTTATACGTGAATCCTCTTGTATATACCGATGGAAGTACTAGTGTATTTTCTCCTGAAAATATAACGGAGGAAGTTGATTATGCTTGGTATAAAGATGGAGAAAGTAGGAATAAACCTTACGAGGATCCACAGGAAGCTGACATGAGTAAGCCCTTGGCTTATTCCTGGGTAAAGGCACCAAGATATAATGATCTGCCCTTTGAGACTGGGCCTTTGGCTAGACAATGGCTTTCTGGTGAATATAAAAATGGAATATCAACTATGGATCGGACGATTGCTCGAGTTCTGGAAGCAAGGAAAATAGCATCCATAATAAACAGATTACTTGATAATCTAATTCCGGGCATCTCAGTACAAGAAGAGTATTCAATTCCTGATAATGCAATGGGAAAAGGATTAACTGATACAACGAGAGGTGCCTTAGGACATTGGTTAAAAATTAGTAATCAAGTTATTTCATTTTATCAGATTATAACTCCCTCTGCTTGGAATCTTTCTACCCGAAGCAGTAAGAATTGGAAAGGAACTGCTGAACAGGCACTTATTGCAATGCCTGTAAGTGATATTAATGCACCCAAAGAAATTGGTAGAACAATTCGATCCTTTGATCCCTGTGTTTCTTGTGCAACTCATCTTTACACAGAAGGGAAACTAGTGAATTCCGTACAGATCGTACATTAAACTGTATGCTTATATTCTTAATCGGAATGGGAGTAAATCAAGATCCATAATTAAGCTAATTACTTTGTGAAAACAACACAGTGTGATTAGCTTTTTTTGTACCTTTTATAACATGAGAAAGATTCTAATTACATTGGTTGAATTATGATTCACTAGGTAGTCTATTGATTTGTATGTGTAATATATAGAAGCCATAAGAAAACCGTAAGATTTTAATCAGAAAATCAAAGGAAATGGGCTCCTGCTTTGCGGTATTATCTTAATAAGCATTGAATAATACTATCACTTAATAAGGAGCTGTCTATCATGGTACGGAAAGTAAAAAGAAGAAAGTCAGGAATACGTATATTTTTAGCAATGATTTTTATAGTCATCCTTGTGGCTATTGTAAGCAAAGCAACCATTTTTATGCTAAACCATTTAATATTGGAAAATGAATATGACGATCATTCCTCTTCACCTTATTTTCCGGTTAAGGTAACATCTACTCCTGCTGACGATAGAATATCATCGCCTACTCCATCACTGGAACCGGAGCCTACGGTTTCGGTATCTTTGAATGAACTGAACAGTCCCAATGCGATTCTGATTCGGCTAAAAGATGATACTGTCCTGGTACAAAAGAATAGTGAGGACAAAATCTATCCTGCTTCCTTGACAAAAATGATGACTACCCTTGTAGCGATAGAATATCTAACAGATCTCAAGGAAGAAATCGAACTTTCGAATGCTATGTTTGAGGGATTATATGAAGCGGATGCATCGATGGCAGGTTTTCAACCGGGTGAGAGGGTTCCTGCAGTCGATCTATTATACGGAGTCATGCTGCCAAGTGGTGCGGAGTGCTGCATTGGTCTGGCGGATCAAATTTCAGGATCTGAGCAGAATTTTGTGGAATTAATGAACCAAAAGGCTGTAGAACTTGGTATGAACAATACTCATTTTGAAAATACGACAGGGCTTCACAATGAAAACCACTACACAACGGTCAAGGATTTATCCATTCTACTTAGCTATGCTTTACAAAACGATACCTTCCGTGAAATATTTACTTCATCCCATCATCTCACCTCGCCAACCAATAAGCACCCGGATGGGATATCATTTTATAGCACCATGTTTAAAGGATTAGGAAGCCAAAGCCTTACGGATGGAAAAATTATCGGAGGAAAGACCGGTTATACGGATGAGGCAGGCTTATGTCTGGCAAGCCTTGCCGAGGTGGGACAAGAAGAATATATTCTGATTTCTGCCGGTGCGGATGGGAATCATTATTCAGAACAGTATAATATAACCGATGCATTAGTGGTATACAATAGTATAGAAAAATGATGAATTGTATCTGCAGCCTAATGCTTGCAGACAATGAAGAAAGGCATGAATATAATGATGAAACGAGAAAGAATTCAAACAATTTTATTATATGGTATTTTCATTTGTTATCTTTACTTTTTATTGAAAATATTAGTTCTATCAAGGACTTCGTTTATGGAACTGTTTCAAAATCAAAGGATCATTTTTAGATCAGTCAATCTTGTTCCTTTTCGTAGTATTATGGAATATGTATCTGGCAGCACATATAATTTCAGAAATGCTTTTGACAATGTCGTTGGTAATATAGTTATTTTCATTCCTCTTGGTATCTATTTACCATTAATGAAGAAAGATAAAAGAACGGTCGTTAATTTCTTGTTTATATTGACTGTGAGTATCTTGGTTGAAATCATTCAGGGGGTTTTCGGCATCGGAGTATCAGACATTGATGATATCATTCTAAATAGCTTAGGAGGATTGCTTGGTATCCTGGGGTATAAGATGATATTGTCTATATTACGAAGTGAGAAAGAAGTGTTTTCACTCATCACCATACTATCTGCTATCCTTGGATTCCCTGTTCTTTTTTATTTGCTGTTTCTGGTGAAAATGAGATTTTAAATTTAATTGTATAACCACAGAAAACTTCACTGAGGAGGAAATGAAAGTAGTATAGATATATAGTCGATTTATAGTTATATTGTTCTTCTGGTAAGTCTTTACCCAATTTGATATTATAGTAATATGTATGCAAAACAGAATATGTGGAAGGGGAAATTATGGGACATATTACAAGCAAAGATGCCTATAAGAATTTAGAAGAAAGAATTAATTGGTTTACGCAAGGTGCCCCACCAACAGACAACTTATATAAAATCCTGCAGGTTCTATATACTGAGAAGGAAGCCAGAAGAGTCGCACAATTGCCGGTGCGTCCGTTTACCGCAAAAAAGGCAGCGAAAATCTGGAATACTAGTGAAGGAAAAGCGGAAGCCTTTTTAGAGCACCTATGTGAAAAGGCATTATTGGTGGATTCGTATTATAAAGGGGTACGTCAATTTGTAATGCCTCCGCCAATGGCTGGATTTATTGAATTTGCATTGATGCGTACCAGAGGTGATATTGATCAGAAATACTTAAGTGAATTGTATTATCAATATATGAATGTAGAAGAGGATTTTGTAAAAGACTTATTTTTTGCAACAGAGACTTATCTTGGACGAGTATATGTTCAGGAGCCCGTTTTGGCAAAGGATAACACGATTCATATTTTGGATTATGAAAGAGCGAGTCATATCATTGAAGAGGCTTCTCATGTGGGTCTTGGAACCTGCTATTGCAGACATAAGATGTTACATGCAGGTCACCCATGTGAGATCGACGCTCCGCTAGATGTTTGTCTTACCTTCGGAAATGTCGCCCGTTCCCTCGCAGAGCACGGACAGCATGCAAGATTAATTGATAAGAAAGAGGCTATGGATGTATTAGAGAGCTCTTACGTCGCTAATCTGGTTCAGATTGGGGAAAACGTACGTGAGGATCCGGCATTCATTTGCAATTGCTGCGGTTGCTGCTGCGAAGCTTTACAAGCAGCTAGAAAATTTAGTCCGATGCAGCCGGTGGCTACTACAAATTATATCCCTAAGATTTCGGAAGAATGCGTGGGATGTGGTAAATGTGCCAAGGCCTGTCCGGTACTGGCAATCTCTATGCAAAGCAGGCTGGAGGGTAAGGCGGTAGCTATAATCGATCAGGAGATATGCCTTGGTTGTGGAGTTTGTGTACGCAGTTGTCACAAAAAGGCTATCGAATTAGTGAGAAGAGAGGTTCAGGTCATTACACCGGTGAATAGTACCCACCGGTTTGTACTGCAGGCAATTGAAAAAGGTACCCTCCCAAATCTCATCTTTGATAATCAGGCATTTGCAAATCATCGTGCCATGGCAGCAGTGTTTGGAGTGATTCTTAGATTACCGCCCATAAAGCAGGTGTTGGCGAGTTCACAGTTAAAATCCATCTATTTGGATAAACTGTTATCAAAGAAAAATTCGTATTGATCCTTGGATGACAAGCAGCCGGCAGGAGAACATTCTCCTACCGGCCGCAGATCAATCCTCTTCATTTTGTAAAATAATTTTCTGAATAAGTCGAAGTGATGATTTACTTCGTTTTTTGTTTCGCAAAAATCTAACTGTGATAGTGGAATTTGTTTGCACTTACTTCGGTATTGTTCGGAAATACCATGGTTGAGTGAAAACTTAAATTCCAGTGTAAATTTAAATTCCGTTATGCCGACTTAATTCCATTTTATATAGGTTTGAGCTATATATTAAGTATTAAAATATAGTATAATAGCCTTACAGGAAATGTC
>JAEZLZ010000070.1 GCA_023415055.1 Bacillota bacterium | reverse complement strand
TCTTCCCCTTCGGAACAACAGTCACCGGCTTGGTATCGATACGCATCAGATATCCGTTATGGGATAGGGTCTTCCGATGAAACAGATATCTTATGTCTTCCCCTGACAGTTCATTCCATCTGGAATGATAGCGAAGGATCGGAAACAAGTAAGTAAGGAAGGCTTCTCCTTCCGTCATGGAAGCCTTGATCGCACGAAGCTTCGCTCCCGACAGCTTCATTCCATCCAGTGTAAGACGGTTGTAGGCCTCCTTCTGAGGTTCATTGTATTTCATAGCAAGCACATTATATACTACTACCTTCGGCTTCTCGTAACGCAGCGTATCCTCAAGCAGATAATAAGACTGCCAGATCAGCTGCTGTGCACTTCCGCGAATGTAGCTGGTGATCCCGTACTGCTCCCATAATGTAATCGGAGACACATTGGAGAACACCTCGCAGTCACCGATGAATATCACATCATGTGCCTTAACCTCATCATAATATTCCTTAATCAGATTGCCTTCATGAATGGTTGAAATGTATTTTGGCATAAGCAATCTCTGTAACAGTACCAGCACACAAAGCGTAACCAGTATTGCTCCGATATGAATTAACATTTTTTTTATCATTCCATATTTGCCTTTCTTTCCTGTATCTTGGCTTATGTTATCTCAGACAAAGGCCCATTATCAAAATTGGCTGTAGATGAATTGACTGGCATCATATCCTACTCCGTAGGCTCCAAGGATTAATATCATTAAAAACAGAAACCCATAAGCAGCATATTGAACCGTCAATGGCCTTGCTGCTAGTTTTTCTCTTACGCTTCCGAAACGTCCGTACAGACTGATTGCAAGAACCAGTACAACGGCCAATGTTAATACAAAATAATCCGCTATCGTTAATCCAAGCCGCATTAATCCTCCCTGAAACAGCTCGGAATAATTCCATCTGGTAATCAGAGTGGTATACATGCGGAAGGTAGTACCAACATCCCGGTAACAGTCAAAGGCACGAAGAAAGCTCATCAGCCAGAAGGTTCGTCCCACTTGGAATAACCGGTAAACGAAGGTATGTCTTACATGAAATCTGGCATGAAATCTTTCATACAAGGGAATGCATTCCTGTGATGCAAGGATAAAGAAGCAGTTGAGTAATCCCCACACCACAAAGTTCCAGGCCGCCCCGTGCCAGATCCCCGTGATAAACCACACAACGATGGATGCGATGTAGATGGAAACCCTTCTCCCTAACCACTCTCCCACACTCTTTTTACAGTTTTTTGATAATTCCAGCATGGATTTGCTTACCGAGATGGGATAAAACAGATATTCCTTGAACCAGGTTCCTAAGGTGATGTGCCATCTTCTCCAGTACTCCGCGATGGATTTTGAGAAATACGGTCGCTCAAAGTTCTCACGGATCCGAATTCCAAGGACCTCTGCTACACCAATCGTTATATCTATTCCACCGGTAAAATCTGCATAAAGCGTGATCGCATAGAAAAACATACCGACCAGAACATAGACACCCTGAAACTCCTCCGGATTACGTACGATCGTATTCACAGCGATCAATAATCGGTCTGCTATCACAAGCTTCTTAAAGTATCCCCATAAGATTCTCTGCAGACCGAAGGCTATGTTCCTGCCATTCACCATGTGTTCTGAAAATAAGGTTTCCTTAAGATCATCAAAACGACTGATGGGTCCCTGAATCAATTGCGGGAAAAACGAGATAAATAATGCTAGTTTGAAGACATTTTGCTCATATGGGTATTTCTCGCGATATATATCAATCAGGTAACCCATGGTCTGGAAGGTATAAAAGGAGATACCAAGCGGGAGAACAAAACCGATTAAGGGCAGAGGCTTTGTCCCGAATATTTTTAGGACACCATTCAGATTGGTGATTGTAAAATCCGAATATTTCAACACTGCCAGTATTCCGAAATTAATTACAAGACATAGAACCAGCCATCTTCTCTGTTTTAGCTTCATTAAAGCTTTGTATGCCTTTCTCTCTTCACGGTCCAATGCTTCCTTATGCTCCTTCAGATAAGTGCTCTGAACCGTTTGCAGCTTTGTTAAGCGGATGCTGATAAAATAGGTGGATAGCGTGGTTGCCGTAATATAGATTAGATATTGTATCCCTGCTATACTGTAAAACAGGTAGCTGGCGAGCAGTAATAGCATCCATTGCATTTTCTTTGGTATGATATAATAAACAACGAATAATATAAGAATAAATAGGATAAAACGATAGGATGTAAAAAGCATACCTACTCCTCTGTCAGGCGTTCCACCATGGCATACAGTGCTTTTGCCGAATTAAAATTTTTTGGGATAATTTCTTCCACCGGGATTGTAATATCAAACTCATCACTGAGATCAGATACGATGGATACAATATCAAAGGAATCAATTATCTTATCGTCGATCAGTGTGACGCAGGTTTCAAAATCCACTTCCGGATGCAGCCCGCTAAGTATTTCAAGAATAACTTCCATAAATCCTCCTCTGCATGAGTCATGATCATCATAACGCCATGTCTTAATTTTTATTTTGATATTTCTCTATTAATACCACCCGATTCATCTTGCCATTGGAGGTAAGCGGCATCTCTTCAAGCTCTTCGATGATGTTCGGAATCATATATCTTGGTAGCTTTTCCTTTAAGGATAAGGCTACCTGTGCTTTTGTCATATCACCGACATAATACAGAATGATCTTCTTTTTCATATGGTCGAATACAGCACAAGCACTTTTGATCTTTTCCAATTGATTTGTAGCACTTTCTATCTCGCCAAGCTCGATTCGATGTCCCATATGCTTGATCTGATTGTCCTTTCGGGAAACAAACATCAGCTCGCCACGATCATTCAGTTTTCCAACGTCTCCGGTTCGATAGATCAGTTCAGGATATGCATGATTTAATGGATTTTGTACAAATACTTCTTTGGTTTTATCAAAATTATTATAATATCCCAGTGTCAAACCTGTTCCCCGGATGCAGATCTCACCTTCCTGCCCTAATTTGGATGGTTGATTATTCTCATCCAGTAAGATAATCTCTTTATTTGGAAAGGGCTTACCGATGGGCAGTAGCTCATCAAGTGCGAAATCTCTGTCCACCTCATAGTAGCAGGACATACCCGTCGCTTCGGTCGGCCCGTATAAATTGATATATCTTGCTTTCGGAAGATGCTTTCTCCAGATATGAAATTGCTTCATCGGAAAAACTTCGCTGCCAAAGGCAATCGTATGCAAATATCTGGGCACCTCCTTTTCTAAAGCTCCAAAGGCTGATATCATCGTCAAAGCGGATACAACCCAGCAGACAGTATTGACTCTATGTTCATTCAGAAATTCAATCAGATGTAGCGGAAAGGAAAATAAATTCTTCGGGATAAGATAGGCTGTAGCTCCATATTTTAAAGTCGGGTAAAGCTCCTTAAGACAGGCATCTACATAAAGCGGAACCTGAACACCGAATACCGTTTCCCGATTCACATTTAATAACTCAGATAAGGTATCAACATAATCGATCACTGAGCGATGGCAAGCAATTACTCCCTTCGGTACACCGGTGGAGCCGGAGGTAAATACAGTATAGATTGGATCTGTGTCCAGCTGCCGGTCACGAATCCTTCCCAGTAATGATGATTCTGCCGGATAATTTATCATATTCTCATAAAGCAGCAGTTCTCCCTCATAAGATAGTTGATTTAGCAGCTTGCAGGTATTATTGTCACAGATTACTGCTCTCGGCTTAAGATTCTCAAAGATAAGTTCAATTCGATGCCAAGGCATCTCTTCATCAATCGGAACATAATAATTACCGGAATAGATTACTCCATAAAAGGCAACGATCTCAGCCGGATGCTTTCCCATAAATACCACAACCGGCTCCTTGCATAAGTTCTTTTCAGCGAGATAAGTACCGATTGCTCTGGAATAATCATAGACCTGCCGGAAGGAATATCCCATCTTCTCATTTGCGTAAGCTATTTTATCCGGAACCTGATCCATGATTTGTTCCAGATATTCCAAAACATTTCTTTGCATTGTTATCCTTTCCACTATACCTTCAATAATTCATGTTGTTCCGTGATAAGCGTCTCATATTCCTTTCTAAGCCTTGCCTCACTAAGAACTACACAACGCATCGCAAGTACCTCCATCGCATCCAGATATCCCGGTCCGATATTAAAATCCCGCTTAATTAAGCTCAGTTCCGTACAACCGAGAATGATCACCTCGGCACCGTCACATCGAAGCTGCTCGGATATTCCTTCAAATTTAGTATAATCCACAGGCTGGTTCGCCTTGATGTTCTGATAGATGATATCCGATATCGCCTGCTGGCTCTCATCGCTGGGCAATACGGATAGAATCCCGTATTCCTCCAGCTCTTTCTGAAAGAGAGCACTATGAATCGTCCCTTCAGTAGCCATAATTCCGGCATGGCGTATACCCTGTTTCTTTAGATAAACAGCTGTCTCCCGGATCGCATGGATGACAGGGGCCTTAATGCCCCTGGATAAGACATCATGAAAATAGTGTGCAGTAATGCAGGGTATAGCAATATAATCAGCTCCCATAGCTACTAAACGTCTCCCGATATCTAACATCGGATGGACCGGATTCTCAGTGGTCTTTCTCAAAATATAATCCGTTCTGTCCGGAATGGAGGGCTTACTGTATATCATCATCTCAATGTGCTCCTGATCAGTCACCGCATCCGTCATCTTTATAACAAGCTCGTAAAAATATGCAGTTGCAAGTGGACCCAGGCCGCCGATGACACCCAATCGTTTCATAAGTAATCCCCTTTTCAAATAAATTGGGGAAGCACTCTTCGCTTCCTATTTATCGGGTGTAGCAGGATACAGTGATTTATCAAAATTATAATAATTGTTTCCTCTTTTCTTCGTATATTCTTCTACCTCTTTATCAGTCAGCATAAAGGATTCCATATGATCCTTATTCGGACAGGAATCAAAATGATACCAGCCGTCTCCGCAATTCACAAGGTTCCAGTAGTGTCGGGTCCTGCCTCCTACTCTGGTTACCTCCATGTTATCGATTCCAGATCTGGTCAGAAGAGCCTGTGCAACAGCAAAATAAGTAAAGCAGTCTCCGTTTCGGTTTGTCATTCCGCGATACGCTTCCGCTAACCAGTCTGATTTGTCCGAATCTCCGCTGTATGAGATGTGTTGTTTGATCCATCGGTAGATGGCATATGCTGTCTCCCGGTTAGTCATTGTGCTTTTTGTTACCTCATTAAGGATATCATCACATAATTCATTTACCGAATCCTCAGAAACAGTGAATTTCTTCACTTCTACCTGGATGGTCTTTGTTGTCTGATTACCGGAGGAATCCTTTGCGGTATAGATTACCGGATAAGTTCCCTCCTTCTTTAGATTTACCTTACTACTGTCTACAGTAAAGCTCAATTCCTTATCCTTATTATCTGTTACGCTGACTCCCTTTTTATAAGATATTGATTCACCGATGGAGACTATCTTATCAATTGTTCCCACAAACTCCGGAGCCTGTGTATCCTTCTCCACAGTTAAAGTCACCGGCAGCTCAGTGGTATTTCCTGCACTGTCCTTTAATAGTATGATCAGGTTCTGTTCTCCGCTTCGGTTAAAATCCGGCGCGGTCTTGTAACTTACGGTAACCTCACTGATATCATCGATCTTCTCCACAAAGGCTGCTGCCTCCAATTCGTCGCCTGCCCAGCTCTTTTGGCTCTTCGCCGTCGCTTTCGGCGCTGTGGTATCCACGACTTCAATATAAGCTGTAAAGGTTTTACCGCTCACACTCAGCTCAACTGTGTGGGTTGCAGGCTTACTCAAGTCCAATGCCCTGATATCCGTGATAAAGGAAGCATCATACTCTTCTGTATTCATGAAATCATCTACCGTAATATTCTTATCGGAGCCGGCTTCAATAGCTATGGAGCTATTAATATCGAGTACCGTAAGCTTTGCCGACTTCTCTACTCTATTCTTACCATTATCTTCAAGTATAATCGTCACGATCAGCTCCCCAGGTATCGATGTATCCGGAATTTCTTTAAATGATGCCCGAAGCAGTGCTGTATCTTCTGTTTCAACTAAAAAAGCCCTCGGATTCATCTCCTCATTCAGTAGAGCAATCTGATCTGTCACAGCAATTGTTGGCCTATTCGCTGCTCCCGCCGATTGCAGTTTAAAGTAGGCAAAGCCGCTTACGATCAATAGAACTTCGACACTTAGCAACAGAATGATGATTTGTTTTGTCCGGCCCTTATGCCTTTTTTGCCTTTTCATTTGATCCTCCCGATCATGCGACATCCATATTATAGCATTTTTTGTATAAATTTAACAGTTAATCTTACAACAATTCCATAAAAGTTTCCATCCCTATTCTGTTTTGTCATGATGGCTGCAATGGATAGATGGAAGTGACTGCCTGATTTTTTTAAGACAGTCACCTCTCTCAGTTATATGACGATATACATCCTAATTTCGTTTCAACTATTTTTTCGGTTCTTTAAAACTAGGTGCCATCAATGATCCGGTTTCCTGAAATTTGTTAAAGGCTTTTCTGAATTGAAACATTAGATCATCTCCTTTTGTGTATAGCTTGTTCATTATAGTATGGTCTAATCTACTGAAATTTACACAAAAGGTTGAATTTTCTATTTGCAAAGAAAAATGGTAATTTTTTAAATGCAAAGTAGCATCTGACTTATGATATCCGAATAAATCTCCATTCCCTGTGTTCTGGCGATGTGTATGACCTTCTCCATTGGCCGATCGAGAGGGAAAAGCTCAGACAAGCAGTTAGGATATTGCTGCAACCGCTCCGGTTGAAAGAGCACATCCTTTTGGCCGTCGAATACAGCTACATAGAAAATATTCGCCTCCACAAGATCCTGAAAGAAGTGACTGCCATAGGATAGCTCCGGTTCAAAGCCTTCCTCTCTTGAAGCGACCTCACAAATTACTGACATATTACACAGCTCGGTAAAATGCACCGGTATTCCAAGCGATGGGGTAGTCGTCCCCCAGCGTCCGGGCCCGATTAACAATACTTTCTTCCCCTTTAGCATCTGGTTGATTCTTCCGACCATTCTGGCCACGGAATATTTTTCTGTCTCACTTAGATTAAGATAAGAGGATGGTGAAATAGATACAACATAATCTATGGGCAGATGGATATTTCCTCCCATAAAATTTCCCTTCGTTCGAAGAAAGATTTTACTTTCCTCCACTTGCTTTGGTATTGGTACTGCTTTGCCTAATCCTTTGGTTTGAAGTGGTCTGCATTGAAGCAGATTTATTTTAAAACTCGCATCTACTTTAAAATTAGCAGTGAATTCAATATCCACGGGATAATCATAGATGCGCTGTAACAATGCCAATAGTTCCTTCATCAGGATTGGAAAGGAAGTATTCTTCAGTAAACCGTTAAAATTCAGCACATAGGGAGTGGCAACATGATTATGTCCCAATTCCCTAATCCGATCCAAAGTCTCATAATCTATCGATGCAAGCAGTTCCTTCTTTACCTTGATGTCCTTGGTTATGATATCTGCTAACGGTTTTGCCATGTGCTTATTCTCTTGTAGAGATAGAACATCTACATAATGCTGAGAAAATTTCTTAATGTCCTGATAATCAATGAGCGGTAATCGTGTCGGATTATCCAGACTTACAATTCTTACGTAATCTCCTTCTGTCCGGTCAACGGCTCTGGTGCCTAGTCCGAATACCAGTCGCAGCATCCCCGCACTGCCGTCCACACTCTTATCCCATACATAGAGATTAGAGGAATTTCCCACTCCTGCAACATGAGGAAAGAAGGTATCCTCATAATAATCCCCCGAAACTCGCTGGATCAGAATTGCCATCTGCTCATCCTTCAAGGACAGACCTCGATTCATACGATATTCCAGAGCATCCTGATTCATTGTACTGGCATATACCGTCCTTACAGCTTGAGCAAAAGCTTCATATCTCTCCTGCGGTGTTCCTTGATTTACACAGAACACACTTTCATATTTTCCTGCAAAGGCATTGCCAAAATTATCCTCCAACAGAGAACTTGAGCGCACAATGATTGGTGATTGACCGAAATACTCCAGCATACGTATAAACTGTTCCTGTATATTTTCTGGGAATCTGCCGCTTAATAGTTTCTCCTTGAGTTCAGGTGCATATCGAAAATACCCCTCCTCCGTCTTCTGCAATGTTCGAAGCTTCCACCAACCGTTCTGGACAATATAGGTATAGAAGATATCTGATCCGAGATAAAAGGAATCATGTGGCTCCAGATAGGATAAAAACTGTTCGCTAGCCTCCGTACTGATGATTTTTCTGGCGAGCAGCATACCCACACTCTTGCCTCCGATAAAGCCGGTCCCGATCTCCCGGGAGGAGATATCCAGTATATCACTGAGACTTAAATATCGGTCGCAAAGTTCTAGCATCTTTGATTCACTACCAATCAACAGCGTCATCAATGTCTTTTTCAATCCCTGCTGTTCCTCAACTGGCTTATTCAGACTGGACCTCACACTTCTGAATACGATATTCCAGTAATCTAATCGGTCCTCTCCCAGATGGATACTGGAGAATAGCTCCGCTGCCTCCGAACTTGCAGTGATACAGGTTGCTTCCTCCTCATGAATCAGATGGGGAAAGAACATGGTCGGCGAATATCTCTGCCAGACCTTCAATGGGTGTATATAGAGCCTTTGATTCACATCGTATAGGTCGAGTAAAAGTTGGGTTGTCTCGCGGATACCCGCAATGGTGCTGAAGGTGTGCGCATTTCGTATTATTGCAAAATAAGCGATTGTATCCAGCTCATAGAGATATGGGCAGGTAACCCGGAAGAAGTTACCGATCATGAGATCAGAAAACCAATACTTCAGAAGATCTGTCAGGCAGTCAAAGACATAAAAGGCCTGCATTCCCATCTCGGTTACCATATTATGAATCTCTGTGGCAAAGCTCTCAAAACCTTTTGTTGCATCGATTCTCTGCACCAGGATATCCTCTGTCTTCTCAAACAAAGGAGCATGATTACCGAAACGTACATAGATGAGTTTACGATGGTCCTCTCTTGCCTGTTTAACAAAAGGATCAACTATCTCCTTATAGCTGCCGATGGAATTCACTTGCCATACTACATTGTCTCCCAGACGCAGGTGATCAATCACTTTATCGAATCCGTTCATTCCGGTACTTACCTTTTCATAATGCTGCATAGGACACCTCCCTCTTCCTTTCTTCTTAAACCTGTTATACCAAATTGTGGCTTAAAAAGATAGTGGATATCTTAATTCTGAATTACAGGATAGGTTTCAATTCGTTTGTAAACCTCAAAATGCAACAGTAAGCCAGTTATTTCACCATTTTTAGCAATCTGCATATACTAATCGTAGAAAGGAGTTGATATTGATGGGATGCTTTAATGATTATAATGGCTATGGATGCAGAGAACGTCGTCGTGGCTATTACCGCGATCGCTATGATGAATATGGACCGAGAGGCCCTTTCGGCCCAAGAGGTCCTCATGGTCCATGCGGACCAAGGCCTTGCCGTGACCAACGCCCCTATCCCCCCAGAGGATCTTTCTTTGGATTCCCCAAATTATACTAAGAAAGGAAGGCAGCAAAACAATCTCTTTCCTCAACATCAGTGATACCTGCAGCTGTTCACAGTAGTTCATTCGATAAAATAGCTCTTTACTTCAGCATCTTAAAGTGTTAAAATTATACTGTGTGAATTGATTAAATCACAACAGGATGAAAGGAGTCCTACCGATGAGCAAGAACATCAGAACTACTGCTGTTGATCATTTATTCGAAGCAATTTTAAGCTTAAAGGATTCGGAGGAGTGTTATACATTTTTTGAAGATATCTGTACCGTGAATGAATTATTATCCTTATCTCAAAGGTTTGAAGTGGCACGCATGCTTCGTTGTCATAAGACCTACCTGGAGATTGCGGAAAAGACCGGCGCATCAACCGCAACAATCAGCAGGGTCAATCGCTCTCTGAATTATGGGAATGATGGATATGATATGGTATTTGCAAGGATGAAAGATCCGTTTTCAGATAATTAAGGTACTGCATTAGAAAGTGCGCTTCACGAACTCTTAATTATTAGAACAAAGGTGCTGTTCCCAAACATTATGCAAATTGCTATGTTAGGTACAGCACCTTATTTTATTCATGACAATAGAAAGTTCGCGAAGCGTGTTTTCTATCGTTTCATTCTTCTATATACAATTATTTTTTTGCAGCTTTGTTACTTTCGGCTTTTTTCACATTATCCAATTTCTGTACTTTCTGTGATTTCTCCGTCTTTTCCTGTGCCTTACTCTCCTTCTTGGATCCCATTAGAGAGCTGTCGATCATCTTTTCAATCATATGCTTTCTCATATAGACATCAAAGCAAAGCATACTGATGAAGGAAAACATCGTCAGAAACTCCTGATCCTCCGGATCGGTAACTTCCGTAAAGGATTCCTTTGCTTTCGTCATCTTGCGGATCATGTCCTTAGTTAATGCATCCGTCTGTTCTTTCTCCAGCCGAAAGATCTCTTCATAGATATCTTCCAGCTTCACCTCAGACTTACCTCCATAATACCGGTCAGTCAACGGATTAAAGATACTCTGTATATCATTAATGGACAAGATATTTTTGAAATAATAGATAAAAATCAAAAGGAACATATGCTCCTTCGTGTATTTCTTTTTATTTGGCGGAGGTAGCAGCTCGTTCTTAGTGTAATTATTTATCATCGTCTTAGTCAGAAGCTTATCTTCGCTATATCGTTTGGAGGAGGTAAGATGCTTATCCATAAACGTCGTAACCTGGTCCATATATAAATCAATATTCGGTATATCGTCCGGCATGATGTATTTAACATCCTTCAGACTGTCAATCAAACCCTTGATATACTCCTCTTTCGTCATTTCCAATCCAATCACCTCTATCTCATTATATAGTATCCGTTACTAGATGTCAAAGCAAAAATAATCATGTGTATAGGAAAAATCGGCAAAATCAACTGCTCCGGGAGGCAATGATTAAATCCTGTCCCGTAATAAAAGCAGGATTGAAACTGCTTCTCTCTCATGCTATAATAAACATATGTTTGTGGTCACACAAGCAGATTATGACAGGACAGGCAGGTATAAATAATGAGTATCTATGACACTTTAAATCCCGAGCAAAAGCGTGCGGTTTATCATGATAAAGGACCTTTACTAATATTAGCGGGAGCAGGCTCCGGCAAGACCAGGGTATTGACTCACCGGATTGCTTATCTGATTGAGGAACTGGATGTGAATCCTTATAATATTCTGGCAATAACCTTTACGAATAAGGCTGCCAAGGAGATGCGCGAAAGAGTAGATAAGATCGTAGGCTATGGTTCGGAGAACATCTGGGTCAGCACCTTCCATTCTACCTGCGTGCGAATTCTTCGAAGATTTATTGACACCCTCGGCTTTAGCAGAAGCTTTACCATCTATGATTCCGATGACCAAAAGACTCTGATGCGGGAGATCTGCAAATATTTGAATATTGATACTAAGAAAACAAACGAACGCTCCATCCTGTCGGTGATATCCAAGGCAAAGGATGAATTAATATCCCCTGAGGAGTTTGCCCGAAATGCCGGCAGGGATTCGAATCAACTCAGATATGCCCAGGCCTACAGTGAATACCAAAAGCGACTAAGGCTAAGTAATGCACTTGATTTTGATGACCTGATTTATCGGACCGTGGAACTTTTCGAGACCAATCCAGATGCACTTGAATTCTACCAGCATCGTTTCCGCTATATTATGGTTGACGAGTATCAGGATACGAACACCGCACAGTTTCGTTTGATTCATATGCTGGCCAGCGGAATTAACACTTATGGCGAACGTGAATATAATCTATGTGTAGTGGGTGATGATGACCAGTCCATCTATAAATTCCGTGGAGCCAATATCTACAATATCCTGAATTTTGAGCGAGCCTTTCCAAACACAACCGTAATAAAGCTGGAGCAAAATTACCGTTCCACAAAAAGCATTCTGAATGCAGCCAATGAAGTCATTTGCAATAATCAAGGGCGTAAGGACAAATCACTCTGGACTGAGAATGAAGAGGGCGAGCCGGTACATTTTACTCAGTTCAGTACTGATTTTGAAGAAGCTGACTATATTACAGCTGAGATTCGAAGCCTGGTAGATGACAATAAAGCACACTATAATGACTTCGCTATTCTGTACCGGACTAATGCACAATCCCGTCTATTCGAGGAGAAGCTGCTCTTTCGCAACATTCCCTATAAGATCATCGGCAGTGTAAACTTCTATGCCCGGAAGGAAATCAAGGATATGCTTGCATATCTGAAGACGATTGATAATGGTCTGGACAGTATTGCGGTAAAGAGAATCATCAATGTACCACGCCGCGGAATCGGTCTGACTACGGTTGATAGAATCAATGATTATGCCGTTCAGAATGAGATGAGCTTCTATGATGCACTGACTCGTTCTCAATATATCCCCGGTCTGGAACGCACTGCATCTAAGCTCACTCCCTTTATCAGCCTGATCGAAGGTTTAAAATCGAGGATACGTCAGGAAGGCTATCCTCTGAAGGAACTCATTGATGATATTC
>JAEZLZ010000041.1 GCA_023415055.1 Bacillota bacterium | reverse complement strand
ATGAAACATTAGATAGTGCTCTCCGCAGATTCAAAAGAAACTGCGCGAAGGCTGGTATCCAACAGGAGATCCGTAAGAGGGAGCATTATGAGAAGCCCAGCGTAAGACGTAAGAAAAAGTCTGAAGCAGCTAGAAAACGTAAATATTAATTATGAAAGAGACTTCCAGTAGAATATACTGGAAGTTTTTTGGTCTATGCAAACGGACCCACATATCATTTTATAATAAATCTGATTTAGTCTACTAATTCTGATATTTTCATATATTATTTATAAAAGCCAGCAATATCAATGGATTGAAAAACATCATAAACGGTTACTGAAATCTGAGTAGCTGTATTCCTTATAGGAACACAAGGGATGCAATACCGTATTTTAATATAAATATTGTTTGTTATGGCTCTTAAGGGAGGTAATCTATGAAAAATCACATGAAATCATCCCATAATAAATTCAAAAAGGATGCAAAAAACACTCTCTATGCAGGTTTGGATACGAAAAAAAAGAGTAAGAAAGAAGATCGTGTCACGTTTCTGGAGGATATATCGAAGCGAATGGGACTACCGGCTGATATTCTGGCTGGGGCACCCATTATTACCGCTACAGGACGTAACGATATCTGCCTGGAAAATTATAAAGGCATCATAGAATATAACGGAAATTTAATCAAGGTACAGACAAAACAATGTAAAGTATGTATCGAAGGAAAACAATTAAATATCTTGTATTTTACTGAGGATGAGATGAGGGTAACCGGATTTATCCATTCAATTTACTACCAATGATGGGCAGAGACAAGAATGGGAGGGATACAAGTGCTAATTAAACTGCTGAACCTGATAAGGGGATTTCTCATTGTGGAAATCAATGGAATATCACCGGAACGCTTTATCAATCTTTGCTGTAATAAAAAGATTTTCATCTGGAATCTGAAGAAAGTGGATCACGGTTATCAATTTTATATTCTTGCGAAAAATTATAAGAAGCTGAAGCCCATCGCCAGGAAGACAAAAATTGTGCCGAAGATTAAGAAAAAAACCGGTCTGGTCTTTTTGCTTCATCGTTATAAGAAAAGGGTGGGCTTTTTTGCAGGATTTGTCCTATGTATGCTTTTGGTTTACATATTGTCCTTATTTATCTGGGACATCAGTATTGTGGGCGGTTCCAAATATACATCCGAAGCTATGATAAACTTTCTTGGGGACAATCAGGTCTATACCGGGGTTAAGAAGGAAAAGGTAGACTGCCAGGAAATTGAAGAAACCATCCGTATCGCCTATAAGGATATAGGCTGGGTCTCCGCTGAGATCAGAGGAACCAGACTAATCATTAAATTAACCGAGACGAATATGCCGGCACCTGCAAAGAAGACTCAGGCGCCTAGCCATATGGTTGCTACGAAGAATGCAATCGTGAAGAAGATTATCACAAGAACCGGAACTCCGCTTGTGAAGGAAGGGGATGTTGTGACAAAGGGAGACATTCTTGTGTCCGGAATTATTACGATTATGGGAGATTTTGATGAGGTTGTTAGTAAAGAGCCGATTGTGGCTGATGCAGATATCCGGTGCAGCTCCTATTATGATTATAATAATCGTTTTTCGCTTAATTATATCTACAAAAAATATTCCGGAAAGCAGAAAAGAGGGTTTTATATCACCCTTTTCGGGCAAAAATTATTTTTATATAATCCTAGTAATTCCTATGGCTTATATGATATAATTGTAGACGAAAAAACGCTCCATGTTACGGATAGTTTGTATCTACCTTTTCGCTTCGGTGAGATTACAACCAGAGAATATCAGGAAGAGAAAAAAACCTATACAGAAGAGGAAGCACTTACCATCGGAAGAGATCGTCTGAAAAGATATTTTGACCGATTAATTCAGAATGATGTTTTAATAATAGAGAATAATGTTAAAATAACAATAGAAAATAATCAATGTATTGCTAAGGGCAGAATATTGGTAGAAGAACCTGCCTGGGAGTATAAGACAATACAGGAAAATGAGTGGAGGATAGAGCCGACGGATGAGCATAGTGGAGACAATCATTGATATCCCTGCAGAGCATGAAAAAAATGTATTCGGTGGATTTGACGCATATGTAAAAATTATTGAAAGAGCTTTTAATGTAACGATAATTGCAAGAAACGGTGAGATTAAGGTTGTTGGAGCAGCAGAAGATGTGGCAAAAGCAAAAAGCGTGTTTCTACAGCTTTTAGAACTCAGCAAGAGAGGCAACCAGATTACCGAGCAAAACGTAAATTATGCCATTTCTCTGGGTTTTGAGGATAAAGAAAGAGAAATTGTTTAGATTGATAAGGACTTAATCTGTCATACCATCAGTGGAAAGCCGATTAAACCAAAGACCATCGGACAGAAGACGTATGTGGATCAGATCCGGAAAAAGATGATTGTCTTCGGAGTTGGTCCGGCAGGAACCGGTAAGACCTATCTTGCGATGGCGATGGGCATTACTGCATTTAAAAATGATGAGGTCAGCAAGATTATCCTGACCCGTCCCGCAATTGAAGCCGGAGAGAAATTAGGCTTTCTGCCCGGTGATCTGCAGAGTAAGGTTGACCCCTATCTGCGTCCCTTATATGATGCTTTATATCAGATTATGGGACCGGAAGCATATATTAAGAATACGGAGAAAGGTTTGATTGAGGTGGCACCTCTTGCATATATGCGAGGCAGAACCTTGGAAAATGCGTTTATTATTCTGGATGAAGCACAGAATACTACACCGGCTCAGATGAAGATGTTCCTTACTAGAATCGGCTTTGGCTCTAAGGTGGTAATTACCGGTGACCAGACCCAGAAGGACCTCCCCTTGGGTCAAAAATCAGGTCTGGATGTTGCCTTAAAGGTACTCGGAAAGATCGATGATATCGGCTTTAGCTATCTGACTAGCCAGGATGTAGTACGCCATCCGCTGGTACAGAAGATTGTTAAGGCATATGACAACTATGAGGAAAGACAGAAACGCTTCGAGAATCAGAACCTTGAGAAGGAAAAGCACAAGGGAATCAGACGCATTAATTATAAATCCGAAAAGATCAGGGGAAGCCGAGATGAGAACAGGTAAGAAAAGTATCGACACAGTAAGGAAAGCCAATATAAATACTACAAACGAAAAAGTAGCTAAGGATAGAAAAGGGCAAAATTCTATCCTTATTACCTTATTACCCATCCTTTCCATGCTAGCTGCAATTATTCCCGGGATTTTGAATAAAACACCGGGGGTAGAGGTCGCGAAGGTAGCCGTGATAACAATGATTTTAACTATGGTGGCTACGTTTTATATCCGTTTGAATCCGGATATCTTACTTGAAAAGAAACTTGCAAAGACAGTCATTACCTTGAGTTATCTTGGTTCGATCGGCTTACTATTATTGGTTCCGGAACCTTCTTTATATAGTTTGTGGATGCTTGGTGGACTGTTTGTTGCAATGGTGATTGATAATAAGCTTGGACTGTTGTTTCATTTTAGTTTAACCTTCATTATGGGAATCAGTTTTAACCCACGGGCGGAGATTATCATACATATTCTGATTATCGGTCTTATTATGAATCTGCTATCAAGTGCTCTTCGAACTGCCTCAACCGTGATTTATGCTATTATTATTGTGCTGTCAACTAATGTTACTATCTCCTTTGTCATTAATAACTTTATCTTTGAGACGAACGCAAATTACAATTATCTTTTTTCCCTATTCAGTATCCTGGTGGTTCTTGTAACTGCATTTTTGCTCAGTCTTGGGTATGAGCTTGCTGTCGGCAAGAGTAATGCTTCTGGGTCGGAAGCAAAAGTAATTACTGAGACTGTTGCAGAGCAGGCTAAGTCTGTATTATTGGCTAATACTTTAGAGCAGGAGTCTGTTCTTAATATGCAAAGTATAACATTTGCCGGAGAGGAAACCGAAGAGGAGGTTGCCTCGTCTATAGAAATGGAGGAAAATTCGACATTGGATCGAGTGATCGGAACGAGCTCCAGCTATGATGTACTTTGCTCTCCGACAAACGATCTATTACTTAAATTAAAGCAATATTCCGAGACCTTATATCAACATGCTCTTCGAATTGCGGATTTATCAGAAAGGGCAGCGACGGTGATCGGTGCGCAGGAGCAATTAGCGAAGGCAGGTGGTCTATATCACGAGATCGGTAAGATGAACGGCAAAAATTATATTGAAGAAGGATTAATCATTGCCGAAGATTATGCCTTTCCCAAGGAATTAAAGTCAATCATAAAGGAGCATAACATCAAGCAGGATAAACCAAATTCGGTAGAAGCTGTGATCGTAATGCTATCCGATAGTGTGGTTTCTACGATCGAATACTTAGAGAAGACGGGCGAGCATAAATTCACGACCAATAAGATCATAGATAACATTTTTCAGATGCGAATGGAAAAGGGGACCTTCGATAATGCAAAGCTATCTTTGAAGGATTTTAAGCTTCTAAAGGAGTTCTATCAGAAGGAATTCAATTAAGCGGCGAACCTGCAGCGCCAGAATAGGAAGTGATTACCGATGACGATTAATTTTGATTATGAAGTAACCAGGCAATTTGATTTTGATTATGAAGAGATGGAAAAGAAAGTTGTGGAAGCATGTCTTGACCAGGAAGAATGCCCCTATGAAGCAGAGGTCAGTATTCTTTTAACTGACAATGAGTCAATCCGGCAGATCAACCAGGAGTATCGCGGTATTGATGCACCGACCGATGTGTTATCCTTTCCGGTGATTGATTATGATACCCCAGGTGATTTTTCCAACCTGGAGGAACATATCTCGGAATATTTTCATCCGGAGAGCGGCGAGCTGCTGCTTGGTGATATTGTAATATCGATCGACAAAGCGGAAGCTCAAAGCACGGAATACGGACATTCCCTGATGCGAGAACTAGCGTTTTTAACTGCTCACAGTATGTTCCATCTGTTCGGTTATGACCATATGGAGGAAGAGGAACGAAAAGTGATGGAGGACAAGCAGAAGGAAGTGTTGGACAAGCTTCAGATTCTTAGATAGTGGTAGGAAAACTTGATGAAAGGTATGAAGAATACATGAAAAAGAAAGCTTATTATATACTGATGATACTGACGATGATATTTTTAATCGGATGCAAGAAGGATAATGGCTATAACGGAAGTGTAATTAAAGATTACCAGGATCAGTATGAAGAGAATGAACCGGTCTCCAGCCCATCGCCGACTCCAGAAAGTGTATCTCCTACAGCTTCCCCGGAGAACCACGAGGGCATGATGAGAAGTGATTTGAGCGGATTATGGGTACCAATGGAAGTAGGAACCAAACGACCCTATGCGTTTCAATTCAGTAATTTTAAGACAGTATCCAATCAATGGGGAATCAGCCAGGCGGATATCGTATACGAGTGCATCGTAGAAGGCGGAATCACCAGACTTTTAGGAATAGGTGAAAATTACAACGGTGACCGTATTGGCTCAACGCGAAGCTCAAGGCATTATTTTGTAAGTATCGCGGATGAATATGATGCAATCTATATCCATTATGGAAAGACAAAGTATGCAACCGCGAAGATCAAAGCCCTGGGTATTGATAACCTGGACGGCGAGACTGGTATCGGAACTACGGTGTTCTACCGTGATAAGTCTATGAAGGCGCCTCACAATGCATTTGCTTCCTTAAAGGGTATTTTGAAAGGAATCGAGAAGAAGGGCTATGAGACGAAGCATGCAGAGGGCTATGAGCCTCATTATAGCTTCTATGAAGAGGATACGGATCTCAACTCAAGCAGTGCAGTGAATAAGCTCTCGCTTCATTTCTCGGCTTATACCACTCCTTATTTTGAATATAATGCAACGGATAAGCTGTATTATCGTTATCAGTTTGGCGGAGCTCATAAGGATTCAAACAACGGTGAACAGCTTCGGTTTAAAAATATTATTGTTCAATTCGTAAAAGAATGGGATATTGATCATAACGATTATCAAACCATGGATCTGGAGAATGCCAGTGGCGCAGGATACTATATCACGAATGGAAAGATGATCAAGATCACCTGGAAGAAGAACGAAGCAAAGCGTTTTATGCGTTATTATAATGAAGCAGGAGAGGAGCTTACTATTAATCCGGGAAAAACCTACATAACCCTGTTTCCGAGAGATCGCGAAGAAGATGTTGTGATCAAATAGAAATTGAATATTACAAAGAAGCAAAATTCTTGGATTAACGAAAAAAGAATCCATATATTACTTATTTATTTTGGGTTATTTTATAGACGAATGAAGTTAATAAGACAAAAGAAAGATTCCTAATTTAATTCGGCATACATACATTAGGAAAAAGGAGAAGCGATATGTCATCACAAAGCAAAAAAAATCATTTTTTAGTACAGGGAAGCATATTAGCGGTTGCCTCTATACTTGTGCGGATCATTGGTCTGCTATACCGCATCCCGATGGTACGAATCATCGGAAAAGAGGGTATGGGTCTATACTCAAATGCTTTCGAGGTATATAACATTGCTTTAATCCTTTCCTCCTACAGTATACCGTTAGCAGTATCGAAGCTGGTTGCGGTAAGAAGAATCAAGAAGGAACATCGCAATTCCTATCGTATCTTTTTAAGTGCAATGATGTTTGCGGTAATTGTCGGATTGATCGCTACCCTGTTGGTTTTCTTTGGTGCCGGATTCTTAGCAAAATCACTCTTTGACAGTCCTGATACCACCTTACCGTTACAGATTCTGGCTCCTACGATCTTGGTATTCTCAGTCATGGGAGTGCTTCGAGGCTTCTATCAGGGAAAGAATACGATGATTCCAACCGCAGTATCCCAGGTGCTGGAACAAATCGTGAATGCCATCGTAAGTGTCGCAGCCTCCTGGTTACTGATCAAAAATAACAGTGCGGCTCCTAATATGTCGGCTTACGGTGCGGCGGGTGGTACTCTAGGTACCTTTATCGGCGCCTGCATTGCATTGTTGTTTCTTTTATTCGTTTTTGCAATCTATAAACCGGTGCTGAATAAACAAATGAGGCACGATAATACAGTACGTCGGGAAACGTACCCAGAGCTCTTTAAGCTGCTGGCACTTACGATAGCTCCGATTATCTTAAGTCAAACTGTCTATCAGATCAGTGGTCTGATTGACAGCTCCCTGTTTGGTCATATCATGAAAGGAAAGGTAATCGCTCCCTTTGATTTGCCGGTTTTACTAAGAGAGGGAGCAACTGCGGGACAGCTTTACATAGAGAAGTTCCGTAATACCTTAATCGGTATCTATAGCGGCGAATATCGCTTACTCACCAATGTACCGGTAGCGATTGCTACTGCCATCGGTGCAGCAATTGTAACGACGGTTTCGTCCGATATGGCAAGAGATCTTACTGATTCGATCCGGCATAAGGTGCATGCTGCAGTAAAGTTTAATATGGTAATTGCTATTCCTGCAGCTGCAGGAATGGCAGTTCTTGCTTCTCCATTTATGACCTTGATCTTTAGAGATAACTTTCAGTTGACAGCTAACTTAATGATGCTCGGTTCGATCTCTATTGTATTTTATGCTTATTCAACAGTCTCAACAGCAATCCTCCAGGGAATTAACAGAATGAGTATTCCGGTAATTCATTCGGCAATATCACTGGGCATCCATGTAATTATTGTATTTGCATTGCTCTATTTTACACCGCTGAGTACTTATGCGCTGGTAATCGGTAATGTTACCTTCCCAATGGTAGTCAGTATCTTAAATTGGATCGCAATTGCCAGGTATTTGGATTATCAACAGGAGGTTATTAAGACCTTTGTGATACCGGCGGTGAGTGCAGGTTTGATGGCTGTGATAACATTTTTTGTATATAAGGGTCTGATGCTTTGGACCAGTAATTTGCTTCTTGCCACCGTTATCTCTTTCTTGCTAGCTTTAATAATTTATTTCTCCCTGGTAATCTTTATGAAGGGTATCAATGAAGAGGAGTTAGGCTTTGTACCGAAGAGTCAAGCCATGATAAGAATTCTTAAGAAGCTTCACCTATTATAAAATTAAAACTTGGGAACCGGATATCATTCACAAAAATGATTCCGGTTCTTATTTATGACAAGAGAAAGTTCGCGTAGCGTGCTTTCTATCGATTGTAGGCTTTAGCCTGCTGAGCACTCATAAGACCTGAAGCATACCAGCGAGAATTTTTTGCATCTGTCATCAGAGTTTCGACCTCGAAATTATTACCATTCACATAACTTGATATAATTGTATAAATAAGTAAATTATGGAGATAATAATGCCAAAGGAGTGTTATCGTATGAAACTGAAAAAGGCATTCATTTATCTCAGCAGTTTTATAGTACTAAGCGCTATGTTTAGTACCTGCTATTACATGAGTTATTTACATGCATTAAATAATTTTAACGAAAGAGCAATCGAACGTAAGGATCAGCTGTTGGCACTGACACAGATGGCGGAACCGACACCGCAAGCAATTCAAAATAATCAGGATAGTGTTGCAGCAAATGAGAAAACAGAAGCAATCGTCCTTCCTACTACTAAATATATATTGGACCTCTATGATATGAAATCCGGGAAAAGTGAGACAAGTGAATTAAATCCGCCTGCCTATCTGGTAGGACTTACTCGTGAGCAGGTTGAAGAATATTTGACGGATTACATGAGTGATTTACCGTTATCCGAATATAACAAAGGGTTACTGTCCTTTGAATTATTGCGCTTCTCGGATGGTGAAATTGAGCTCAAGAAGACGTATAATGAAGATTTTGTCCCATTCCGTTTCTATGTCGTTGTGAAGGATGGGTATGTTGTTGTATATAATAGTGATCTAAAGAGTGTCTACAGCTACACTCATATTCTTGCATCCGGTTTACCAGAAGAGGAACGCATCGCCTTAAGCCAGGGAATCTATGTGAATAGTCTGGAGGAGCTATACTCCTTATTGGAAAGTTATTCAAGCTAAATTCTTTTCTTACTTTTAAAAGTATCTTCCATTATGGAAAGTACATGGAACACGGGAAAAGAAATACTTGAAATAACGCCTCGGTTAAAATATAATGAAACAAACATAAATATGATATGATTATGTATTTGTAAGTTATAGGAGGCTACCAGTGTGGAATATGACGTAATCATCGTTGGCGCCGGAGCTTCCGGCTTAGTAGCAGCAATTGCTGCTGCAAGAAAAGGAAGTTCGGTGCTTGTGATAGAACGTAAGGAAAAAGCCGGAAAGAAAATATTAGCAACGGGGAACGGAAAGTGTAATTACACTAATAGGATCCAAACCTCGGATTGTTATCATTCAGATGACAGCGCATTTGCGATGAAGGTGCTGTCTTGTTTTGACGTAAATCAAACCCTCGAGTTATTTGAAGATCTAGGTATCTATCCAAAGGAACGCGAGGGTTATTATTATCCTAATTCGGAGCAAGCAGCCAGCGTAGTTCAGGTCCTTTTGATGGAAGGAGCGCGCCTAGGGGTCACGTATCATTATTCAGAAACGGTCCGTGAGATTAAGAAGCCATTTTTTACGATAATAACCGAACACGCAGAAGATAAGAAGCATATCACCTATCATGGACGGCAACTGATCCTGGCTGCCGGGGGATGTGCTTCCCCATCGCTTGGTTCTGACGGAAGCGGCTATAAGCTTGCAGCAAGTCTCGGACATTCCGTGATTAAACCATTGCCCGCATTGGTTCAGTTGAAATCTCCGGATAAATATTGTAAAACGGTGTCAGGAGTTAGAACCGCAGCCAGTGTAAATGCATTCGACAATCAAAGATTGCTTTCTTCAGAGGAGGGGGAGATTATTTTCACGGATTACGGCATTTCCGGAATTCCCATCCTTCAAATCAGTCGGTTTATCGCAAAAGCATTGGACCTTGGAAAGAGCTGTCGGATCGAACTTGACTTCATGAAGGAGAAGACGCAGTCACAGTTAACCGAGGTGCTTCAAAGACGACTGCGGCATAATCCGGACCGAACATTGGAAGAGTGTATGGTCGGCCTCCTTAATCATAAGCTTAATTATGTGCTGATTAAGGAAGCAAAACTTGATCCGTATCTTAGTGCCAGGAAAGTATCAGAAAAGGATATCATCAATTTGGTAAAGCAGATAAAGCAGCTAAGAATGAATATTAACGGAACCAACTCCTTTGATCAGGCGCAGGTTTGCTGCGGAGGTGTGAGCACAAAGGAAATTGATGCATTTTCGATGGAATCAAAGCTGGTAAAGAAGCTTTACATGAGCGGTGAGCTTCTGGATGTAGATGGCACCTGTGGAGGCTACAATCTGCAATGGGCTTGGAGCACAGGGTATCAGGCAGGAAATGCAGCGGGAAATAACAATTTGTAAAATATTAAGGTTTAAAGTGTCATAAGGTGCTGTGTACTCTTCCTGATACAATGTATTGTGATGCAGGCTTGATTATAGTAGTAATACATTGTATCAGGAAAGTACCGAAGGTGCTGATGAAACTTTAAGCTAAAAAGTAAAGGTGTACTTATGATCAGAATATCACAATTAAAGCTTCCAATCCGGCATACAAGCGAGGAGCTGCTATCAGCTGCTGCAAAGGCTTTAAAGCTTCCTCCGAATAGAATTAAGGATTATACGATCTGTAAAAAGTCCATTGATGCCAGGAAGGATGAAATAAAATATATCTATTCTATTGATACAACAATTGCATTGAAGCCTCAGGAAAAAGAAGAAGAGATCGTACGTCGATCTCACAACAATAATGTATCCATCGTTAAGACAGAATGTTATGTAACGCCATCCTGTGGTGAGGGGAAGCTTAACCATCGCCCGATTATCGTGGGAGCGGGACCAGCCGGATTATTTGCAGCTTATCTTTTAGCGAAGCATGGTTATCAGCCTCTGGTGCTCGAGCGCGGCTATGAGATCCGAAAAAGGGTGGAAGAAGTCGAGCATTTCTGGCAGACAAATGAACTGAATCCGGAATGCAATGTGCAATTTGGGGAAGGCGGTGCCGGTACCTTCTCCGACGGAAAATTAAATACCATGGTCAAGGATGCGAACAATCGTTATCGACTCGTGATGGAAACCTTTGTGCAATTCGGAGCACCGTCGGATATCCTATATCTGAACAAGCCGCATATCGGGACAGATCAGCTTAGAAATGTAGTCGAACATATGAGAAAAGAGATTGTCCGTCTCGGGGGTGAGGTTCGCTTTGGGACTGCCTTAACAGACCTTAAGATTGAAGACGGAAGAATCATTGCTATTGAGATTAATCATAAGGAAAGTGTTCCTTGCGAGCTTTTGATACCGGCTATCGGTCACAGTGCGAGAGATACCTTTGAGATGTTCTTTCGCAGAGGCCTTAAGATGACGGCAAAAGCCTTTGCCGTTGGTCTTCGAATAGAACATAAGCAAAATATCATCAGTATGTCACAATACGGCAAGGATTATATTCATCTTCCTGCCGCAGACTATAAACTTACTCATCAGACAAGCAAGGAGCGAGGTGTATATTCCTTCTGTATGTGTCCGGGAGGTTTTGTGGTCAATGCGTCTTCGGAAGCAGGAGCAATTGCTGTAAACGGAATGAGTAATTATAACCGCGATGAGGAGAATGCCAACAGTGCTATTGTCGTTACGGTACAACCGGAGGATTTTGGCTCAGGAGATCCCTTAAGCGGCATCGCTTTTCAGAGAAAGCTGGAAAAGGCAGCATTTCTGTCAGGAAAAGGTCTTGTCCCGGTACAGCTGTTCGGTGACTTGTTAAGAGACCGGGAGAGTGTTACAATAGGGAATGTTACTCCGAATATCAAAGGGGCTTACCAGCTTACTAATCTGAATCTGTGCCTGCCGACTGAGATTATGGAGTCGTTAAAGGAAGGAATTCTTGCCTTTGACCGGAAGATAAAGGGTTTTGCTAATGAAGAAGCAGTACTTTCCGGAGTTGAGAGCAGAACCTCTTCACCGGTAAGAATTGTTAGAGATGAATATTATGAAGCAGAGATCAAGGGAATTTATCCTTGTGGTGAAGGTGCGGGTTATGCTGGTGGAATAACCTCTGCAGCCATTGATGGCATCAAGGTCTTTGAAGCAATCGTACAGAGATATCGACCCTTACAATAAGATTTCACTCATTTGACATTGCAGCAGATGAATTAAGATAAATATTACTAATTACCGAAACAGATAAAAGATCAGGAGGCTTCGTTTATGCAGGAAAGAGAATTACTAAAAAATAAAAAAAGAATTATCATAAAAATTGGATCATCATCCTTGACTCATCCGGAAACAGGTAGTCTAAATCTGATTAAGATGGAACGATTGATTCGTATTCTTACCGATCTGCACAACCAGGGTAAGGATGTGGTACTGGTCACCTCCGGTGCGATTGCAGTGGGAAGAAAAGCGCTCGGCATTAAAGAACGCCCAACGAAGAGATCGGTGAAGCAAGCTTGTGCAGCAGTCGGGCAGGCAAGCCTCATGATGGTATATCAGAAGCTGTTTGCCGAGTACAACCAGACAGCTGCACAAATACTTATGACCAAGTATACAATGATCAATGATATCAGCAGAACGAATGCAAAGAACACCTTTGAAGAGTTATTTTCCATGGGTGTAATTCCGATTGTTAACGAGAATGATACCGTTTCCACCGACGAATTAGATCTTGATTTCGGTGATAATGATACCTTATCCGCAATTGTTACTGCCTTAGTAGAGGGTGATTTATTGATTCTGTTATCCGATATTGACGGGCTATATACCGATGATCCGCATACGAATAAGGATGCCAGACTAATCTACTGTGTACCGGTGATAAATGAAGAGCTTGTCGGTATGGCAAAGGATTCTGCCAGCTCTGTAGGAACCGGTGGAATGACCACCAAGGTATCTGCGGCAAGAATAGCAACCGCTTCCGGTGCTGATATGGTTATTACCAATGGAGAGGATGTACAGAATATCATTTCCATCATGGGAGGCAACGAAATAGGAACCTTGTTCCAGGCTCATCTGAAGGATAATTTTAATATTATGGATTACATTGTTTCAAAGCAATATCAAAAATAGTGAGATTGAATCGAATATAGAATAGAAAGGTACAGATTATGGACGATCAGAGAATTACAAGAATTAATGAACTTTATAGTAAATCCAAGCTTCTGGGTTTGACCGAGGAGGAGAAGGAAGAGCAGGCAAAGCTGCGACAGGAATATGTCGCTGCCATTCGTCAAAACCTGAGAGGTACGCTGGAAAATGTATCAATCGTAGATCCGGATGGCACTGTAACAAAGGTGTCGGATCGCAGAAAGAAGTAGAAAAGGTTCCTTAAAAAGAGATAAGAATTCTATAACCTCACTTTAATGATAGCCGATAGGATTCTCTAAGAATAGGATGATATGATATGACAAAGACCGAAATTCGCAAATGGATGAAAGCTCAGAGAAATAGCCTTACCTCTTTGGAACGCAGTGCTTTTAACGAGACAATTGTTAAGAGCTTCCTGCAAACACCGGAATATAAACAATGTGAGGAGTTGTTTTGCTTTGTTTCCTTCGGCTCCGAGGTAGATACCCATCCGATACTTTTACAGGCTCTCATAGATAAGAAAAAGGTCTATATACCAAGAATTGAAGAGAATGCAGGGATGGAATTTTATCGGTTTGAGCGGTTAGAGAATTTACATCCAAGCAAATTCGGTGTGCCGGAGCCTTTCTCGGATCCGGCAGAATGTTATGATTTTCAGGATGTGCACCATTCTTTTGTTAAACGATTCATGGTACTGCCTGGCCTGGCATTTGATCTACAAGGAAACCGGATCGGCTATGGTGCAGGGTATTACGATAAATTCTTTGGGAAATATACTGAGGTTTCCTTCTATAAGCTTGCCGTATGTTACGATTTTCAGCTAGTTGATCAAATAAAGGCGGAGAAATATGATATAAAAGCGGATGCGATCCTTACGCCTACAAAGAGAATAGACTGCATCGCAGAAAGAAATCAATTTCAATAGATTAAGGAAGAGATGTGAGAGGAGGAACAATATGAATTATCTGGAACAGCTGGGAAGCAATGCGAAGAAAGCAGCAACTGTGTTGAATCTTCTCGGGCAGGAAGAAAAAAATAGTGCCTTGAGAGCCTGCGCAAAAGCACTCTTAGATGCGGAAGCAGAGATTCTCTCAGCAAATGAAGCAGATGTGAAACAAGCACTTGCAAATGAGGTGAAAAGTTCTTTGATCGATAGACTTAGGCTGACCCCGGAACGACTTCGCGATATGGCAGATGGGATTCTCCAAATCTGTACATTACCGGATCCGATCGGAGAAGTGCTGTCTATGACTGTTCGCCCTAATGGTCTGACAATCGGCCAGAAGGTAGTTCCCTTAGGAGTGATCGGCATCATCTATGAATCAAGACCGAATGTAACAGCAGATGCCTTCTGCCTTTGCTTTAAGACAGGGAATGCTGTGATACTTCGCGGTGGAAGCGATGCGATTAATTCGAATAAGGCGATCATTAACGCGCTTCGTAATGGTCTAAGAAGTGCAGGCGTTACAGAGGATGCTGTAGCCCTGGTGGAGGATACCTCCAGAGAGGTTGCAAGAGATTTCATGAGGCTGAATCAATATATTGATGTACTGATTCCCCGTGGCGGTGCCGGACTGATTAAGACGGTAGTGGAGAACAGTACGATCCCGGTCATAGAGACCGGAACCGGTAACTGTCATGTATATGTCGATGAATTTGCCGATCTTAATATGGCTCTGGATGTCATCGATAATGCGAAGACACAACGCCTTGGAGTATGTAATGCTTGTGAATCCTTAGTGCTTCACTCGAAAATACTGAAGGAATTTCTGCCTCTTCTCTATGACAGACTACACGGAAAGGAGATTGAGATCCGTGCGGATGAACGGGCATGTGCGCTGCATGAGGGTCTCGTTCCGGCATCAATGGAGGACTATGCGACAGAATATCTGGATAAGATCATATCCTTGAAGGTAGTCGATCGTATTGAGGAAGCAATTGCTCATATCAATCAGTACAGTACGAAGCATTCAGAGGCAATCGTAACAAAGGATTACGATCATGCTATGAAATTCTTGAATGAGATTGATTCTGCTGCAGTTTATGTGAACGCCTCAACACGATTCACTGACGGTAATGAATTTGGCTTTGGAGCTGAGATCGGTATCAGTACACAGAAGCTTCATGCCAGAGGACCGATGGGGCTGAAGGCCTTAACTACCATCAAATATATCATATTCGGAAATGGTCAAATCCGAAAATAGAAAGCCAATAATATAGTGGCGATCATATGAAAGAAAGCAGTATTATAATTCGGTCATTTATGGTTATGTACTGTTAAGCAATTTATTATTTAAAAGGGAAGAATGAGGAATAGAAAATGGAAGAAAAGAAGGTTTATGATTTTCCTTCCGGGAATAATTTTAGCAATTTTATCAAGCGTTTTGGTAAATTGTTTCTTGTCCTGGCAGTAATCTTAGCAATTATTATTTTATCCTCCAGTGCTTTTTTTGAAATCAAAGAGCAGGAGCAGGCTGTGGTAACAACCTTTGGTGTTGCTAAGACAGTGAGCAGTGCGGGTCTGCATTTTAAGATTCCGTTGATTCAAAAGGTACAAAAAGTGGATACAACAATTAAAAGCTTTTCCATTGGTTATGATATGGAGACCGGTGAGAGATTGCCGATAGAATCCATGATGATCACAAAGGACTTTAACTTTGTCAATGTTGATTTTTTCGTGGAATATAAGGTTTCTGATCCGGTCAAAGCATTATATGCATCCGAGGAACCGGTTACTATACTAAAGAACATCGCACAGAGTAGTATTCGAATGGTGGTTGGCGGTTATGATGTCGACAGCGTAATAACAACCGGTAAATATGAGATCCAATCTGCCATCAAGTCTGCGATACTTGAAAAGCTTGAGAAACAGAATATCGGTATTCAATTAGTAAATATCACGATTCAAGATTCTGAACCGCCGACAGATGCAGTTATGGAAGCCTTCAAATCGGTAGAAACAGCAAAACAAGGAAAAGAAACCGCAGTAAACAATGCAAATAAATACCGTAATGAACAGCTACCTAAGGCGGAGGCGCAGGTTGATAAGATACTTCAGAATGCACAGACCACAAAAACTCAGCGAATTAATGAAGCGAATGCTGAGGTATCCCGGTTTAACGAAATGTACTCAGAATACCTAAAATATCCATTGATTACAAAACAACGTATGTTCTATGAGACAATGGAGGATGTTCTACCATCCCTCAAGGTCATCATAGACAGTGGCGAAGGTGATGTTCAGAAGCTTCTGCCGCTAGACAGTCTACTGGAAGGAGGCACGAAGTAATGAAAAAAATAAAAGGAGTGACCGGAATTCTTATACTTATCCTACTCATTGCCGGTGCAATTACCTTAGTTTCTTCCACGATTGTAACGAGAGAGAATGAATATACCTTAGTGAAACGCTTTGGTAAAATCGAACGGGTAAACAGCGTAGCAGGTTTAACACTTCGAACCCCCTTTATCGAAACAGTGGATGTATTACCGAAGAATATTCAGTTTTACGATATGCAGGAATCAGATGTAATTACCATGGATAAGAAGACCATGGTAGCAGACAGCTATGTTCTTTGGAAAATCAAAAACCCCATACTGTTTGCTCAGACGCTGAATTCTTCTGTTGCTTTGGCAGAAGGAAGACTAGATTCCACTGTATACAATGCCATGAAAAATGTTATCAGCAGTATGTCCCAGGCTGATGTCATCAGTGGTAGAGATGGTGAATTGAATCAAGCCTTTATGGAGAATATCGGTACGACGATGGAGCAATACGGAATTGAATTAATTTCTGTAGAGACAAAGCATCTGGATCTTCCCAGTGATAATAAGAACGCAGTATTTGAACGTATGATTTCGGAACGAGCTCAGATTGCAGCAACCTATACTGCAGAGGGTGAATCAGAGGCGCAGAAAATTCGTAACACCACGGACAAAGAAGTAGCCATCAGTGTCTCGAATGCAGAAGCAGAGGCAGCTCAAATCATAGCAGAAGGAGAAGCAGAATACATGAGAGTGCTTTCTAAGGCTTATTCTGACAAATCAAAGAGCGATTTCTATACCTTTGTACGATCTCTCGAAACTGCCAAGGCATCGTTAAGCGGTGAAAATAAGACTTTAATTCTTTCAAAGGATTCACCGATTGCACAGATTTTCTATAACGTAAAATAAGGTTCCGATGTACATAAGATATGGCTATAGGTGATGTGGCTATAGATGATATTGCTATAGTGAATAAATGAACAGGGTATACAGATAGATTGCCTTTCCCTCATGCGGAGCATTGCATCCGCATGAGGCCGGTCGGCGCAATCTGCATACCCTGCACGTTTATTCACCATTCTACTTTATGAATAATTTATGGCATATTTATCATACATAGTATATGGCCTATGGACTATGGGGGGTATATCCATATTCGAGTCATAATTTATAATACGGCACGATGGCGATTAGCTTACACGATATGAGGATTGGGACTATCTAAATCTTTAGTAGGTAATAGCTTATCGCTATATTTTATTGTGTAATGATTTTTGTAGTATCGAAACTTTTATTGTTTATTTATTTATTTATTTTACAGTTAAATGGGTAATTAATAGGTGTGAACGGTCATAGATCGGGGAGATGGGCATAGAATGATTTGAAGAATTATTTTATGGTGTTCAAATATGATTATTAATCTAGAAGAATCGGATTATCATTATGATAAATTAGTGAAGGCTGCCAGAGATCTAACAAAGCATTATGATACTATTTTAAAATGTGTCACGATTGGCGTATCCCATGACAATCGTGACATTATTTTACTAAAGCTGGGTTTGGGACAGAAGCATATCATATGCTGCGGCGGAGTACATGCCAGAGAAACCGTCAATCCGGTTGTGTTGCTTCGGATGATCGAGTATTACGCAGATCTCTATATCAATTATCGTCAGCAGCGATTGAATCTAAAGAGAAAGCTGAGTTCACCAAACGTACATCTGAAGGAGGAATACGAGAAAATGATGTATGGTGCCTGCATCTTTGAACTCCTGCAAACCTATACCATACTTTTTGTTCCGTTACTTAATCCGGACGGGTATATGATTGCCCGGTATGGTTATAAATCAATCCGTGATTTAAAGTTAAGAACACTTTGTGAAGAAAAAGGAAAGAATCCGATCGAGTGGAAGGAGAATGCCAGAGGAGTGGATATTAACCGTAATTTTCCGAGTCAGTTCTGGTGCAAAAAATTTGAAAGGGATTATCCTGCCAGTGAGAATGAAACACAAGCTTTGATACGACTTTTCCACGAATATCCAAGCCTTGGTTTTCTGGATTTTCACTCAAGGGGCAGAGAGATCTATTACTATCGCAATAGAATGCCGGACAGCTATAATGAGAGACAATTTGAGCTTGCAAAACGAATGTGTGAGCTCACAGGTTACACACTGGTACCCCCACAGGAGGAGATTGATCCCGGAGACACCGGTGGCAACACGGTTCATTATTATAGTGAAACCTTTCATAAGCCTGCAATTACGATTGAGACAGTGGAGGATGAGGCTGAATTTCCATTACAAAATTCCTACCAGCTATCTACCTTTAAAGAACTCAGACTCCTGATTTCGGAATTTGGATTTATGCTGCTATGATTGGATGGTCTTATAAAATCAAAAATACTGTTTACAAACCCTATCGAAAAATGGTATACATAAGTATATGATTTTTGAATGGAGAGGATTTATGTTGGAATTTAATTTGGATAATATAGATTTGACCAAGGAGCCTCCGATGGAGGAACCGAAACGTCAATGGTATTACATCGCAAAATGCAGAGAAGCAGTAAAACTTATGAGAGAAAAGTATCAACGACCGTTAACCTATTGTATTACTACCTTTGGTTGTCAGATGAACAGCCGTGACTCGGAGAAAATTGCCGGAATCTTAAAACAGATCGGTTATACGGAGACGGAATCGGAAGATGCTGATTTTGTGATCTATAATACCTGTACCGTTAGGGAGAATGCAAATAACCGCGTCTTTGGAAGACTGGGCTATTCAGGAAAGCTGAAGCAGAAGCATCCCGGCATGATCATTGCACTTTGTGGCTGTATGATGCAGGAAGCAACTGCAGTAGAGAAGATCAAGAGCAGCTATCGGTTTGTCGATATCATTTTTGGAACTCATAATATCTTTAAGCTGGCAGAGCTGTTACTGACCCGTCTTGATTCCAAACGAATGGTAATCGATCTCTGGAAGGATACCCAGATGATTGTAGAAAATCTTCCGAATGAGCGTAAATATCATTTCAAAGCAGGCGTAAATATTATGTTCGGCTGCAATAATTTTTGCAGCTATTGCATCGTGCCTTATGTAAGAGGAAGAGAACGAAGCCGTAATCCGGAGGATATTCTGGATGAGATCCGGAATCTCGCTAAGGACGGAGTAGTCGAGATCATGCTCCTTGGTCAGAATGTAAATTCCTACGGTAAAAACCTGGAACAGCCGATGACCTTTGCTGCATTATTGCAGGAGATAGAGAAAATTGATGGGATAGAACGTATCCGCTTTATGACCTCCCACCCGAAGGATCTGTCCGAGGAACTGATTGAGGTAATGAAGAACAGCAGAAAGATCTGTAAGCATCTGCATCTGCCGATTCAATCCGGAAGTTCAAGACTGTTGAAGATTATGAACCGAAAGTATACCAAGGAAAGCTATCTTGAATTGGTGGACAAGATCCGTGCTTCAGTACCGGATATCTCTTTAACCACAGATATCATCGTTGGTTTCCCGGGAGAGACAGAAGAGGACTTTGAAGAGACACTTGATGTGATAAGGAAGGTCGGTTATGACAGCGCCTTCACCTTCCTATATTCAAAAAGGACAGGAACCCCTGCAGCAACCATGGAAGGGCAGGTGGAGGATTCAGTTGCAAATGAGCGGTTCGATCGCCTTCTGAAGGAGGTGCAGGAAAGCTCTGCAAAATCAGCAGGTAAGGAAGTTCATACCGTACAGAAGGTACTTGTGGAGGAAGTAAGTGAGCAGAATTCCGGGTTCTTGACCGGACGGTTAAGCAATAATATTTTAGTACATTTTAAGGGATCACATGAATTAATTGGCAAAATTGTGGAAGTATATCTTGATGAGAGCAAAGGCTTCTACTATATGGGCAGTCTGATCAGCAAAATGGCTTGATGATATAGGAAAAACTATAAAAACGAATGAAATATTCATCATGAATTGACGGGTTTTGAATTTGAATAATTAATCAAAAATCCGTTTAAAAATTATTGCTTTCAGATTATATAGTAGATTACAATGGCATTTGTCCTATATATTGATACTGTATTTTGTCATAATAGATAAATTATTCGTGTGTCTACTTGACATATTCGTAAAAACAGTATAAGATTTAAGTGTTGTATATTCATTACAAGTGAATACAGGAGGAATAGGTTCATTTATCTGTAATTTTGAATGTATATATCTTGTTCTGTACAATGAAAACTAAATAAGGAGGTGCTCCTGTGCCAGAGACTTTAGCATATGTAATTACTATTGCAGTAACCTTAGTAGTAACAGCTATTCTTACCTGGATCATTGCAATTGCCTATCGCAAGAAGGTTTATGAGGCAAAGATCGGCAGTGCGGATGAGAAGGCAAGAGAAATCATAGATGAGGCTCTAAAGACAGCTGAAACTAAGAAGCGCGAAGCTTTACTCGAAGCCAAGGAAGAAGCTTTAAAGGCTAAGAACGAATTCGAGCGTGAGACTAAGGAACGTAGAGCTGAGTTACAACGCTATGAGAAGCGGGTTCTGACTAAAGAAGAAACTTTAGACAGAAAAACCGAAGCACTGGAAAAAAAGGAAGCCAGACTTTCGCAAAAGGAATCCGAGCTTGATAAGGTCAAGCAGGAAGTGGAGGAATTCCACGAGAGACAATTGCAGGAGCTGGAGAAAATTTCTGGATTAACCTCCGAACAAGCTAAGGAATATCTAATTAAGACTGTTGAAGACGAAGTAAAACATGAAACCGCTCTGCTTATTAAAGATTTGGAAAGCAAAGCAAAAGAAGAAGCAGATAAGAAAGCAAAGGATTATGTAGTTACAGCAATTCAAAGATGTGCTGCAGATCATGTTGCAGAGACAACGATTTCCGTTGTTCAGCTCCCTAACGATGAGATGAAGGGTAGAATCATTGGTAGAGAGGGACGTAATATTCGAACACTTGAGACTATGACCGGTGTTGATTTGATTATCGATGATACACCTGAGGCTGTGATTTTATCAGCTTTCGATCCGATCCGAAGAGAGGTCGCAAGAATTGCTCTTGAGAAGCTCATTGTGGATGGAAGAATTCATCCCGCAAGAATCGAAGAGATGGTTGAAAAGGCTCAAAAAGAAGTCGAAGTTATGATTAGGGAAGCTGGTGAAGCCGCTACCTTAGAGGTAGGAGTTCATGGAATTCATCCTGAGCTAGTAAAGCTTCTTGGCAAGATGAAATTTAGGACAAGTTATGGACAGAATGCATTAAAGCATTCAATTGAAGTAGCTATTTTATCCGGCCTTCTCGCCGGAGAAATCGGTGTGGATGTTAGACTTGCAAAACGTGCCGGATTGTTACATGATATCGGTAAATCTATCGATCATGAGATGGAAGGAACCCACGTTCAGATTGGTGTTGACCTATGTAGAAAATACAAAGAGTCCCCTGTTGTTATTAATGCAGTGGAAGCACATCATGGTGATGTAGAATTCTCCTCACTGATTGCATGTATAGTTCAAGCAGCTGATACAATTTCGGCAGCAAGACCCGGTGCAAGGCGTGAAACCTTGGAAACATATACCAACAGATTAAAGCAACTTGAAGATATTACCAATGGCTTTAAAGGGGTAGATAAGTCATTTGCTATCCAGGCAGGCAGGGAAGTCAGAGTAATGGTAGTACCTGAACAAATCAGCGATGCTGATATGGTGCTGTTAGCTCGTGATTTATCTAAGAAAATCGAGAATGAACTTGAATATCCAGGACAGATTAAAGTTAATGTAATCAGAGAATCAAGAGTAACTGATTACGCAAAGTAATTCCTAACATTTATAATAGCTAAAACCGAGTAGAGATACTTAGTTTTAGCTATTTTTTTTAGTACTCTGTATTGCGAACCTTGTATGCAACAGTAATTAATTCCATTATCTCGATTACATAGTACCGAAGAAGAGGGGAGAAGGAAACAGATCAGTAAAATGTGGTCCAATGAGAGAATTAGATTTGTATAAATATAAGAATAATTAATAATAAATATAATCTGCAATTATAATTGTACAATATTTTAGAATAATTATTTAAAGTATTTCTTCGATATTGTTAATAAAATAAAGCGCCGACTCGGTTATACCAAATTAAATTAAGAAAGAAAAATGATATAAAACGGAATAAAATGTAAATATAAACCATATTAAGCTGTTTGATGCACAAAATGCACAATAAATCTTTGTAGCACGGACATATGAAAGCCGCAGGAAGTACTTTTTTCATTTTTTTTGATATTTATGTTGCAATCTTAAAAGTTATATATTACAATGATAAAGATTTCAATAGTAGAGACTATTAAATATGAATAAAGGACGGTGTAATTCTATGGCGTTATCGTTATCAAAAAAGGCACAGGCTGTTAAGCCATCCTCCACTTTAGCTATTACAGCAAAGGCAAAGGAATTAATGAGCAAGGGTATTGACGTTGTTGGGTTTGGAGCAGGTGAGCCTGATTTTGATACTCCGGATAATATCTGTGATGCAGCGATAAAAGCAATCCATGACGGATTTACAAAATATACCCCCGCAGAGGGAACCCTAGAACTTAGAAAAGCAGTATGTGATAAATTCTTGAATTTCAATAAAATCAACTATGAGCCAAGCCAGATTGTTGTCAGTAACGGAGGAAAGCATTCCTTGACCAATATATTCGAGGCAATCTGTAATCCGGGAGATGAAGTAATTATCCTTACTCCCTATTGGTTAAGTTACCCGGAGATAGTGAAGTTAGCCGATGGTGTTCCGGTATTTGTTCAGGGTGAGAAGTCTAATAACTATAAGGTAACGGCAGCTCAGATCGAGGCCGCTTGCACCGGAAAAACCAAGGCTCTGATCTTGAATTCACCCAGTAATCCCTCCGGTATGATCTATACCAGAGAAGAGCTTGAGGCAATTGCAGAGGTAGCGGTAAGAAAGGACTTCTATGTGGTCTCTGATGAGATGTATGAGCATCTGATCTATGAGGGGGAGGCAGTCAGCATCGCTTCCTTCAATGAGGAGATCTATAAAAGAACGATAACCTGCAGTGGTGTAGCAAAAAGCTATTCCATGACAGGCTGGAGAATCGGATTTACCGGCTCTTCCAAAGAGATTGCAAAGCTTATGGCAAGCGTTCAAAGTCATCAGACCTCAAATCCGAATTCCATCGCACAGAAGGCAGCGCTGGAAGCAATCACCGGACCTCAGGAATCGGTTGCTAAGATGCATGCGGAATTTAAGGTGAGACGTGACTTTATGTATGAGAGGATTTCAAGCATCAAGAATATCACTGCTTTGAAGCCGCAGGGAGCTTTCTATATGTTTGTTGATATCAGTGAGCTGTTACCGAAGGAGTATAATGGCGAGAAGATCGGGGATGTTGATAAGCTCGCTAAGATCCTGATTGAAGACTATAAGGTTGCCGTAATTCCCTGTACGGATTTTGGATTTGCAGATCATATCCGCCTGTCCTACGCGATATCTATGGAGCAGATTAAGAAGGGTCTTGACAGGATTGAAGATCTGGTTGAAAAATTAAACTAAATTCCCTTATCTTATATAAATTATGTAAGACTTGCAATTATAAGTCATTTGGCTAGTATAAAATAGGTAGTGTTTTTACAAATATTTGTTAAAACACTACCTATCTTTATATATTTATGTTAGAATACATTTAAAGTATTATGTAAATCATTATTTATGGCATTTGAGTGTTCGCTCGTCGAATTTTCTAATGTTGGAAAGAAGGAATAAACATGGCATTATTCGGATTTATCGGCGCTGGTAATATGGGATATCCATTAATCAAAGCAGCAGCACAAACCTTCACGAAAGAAGAAGTCATCTTTACCGATGTCTCAACTGAACGCTGTAATTATGTAAAAGGGGAAACGGGAGTAAACTTTTTGACAGATAATATAAGTGTAGTACAACAATGTACGTATCTTATTCTGGCGATTAAGCCCCAATTCTTCCAACCGGTTTTAAGCCAGATTAAGGAGAAAGTAACCAAGGAACAGATTGTTATATCCATTGCGGCAGGCATTACCATCGATGCCATCAAGGAAGCACTAAGGGATGACATACGTATCGTTCGCGCGATGCCGAATACTCCTGCAATGGTAAACCAGGGAATGACCGGCATTTGCTATTCCAAGGAGCATTTCAGCAATGATGAAATAGAAATGATTGATCGTTTCTTTCGTTCCTTTGGCAAGTATGAGATATTTGATGAGAAGCTGATGAACGCAGTCATTTGTGCCAACGGCAGCTCACCTGCTTATGTCTATATGTTTATTGAGGCTCTTGCAGACAGCGTGGTGGCTTATGGTATTCCCAGAGATAAGGCATATGCTCTTGCTGCCCAGACAGTCCTTGGAGCTGCGTCCATGGTACTTGAGACAGGAGAACATCCGGGAAGATTAAAGGATAATGTATGTTCTCCCGGTGGAACAACGATTGCAGCCGTAAAGGCTCTGGAGGAGTATGGACTACGTAACTCCATCATGAAAGCTACGGACGCCTGCTATGCAAAGGCAGTGGAACTAAGCACGAAAAAATAAGAACAGAAAGGTAAATGCGGTCCAAAACCGCAGGAAGGTACGAAACGATGAACCCATATAAGCGTATAAATAGAGAGCTGGTTCAACAGGGAAGCATTATTGATTATTATCGTGATACCATTGAAATCAACGGTGAGAAGACCACCAAATTTGATTATATTCATCATAAAGGAGCTTCTGCTATGGTTCCGGTTGATTCGGAAGGTAAGATTATTATGGTACGTCAATACCGAAATGCGGTTGACAGTTATACACTGGAAATTCCAGCCGGAGGTTTAAACCCAGGGGAGGACAACCGAACCTGTGCCATCCGTGAATGCGAAGAAGAGACCGGTTTTAAAGCCGGAGAGGTACATCATCTGATCGATGTTTATACAACAGTTGCCTTCAGTAATGAGAAGATTGCAATCTATTATACCACCGGCTTGACACCGACCGGACAAAATCTGGATGAAGATGAATATGTTACCATTGAACACCATTCTCTGGAAGATCTAACAAAGATGATTCTGGAAGGGGAAATTATGGATGCAAAGACCTGTGCAGCCATCCTTGCTTACAGGGCTAAGGCGGGAAAATAATTTCTGAAGTGAACTGATCAACAAGAAGATGCTTGTTCTATTTTGCCTATCGTATCATATCATTTAATATACTTTATGATGGTAGGCATGAGAATGAAGATATTTAGATTACATCTGAACCGTCCCAATATAATCCAGCTATCGATCATTCTTTTGGTGATCGGATTGTTTCTCGGAATATTATGTGCCAATATATTTCAAGAGCAATTTACTAAGAACCTTCAGCTTTATGAGGACAATGTCTTTACCGAAATCGCAGGCAGTGAGATCAACCATGCCGGACTTTTTCGATATGTGTTAGGTAATAATTTCAGTGATTTCGTTATGTTTTGGTTGTTAAGCATTACTATTCTTGGTATTCCGTACATGGCGTTAAAGATTGCCTCCTTTGGTTTCTTTTCCGGTTTTTTTATCTCTGCAATTACCATGGAATATGGTTTTAAGGGAATTATCCTGGTGCTGGTATATATATTTCCTCATGGCCTTATGTATTTGCCGATTATATTGATCTGTCTGCATCGGGGTTATCTACTGTGTACAGAAATTTATCAATCGAGCCATACAAGCTTGGGTAGTATAGTAAAGCCACTCAAAAAGAACCTGCTTTTAATCGTACTTCTGGCAATCGCTTTGATCTTTGCAAGCTTCCTGGAGGCTTATCCCGGAGCATATCTATTAAAGAAGGCATTAGAGTTATTTACATAAAGGCATAGGAAGCGTGCCGGTTCTATGCGACGGGTTCCTAGCGAAGAGGGAGGTATACTGTGGATCAATACATCAAGGATTTCATTTATTATCTACAAGATATTAAACATGCATCAGAGAATACGCTCCAAGCTTATCAGAAGGACTTAAAAAAGCTTCAGACGTTTCTTGAGAAACAAGAGATACATACGGTAGGTAAGATCAGCGAAACCAATCTGAATTCTTATGTTTTGTCCTTAGAAAAGGAGGGCTTGTCACCGGCCTCCGTTTCCAGAAATATAGCGGCAATCAAGGCTTTCTTACTTTATCTGATTAAGCATCAGGTGATTACCTCAGATCCCTCTGAGAGAATTAAGCCGCCTAAGGTTCAGAAAAAAAATCCATTGATACTAAAGACAGATAATGTAAATCAGCTGTTGCTTCAGCCGGATACCGGTTCACGGAAAGGAAAACGAGACCTTGCAATGCTGGAACTTCTATACGCCACCGGAATTAAGGTGACCGAGTTGATTTCCTTGAAAACCTCAGATGTCAATCTCACGGCAAGATTTGTCACCTGTGGTGATCCGAGAGAACGTAATATTCCCTTCGGAAAATCAGCAAAAAACGCATTAGCAGCGTATCTTGAGATCAGAGAAGAGGAATTTAATAAAAAGCATAATGATGTTTTGTTCTTAAATGCTTCTGGCGATCCCTTAACAAGACAGGGCTTATGGAAAATTCTTAAGGCTTATGCAAAAAAAGCAGGGATGGGAGAGGTGAATCCGAATTCCATTCGTCATTCCTTTGCAGCGCATCTTTTGGAAAATGGAGCAGATTTAAGCAGTGTGCAGGAGTTTTTAGGCCATGCAGATATTACGACTACTCAGGTTTATCTGCCGCATTCCTTTAAAAACAGCAGAGAAGTATATATGAATACTCATCCGAGGGCTTGAGAAAATGGTATAAACAAAACAGAACAGAACTGGAAGATAAACAATCTTCCAGTTCTGTTTTTTAAAAATATTTTTTTGCTTTACAAATTAACTATCAACTTTTTGGCTGATATTCATCAATTAACTTCATTATATCTGTACAATATACATTTCCACTTAGCACATCCCCATTTGCAGAAATACAAATTGCTCTTACATCTTCGGGGTCTTCTTCATATGGATTATCCGGAAGCTCATCTCCTGTGAAATACTCACCTAAATACTTTACTGCATTTCCACTTGGGAAAATCACATTACCGGAAGATTCTTTCATTCCAAGTTGTTCAAACTCTTTGAGTAACTCTCTTGTTTTAACATTATATGGATTTGGATCCTCTTTGCTTACAAGCCATGCAGGATGAGTCCGTATATACAGTTCGGTAGATTTGATTGCTTCTGCAAATAGTTTTACCGGTTCTAAGGGAATTGTTTCTTGGTGAAATGCATCAACAGAAAGCAAAATATCATTAACACCGCATTCTGCAATCTTCATTGCTATCTCTTTGATTTTCGCCTCGTCCTTATTAAAATATCCATTGGTAATCATTTGTCTTTTGGGGATACCCATCCTTTTTGCTTCACGATGTATCTTACAAACATCATTTGCATATAATAGCGGCTCACCACCAAAAGTCATTAATGATTCAATCTTAAAAGCAGTGCATATTTTTTTTAGAACATCCGCAGCTACATCGCCATCGATATGGTCAGCACAATGAATATGATCTCCCTGTGAACAATGCTTACATTTTCCCGAACAAGCCAATGTAACCGAAAACTCTATTCTATTTAAATTTTTTATAAATTCATTCATAAAGTTGCTCCTTTTATTCAAAATTTTCACTTAAATTGTCATTTAATAAGTTAGTATTTTGAAGGGCGCAGTTCCTACAGAAAGGCAATTCTACGATTTCATCATCCCATCTTGTTAATATCAGATGCTGTCAGCAATGGTATAGATCAGTTTTTCTGAATCCTCCCAACCAAGACAAGGATCCGTAATGGATTTTCCATAGATATGATCCTGAACCTTTTGACAGCCGCCTTCAATGTAGCTTTCGATCATAACACCTTTTACCATACCTGCGATATCTACGGATAACCTACGGCTATGAAGAACTTCCTTCACGATACGTATTTGTTCCAGGTATTGCTTGTTGGAGTTGGCATGATTTGCATCCACGATGATTGCAGGATTCAAGAGATCTCGCTCATTGTACATAGAAACCAGAAGATTAAGATCCTCATAATGATAATTGGAGATGGATTGACCATGTTTATTCACCGCACCTCTTAAAATCGTATGAGCAAGAGGATTACCGGAGGTGTTTACTTCCCAGGTGCGGTATAAGAAGGTATGGCTTGCTTGCGCAGCAACCACGGAATTCAGCATTACCGAGAAATCACCGCTGGTTGGGTTCTTCATACCGGCCGGAACATCCATACCGCTGATTGTTAAGCGATGTTGCTGATCCTCAACGGAGCGTGCCCCAACTGCAACATAGGAAAGGATATCCTCTACATAGGGCCAATTCTCCGGATAAAGCATCTCATCCGCAGCAGTCAGACCACTTTCTGCAATGGCACGAAGGTGCATCTTTCTCATCGCGATTAAGCCTTCCTGAAGATCCGGTTCCTTTTCGGGGTCCGGTTGATGTACGATCCCCTTATAGCCCTCACCGGTTGTTCTCGGCTTATTCGTATATATTCTTGGTATTAAAATAACCTTATCCTTAACCTTCTCCTGAACCTTAGATAGGCGGGAGATATAATCGCAGACGGCATCTTCATTATCTGCAGAGCAAGGTCCGATAATCACCAGAAACTTCTGGCTGGCACCGGTTATAACATCTTTTATCTGTTGATCCCGTTCCTTCTTGCAGAGAAAATCTCGAGCGGGCATTGGATAAGCTTTGACAAGTTCTTCAGGTGATATAACTTCCTTGATAAATTTAAAACTCATGGCATCGATCTCCCTCATTTTTTGTTGATTTATTTTATCCTTTTTTTCTTGGTTCGTCAATCATATAATACCGATTAATGTATAAATTTTCATTCTTGTGAAAAAATGTGTTGAGGTGATAACTTTATCATACTTGTTTGAATTTATATATATTCTGACACATGAATTTATTATCATAACACTGAATTTACGAATTATTACGAAAAAAAGTTGAAAAGAAGGATAGGTTTTTTCTCTGGATTGTTATATAATAGTAATATTCCCTAAATACGGAAAGGCTTTCTAGAGCAACCTGATTAATTGCAATTGGTATGAAAGAAAGGTTTGGTGATTCCTATGAAAATGTATGACTTAATTAATAAGAAGAAAAATAAAGAATGTTTATCGACAGAAGAGATAGAATTTATTATACAGGGTTTTACAAAAGGTTCTATTCCGGATTATCAGATGGCTGCCTTTCTGATGGCAGTATGCTTAAACGGAATGAATCATGAGGAGACGGCTGCACTTACGGTTGCTATGGCAAAGAGCGGAGATATCCTGGATTTATCTGCGATACATGGTGTCAAAGTAGACAAGCACAGTACCGGTGGTGTCGGTGATAAGACCTCCTTGGTGCTTAGCCCTATGGTGGCTTCTCTTGGTATTCCTGTGGCTAAGATGTCCGGAAGAGGACTGGGTCACACCGGAGGTACGATAGACAAACTAGAGAGCTTTCCCGGGTTCTCAACCTCCATCTCTTCAGAGCAGTTTGTCGATAATGTAAATCGTGTTAAAATGGCGATCGTCGGACAAACTCCAAATCTTGCTCCGGCTGATAAAAAAATCTATGCACTTAGAGATGTTACTGCGACTATCGATAATATTTCACTGATTGCCGGCAGTATCATGAGCAAAAAGATAGCCTCAGGTGCTGATGTAATTGTATTGGATGTAAAAACCGGTAGCGGTGCCTTTATGAAAACTTTCGAGGATTCGCTGGCTCTGGCGCAGGAGATGGTACAAATCGGAACGATTGCCGGACGTAAGACCTATGCAGTGATTACAGATATGAATCAACCGCTCGGTAATGCAGTAGGAAACACCTTAGAGGTAATCGAAGCAATCGATACCTTACGCGGGGAAGGACCCAAGGACTTGCTGGAGGTAAGCATTACCCTGGCTTCCTATATGCTTGTTGGTGCTGAGATCGCGAAGGATGTAGAGGAAGCAAAAGCAATGGTAGTTAAGACTATTGAAGATGGCTCAGCCTTGAATAAACTTGCAGAATTTATTGCCGCTCAGGGCGGTGATAATAAACCAGTATTTGATACCTCCTTATTCCCGATGGCAAGCATCGCATCAGAAGTAGAAGCACCAACAGATGGATATGTAACCTATATCCACACCGACGAGGTAGGTATGACCTCCTTGGTTCTGGGTGGTGGAAGAGAGACCAAAGAAAGTGTGATTGATCTCAGTGTTGGTATCAAGATTCATAAGAAACTCGGAGATGCTGTGGTTAAGGGTGAATCACTGGCAACACTGTATGCGAATGACAGAAATAAGCTGCAGGAAGCAAAGAAACGTTTGTTGGGTGCTTATATGATTGGTGCCGAAAAGGTGGAGAAGCCAAAGCATGTCTATGCAATTGTTACGAAAGACGGAGTTATCAATCTATAGAACTTCTTATTTAGAAGCTTTGCTTGGCAAATAATTTATAAATAAAATAAATATTCGGAAGCGGCCCCTACCATAAATGGGAGTCGCTTCTTTTTGGTTCGGAATAACATTTGGAATGTAGTATTCAAGGAGAGATATTCCATCATACAATATAACAAATAGGAGGTTATCAAAAGGGATAGCTTCCATAATGGATGGAGTAATACAATGAGACGATGCGACGAAACCTACCGACAATACTTATTCCGCCTTTTACTAAAAGGAATTATCATAGGAATTACGATGTTGATTGTTTTTCATTATGTATATGAGAATTCTTCCTTGTTTTTTCGCACTAATAATATAGTCCGAAGACGTACCATATTTTCTATTCACTTAAACCGTACCGATTTATACCTGAAGCAGGGAGAAGAATTTCATCTCTATGTGGTTGCCATAAATAAACGGGTAAGCTTCACTTCGACCGACTTTCGGGTGGCGGGTGTTAATTTTAATGGGAGAGTATTTGGTTACCAGACCGGAACAGCCTTTATCCTCGCTAAGGTAGATAACAGGACATTAAAATGCAGAGTTCATGTTATGGATATCAGCAAGAAAAGTGCAATACTGCGACCGGGAAAGACTCTGAGGCTTCATATCTATGGATCCAATGCATTTGTAAGATGGAAAAGCTCTGATCCGGAGGTCGCAAGTATCAACCTGTTTGGAAAGATAACCGCAAAGAAGAAGGGAAAAGCCACTATAACCGCCAGGGTGAAGGGAAAAATCTTCGAATGTAAAATCTCGGTGAAGTAATAAAAATAAGACAATTTATCATAGGATTGGTCTAAAATCTCAGGGCATGGATTAAAATAGTAATAATGCATTTTTGGAGTAGCTATGAAGAAAATCAATGCAGTAATCCTCTTGTGTTCCATGCTTACTTTTTTAGTTTTTACGAGCTATGCAAACGCACAGATAAGATTTAATTCACCAAAGAAAGAAGGGGATACTGTTGCAGTATCAGCACAGGTATCAGCCCAGCTGAGCATAGAATCACCTTCCGCAGTTCTGATTGAAGGATCTACCGGAACTATAATATACGAAAAGAATAAGGATGAACGAGTAAAGCCGGCAAGTATTACTAAGATTATGACCCTGCTTCTGATTTTTGAGGCACTGGATGCGGGAAAAATCTCTCTAAAGGACGAGGTTACGGTATCTGAGCATGCGGCATCCATGGGCGGATCCCAAGTCTATTTGGAACCCTTTGAGGTGCAGACAGTGGATACCATGCTTAAATGTATCAGTATCGCCAGTGCAAATGACGCCTCGGTTGCCATGGCAGAGCTGTTAGCAGGATCAGAAGAAGAATTCGTATCTCGGATGAATCAGCGTGCCAAGGAACTGGGTATGAAGAACACTAACTTCGTCAATTGCTGTGGCCTGGATACCGACAATCATTATTCTTCTGCCTATGATGTGGCCCTGATGTCACAAGAACTAATTACAAAGCATCCACAGATCAGCAATTATTCGACGGTCTGGATGGATACCATAACCCACACCACCAGAAAAGGCACCAGTGAATTTGGACTTACGAATACCAATAAAATGGTAAGATTCTATGATGGAATTACCGGCTTAAAGACAGGTTCTACCAGTCTGGCTAAATATTGTCTTTCCGCCACCGCGAAGAAGGAAAATATGGATCTGATTGCTGTTATCATGGGGGCACCGGATACAAAAACAAGATTCATGGAAGCAACGAAGCTGTTAAATTACGGCTATGCAAATTACAGTATCTATACCGATCAGAATACCGATACCAATCTGCCTCCGGTTAAGGTCAGCCGCGGCGTTATTGACAGTGTCCAGGGCAAGCCGGCCCAGAATTTCTCTTATCTTTGCTCCAAAGGTAGAAGTGTTGAGAATATCCGTAAAGAGGTCATAATGTCGGAGAAGGTGGATGCTCCGATTGCTATGGATACAAAAATCGGAGAGATGATCTATTATTATGATAAGGATAAGATCGGATCGGTTGATATTCTGGCTTCTGAGGCAGTAGAGAAAGCCGGATGGAAGAATTATTTCGTTAAGGTTTTGAAGAGTTATTTTATAGGGAACTAGATACAATGGATGTCGATAGCTTTCTTGTATTCAAGAGCGGATACTCATATAAAATCAAGCAGAAACAGAGATTGTCTTGATCGGATAATCTCTGTTTTCCTATGTAGCTTATTGACACTTGAAACTCGAACTAGTATAGTATAATAGGTACGAGATATGGTTCTGATATCCGTTTACTTACCTACATATTGCAGTGAAAGGAGTAAGGCATGCAAAAAGATACAATCCTTTATGGGATTATAGTAATCATTATATTGTGGACCTTTATCGAACAAAAACTGATTATGATTACAAAGCATACCGTAAACTCAGATAAGCTTTCGAAGGAAGGCAGTGCTATTGACTTCATATTATTGGCAGATCTGCACAATCGAACCTTTGGTAAAAATAACCATCGCCTGATCAAAAAGATAGATAAGCTTTCACCGAAGTTTATTATAATGGCAGGCGATATGATTAACAAAAAAGATATCAGTTATCCGAGTAATGCATTTACCTTAATAGAGCAGCTTGCAAAGAAGTATACGATCTATTATGCCTTCGGCAATCATGAGAATCGCCTGGAACGTATCGGGAGAGAAACTTCTTCTGAATGGACCTTGGCAGACAAGGATTATCATTCTACATGGGTAGAGTTCAAGCGTAGACTAGCCGAACAGAAGGTTGTTTTTCTTGATAATCAGAAAATAACAGTAAACTATGTTGGAATAACGCTTACAATAACCGGTGTAACACTCGGTCATGATTATTTTGTATTCAATTCTACGAAGGAGCTTTCTTCAAAACATTTGAATCATTTGCTGGGTGAAAGCTCTGCCGAATCCTATCAGCTCTTAATTGCGCATAATCCGGTGTATTTTCAAGCCTACTCCGAATGGGGTGCTGATTTAACATTATCCGGCCATCTTCATGGCGGTATGATGCGATTGCCCGGGATCGGAGGGGTAATCTCTCCACAGGCTAAGTTCTTTCCTAAGTATGATACCGGAAAGCATGAGCATAACAAGCATTATCTGATTGTCTCAAGAGGATTGGGCTCTCATTCCATTATGCCTAGATTATTCAATATTCCGGAGATTATTTGTGTAAAGCTGCAAAACGGTAACCCGTAGTCGGCTGAGTCAAAGAATTAAACTTTTGGAAACAAAGCGAAAGGAACGAAAAATGAGCATTCCGGTTAAATTAGAAGCATTTGAAGGACCATTGGATCTTCTGCTTCATCTGATTGATAAGAATAAAGTCAATATCTATGACATTCCGATCGTAGTGATCACTGAGCAATACTTAGAATATATCAAGCAGATGGATACTAAGAATCTTGAGATTATGAGTGAATTCTTAGTGATGGCCGCAACTTTGATTAATATTAAGTCCAAGATGCTGTTACCGGTGGAGGAGACAGAAGAAGAGGAGTCCGTCGACCCGAGACAGGAGCTGGTAGACCGTCTCTTACAATATAAGATGTACAAATATATCTCAGAGGAACTGAAGGATCGGGAAATGGATGCTTCCAGGGTGTTATTCAAATCACCTTCTATCCCCCGTGAGATCGCGGATTACAAAGAAGATATCAATGTGGACGAGCTATTAAGTGATCTAACCTTATCAAGGCTCCATGAAATTTTTAAATCCATCGTAAAGAAGCAGGTAGATAAGATCGATCCGATCCGCAGTAAATTCGGAAAGATTGAGAAGGAAGAAATTAACCTCTCGCTGAAATTTGTCCAGATTCAAGAGTATGGACTATTACATAAAAAGTTTTCCTTCCGTAATCTGATGGAAGTCCAAAGTACCAGAATGGAAATTATCGTTACCTTTCTAGGTATCCTGGAGCTAATCAAGATCGGGAGAATCGAAATTACGCAGGAATGTTTGTTTGATGATATCATCATCACCTATCTTGCAGAAGATATCATCACAATGGAGGAGGTAGGCTTTTAATGGAGCTGAAAGTAATTGAAGCACAGATCGAAGCAATCTTATTTACGATGGGCGAGGCTGTTGAGGTGGATCGCATCGCAGGTGCTCTGGACCATGATGTCGAGACGATACGTAAGATTATCCGTAATATGATGGATCAATATGCAAGCGAAGACCGAGGTATCTATATTATCGAATTGGACGGCGCTTTCCAGATGTGCACAAAACCTTCGATGTATGAGACGATTATCAAGATTACTCACGTTCCCAAAAAGCATGTGTTAACGGATGTGCTATTAGAGACTTTATCCATCATCGCATATAAGCAACCGATTACAAAGCTTCAAATAGAGACCATAAGAGGTGTAAAGAGTGATCATGCGGTGAACAAGCTCATCGAATATAATCTGATCTGTGAAATGGGAAGAATGGATGCTCCCGGCAGGCCAATCTTACTCGGTACCACCGAAGAATTCTTACGAAGCTTCGGATTACAATCCTTAGAATCACTTCCTGTAATGAATCCGGAAAAGCTGGAGGACTTTAAACTGGAAGCGGAAGAAGAGGCGCAGATGACGCTGGATATTTAGTATACGACTTAATATAGACTAAAATGATAAAACCTTCTTAACTACTTGCTTAGACAGCCAAGTTTCAACTAAAAATAGACTCTGATTTTAATTTTTACTAAATACAAAAGAAAAGGAGTTTTACTATGTCAAGAAATATTGAACTGGCTATTGGGGAAAGAATTTTAGCTGAGGAAAATGTACAGGTTGCCTGGCAGGCGAACTTTACGAGTTACAATTATTATCCGGAATATGTAGATCTTATATTAACAAACATGAGAATTATTATATTTCCTCCCTATAATAGGACAAGTCTTTTTGAAGATGTTGCGATAGGTGCAGTACTTAGGCTGTTAGCTGAATTATTGGATCAACAATATCATGGTATTAAAATGCCAAAATGTCCGAAAAATACTTTTGTAATACCAATAAAAAATACATCCATCTTTCGAATCATTGAGAAAAAAATGTTTGTATTCAGAGAGTGTGCAATGAGCATAAGAATTAAGCTGCCTAAGGAATATAAATATATCGCTATTCGTTGGAATAGCGAGAGCAGCGCTCCTGCATATGAATTCCTTAATAAAATTCTTGAAGTTGCGAAAGTGAATCATGCAGAGAGAATTATGCATGATCTTGATTTACATCAAATTAATTGGGATACTGTTGTTAAGGATTAGGAAAATAAGAATGAAAAAAGGGTGCAAGCCTTCAAGCAAGCTTGATGCTCGCACCCATTTTTCATGGATAATCCGTTTATTCGCGAAAGCACAGTAATACTAAACTTTGTGTTTAGAAATAGTAAAAATAATGCTTGCATATCTGTATACATTTTTGTATAATAGTCCATGCTGTTAATTGTTATTATTAGCATAATTTTTTGATAAACATTTATTTACATAATTCATGCCGAGTGAGAATTTTCAATAAGTTTTATTTTCCCTGCTCAGGATGAAATATTTTAATGTTTGGCGTAAGATACTATGAAAGAAAGGTTGTGATGTTAGGGTTGGATAAAAAGCTTACGTTATACGGCTTTAACAACCTCACAAAAACACTTAGCTTCAACATTTATGATGTATGCTATGCAAAAAGTG
>JAEZLZ010000124.1 GCA_023415055.1 Bacillota bacterium | reverse complement strand
GTGTTTGCTCATGATATACCTTCAGACGTTTCTCAACTGTCTCAGGTTTATCATCCTCTCTTAATATTAATTCACCACCACAGACATCACAAACGCCTTCCTTTTTCGGAGGAATTGTAACTAAATGATAGGTTCCGCCGCAGTTTACACAGGCTCTTCTTCCTGCCATACGACTGATAATGTTAGCATCCGGTACATCTACGTCAATTGCATATTCTACAGCATCGCTGTTCTTAGCAAGAGCCTCATCCAGTGCCTTCGCCTGGGGAATTGTTCTAGGGAAGCCGTCTAATACATAGCCTTTCTCACAATCCGGCTGTTTGAAACGATCTACTACTAAATCTACCACTAATTCATCCGGAACCAATAAACCCTGATCCATATATACCTTAGCCTTCTGACCAAGTTCGGTTCCGTTTTTAATATTAGCACGGAAGATATCTCCAGTAGAGATGTGCGGAATATCATACTTTGCAGCTAACTTTTTAGCTTGTGTTCCTTTTCCGGCACCGGGTGCTCCTAACATAATTATCTTCATGTTTGAATTTCCTCCTGTTAATTTACAAGTTTCATATTGTCTTAATGCTGTTATCAAGAACAGATAATTCCGAAAGTCAAGCATTACAATATCCGCTGTAGAACATTATATCCCGGATGTTACAAAATTAAGGTATATCTCTATCGGTAGCGTGTTGTTTCCGATAGTAAAAGACCACAAATTTTTGTAACATCCGACATTATGTTCCACAACGGAATTAGTCATTAAGGAAACCTTTATAGTGACGAACCAGCAATTGTGATTCGATCTGTTTTATTGTCTCAATAATAACACCAACGATAATGATGATTGATGTACCACCGAAATTAAAGTGAGTATTAAATGCACCTGAGAATAAAATCGGTATTACCGCAGCGATTGTTAAACCTACTGCTCCAATAAAGATAATGTAATTAAGTACTTTGGTTAAATACTCGGTCGTTGGCTTACCAGGACGAATACCGGGAATAAAACCACCTTGTTTCTTTATATTATTGGACACTTCAATCGGATTAAAGGTGATTGAAGTGTAGAAATAAGCAAAGAATATAACAAGGGCAATATAAATCAACAAACCAAGAGAATACTTAAAATCTCCCCAGCTCTTAAATACTAACCAGCTTTTTTGATCCAAAACCTTAAGTACCTTAGGCCAGAAATATGCTCTTGCCGGATATACTTGGAAAAAGGATGCTATTACACCTGGAATTGACATCAAGGAGCTTGCAAATATTACAGGAATAACACCTGCAGTATTCACTTTCAACGGAATATGAGAGGTTTGTCCACCAATCATTTTTCTTCCTTGTACCTTCTTAGCATACGTAACTGGGATGTTTCTTAGAGCATTTTGTAAAATAACAACAAACACAATAGTAGCAACAAAGGCTGCTATAATGATAAGTGCTGCAACGATAGCTGAAACTACCGGTTCACCTTTAATAAAGCTTGTGTATAAATTAATAAAATCGGCGGGCATTGTTGATATGATATTTACAGTCAATATGATAGAAATACCATTACCTACACCGTTCTGAGTAATTTTTTCACCCACCCACATAAGAAATGCTGAACCTGCTGTAAAGGATGCGATTATAACTACTACATTTGTAAAGGTCAGACCGCCTTCTAAAGCACCTGATCCGCCAAAACCAATTGCCATAGCACCGGATTCAACAACAGCTAAAACGACTGTCAAATAACGGGTAAGTTCATTTAGTTTCTTTTTACCGTCTTCTCCCTCTTTTTGCATCTCTTCCAGCTTAGGTATAGCTATCGTTAAAAGCTGAATGATAATGGAAGATGAAATATACGGAGTAATACTTAATGCGAAAATAGACATTTTAGTAAAGGAACCACCAGTTAAGCTGTTGAAGAAACCTAAGATATCAGCATTAAAATATTGACTTGTGTATTCCCTACTAATACCAGGGCCTGGGATTAATGTTCCCAGTCTTACTACTAGAAGAGCAACAATTGTATAAATGAGTCTATTTCTAATATCCTTAACCTTGAAAGCATTTCGCAGTGTATTCAGCATTATACCACCTCAGCATTTCCACCAAGAGCCTGTATTTTTTCAACCGCACCTGCACTAAATGCATTAACTTTGACATCAAGCTTCTTAGTAAGTTCTCCGTTTCCAAGAATCTTTACTCCATCTTTCGGATTATTGATGATTCCCAATTCCATCAATGAAGCAACTGTTACTTCAGCACCATCCTCAAATCTATTTAATACGTCTACGTTAATTGCAATAATTTCCTTAGTATTTCTATTTGTGAAACCACGTTTCGGAATTCTTCTGTATAAAGGCATCTGACCACCTTCAAATCCAACTCTCGGAGCTCCGGAACGAGCTTTCTGGCCCTTATGTCCCTTACCGGCTGTTTTACCGTTACCTGAGCCGTGACCACGTCCTCTTCTGAAATTATCGGCCTGCTTGGAACCGCTTGCAGGTTTCAAATCTGATAAATTCATGTCGTGCACCTCCTTCTTTAAGCAATTATATTTCTTCAACCTTAACTAAGTGTCTAACCTGGTCGAGCATTCCTCTGACAGCAGCGTTATCCGGCATTTCAACGGTCTTATTAAGCTTCTTTAAGCCCAATGCCTCTACAGTTGCTTTATGCTTCGGAATGGCACCAATTGTAGATTTCACTAATGTTACTTTTAATTTATCTGCCATTTCTGACACCTCCATTTTTGATACAAGATGAATAAAAGCATCTCACTTGCCGTGTATTAGCCTTTGACAGTTACTTATCTCTGTAACTGTTCTACTGGAATACCACGAAGCTTAGCTACTTCCTCAGGGGTCTTTAATTGGCTTAATCCTTCAATGGTAGCAAGAACTACGTTTTGCTTATTGTTGGAACCAAGTGATTTGGTACGGATATTCTTGAAACCAGCAAGCTCAAGCACATTTCGTGCGGGACCGCCTGCGATAACACCGGTACCCTCTGGTGAACGCTTCAGTAATACAGTAGCACTACCGAATTTACCGATAAAGTCATGTGGTACACTTCCGTTCTCATCAATTGGCAGGCTGATTAATTTCTTAATAGCATCTTCTTTACCCTTACGAATAGCCTCAGGAATTTCAGTTGCTTTTCCTAAGCCTGCTCCAACGTGACCATTTTTATCACCAACTACAACTAATGCTGTAAATCTGAAGTTACGACCACCTTTTACAACCTTAGTTACACGTTTGATGGATACTACTTTATCTTCTAATTCCAATGTACTGGGATCAACGATTGTACGTTTCATGTGTTTTCCTCCTTGCCTAGAATTCCAGACCAGCCGCGCGGGCTGCGTCTGCCAATGCTTTGATCTTTCCTTGATATATGAAGCCACCTCTATCAAATACAACAGACTTAATGCCTTTTTCTAATGCTTTCTTAGCCACAACAGTGCCTAAATAAGCTGCTGCTGCTACATCATTAGTTTTTGTGAGCTCAGCCTTAACATCTTTTTCAAGTGTGGAGGCTGATACTAAAGTCATGCCTACTGTATCATCAATAATCTGTGCATACATATGATTGTTGCTTCTAAACACAGCCAAACGCGGTCTCTCAGGAGTACCTGTGAAACGATTACGTAATTTTAAATGTTTTTTAACACGAACTTCAGATCTTGATTCTTTACTAACCATTTAATTTCACTCCTCCCTTATTTCTTACCGGTCTTACCAACCTTACGTCTAATCACTTCATCAGAGTACTTAATTCCTTTACCCTTATAAGGTTCAGGTGCTCTCTTTGCTCTGATTTCAGCAGCGTATTGGCCAACCTTTTCTTTATCAATACCTTTAACAATGATCTTGTTCTGTCCATCAAGAGTAGACTCAAGACCTTCCGGATCAACCATGATAACCGGATGGGAGTAACCTAATGTCAGTGTTAATTCCTTACCAGCCTTAGCTGCTCTGTAACCAACACCATTAATCTCAAGAACCTTCTGGTATCCTTCAGTTACACCAACTACCATGTTAGCAACCAGTGTTCTGGAAAGACCATGTAAGGACTTCATTTTCTTTAAATCATTGGGTCTGGTAACAAGAATCTCGTTACCGGAAACCTCAATCTGCATCTCAACGGGTAATACTCTTTCTAATGTACCCTTGGGACCCTTAACGGTCACCTTATTATTTTCTGCTACAACTACAGTAACGCCTGCAGGTATAGCGATAGGCATTTTTCCTATACGTGACATGCCCGCACCTCCTAATTATTATTGACCAATGAATTTATTTTGAAATTCATTTGAGTTACTTTGTTCTCGGGGGTCCTAATACAATTTTACAAAAACTGCTTTTTGAGTCTTTCTCATAGGCCCAGACTCACAAAAGCTTACGCTTTTGCTCGTTGTCCGTAACCCACTGACTTCGTCAGTACGCCTCGTTTCACGAGGCTAAAATCAGCGGAGCTGATTTTGGGTTACTACCAGATGAATGCTAGTACTTCTCCACCAACATTTAATTCTCTGGCTTCTTTATCGGTAACAATACCCTTGTTTGTTGAAATAATTGCGATGCCTAAACCACCAAGTACCTTAGGCATATTATCCTTGCTTGCATAAACTCTAAGACCAGGCTTGGAGATTCTCTTTAAGCCAGTGATGATCTTAACGTTTTTATCTTTACCATACTTTAAAGTGATATGGATTGTCTTGCAATTTTCGACTTCCTCAACTTCATACTTCTTGACATAACCTTCTTTAACGAGGATGTCGGCAATAGCAATTTTCATCTTAGAAGCAGGAATATCTACTGTATCATGTTTCGCAGTATTTGCATTACGGATTCTTGTAAGCATATCTGCAATGGGATCGCTCATTGTCATTTCATTTGCCTCCTTTCTTAACTCTTAC
>JAEZLZ010000073.1 GCA_023415055.1 Bacillota bacterium | reverse complement strand
TCCATAGCCTTTTCGCTGTAGAGTGTTATGGCCTCGAGATCGGCTTCATCCAGCGCCGCGCTGAGTTCATCCCTAAGCTTATACGTATAGCTGCCGTCATCGTCTTTTCCGGCAGGCATGCCCACATACAACACCGGCCACCACCGGCTGCTCTCGTTGTTGCGCATCATCACCGGGCATCCGGTTACCTGCGCCACGCGCTTTGCCAGCGAGGAGGAACCTGCGTTGTAGAAATTTTTGGATTCACCATACTTTTTGCTCAGTTGGGTGCACGTTGCGGCGCCACCGTAATCCTTCAGACGTTTCATGATCGCGAGGGACTCGCTGTTGAAGACCGATTCGTCCCGTAGCAGTTCGGCCCATCGTTCCTTGGTAATTCCCGGTGAGTATTCCTCCACCGTAGGCCACCAGGATCCGGAAGACGCTTCATAATTGTGACCAAAGTACACCACGTCCATCGCGAGCATGTGCATATCCGGATCGTCATAGCTGTTGGCGTCCAGCCGGGCGCGGCTCATCGCCATCAGTTCCTCGTCCTCACGGATAAAAGTGAGCACCTCGTCGCACATCGCTTTGAAGGCTTCAAGGCTTTCATTACGACCACGCTTGGGTATGTTGGTATAGCCGACCTTCTCAGCAAATTTGGTAAAGACCGTTCGCTTGTAGATATAGTACTTTTCCGGGTATTCAAATGCCAAATAGACGCTTAGGGTGTGAAGATCCTGATAATGACTTCTTCCGGAGTCGCCCCGTACTCTTTGAAGCAGAGCGTCAGCTGCGCTAGAAAAGGCCTCCAAACGATTAAGAATCGGTTTGGACTCATCAAATAACGATCTAAACATGGTGCGGGCGGTTTCAGGTTCTTGGCTCGCTAACTCTACAACCATCCTCAAAGGGAAATAATTCATCGCCGCCAATAAGTTATAGGACTTTGCGTAAGCTCTTCTGAGCATATCGGCAAAATCTACTGCATCGATATCCCAGTTGTCCTTATAACACTTGACAGCCTCCCACTTGTACCGTTCTTCTGAATCAATGTAAGCAAAGTCTGCCTTATAAGCCCTGATAATCTCTAGAACCTTATCTGCGTTCAATTGCGCATTCCTCCGTATTATCTTTCGTAATAGGCCGAGATGCTGGGTGCTGCGCTCAGTAAGTGGATGAATCTTTGATAAACTTCTGCCCACTTGCAGACCGATTCGTTGTCCTGGATCACGAACTCATGGCGGATGGTGACGATCTGAATGCTCGATCATTAATCCAGTTCCGGTGCGCCACATACCATGCCACGCTGGAACGTCCCAACTGACTGATCTGCCTTGGATGCGCCAAAGGCAGCAGGTTCAGTTTTTTACCCGCAATTTGAACGGGCAGCGTCGTGCCGTAGCCGTTCTTTTGCGCATACTCGCGCAGGTTTCGGAAATCCAACTCACAGACGTGCCGGAGGTATTGCCTAATTGGCATGTCACCTAGAAGGATCAGCGTCTCCGCTTCGGACTTCAGGATCTCTGAGGTAATCTCCTTGCGCCGCAATTCATCGCAGAATTTGCCGTCCTCGTGCGGCACGGTGACGGGGTTTAGGCCGTAACGCTCAATCAGTGGATTGTACCGCTCTTCTATCACCTTTTGCTGCGCTGGGTTGAGTCGGGATTCTGGCAGAAGGTCGCATAGCCAGGCATCCTGCCGAGTGAAGCCCAAAGGCGCCAGTATGTGCTCATCCAGCGCCTTCGCAGAGGGGCCATTCATGTTTGACTGAGGTAGTCGGAGTTCGCCGACCCCTTCCGGAATTCGGATGGCGCCGATGATCCGCCGTGCCTCATCCTCGTTGCCATCCCAGAAGATGCGCGGCTCGCTGGCCACCGCCAGCGCGTTGCAGACGGTCTTTCCATCGCGGATCCACCGGGCGTGCACTGCGCTTGCATAGACGCCTAGAACAAACACCTTCTTGGGCGTCTGATCCTCCTGCACTAGCCGGCGGACTTCCTGGCCGAACGGATATTGATAATGCATACGGTTCTCTCCCTCATTGCATAGCTTCAGTAGGTGAATTGCTCAACTATGGGATAGCACGTGGCCTAACTTATCCGTTCGGCGTGCTCCCCGTACTGCCGGAGCCAGTACTTCAGCGACTCCGCATCCGCCCGGAACACCGCCTCCAATGATTCGTCTGTCACGTTTTCGAAAAGAACCTCCATGCCGAACCAATCCAGAATGTCTCCGGCCAGAGCGCGCGTCGCGCGGATTCGGACGAGGCTGGTCTTCCCTGAGAACATGTGGGCATGACCTGCCATGTATTCCGGTATGTTGAGGCCATGTTAAAGCCCTTCCACTTCTGCCATAGGCTTGACTGGCTCATCTTTCTCCCGAATCTCCCAGATGCGGTCGATTCGGAAATGCGCGACATTGTTGAATTTCTCGATATTCACGATTAGGTAAAACCGAACGTTGGATGCTACGACGCGATATGGATTGACGGTGTATAACCGGGGGATGCCTGTTGACGTCATGCGGGCGTGGAGTTTCTTATCCACGTCAAAATCCGCCTACTGGAACTCCACCTTCCGGCCATTGTCGATTGCGCATTGCAGTACTTCCAGAGAATAGACGAATTGCGGGTTCTCGGGCTTTGAGACACTTCGACCGATTTTAGGCGCATAGCGGCCTCCGCCCAGTGTCTTGATTTTTTCTATCAATTTACGGCATTTGCCATAGGGAACATAGCCGCTGAAAAGCAGGCTGTCCACCAGCAGGTTCAATTCCGTCTCGCAGAACTGGTGCTCGTAGTACCAACCGCCGTCATACTCGACAGGATACCCCGCCTCCTGCAAGCAGGACAGGTTATTGCGGACGGTCTTTCGGGTCGACTCGGTTTCGTATCCCGATCGGAGCTTTTCGATGATCTCCGCCTGGCGCAGGGGATGCTCAGCATCGGTCTGATCGCGCAGAATCTCCAGAATCGCCAGGATTGTCAATTTTTTGGGGGATGCAGGCATCAATGATCACCTCCCATAAATTGGATTTTACAAGTATAAATCTATTTTGTCAATAATGCGATGCGTAGTTTTTTACCCGTTCTTTTGTCTAAAATGGAGAACAATACCAGAGGGGGTCCTGGGTATGAATCGGGAGAATTCAATGCTGTTTCTTGGCGAACACGCAAGGAAAGGGAGCGTGAAAGTGTTCGAAATAATATGCCGGCAGTCGACAAGTGACGTTTTATAAACTTAAAATTGATTTTATTCTATAATAAGAATATAATAGGATTAATCACCGTTACATAATTGGTCCTGATGTATCCCAATTTTCTGTTCCAGCTCTTTGTGGCTAAGTACTCACGAATAAAGAGCTGGCGATACTTGAAGAATGTCGTTTTCCGACCGGAATGGGATCGGGTAATGATCATGGCTCACAGGGTACAAAGAATGGGGAGACTGGGCTCAAATGCTGTCAGAATTCGAGGCGCTGTCTGTTCTTTATGAAGGCTTTGGCGACAAGCATGTCTATGCGGACGACAAGCCGCATGTTGTTCTGGGAAACAAGTACCTTGCCATTCGCAGTTTCGCAAAAGGACAAGGTTTCTCCGGTGTAACCGAGTGGCTGAAGCAGAAAGGGATTTATGTCGACATAGAGAGGAATATGAGATCCCTTTCAGAAGATCGCCCAGCATCAAATACCCCAGCAGACATCACCGATTTCGTGTTCAGGTCCCATGCGCTGCTGGGTGATGCTTGCTTGCCGCAGGAGGCGCGCAATCAACTGTTGAAAAGGGCAAATGAAATCTTTGAGTGTATCGCCGATCGAACGGAGTATCCCAGCAAAGAGGAACAAAAAATCCTGGTTCTGGCGACCATTCAGCATCTGATGGAATGGAACCGCAATGAATGCGACAATGAAGCGGACGCATTCTGGCCATACATCTACCGACGGTTTGGGCACAAACCGGACAACGATTCCGGATTGACGCAGTACATTTACAATGTGTTCTGCAGTGCCATCCGAAACGCGCTTGAAAAGGAGAATCGCTTTTTCGCGCCAGAAGGGACGCAGCGGTATTATACCACGATGATGCTTCACGCCCTGGCGCCTATCCAGAGCATCGAGAATTTGTTTGAGATCCTGCTGTACTTTTATACGCAGGATCTTGAGTTCATGTATACGCCGAGAGATCCGGGTTTTTCGTCGCTGGTTACATGCATCGCCGCCAGATGGGACAGGGAGATCGAGAAGGACGAAGTATTGAGCGTTCGTTCGGCGGCCTTGGCGTCCGGGCTGCGCATTCTTTTTCTCGAACGGCCGCGTTTCATGCGGCAGTTCTGCGAGAATATCGTCTGCAAGATGGATGCGCTGATTCGCAACCAGGCCGAAGGGCTGCTGAGCGACGCCAGCCATCTTGACCAACTGCTACTCAGGTGGTACCAGAAAAAGAGCAGCTCCACGCGATCCGAACTGATGCGCGAACGAACGGGCGTCAAGGGCGAGCGGGTGGTGCTGGCTGCGGAAGCAGTCCGCGTCCAGTATGCCATCGAAGGCGAAATGGTGGCGCTGGTGGTTCCCAGAATCCGCCTGGAGGAGACAGGACGCGAATATCCGGTGCTCCGGATTCATCAGGCCGGACTGGAGCTGGCTCAAATCGAGATGGAGGTCTATGGCAGTAGGCTCTGCTGGACCACGCAGCGCATGGTCATCCCGTTGGCCGATCATGGCGTCGATTTCAATCTGTTGTCCGACATTCGGCTTACAATCGATTACGGTGGGAAATGCGTGTTGGATACCGATGAGAAGCTGCATCGGACCTATCTGATCTTCGACGAAAACGGCCGGGAGATCCCACGCCAATCGATTGGCATGGGCCAGATCTACCTGTTTGGCGGCGATGCCCTGTCCATTGACACCGCCGAGAACGTGCCCTGCCACCAGCTTGACCACCCCGGGCAGCTGCTCGAGATTCAGCTGAACGGCACAGGCGGCGTCTGTGTAAACGGCCTGGAAATCTATGCGCCGCCGGGAGGCAAAAGGCAGTTCCGTCACTACGCGTCCATTCAAAAGTCGGTCGGCGTGAGCGCGCTCCGGGAAGGGCTGCGTTTCAGCATCTATCCCGGCGCATTTTCCCTGTGCATCGAACTTCCGAGCGGTGCGAACAGCCTTGAATACCATATCTCGATCGACGGCCGCCGTCAGCCGCTGGCGGACCTCTGTGGCGAAGGCGACAGCCACTTTGCTTTCGACGCGCCTTCTGCGCCTGAGTCGGTTCACTTGATCCAAATGATCGAGTTCGTCTCCGGAAGCGTGGTGTACGAATATCGCTACACGGTGCTTAGGGCGTTTGGATACATACTGGACAAGCCCCTGTATTTCGAGGACGGAAGTTTGATCGAACTCGTAGTTCAATACGGCGGGAAGCTATGCCAGATTGAGCTTGCCTTGGATGAGGATGGCGATTCGGTGACTCTCCGGCCTGATGGATTGGAATTCGACCTGGTGCTGGATGTCCCTCTCGTCCGGTGCCGCTTCCTGGACAGAAACGCTTTTTCAATCCGGGAGACGCTGTGGGTTCGGGACATTCCCAGATCGGCGTTCCTCACAGCGACGTATCCCACAGGCTGGACGTGCCACGCCGTCATCGGATCCAAGCCCGTTCCGAGGACGCCGGACAGTGCGTCCTATGAAATTGGCAACTTCCTGCAGACATACAGGCCGAGCGAAGTGGTGCAATCGCTCGGGCTTCTGCTTCGCGGTGACAGGGGCGTAAGAGCCCAATTCTTTGTCTCGGAGATCGCCTTCCATGAACACTTCCGCAGCGCGCCGCTCTCAATCGAAAATGATAAACTTCGCTGGAGTGTCCAGGGAAATTTCGTCGGAGACGCGAACGCCAGATTCTCCGTTCAACTCGATGTGCCCGACAAGGGCGAGCCGTTCGTGTATTCTCTGATGAACCGGGACGAGGACGTTGAGAGAAATTTCCCCTACGAGTTCGGAGAATTCCACTACCGCGTCTTCATTATCCGGGAGAGCATGTTCTCAAGAGTCCGGGAGGAACTTTTGTACGAAGGCACGTTCATCCTTGGCAATCCCAATCTATGGCGCTTTTTAAACAAGTGCGTTATCCTCATGAAGGCCAAATGCTGGGTATGCGAGAAGAACGCCTACGAAAACGTGATGCTGCTGGATTCCGCGGGGTGGCTGACGGATTTTCGGTATCTCGGCATGAGCATCCCCAATGGAGAAAACGAAGAATTGCCCGAGTTTGAGGCGACGCTCTCGTTCTTCGACAGGACCGGCCGAAGATTTCTCGCCTTCAACAGTGATGAGAATTCCGGCGAATGCGAGTGGATCAATCCTGTGCACGTATGGCCCGTCAGCGATTCCCTGCTGATCATGCTCACGGCGTCGGAGGAAGCGGTGTACGTGGACAGACAGCTGCGCACTATTGCCAACAGAAAACCCGAACGGTACATTTCGCCCAGCCAGCTGCGGGAGCGCCTGCGGATTCCGGATTATTTTGAATTCTCTTTTGATACGATGGAGGAGAGAGTAAGCAATGTTTGACCCGATTTCGGCGTCCGAGAGCATCAAAAACAGCTTCATCGATTATATTACGACCTCTTTTGATTTCTCCGACAAGGACTATAAGCTCTGCCTCGAACAGGCGCTCAAACAGCCTGGCGCAATTGCGAAGGGTCCATACCTGGATATCGGCGGCTCCTACAAAACCGGCAGGACGCTGAGGCAAATGGTGCGGGCCGGCGACGCCAGCCCATTGTTCGAATCGCTGGAGACCGCGAAGGAGGAAGAAAAGGAACTCAAACTTGACCGCTCGCTGTACCTACACCAGGAGGAAGCCCTCCTCAAAGCTGCGAACGGAGACAGTCTGATTGTCACGACCGGCACTGGTTCCGGCAAAACGGAATGCTTTCTGATCCCGATCATTGACCAGCTTCTCTGTGAGATCCAGGCGGGGACACTCACTGACGCCGTTCGAGCCATCATCATCTACCCAATGAATGCGCTGGCCAACGATCAGATGAAGCGCATGCGCGCGCTACTCAAGGACTTTGACCGGATCCGCTTTGGCCTGTATAACGGGAACACCAAGCACAAATCGGGCGAGGCGGTGTTCGATTACCGAGCGACCCACGGCGGTGCGGAGCCGCAATCCAACGAAGTCCTTTCCCGCGAGGAAATGCAGATAAGGCCTCCGCATATCCTGATCACCAACTACTCCATGATGGAATACATGCTGCTTCGCCCCAAAGACGACGCAGTCTTCCGCGGCGCACTCCTGCGCTACATCGTGCTGGACGAGGCGCACATCTACCGCGGAGCGACGGGCATGGAAACCTCGCTGCTCCTGCGCAGGCTGCAGGCCCGGCTGTCGTCTGATGCCCGCGTTCAATACATCCTGACCAGCGCGACTCTGGGCGACAAAGACGCCAACGAGCATATCGTCGCCTTCGGTAAGCGCCTCTGCGGCGTGACGTTCCGGGAGAACGCCATCATCCGTGCGGAGGAAAAGCAGCATGAGATCATCGATCGCCTGGACTTCCCGGCCGAAATGATCTTGCGCCTTGCTGACGAGCGCAACGCCGTATCGGATGTTCTCGCGCAGTTCGGCGCGGATTACGCTCCGGGCGGAAGCGATGGTGAGAAGCTGTTTGAGCTCTGCCTCCGAAGCAGGCTCTACGAGAAGTTGCGCCAGGCGGCGAAGGGTCCTGCGACCGTTGCTTCTCTCTGCGCTAGGATCGGCGAGGCGTTCCCCATCGACGAGTGGACGCTGATCGCCTTCATAGCGGCATGTAGCCGTGCGGAAAAGGATGGGGCGAACCTCATCAAGGCTAGGTATCATCTTTTCGTCCGAGCGCTGGAGGGCGCTTACGTCACGCTCAACGCACCCAAGCAGCTGCTTTTGCGTCGGTGTATCTCGGTGGACGCAGGCGGCCGTCGGCAGAATGTGTTCGAGGCGGCCATCTGCTCCGATTGCGGAAGGTTGTCCATCGCCGGGAAGATCAAGGACGGAGCGCTTGTCCAGCATGCGTCCAGGTTCGGCGAGGATGAGGCCGACTATTTCGTCGTCAAAGACAAGGGCGATAGCGCCTGGTTTGAGGGTGAAGAGGACGACGAGGAGGTTGGCGAAGAGGATTACATTGTGTGCTCTGTCTGCGGCGCGTGTGCACATGAATGCGCCGGCTCCGACAGGCTGCCCTGCGAACACGGCAGGGAAGATTTCGTGCGCGTCCACCAGGTGAAAAAGACTGAGGCAGGGCAGGTGAAATGTCCGGCTTGCGGAAATGGGCGGATGCGCAGGTTTTACCTGGGCGGGGAGGCGGCCACTTCTGTCCTGGGTACCGAGTTGTTCGAGCAACTCCCAGAGGCAGAATTCGTCGTCAACCAGGCGCCCGTGGCGCAGGCGAAGGCCAGCGTCTTCGGACAGAAAAAGGCGCCGGCGGCTATCAAGCGAAACAAGGTTCGGCAATTCCTCTGCTTCTCCGACAGCCGGAGCGAGGCGGCGTTCTTCGCAACCTACATGGAGTCCTCCTATCAGGAGTTTTTGCGCCGGCGGGGCATCTGGCATACCGCCCAGAAACTTCGTGATCAGAAGCGCTTCAAAGTGCCCATGACGGAGTTTGTGGCGGAATTGACCACGTATTTTGAAAACAACGCCTGCTTTGTCGAATGGGACTCCAAGGAGAGTGCCTTCCTCTCCAGCAAGCGCAACGCCTGGATTGCTCTGCTCAACGAGTTGTACAACGCCCGCCGTGCGACCGGGCTGATCTCGATGGGCGTGTTTTCGGTTCAATACCGCAAAAACGACGATAAGGCGGATGGCCTCGCCGAAATGTATGGAATGTCGCAGGAGGAGGCGCGCGCCCTGCTTGAACTGATCGTGTTGGACGGGGTGAATTCCGGCGCGCTCGATGCGGGCAGGCAGGAACTGTTGAACGAGGCACAGCGGGAGTACATCTTTTATACCCCCACGCCTCAAAAGCTGGTGAAACTCAAGCAGGCTGACATGGCGGGTAGGGCTTCGCTGCACGGCTGGTGTGGGCGTAAGCGGAAAAACGGCGGCTACTATCCAAATGCGAAGATCGCCCGGCTCTCAAAAGCGCTGGACATCTCCGAAGAGCAGGCGGACGGCCTTCTTGCGGACTATTGGGACAACGTGTACAGCCCGGAGAAAGAGGAATTCTCGCTGGACGCCTGCGACTTCGATGTGCTGCTCAACGATTTCTCGAAGCTTCCCTTTTACCGCTGCGCAAGGTGCGGGCGAGTCACGCCCCACTTTGTTCGTGGCCGGTGCGTAAGCATCAAGTGCGATGGGAAGCTCGAGCCCTTTGATGCACTCAAAGCGTCGGAGAGGAATCATTTCGCTAACCTCTACCGGAGCGAGCTCATGCGTCCTCTGTACATTAAAGAGCACACGGCGCAGCTTTCTAAAAAGCAGCAGACCCGGTATCAGGAGGCCTTCGTCAACAAGAAGATCAACGCGCTGAGCTGCTCGACCACCTTTGAAATGGGCGTGGACGTGGGCAGCCTGGAGACCGTGTATATGCGCAACGTCCCGCCCAGCCCCGCCAACTACGTGCAGCGCGCCGGCCGCGCCGGCCGCCAAAGGCGCTCGGCAGCATTTGTACTGACCTACTCCAAGCTGTCCTCCCACGATTTCACCTACTTCTCCCATCCGGAGGATATGATCAGCGGCAAGATCAGCGCGCCGGTTTTTGAGCTGGAAAACGAGAAGATCATCTTCCGGCACATCTTCGCAGTGGCGCTCAGCTACTTCTTCTCCGTGCACCCCGATGTGTATGACGGCGACAACCGCGACGTGTTCCTGAACGAACATGGGTATGAC
>JAEZLZ010000063.1 GCA_023415055.1 Bacillota bacterium | reverse complement strand
CCGGTATGGTGTAGTGAAGTTTTACCTCCTTGGAGGTGTGGGCAGGAATATCAAGCTCTCGAAGGAAACCTTCTCCGATAATATGGCCATTACATTCCAGCTGATAGGTCATGGTGAGAAAATCCTTTATATTGGTAAAATCAAGCTTATTCTCCAGACGCAGCAGGCAATTGTCTGCATCGATCATAGTGGCACGAACCGGGCGAATCACATTCTTATATTCGAGGAGGCTTTTACTCACGGTTCGATCCGGATAAACAAGTCCATCCACACAGAAATTACCGTCGTGGGGGTACTCTCCGGAATCTCCTCCATACGCATATTTCTTTCTGCCGTCTTCTGCATCTCCAAGATAAATTGCATGGTCACACCATTCCCATATAAATCCGCCAACCATACCGTCATAACCGTATATTTTCTCTATATAATCTTCGAGGTCCCCGGGGCCGTTACCCATAGCATGACAGTATTCGCAAAGGACATAGGGCTTTATGTTTTCGGGATTACTGAAGTATTGATCAATGCCCTCAACAGAATCATACATTCTGCTGTAAACATCCAGCATGGACAGATCTACTATATGACTTCCGGTAATATGTACACTTCCCTCATAATGAAGCAATCTGGTAGAATCATATTCCTTCACCCATCTACCTGCCTGTTCCAGACTATATCCCCAGCCACTTTCGTTTCCAAGGGACCAGATCAGAATACAGGGATGGTTCTTATCCCGATGAACATTACGCTGCTGACGATCAAGAACAATATCATCTGAGATGGGATTCTGTACAATATCACCATAGGTTTCGCTATAGGAACCGGAATAGAAATTGACGGCACCATGTGTCTCTAAGTCTGCCTCCGCGATCAGATAGAAGCCATATTCATCACAAAGCTCGGGGAACCAGGGAGCATCCGGATAGTGGCTGGTACGGATGGCATTGATGTTGTGCTGCTTCATCAAGGAAAGATCGGTTAGAGCCTGCTCTCTGCTGATTGTATAACCGGTTACAGGATCACTGTCATGACGGTTCACTCCCTTGAATTTGATCGGAGTATTGTTAAGTAAAATAACACCACTTTTTATCTCTACTTTACGAATACCGACTTTTTGAGTGATCAGCTCTTCGCCGGTGGATAATACCAGAGTATACAGCTGAGGCGCTTCCGCATTCCAGAGTACAGGGTCGGCTACCGTGAACTCTACCTTACGATTAGCAACTTCTTTCGTCTCAATCAGCTGATGTCCACAGTCATAGAGTACTGCCGTCGTAGGAATATCCTGATTGAGGTATTCAAGCTCTACCGTTATGGCAGCGACATCACAAGCGTCATTGAGAGAGGTTTTCACAAAGTAATCCCGAATGTGTTCCTCGGCTCTCGTCAGAATATAGACATCACGGAAGATACCGGACATGCGGAACTTATCCTGATCCTCATAATAGCTTCCAACGCACCATTTCATAACCAGTACGGCCAGGGTATTGGTTCCTTCCTTGAGATGCTCTGTAATATCAAATTCACTGGTGGAATGTGAGACCTGACTGAAGCCAAGGAAGCTGCCGTTCAGCCACACATAGAAGCAGGAATCCACTCCTTCAAAGTTCAGATAATTCTTCGAAAGACATTGCTCCTTGGACGCGGTGAAGGTATGAACATAACAGCCGCAGGAGTTATTCTGCTCCGGAACATAGGGAAGGTCGTAAGGAAAAGGATAGTTGACATTGGTATATTGGTGACGGTCATAACCGTGATTCTGCCAGCAGCTCGGAACCGGCAAACGGTCAAAGCTACTTAGATCAAAGTCCGGGAGGTAAAAGTCCTCCGGAACCTCAAAACGATTGTTATAATAATGGAAGCTCCATATTCCGTTCAGCAGCAGCTTTCGCTCAGTCTTACCGTCCGTATAGAAAGGAGTATAATAGGCACGGTTTTGCATGGTTCCCACATGAAGATTTTTGGTATCTTCATAGTATTTTATTAGTTTCATATTCTCCTCATTTCTGCGCTGCTTATAGTATCGCGTGTGAAGCTATGCGCATTTTTCGTTTGTGTTTGCAGCGCTGACACAAACTTGCTGAGTGAAGGTATTTTCCTTCACTTTTTGTACTCCGTATTAGAGTTGGAATGATTCATAATCAGCGGTACATCATGCATGATAATGAAAACCAATGATAAAATTATTGTAGCATGATGATAGGAATATTCTATAATCTTTTTTGCTCTATATATGGACAAAATGATATGGATTTGATAATCTCATATTAGACAGCAAAGTTAATGACGCGAAATGCCATAGTATGAATACTTGTCAATATGAATGAAATAGAAGTGATAAGAAACAGAGGAGCGCATATGTTAAATTATTCCGGGTACTATAATCAGAGTGACGATGATCTCCCCATAAATGATGTTGAACTATTCGTAAAAAGCTGCGGGCATTATAAGCTTCTGCATTTAAAGAAGATGCAGACAATACGTCCAAACGGAAGAGGAGATTATCAGTTGCTTTATGTTGCGGAAGGAACTGCACATTTTCAGATCGGAAATGTGAACTATGACATCGGAAAGGGAGGCGTCATTCTATACCGACCGCAGGTACCACAGAATTATTACTATGTTCTTTCGGAGAAGCCGGATATCTATTGGCTTCATTTTACCGGAAGTAAGGTAGAAGGATTCCTGGAGACGCTTGGACTGCCATCAGAAAAGCCCATGCAATTACTGGCAAAGGAGGAGCTGCCGGAGCTGTTCGAGAAGATTGTAGTCGAGCTTCGACTCGACAGGGATTATAAGATGGAGATGACGGAAGCATTTTTCAGACAACTCCTTACTATGATCGCAAGGAATTATCATACCTTTGGTCAGGAAAGGCGTGTATACCACTCCATATTTGATGAAGTAATAAATCAGTTCCATCAGGAATATCAGAAGGATATCAATATCGCACAATTGGCGGACAGCTATCATATCAGTTGCTGCTGGTTCATTCGGGAGTTCAAAAACTATACGGGACATTCTCCGAAGCAATACATCACGAATCTAAGGCTTCAGAATGCGAAGGAGCTCCTTCGTAATCACTCGCTATCCATCAGTGATATCGGAGGACTGGTTGGATATGAAAACCAATTATACTTTAGCCGAATCTTCCATCGATACACGGGTATGTCGCCGAGTGAATATCGGACGCGTGAAAATTACTAAACGCATAAATTTGTTGAGAAATTTATTGCCGCGCATACCGCAGTCAGGCAATGACTACGAAACAGGGACAAAGTATCAGCAAGCTGACATTTTGTCCCTGTATTAGATTCCTTTATCCCTTTCGATTTGGAATCATCTTCCTCGAATTTAGCTTCTGCAGATGTTGTAGTTCCTTGTGCATCAGCTTTTTTCCAGACAGAAATGGTGACGTTTCAATACCACACCACTAAAGAAACTGGAGATGATGGTTCCTCCGGCAATCATCATATAGATTGGGCCGACGGAACCCAGAGCAGCATTGAAATCAGTACGCATGATCGGCCAGCTTACACCAAGAAGTGAATCGGGCAGCCCTATTTTGCCATTGCTTTCGCAATCGCTTCATCCAGGAGGTTGCGGTCCAGTCCCCAACCATGGAAGGAGCGAAGTGTATGAAGAGGAAGTCCCTTTATCATTTCAAAGAACATCATTTTTTCACCTGTGGTATCCTCTTCTTCCTGCTTGGCAGAGCCAAAAGACTGAAGCATCTGGTGAATAATCGCATTCGGATCCTCCACGATCTTTAGCACATCACCTAAGGTGGTTCTATCATCTAATAGGAAAGGAACCTTCGTTGAACTCTCGAGTGTAATTGTATCGGACAGGTTAATTTCCCCGGAGGATCTGCCAATCATAATTACATAATCACCGCTCTCGGCATGCCAATCGTGGAGATCGACGTCATAATAAGCAAAGGCGCGTTTATCCAGAGTAAAAGTAACTGTCTTTTCCTCACCCGGTTCCAGAGCTACCTTGATAAAGCCTTTCAACTCCTTATAAGGACGAATGACAGCGGCTTGCTTTTGGTGGACGTAAAGCTGAACAACCTCTTTACCAAAGCATTTACCAGTATTTTTAACCTTAACGGACACTTCCAGCTTCTCGGTATCCTTTAACGTCAACTTGCTACTCTTGCGAATACCGTTATGACTTTCAGCAACCTTGAGAAACATGCCGTGATATTCAAAGGTAGTATAGCTTAGGCCATGACCGAAGGGGAACAGAACAGGAAGCTCCTTCGTATCATAATATCGGTAACCGATGAATATTCCCTCCCGGTATTCAACCTTACGGTTAGTTCCTGGAAAATTTAGATAGGAAGGATTATCCTGAAGGCGAAGAGGGAAGGTTTCTGCCAGTCGTCCACTGGGATTTGTGACACCATACAATAGATCGACGGTCGCTTCACCGACTGCCTGACCTCCCAGATAAAGCTCTAGAACCGATTTGACTTTTGATAACCAGGGCATCAATACAGGAGATCCGTTATGTAATACGACAACGGTATTTGGCTGTACCTTTACAATTTCTTCGATCAGTGTATTTTGGCAGGAGGGAAGATTTAGATGAGTACGATCATAACCCTCACTCTCATAGGAATCGGGAAGTCCTGCAAACACGACAGCGACGGTTGCTTCTTTCGCAGCCTTTACAGCTTTCACGACCTCTGCAGGATCTAATTCCTCTTTCTGGATATCAAAACCTTTCACATAGGATATACCGTATTCCTGGGCAGCGTCAACAGCGTTTGTTACCTTAAAGCTATTGATGTGGCTGGAGCCTCCACCTTGATATCTTGGTTTCTTGGCAAACTCACCGATGAATACAACCTGGTCTGATTTCTTTAAGGGAAGTACGTGGTCATCGTTCTTCAACAATACAGCACATTCTCCGGCAACCTTTCTTACTAATCTGTGATGTGCTTCTTTATCGTAAGAAGTATTCTCCTTTCGATTGTCGTAATAGCGTTTCACTAATTCAAGGATTCTGGTAACTGCGAGATCAAGTTCCTCCATCGTTAACTGACCGCTCTCAATCGCTTGTACGATAAATTGATCCGTAATACCATCACTGGAGGGCATCTCAAGCTCCAAGCCAGCCTTCAATGCCTTCACACGATCATTCATAGCACCCCAATCCGTTACAACAAGACCTTTAAATCCCCATTCCTTCCTAAGAACCTGATTCAATAACCAGTCGTTTTCACAGGAATATACGTCATTGATACAATTATAGGAGCACATCATCGTCCAGGGCTGAGAATTTTTAACCACAGTCTCATATGCTGCCAGATAGATTTCGCGGAGAGTACGCTCGTCGATCTCGGCACTGATACTCATACGTCTTGTTTCCTGATTATTTACTGCAAAATGCTTCACGCTAGTACCAATGTGCTGACTTTGAACTCCATTTACATAACTGGCAGCTAGCTCACCGGCCAGATAGGGATCTTCAGAGTAATATTCAAAGTTTCTTCCACAGAGGGGAGAACGCTTCATATTTACCCCGGGTCCCAGAATGGTAGCCACTTGTTCGGCCTGACATTCTTCACCTAGTGCAGTGCCTACCGTATGAGCCAAATCGCGGTCAAAGGAGCTAGCTAGAGCACAGGAAGCCGGAAAGCATACCGCTTCGATTGAATCAAGCAAACCGACATGATCACCGGTAGCATCCTGCTTACGAAGTCCATGAGGGCCGTCACTAACCATAATTGCCGGTAATCCGAGCCGTTCCACTGCTTTTGTATGCCAGAAGTCGGCACCGGAACATAAACCTGCTTTTTCCTCAACTGTCATTTCGGAAAGTAAATGTTTAATGTCAATTGAATTCATATATTATCCTCCTTTTATATATTTCCCTTAGGATTTGAGTGTTAAGTTCAAAAACAAAATGACGAAGTTATATTTACAGAAGTCTTTTTGATACTCAAATCCCAGTAGTATTCCTGCAAATATTGATACGGTGTCATAAGTCATGGATAAAGTAGAATTGTGAATATCAAACATAGGTATGCAGATGGTGCAGACCGGCCGAATGCGGATGTTTATTCCGCATGAGGGAAAGGCAAACCAGATATATGCCTATGTTTGATATTCACCTGTTGCCGTATACCTGACTTATGACACCTGTATCAATATTGTTTTCAATGATTCCACATGAAACATCTGGGAGTGTTATCATTTCCTTAAAAGCTCTCAAAGAAAGCGGCAAGGGTAACAATAATACTCCCAGAGTAAGATATATTTCTATTGTCTAAGGTCTAGCCTTCTAATGTAATATTTACTATAGATTTACTGTATTCAGATCCCATTCCTCATAGATCTTTGGAACATCACTGATTAAGCGTTTGGTGTATGGTGCTTTGGAATGAAGAATAACCTCATCAGCAGTACCGCTTTCTACAAATTTACCATGTTCCATAATATACACGCTATCTGAGATATAGTAAGCGAGTCCAATATCATGTGTAATGAAGATGATGGTCATACCGGTTTCGTTACGAAGGTTCATGAGCATATCCAAAATGGTAGCTCTGGAGCAGGCATCGATCATTGAGGTTGGTTCGTCTGCTAAGAGAATCTTCGGCTTAAGAAGAAAGATTCTTGCAATCATCAATCGCTGCATTTGTCCACCAGATAGCTCGAAGGGATATTTGTTTGTCAATTCAGCGTATTTTAGATTAACAAAGCTGCAGGCCTCGGTCATCATCTCAACCTTTTTTTCCATGGACAGCTTCTTTCCTCCACGCATATTAATACAGTCTAATAAAACTTGATCGATTTTATAAAAAACATTATAGGATGAGAAGGGATCCTGGAAGATTGCCTGGATATCTTTCCAATATTCTTTCTTCTTCTTCCGAGTTCGGATATCGAGCGGCTTTCCCTGAAAATAGATCTGACCTTCCGTGACGCTGGTTAAACCTAGCAACATCTTGCTGATCGTTGTCTTACCGCTTCCGGATTCACCAACGATGGAGATTAATTCTCCTTCGTGAAATTCAAAATCAACATGATCGACAGCAACGGTCTTTTTTTCACCAAATCCAAATACCTTGGTGACACCTTTTCCGCTCAAGCACAAGGGTCTTGTATCACTCATTTGCATATTCCTCCCTCAGTTTTTCAATAGGAACAATACAACGATAACTACGGCCATCTCCGAATTCGGTAAGTCCGACCGTGGTTAATTTGCATTCTTTCGTTGCATATTTGCAACGCTCCGCAAAGCGGCAGCCTGACGGCGGTTTCTTAAGATTCGGAGGGGTACCGGGAATGGCAGCCAGCTTAATATCACGGGTACCGCTTTCCGGAACGATGATGGAGCCCATCAGACCCTTGGAGTAAGGATGGGTCGGATTGAATACCATTTCCTTTGCAGTGCCTTTTTCTACAATCTGACCGGCATACATTACCATAATATCATCGGTAACATTGTATAACAGTGGAAGTTCATGAGTAATAAAGATCATGGACTTAATATAACCTTTTTCCATCAGATTACGAAGCATCTTGATAACCATTTTCTGACTGGTTACATCGAGCGCACTAGAGGGCTCATCTGCGATCAGCACCTTCGGTGACAGGATGGTAGAGATTGCGATTACGGTACGTTGTTTCATACCGCCGGATAATTCGACGGCATGCTTATCAAGTACGGAAGAGGGAAGACCTAGCTCTTCGAACCGCTTTCTTGCCAACTCGTAGATATCCTTCTTTGGCATCTTTGGCTCATGTACATGAATAACATCTTCAATAAAACGGATAATTTTCTGTGTGGGGTTCAATGCGTTCATCGCTGCCTGCGGAATATAAGCAATCTCCGAACCGAGAATGTTCTTTCGGATGGTATCCGGATCCAGCTTTGAGATATTCTGACCATCGACGATAATATCACCGCTCATGTAGTGAAGCGGAGGGAAATAATAACCCATTAAGCTTAGTGCAAGAGTGGATTTTCCACAGCCGGATTCACCGGCGATACCTAACGACTTACCCTCTTCAATGGAGAGTGACACATGATCAACAGCATACACATCTTCATGAAATCTTGTAATATATTTAGTTGTAAGTTCTTTAACCTCTAATATTGTCTTTCCCATGTCAGACCTCCTAATCTCTCAATGTAGGGTTGAATACCTGATCTAAGCCGGTATTCATTAAGTTCAGCGAGAATGATATTAATGCAATAATCAGAAGGACGGGGAAATACGCCCACCAATAGCCATGTGTATGAGCGGAGTAGAGCATCGACCAGTTCATCATAAGTCCCAATGTAGGAACCTCACTGGTTTTGGGTCCAAGACCAATCATAGAAAGCTGAGCTTCTGCTAAAATCCCTGTAGAGATCTGTAAAATCAGAGCCATAACTACATAGGATGCTATGTAAGGAAGAATATCGGTTAAGATAATTCTTGGAAGGCTATGACCGGATAATTTACTTAAGTTAACATGATCACGATTACGTAAGGAGATTACCTGGGAACGAACGGATCTTGTTGTCCACGTCCATGAGGTGAAGCCAATTACAATAGCAACGGTTGTTGCACCTCTATTTTCTTGTCCGATACCATAAGAGATCAGAATAAGAAGAATGAAGCCCGGAATAACCGTAAATAGGTTTGTAATGAATAGTATAAACTCATCCACCATTCCACCGACATAACCAGCTAACAGACCGGTAGACAGACCGATTATGGTTGCTATGGTTCCGGCAATGAAGCCGATCATGATGGAAGTTTTTGCTGCAGACATGAGTTCTTTTAATACATCACGACCAAAATTATCCGTACCAAGCGGTAAGGTGATTGTGTTGGTAACATCTTTGGTATTCACATAATCGGTATCGTTGATTGTTTTTGCTTCTTCCAATTCGCCGGTTTCTGCATTTGGTGTAGCAATCGTAACTTCATTCGAAGTCAAAGCTTTTTCAAGGTCTGAAGTAAGACGTTTATAATAATTGCGTTTTGCAATCGTCATACCGGCAGGCTTCACTGCGGGATCATACTTTTCTTTCCAGATACTGATTAAGGCCTCAGTGTCACTGGTGTCAATATCCCCTTCCGGGATGCCGGCAGCTACGAGCCATTCCTTCATAGCCTGTCTGTCTTCTACACTTAATTTATCCTCAAGTCTCTTCTCTGCAGCTCCTGGAAGCTTCATAACACTAGTCTCGGTATCTAAGGTATCATACACGGATACATAGGTACCTGGCTCTGAGAAAGAGTTCAGTCCGACCATCTGTAAAGGATTGCCGGGGTTGAACAAAGGATAGATAAATAGTGACAAAAGAACAACAACAAAGATGATAAATCCTGCAACGAATTTTGGGGAGTGAAATACTTGACGTAATGTGTTCTTCATATGATTTTCCCTCCTTAATCAAATTGCGCTGCTTTAACGCGCGGATCGATAAAACCATAAATGATGTCAATAGCGAAAGAAGAGATCAACACCATAATAGTTATAATTAACGTGGTTGCGGATAATACAGGATAATCGGATGAGGTAACAGCCGAAAGCATCGTGGTACCAAGACCCGGATAACTAAAGATAATCTCAGCTACCAATGCACCGCCGATCATAGTACCGATGGAAAGTGCAAGACCGGTAACCTGAGGAAGCATCGCGTTACGGAATACGTAGCCTACGATTTTACTGTCTTTAACACCAAGGAAACGGCTGTATTTTACATAGTCGGCATTTAACTCATAAATAGACATAGAACGCATGCCGATCGCCTGTCCTCCGATGGATATGATAACAATTGACCAGAAGGGCAATTGATAATGTCCGATAACCGATTTGACAAAGGTCCAGCTGAAATTGGGAATTAAGTCATACCCATATCCACCTGCAATCGGAGCAACCTTGAGCTTAAGAGCAAATATTCCTAGCATGATAACTGCCATACCAAAGGCAGGTACACAGCTTAAAAACAGTGAAACGGGCATCAAAACTTTATCAAACCCTTTTTTCATATATGCTGCCAGGGCTCCAAGCAAGTTACCTAGGAGCCAACCCACTATAATGGCTGGTAACTGCAAGCCGATGGTCCATAAGATTGCACTTGATATAATATCATTTACTTTACGTGGATATTGACTGAAGGAAACACCAAAGTCACCACGAAATGCATTTTTCAAATAAGTGAAGAATTGTACGATCATTGGCTTGTCAAGACCAAAGGCTTTCACATAATTATCGTACATCGCTTTTGTTGCGTTAGTGTCTGACATACCTCGAGCGGTTTTAGACATAATATTTGCCACCGGATCGGCAGGCATCATACGAGGAAGAATAAAATTCAATATAAAGGCAATGAATAAGGTAAGGAGAAACCATACAATTTTTTTGCCGAAATACTTACGGTAGCCTTTCATAAATACCTCCATTAATCTAGAAGAAGCAGCAGCAATATATTACAATAGTAATGTTATGTAATATTCAAATACTATGCTTATAGTTATATTGCAACGTTTTTCTTAGGATTTTGAAATCAGCCATGTTTCAAGAGCTCCCGAAACATGGCTGATAATAGGATTCAGGTGTTACATTTCTGCTTTATTGATTAAGTACTTCTTTGATAACAGCAATTACTGAATCAGAGAGAGATTATAAAGAGCCGCAATACCGTAACCATCGGTACAATCTGCCGGAGGAATATTTAAGCCATCGCCCTGCTCCGGGAAACCTGTCCATACAGACTCGTTAACAGCATGGAACTTGTCAGGTCTGTACATTAAGGAGAAGGAAGGAACATCAGTTAAGTAAATCTGAACAGCCTCAGTATAGTATGATTTTAACTTAGCAGCATCTGACTCGGTAGGGATGAGCTTCAGTAATTCCTGAAGACGATCATTGCTGTAGTGACCGTAATTACCGGACCAGTTACCCTCAACACCGTTAAATTCAGAGCTCATCAGGTAACGAACACGTCCCCAAGGCTGAACGGGTGAAGCACTGTCTGTCCACATCATAAAGATATCATAATCCTGCTGATGTGCACCTGTTACTGTTGTCTGATAAGGGTCAGCTTCCGGATAGGAAGTAGTGATTTCAATACCTATGTTCTTGCCTGCTGCAGCAACGATTTCGATGGATGCCTGCCAATCAGACCAACCATTAGGACATGCAGCAACAAGAGAGATCTTCTTGCCATCAAATTCACGGATGCCATCACCGTCTTTATCAACGATACCAGCATCATCAAGGAGCTTGTTAGCACCAGCAATATCATTGCCTGCCCACTGAAGATCCTTTACTGCGTCATGATCAAAAGTTGCCTGCTCGCCATCGGTCGGGTTCATACAAGAACGAGGAACTTCCTTGAATGTAGGAGACTGGCCGGTCATAGCATTTGCATTGATTGCATCGTAATCAACTGCGATAGCGATAGCTTTACGAACTGCAACGTTCTGCAGTACGGGCTTCTCTAAGTTGAAGAATGCGGTAGGCATATTAACACAGATTCCGTAAGGAGCTTTGTCCATATATGTAGAGATCGGAAGACCATCCTTCTCCCAAAGATCCTGAATGTTAGGAATGAACTGCTGATCTACGTCAATCTCGCCAGCCTTGAATGCGGACTCGGTTGCTGCGTTATCAACATAAATGGTATGTGCAATATATTTCGGAACCGGAAGTTTGCCCCACATAGAAGCGTCCTGGCCCCAATATGCTTCGTTACGTTTGAAAACTACCTTCTGAGCATCTGCAAAGTATTTTCCGTAAGGTCCGGAATATACTACGTCTTCTGCAGGGTCAGCTTTGATAGCAGTTGCATCGTTATTGCAACGAGCTTCTACTGTCTGGATCCAAGCCTTCTGTGCAACATACATTGATCCAAGGAAGTTTACTAACATTAAAGGATTAGTAGCTTGTCCTGCATCATTTAAAGTAGCTGTGATAACTACAGTTGAAGGATCGGAAGCAACTACAGATGCGATATAAGGCTTATTACCGTTACCGGAATTGTTACCAATCTTAATATTGGTATCAAATGTATAAGCAACGTCATCTGCTGTAACAGCGGTACCATCGCTCCATTTAGCTGCGGGATTAATCTTAACTGTGATTGCTGTTCTGTCAGCATTCCACTGATAATCGCCATCTGCAAGCAGTGGAGTCATGGAACCATCAAGGAAGTTGTACATATACAGTGTCTCGAACATAACAGTACGAGAACCGCTTCCTGATGCTGCAAGTGCTAATGCATTGTTATTGTTGTCACCTAACGGATTCCAACCATTTACAGCTCCCCACTGCTGGCCACCGATATAAAGTGTCTCGGTTCTGGGAAGTGCGTTGGGATCAGCATCTGCTGTCTCCTCAGCGGCAGGCGCTTGTGTAGGTGCTACGGTTGCCTCAGCTGCAGGTGCAACGGTAGGCTCTGCTGTTTTTGTTTCTTCTTTCTTTCCGCAACCGGAAAATACCGATGCGATTACCATTACTAAAACTAGTAAAATGGCGGTGAATCTTTTACCTCTTAACATATTTACCCTCCTTTAGATTTAGGTTTGTGCCTAACCTTTACCTTTTTATATAAACATAGTAAATTTTATACGATGCACATAAAAGCAGGTGGCACCCCCACCTTCGATATTACAATGTGCAAAACCTATTCACTATGTTTAAATCAAAACCTAGTAGCAAATTGCTATTTTCCTGCTTTTTTTGATACCTTCGACGTTTTTATTCAAATCCACAATTAACGACTCATAAAAAGCATTATTATTGTTACATTTTAACATGACGTTAAAAAGTATACCATGCTTTTCTATAGTTTTTATGTTACAATATCTACATAATTTGGTTGTACTTATCCAGCAATTATGATATAGTTAAGTCACTAATCGAAAGATTCTGCACTTTTTAATCGTTTTAAGTAAAACATTTTAATTTATTTTTAAATTTCCCAAGAAAAAGTTAGAGATAATACCTAAAAATACATTTCATTTTCACTCGGGAGGGATAAATAATGCAGGAGAATATTGAATTTACAGAAGACATGCCAATTATTATAGGAATTCACAATATTTCCGAGGAACCAAGGCACTGGCACAACCGAATTGAGATATTTTTAGTTTTAAGCGGTAATTTATCAATTGTCGTAGAGTCTGAGACCTTTCACTTATCGGAGGATGATATTATCCTGATCAATAGTAATCAGGTACATGAGATATCAAGTAAGGAAAATGTTACTGTAGTATTGCAGATAAATTACAGCTATTTCAAAAAATGGTTGGACGAGTCCTCCTTCTTTCACTGTAATTCAACAATCTATCATAATACTGCGAAATATGTTGAACTCAAGCGAATCATAGCTCAATTGATTTATGTTAATTATAATGATACCGAGCATAATGATCTGCTTACGATATCATTCGCCTATCAGATTGTGCTTGAGCTGCTTAAGAGCTTTCGGAGCTTTGACCAGAATCAGTTCAGTCAGAATTCGAAGAATCTGCAGAGACTGCGCGCCATAATCCAGTATCTGAATACAAATTATATGGAGAACATCTCATTGGAGCAGATAGCAGAGAAGGAATTTTTGTCTCCGTCTTACTTCTCTCATTTTTTCAAAATCAATATGGGTGTCAGCTTTTTTAATTATCTGACCGGTATTCGGATGAATCACGCGGTGAACGATCTGATTACGACTAATCTCACAATGGAGCAGATCGCAGCAAATAACGGGTTTGCGAACAGCAGATATTTTGTGGAATGCTTCAAAAAGAAATATGATGTTCTCCCGAAGCAGTATCGTAAGGAACACAAGCAGGATAATGTCCGTAAGAAGACCAACGTGCTTAGCACGCAATATTACAAGGGATACCTGGTAATGGAACAGTTAGATTATCTGAATAAGCTGGGCGAATACCTTGATACAAAGAGTATGAAAAAGCCGAATAACCTGATTCGAAATGTTTCATGCAAATCGATAGAGGTAATGGGGGATCAGTATAAGAAGAATCTGTTGCATTCCTTTAAAACCTTTACCGGCGTGGGACGTGCAAAGGAATTTTTGCTGGAGCGGGTACAGAAAGAATTGATCCAGCTGCAAAATGAAATCGGATTTCAGTATGTCAAATTCCATGGAATCCTAGATGACTCAATGATGCTTTATAATGAAGACAGGGCAGGCAAACCGTATCTTACTTTTCATTATGTGGATGAACTATTGGATTTTCTGATGTCAATTAAGTTGAAACCCCTAATTCAGCTATCCTTTATGCCAAGATTACTGGCAAAAGACCCGAATAATACCATTTTCTATAACCCGTCCATCTTAAGTGAACCGAATAACATCGAGAATTGGGAGTTTTTAATCACAGGACTCACGAAGCACATCATAGAGCGTTACGGACTGGAGGAGGTTCGGACCTGGTTGTTTACTTTCTGGAATGTACCCTTTCAATCCTATGTATTTGCTTTTGATAATGACGAAATCGCCTATGAGCTTTACCGAATCACTTATCAATGTGTGAAGAAATGCGACAAGCAGCTGCAGTTCGGAACACCCTCCTATGGATCCATCAATTTTGAAATCAGCGAATATTATGATTTTATTAAACGATGTATCGAGACAGACTGTGCACCGGATTTTTATAACATACATTGTTACCCCGTCAAAACCTCCAGTCTGTCTGAGATGACCCTGGGAGGCATCAAAGCGCAATACGCCGAGAGCGATAAAATGATTCTTTCCGAGAATCCGGACTATATGGCCGGGATACTTGAGACCATTAAGATGAATCTGGTGGACCTTCCGAAGCTTCCTGTGCATATAACGGAGTGGGCGTCCTCGGCTTCCCATAGGGATTGGCTGAACGACACATGTTATCGCTCTGCCTATATTGTAAAAAATATTCTGGAGAATTATGACGAGGTGAACAGCTTCGGAAACTGGTGCTTATCCGATACCCTGGAGGAACTTCCTTATGATAATGATCTGTTCCACGGAGAAATGGGCCTATTTGCATATTATGGGATAAAGAAGCCTGCTTATTACGCTTATACCTTATTAAATAAGCTAATGGATACCCTGATAGACAGTGGAAAAGGATATTTTATCACCACAAACCAGAAGGGAGACTATGCAATCCTTCTATATAATTACATTCATATCTCCCCGCTTTATTGTCAGGGAGTCCTGTTTAATGTTACATTTTTAGAAAGATATAACGCTTTTGTCAATCCGGAAGCCTGTGACTTTGAATTCACCATTTCGAATGTCATGAACGGCGGTTATATTCTGACCGAGCACGTCGTGAACCGGGAACACGGCAGTGCCTTTGATGAGTGGGTAAGGATGGGAGCTATGCCTTTAGCCACACCGGAAGAAATCAATATACTAAAAGGAAGATCCATGCCTTTGATTACCAAATCAGAACTTGAGGTAAATAACAATTTCCTGAACTATTATGCCGAGCTAAAGCCGCATGAAATACGGCTGATTCAGATTAAAAAGAAGTTTTTTGACTAAATCAGAAAAAGGGATCACGATTTCGTCAGAGAGGTTACCATTAAAAATGGCAGGGAGCTGGGTAAATAATGCTTTGCTTTTTTAAGATTTCGTATTAATATGAATTAGGTGAAACATGATAAGCTTCTTCGCTAATATAATCGGAAGGAAGTATTGAAATTGAAAATTGGAATTTTTGATTCTGGTATCGGTGGACTTTCCGTTCTCCATCAGGCATTAATCACATTGCCGAAGGAGGATTATATCTATTATGCGGATACGGATAATGTTCCTTATGGTACCAAGGAGAGAGAACAGATCATAGGCTATGTTGATCATGCCGTGGATTTTCTGGTCGGTAAGGGAGTAAAGGCGATAGTAATCGCCTGTAATACAGCAACGAGCATAGGGGCGGAATACGTCCGCCATAAATATACACTCCCTATTCTAGGAATGGAACCCGCCGTGAAGCCGGCTATGGCAAGGAATAACGGGAAAAGAGTCATGGTAATAGCAACACCGGCGACGGTTCGGGAAGAAAAGCTTCGTAATCTGATCGAATTGGTTGATGATGAGCACCTGGTGGATCTCGTCGCTACACCGGGGCTGGTTCAATTTGCTGAGGCAGGAGTTTTCGAGACAGAAAAGGTGGAACAATATCTAAGAAAGGAATTTGCTCCATACCGGCTCGAGAATTATTCCGCCCTGATTCTCGGATGTACCCATTTTAATTATTTTAAGGATACGTATCGTAAAATCTTTCCCAGGGAGACTGCCTTCATGGATGGCAGTGTAGGAACGGTAAATTATTTAAAGAAGATACTGACAGAGCAAAATCTCATAGAGAATAATCATGGTACGGTTGAATACTATACGTCAGGACGACCGATGTATAGGGATGAGGATCTGCTAAGATTAACCCGTCTTCATGAGCGGTTGGACAAGATGCAGCGTTATTAGTCAAGATGCATTATCTCAAGCTGCAATTATGCAATAAGAATGAAGTTGATTACACCTTTACCTATTTAGGAGTGTCATAGAAAGCATGATCCGTGAATATGTCTGTTATAGGTTCATCTATTTAATGGAGGTATTTACGTGAGCTATACAAAACCGGATGGTCAACCTCAGGGTGTGGCAGTTTACTTTACGAACAAGATCAGGGAGGCACTGATTGCAGAAGTAGTTGCAATTAATCAATATGAGGAGCATATTGCAAACTCCGATATGACGGAAGTCAATGAGGTCTGGAATCACATTATTCAGGATGAGAAGGATCATTACGGAATGTTCCTTACTCTGCTTCGCAAATATGATCCGACACAGTATCAAAAATATCTATTTCATAAAGATGATACCTTTCAACCGTCTCCGATGCAGTCATACCAGCCGGATTATAGCAAAAATCTGATACTTGGCAATATCCGATCTGATATCAAAGGAGAATTTGAAGCTGTCGTGCTCTATGAGCAGCTGATCTTAGAGATGCCTTTTCAGGACATGAAGGACACCTTCCATAATGTGGTTACAGCAGAAAAAGAACACGCAGAACATTTAACAAAGCTGTTGCTTTCGTTAGATAAGCAAAAATATAATGAGCTTACTTAATAAAAATAAAGAAGAGGGCAAGTACAATCGGCGCAAACTACGCCGGAGGCACCTGCCTTCTTCTTTATATATGCTTAACAGAAAACGCTTGAGCTTACTGTTTGTGACTAGAATATTCCGGTATAGTCATTGTGAAAAAGCCCGGCAAGTCGGTTGGCAGCCGATTTTCCAGAATATAGTGCCCCCTGCATCCATCCATGCTTTGCAGAAGCGTGCTCTCCTGCCAGAAAGAGCCTTCCGTTGTACTCCGGCTGCAACAACTCATAGGAGAATAATCTCTTCTGATTAGGAAGGGTATAGGCTAAGGCACCCCGATGAAAAGGCTCATTATTCCAGTGAACTGTTTTAACCTGTTTTACAATGGGATCTAGAAAACCTCTGGGAAGACCGTGGACCTCCTCAACATTCTGTCGGATAACCTCATATCGCTGTTGGGGGTTCATACCTCCCAGTCTAACCGAATTCTGTTCCAGATTATAGGAAGCAACGAGTACGCCGGGGTTCTCATAAGAGCAGAAAGGAATGCGCCCGGATGGGTTACTCCCGTTTGAACTTGCAGCTGAGATCGAAGCACACTGGTTGTGATCACTCGGATAGATAATTGATTGAATCGGAAGATCGGTAAAGGAAATTCCGCCAAACATACCGCCATAGTCCGTGTCACGCTCCCAAAAGCGCCGATCGCAGAGGAAGAGGGATTTCAAAGCATCGATATAATTCAACTCCAGAATGGCTTGTGTCTTTTGATTTGCGAATAAAGGTTTAATCTCAATTTCCCGCAAAGCGGATAAGGGTAATGCACAGATAACGTAATCAAAGATATCGGCTGCGTCATTCCCCTCTTCACTGCCGGTAAACTTAACGATTATCTTATTGCGGTAATCGGATCGATAGATTCCGGTTACGAGATTTCCAGATTTATAATTAACTGTTCCGATAAGCTCGGGAGAGATTCCGGAATATTCGGGAGGATAGTCGCTTTGAAAGCTTTGGTAAAATGCCTGCGCGAGTTTTGTGTTCCCGCCTTGGATTCGATAAGTATTCCTATAATCTAAGCTATATTCCTCATGTGCAATTTCATCATAGCTGATATGTAATAAAGCGCCGGATGTGGGGTCCGCTGAGGAGATCAGCTGAATCGCTCCCTGACTTAAACCTAAATCTTCAAAATTCTGACGAAGACTCATCGTCATTAATGGGATGAATTCCGGTGAATAGTCGGGTAGAATCTGAAGGAGTTCAGAACGGATCTGAGGCTGCAGAACACGAAAACGTGATACAATCGCATAATCGAGCAGCTCATTCCAAGGGGTGTTCCGTTCCTCCGGGGTTAAATCGTATTTCGGATACAGGTATTGTTCGATTGAATCAGTAGTTCTTAGACGTGTATTGTGTGCGTATAGAAAATTATTACGCCTCAGTGTCGTTAAGGACAAGGTATCTAAATGGAACAGATCGATATAATGCCAGCTGGTTTCATGGGAGACCGGAATACGCATGGCACCGAATTCTCCGTAGTTACTTCGTTTCTGATCAAAGTAATAGGTATAGACCCGAACACCGATTCTATCCCTTGAGGCTTCCAATATTGTGATATCAGCACCCAGCTTACGCAGCTCAAAAGCGGCGCTCATTCCGGCAAGTCCTCCTCCTAGGATGCCGATTTTCATATTACGTAGTTCGCCCGGGGCTGCAAAATCGGTAATTTCTGACGGTGGGCTTAAGTACTTTAGGATAAACTCATAATCCTCGGGTCTGCCCACATCCGCAAGTGTATTTCGAAGCATTTCATGACGTTCCTCTTTCGTTGGATTTGGCACCTGGTTTAATGGAGTGTTCATCCTGCCTCCGCTAAATGAATGGTGATTATAATAGTAGTATATGGCAATAATACGGATGACATTCTTGAAGGGAGGTTGTTTATATTAATATAAGTAATGTTACTTATTAATTTTGCTAAATTGAAAAATGGACGGAGACAAGATAAGATAAAAAGGTATTAAGGTATCAGTTATTCCTTAACATTTATATAGGAAGAGGTAATCAAATGCAGTTATTAAAAGAAAGAATTTTAAGGGATGGAAAAGTACGTTCCGGAAATGTACTCAAGGTGGACAGCTTCTTAAATCACCAGCTTGACATCGAATTATTCGGAGAGATCGGCAAAGAATTCAAAAGAAGGTATGCTGATCAGACAGTGACAAAAATTCTTACGATAGAGGCTTCCGGTATTGGAATTGCCTGTATTGCGGCACAATATTTTAATGTTCCGGTCGTATTTGCAAAGAAGAACCAAACGAAGAATATCGCAGGGGATGTATATACCAGTAAAGTAGAATCCTTTACCCATGGACGAGTATATGACATTATCGTATCGAAGGATTTTTTAAAACCGGAGGACAAGGTACTTATCATTGATGATTTTCTTGCAAATGGCGCTGCATTAATCGGCTTGATCAACTTGATCAAGGATGCCAAGGCAACACTCGTGGGTGCCGGAATTGTAATTGAGAAAGGCTTTCAGGAGGGTGGAAAGCTGGTACGGGAAAGTGGTGTCAGAGTGGAATCTTTAGCAATTATTGAAGCAATGAGTGAGGATTCAGGAATTCTATTTCGTGATTAACCGAAGCTGCAACTTCGGTAATTATAAACAGAAATAAGTGATTAAGAGGAACAGTTCACATTACTAGGAGGAAGAAAGATGTTTAAGAAATTATTATCCGTTATCGTAGCAGCAACCATGGTGTTATCCTTCGCTGCCTGCGGTTCAAAGGCAAGTACAGATACTGCAGCAACCGAGCCTGCAACAACCGAGGCAACTGCAACTGAGGCTCCTGCGCAAACAGCAGAACAGACAACCAAGGGTATTGTGATGGAAGACTTTAAGGTTGGTGTAATACATATTGGTGATCCCGCTGACGGTGCTGGCTATACCTTTGCTCATGATCAGGGTATCGTAGCAATGCAGGCTGCACTTGGCCTTTCCGATGAGCAGGTGATCCGCAAAAACAATGTAAACGACACGGATGCAGTAGCAATCAGAACTGCAATCGAAGAGTGTATCGAGGAAGGTGCAGACATCATCTTTGGTACAAGCTGGGGTTATATGGATACCATGGAGCAGATGGCAGGAGAGTATCCTGATGTAGTATTCTCCCATGGTTCCGGTTATAAGAGCAATGAAACGAACTTCAATAACTACTTTGGCCGTATCTATCAGGCTCGTTATCTTGCAGGTATTGCAGCAGGCATGAAGACACAATCCGATATGATCGGTTATGTAGCAGCAATGGGTGTTGAGAACTCCGAGGTTACAGGTGGTATCAACGCATTCGCGATGGGTGTTGAATCTGTGAATCCGGATGCCAAGGTTTATGTTAAGGTAACCAATACCTGGTTTGACCCTACCTTAGAGGGACAGGCTGCGGAAGCATTACTGGATATGGGTTGTGACGTTATCGGACAGCATGCAGATACCACTGCTCCTCAGATGGCAGCTCAGAACAGAGGAGTATGGGGCTGCGGTTACAATTCTGATATGACCAAGGATGCTCCAAATGCTCACTTAACAGCTCCTATCTGGAATTGGGGTGTATATTACACCAAGGCTGCAAAAGCAGTTCTAGAGGGAACTTGGACTAATGAGAATTATTTCGGTGGTATGGATGACGGTCTTGTAGATATCTCACCTCTCAGTGCAAATTGTGCAGAGGGTACACAGGAAGCAATTGATGCTGCTAAGCAGAAAATTATCGGTGGATACAAGATCTTTGAAGGTGAGTTATATGACAATCAGGGTAATCAGGTATGTAAAGCAGGAGAATTCATCTCGGATGCAGACATTACCGGTGCTATGAACTGGTACTATAAGACCGTGGAAGTAAAATAATATAAAATTAGGCTGGTGACATTGTGGAGAATAAGAAAAAGGAAACAATGGCAATCGAACTAAGAAAAATAACAAAAACCTTTGGGTCGGTTGTTGCGAATAATAACATAGACCTATCCGTTAAGCAGGGCGAGATTCTCGCCCTGCTTGGCGAAAACGGGTCGGGCAAGACAACGCTGATGAACATGCTCTCGGGTATCTATAAACCGGATAGCGGTACGATCATGATGAATGGACATACCGTGACGATTAATTCACCGGAGGACTCCATAAAACTCGGAGTGGGCATGATCCATCAGCATTTTAAGTTAGTAGAAGCATTATCCGCAACAGATAACATTATTCTGGGCGGTACGGAAAAGGGAATATTCCTACATAAAAAAAGGTCCGAAAAGATTAGTGAGATATCAAGACGGTTCGGTCTTGAAGTGGATCCGGAGAAAAAGATTTACCAGATGTCCGTAAGCGAGAAGCAGACTGTAGAGATTCTAAAGGTGCTTTACCGTAAGGCGGATATTTTGATTTTAGATGAACCGACGGCGGTACTTACTCCCCAGGAGACAACCAAACTCTTTGAGATTCTTCGGAGAATGAAGCAGGAAGGTTGCGCCGTTATTATTATAACGCACAAGTTGAATGAGGTACTTGACATCAGTGACCGAGTTACAATCCTCCGGAAAGGAGAAAGCGTGGCAACAGTAAATACGGCAGAAACTTCAGCAAAGGAACTGACTGAGCTGATGGTCGGCCGGCCGGTGGAGCTTTCGATCAATCATCCGGTAACGGATTATAAAGAGAATCTGCTCGAGCTTCATCACCTTACGGTCACCAATGAGCAAGGCTATGAGATGATCAAGGATATTTCCTTTGATCTAAATCGCGGCGAGATATTAGGAGTCGCCGGGGTTGCAGGCAGTGGACAAAAGGAGCTGTGTGAAGCCATCGCGGGATTACTTCCGGTGAAAAAGGGGGCTATCCTGTATCATAATGAGAATCTGGTCGGAAGGTCACCCAAGGAGATCATAAAGATGGGAATCAGCATGAGCTTCATTCCGGAGGATCGCCTCGGAATGGGCCTTGCCGCTTCGATGGGCATGGTAGACAACATGCTATTAAAGAAATATAACGAAGGAAAGGGTCCCTTTGTCAGTAAAAAAGCAGCAAGAGAGCTGGCAAAACGACTCGTGAAGCAGCTGGATATCGCTACTCCGAATGTGGATACTCCGGTAAGAAGACTCTCCGGCGGAAATGTGCAAAAGGTGCTCCTCGGACGAGAGATTGCTTCAGAGCCAAATGTGATTATCACAGCTTATGCTGTTCGCGGACTTGATATCAATTCCTCCTACACCATATATGATCTGCTGAATGAGCAAAAACAAAAAGGTGTCGGTATCCTGTTTATTGGCGAGGACTTGGACGTTATGCTGGAGCTTTGTGATCGTATCATGGTGTTGTGTCACGGAAAGGTGACAGGCATCGTTGATACGAAGTCAACCACGAAGGAACAGCTGGGTCTGCTTATGACGGATGCTCTCGGCGGAAAGGAGGAGACTCATGAGTAATACACAAGAGAGGGTTAAAAAGGAACCTCTCCTCAGGGTGGTGAAAAAAGCAGAGATATCTGTCGCTAAGACCATGGGACTAACCTTCCTGGCACTAATACTGGCTATCATTGCAGGTGGACTTTTTATTCTTTCGATCGGCCAAAATCCCTTCAAGGTATATGGAACCATCGTGCAGGGAGCATGGCGCAGCAAGCTTGCAATCAAAGGTACGATAAAGATTGCGATCCCCTTACTGATTGCCTCTCTCGGAATCACTCCGGCCTTTCAGATGAAATTCTGGAATATCGGGGCGGAAGGTCAGATTATCATGGGCGGTATCTTTGCCAGTTATTTTGCTCTGTTCTTTGATCAACTACCTCATGCGTTGCTGCTACTTATCATGTTCGTGGCCGGCATGGTTGGCGGAGGTTTATGGGGATTAATACCGGCATACTTTAAGACGAAGTTTGGCACGAATGAAACCCTGTTCACCCTGATGTTGAACTATATTGCGTTATATACAATCAAATTTTTGACGGAAGGACCCTGGCGCGATCCGGAATCCTCCGGTTTTCCTAAGATTGCATCCTTTACTGAAAATGCAAGACTGGATCAGCTCTTCGGAGTCCATGCCGGCTGGTTGATCGGACTACTTCTCGTTATCGTAGTATTGATCTATCTTCGCTTTACCAAACAGGGCTATGAGATCAGCGTGGTCGGTGAAAGTGTGAATACTGCACGCTATGCGGGAATGAATGTGAAGAAGATCATGATGCGTACCATGT
>JAEZLZ010000062.1 GCA_023415055.1 Bacillota bacterium | reverse complement strand
TTAAGGTTGGTAATAACGTTAGAATGAGTTACTCCAAACAAAAGGAAGTCCTGGAGATGCCCAATCTCATTGAAGTACAGAAGGATTCCTATCAGTGGTTTTTGGATGAGGGACTCAAAGAAGTATTCGATGATATTTCTCCGATTGCAGACTACAGTGGACATTTAAGTTTGGAATTCGTAGACTTCGCGTTATGTGAGGATGACATCAAATATACGATCGAGGAATGCAAAGAAAGAGATGCAACCTATGCAGCTCCTTTGAAGGTAAAGGTTAGGCTTCATAACAAAGAAAATAACGAGATTAATGAACATGATATTTTCATGGGTGATCTTCCGTTAATGACAGCAACCGGTACCTTTGTTATCAATGGTGCAGAGCGAGTAATCGTAAGCCAGTTAGTACGTTCCCCCGGTATTTATTATGCAATAGATCATGACAAAATTGGTAAGAGATTATTCTCTTCCACAGTAATACCGAACAGAGGAGCATGGTTGGAATATGAGACAGATTCCAATGATGTTTTTTACGTACGTGTTGACCGTAACCGAAAAGTTCCGATTACCACTTTCGTAAGAGCATTAGGCTATGGTACCAACGAAGAGATTAAGCAGTTATTCGGTGAGGAGCCGAAGATCCTTGCCAGCCTTGCAAAGGATCCTTCCACTGCAAAAGACCCAACCGGAAGCTATCAGGACGGTCTTCTAGAGCTGTATAAAAAACTTCGTCCCGGTGAGCCTTTGGCTGTTGAGAATGCAGAGGGCTTATTAAATAGTATGTTCTTTGATGCAAGAAGATATGATCTTGCTAAGGTTGGTAGATATAAATTCAATAAGAAACTTCATTTCCGCAACCGTATCGTAGGCTTTGTACTTTCCGAGGATGTAGTAGACAAATCCACAGGGGAGATTATCGCTACAACCGGAACTCAGGTGGATGATAAGCTTGCTAGACAGATTCAGAATGCTGCAGTGCCCTTCGTAATGGTACAAGCGGAAGAACGTAACGTTAAGGTTCTCTCAAATATGATGGTTGATATCAGACATTATGTAGATGTTGACCGTAAAGAACTAGGGGTTACCGAGGATGTGTATTATCCTGTTCTTAAGGGGATTCTCGATAGTACTGCGAATCTGGAAGAGATCAAGGAAGCAATCAAGAAAAATATCAACGAGTTAATTCCAAAACATATTACAAAGGAAGATATCATCGCTTCCATTAATTATAATATTCATCTTGAGTACGGCATCGGCAACTCAGATGATATCGATCATTTGGGTAACAGAAGAATCAGAGCGGTTGGAGAGTTGTTACAGAACCAGTACCGTATCGGTTTATCCAGAATGGAACGTGTTGTAAGAGAAAGAATGACAACACAGGATCTGGAAGGCATCAGCCCTCAGTCCTTAATTAATATTAAGCCGGTTACCGCTGCTGTGAAGGAGTTCTTTGGTAGCTCCCAGCTATCACAGTTTATGGATCAGCACAATCCACTCGGCGAGTTAACTCACAAGAGACGTCTCTCTGCATTGGGACCTGGTGGTTTGTCCCGTGATAGAGCTGGTTTCGAGGTTCGAGACGTTCACTACTCCCATTACGGCAGAATGTGTCCGATTGAGACCCCCGAAGGTCCTAACATCGGTTTGATCAACTCTCTTGCAACCTATGCAAGAATTAATGAATATGGCTTTATCGAGGCTCCTTACCGTAAGGTTGATAAGGCAGACCCGATGAATCCGAAGGTAATTGATGAGGTCGTTTACCTTACGGCAGACGAAGAGGATAAGTATATTGTTGCTCAGGCGAATGAAGAGCTTGACGAGAACGGTTACTTTGTAGGTAACAGTATCTCCGGTCGTCATAAGGAGGAGACCTCTGAATACGAGAAACATAAGATTGATTTAATGGACGTATCCCCGAAGATGGTATTCTCCGTGGCTACCGCATTAATTCCCTTCCTTGAGAATGACGATGCGAACCGTGCCCTCATGGGTGCGAACATGCAGCGTCAGGCAGTTCCGCTTCTGTTAACCGAGGCACCTGTTGTAGGTACCGGTATCGAAGCGAAGGCAGCAATCGACTCCGGCGTATGTGTATTATCAAAGAAATCCGGTATTGTTGAGCGTGTTACGGCAAAAGAAGTTGTAATTAAGAATGATGATAATACAAAGAGCTCTTACCGCATGATCAAGTTCTCTAAGAGTAATCAGGGAACCTGTATCAACCAGAGACCGATCGTGTTCCGTGGAGACAGAATCGAAGCAGGACAGGTAATTGCAGATGGTCCTTCCACTGCAAAGGGAGAGCTGGCACTTGGTAAAAACCCGTTAATCGGGTTTATGACCTGGGAAGGCTATAACTATGAGGATGCGGTTCTTCTTAGTGAGCGTCTTGTTCAGGAAGATGTATATACTTCCGTACACATCGAGGAATATGAAGCAGAGTCAAGAGATACCAAGCTCGGACCGGAAGAGATTACAAGAGATGTTCCTGGCGTTGGTGATGATGCATTAAAGGATCTGGATGAAAGAGGTATTATCCGTATCGGTGCAGAGGTTCGTGCCGGAGATATCTTAGTCGGCAAGGTAACACCGAAGGGTGAGACAGAACTGACGGCAGAAGAGAGACTCCTTAGAGCAATCTTTGGCGAGAAGGCAAGAGAAGTACGTGATACTTCCTTACGTGTTCCTCACGGCGAATATGGTATTATCGTAGATGCTAAGGTGTTCACAAGAGAAAATGGCGATGAATTATCACCCGGTGTTAATCAGACCGTGCGTGTATACATTGCTCAGAAGAGAAAGATTCAGGTAGGCGATAAGATGGCTGGTCGTCATGGTAACAAGGGTGTTGTTTCCAGAGTACTTCCGGCAGAAGATATGCCTTTCCTCCCGAATGGCAGACCGCTTGATATCGTTCTTAATCCGCTTGGTGTTCCTTCCCGTATGAACATCGGACAGGTACTTGAGATTCACTTGTCCTTGGCATCAAAGGTGCTTGGTATTGATATCTCAACTCCGGTATTTGACGGAGCAAACGAGTTTGATATTATGGATACCCTGGAGATTGCAAATGATTATGCAAATACTACCTGGGAAGAATTTGAAGCAAAATATAAGGATTCCTTAGATCCTGAGTTGATGGATTACTTGAAGAGTCATCCGGAGAACAGAGAGGATTGGAAGGGCGTTCCAATTAATCGTGATGGGAAGGTTCGACTTCGTGACGGACGTACTGGAGAATACTTCGATGGTTCCGTAACGGTTGGTTTCATGCATTACCTGAAACTCCACCACTTAGTTGATGATAAGATCCATGCTCGTTCCACTGGTCCTTACTCCTTAGTAACACAGCAGCCGTTAGGCGGTAAAGCGCAATTCGGTGGTCAGAGATTCGGTGAGATGGAGGTTTGGGCACTGGAAGCATATGGTGCTGCTTATATCCTTCAGGAGATTCTTACCGTGAAATCCGATGATGTTACCGGTCGTGTTAAGACCTATGAGGCAATTATTAAGGGTGAAAACATTACAGAACCCGGTATTCCGGAATCCTTTAAGGTACTATTAAAGGAACTTCAGTCCTTAGCGCTTGATGTTACAGTTCTTGATGAGAACGGTAACGAAGTGAAGATGACAGAAAGCATCGACTACGGTGATTCAGATCTGACTCCTTTAATTGAAGGTGATAATAATTTCAGATATGACGAAGGCTATGAAGAGGCCGGCTTTACTCAAGCAGCTGTCGAAGACATCGATTCGGAGATATTCGATATTTACGAAGATGAATCAGAAGATATCCTGGATGATGGAATCTATGAAGACGAAGAGGAAGAAGAGCTTGCAGAAGAGATTTGCCCGAACTGCGGTGCAATCGTTGCGGAAGGAAGTAAGCGCTGCAAGGCTTGCGGTCAGTCCTTAACAGACAAATAAGAGTCGACTTGGATGTCGTAAAACGAAAAGATAGAAAGCACGCTTTGCAAACTTTCTATTGTCATGAATAGAGCCTGACAGCAGGAGCAATGAGACTTCTGCTGTCGGGTATAAATGAAGGGAGAGCCAAAGGATGTCTGAGATAATGAGTAATCTTCAAGAGATAACCTATGACGCAATTAAAATTGGTTTAGCTTCACCTGAAAAAATCAGAGAGTGGTCCAAGGGAGAAGTTAGAAAACCGGAGACAATCAATTACAGAACCTTAAAGCCCGAAAAAGACGGTTTGTTCTGTGAAAGAATCTTTGGACCTAGCAAGGACTGGGAATGCCATTGTGGTAAATATAAGAAGATCAGATATAAGGGTGTTGTTTGTGATCGTTGCGGTGTTGAAGTAACGAAAGCAAGCGTTCGTCGTGAGAGAATGGGTCACATCGAGCTCGCAGCACCGGTGTCCCATATCTGGTATTTTAAAGGAATCCCCAGCCGTATGGGTCTAATTCTTGATCTTTCTCCGAGAACTTTGGAAAAGGTTCTGTATTTTGCTTCTTATATCGTACTGGATAAGGGAACTACCGATTTACAGTACAAGCAGGTTCTGAATGAGAAGGAACGTCAGGAAGCAGTAGAAAAGTACGGATATAGCAGCTTCCGCCTCGGTATGGGTGCTGAAGCGATTCAAGAGCTTTTGCAAGCAATCGATCTTGAGAAGGAAAGTAAGGAATTAAAGAAGGGTCTGAAGGATTCGACCGGTCAGAAGCGCGCAAGAATTATCAAGCGTCTGGAAGTGGTAGAAGCCTTCCGTGAGTCAGGCAATAAACCGGAATGGATGATCTTATCTGTAATACCGGTTATTCCTCCGGATCTTCGTCCTATGGTTCAGCTCGATGGTGGCCGTTTTGCTACCTCCGATATGAATGACTTATACAGAAGAATTATTAACCGTAACAACCGTCTGAAGAGACTACTTGAGCTCGGTGCTCCGGACATCATCGTTCGTAATGAGAAGAGAATGCTTCAGGAAGCGGTAGATGCATTAATTGATAATGGCAGAAGAGGAAGACCGGTAACCGGACCTGGAAATCGTGCTCTTAAGTCTCTGTCCGATATGTTAAAGGGTAAGCAGGGACGTTTCCGTCAGAACTTACTTGGTAAACGTGTTGACTACTCCGGTCGTTCCGTTATTGTAGTCGGACCGGAATTAAAATTATATCAGTGTGGTTTGCCGAAGGAAATGGCGATCGAGTTATTCAAGCCCTTCGTTATGAAGGAGCTGGTAGCGAAAGGAACCGCTCATAATATTAAGTCTGCAAAGAAGATGGTCGAAAGACTTCAGACTGAGGTATGGGATGTCCTTGAGGAGGTTATTAAGGAGCATCCTGTTATGCTGAACCGTGCACCTACCCTTCATAGACTTGGTATTCAGGCCTTTGAGCCGGTATTGGTTGAGGGTAAAGCGATTAAGCTTCATCCGCTCGTATGTACTGCTTACAATGCGGACTTCGACGGTGACCAGATGGCGGTGCATTTGCCTCTTAGCGTAGAAGCACAGGCAGAATGCCGTTTCTTATTACTTTCACCGAACAACCTGTTAAAGCCCTCCGATGGTGCACCGGTAGCCGTTCCTTCCCAGGATATGGTCCTTGGTATCTACTACCTGACGATTGTAAGAGAGATGGAAGGTGGAGTTCGCCATTACTACAAGAGTTTGAACGAAGCTATCTTAGCTTACGAAAATAGTGCAATTTCTCTTCACGAGATGATTAAGATCAGAAGAACCGGTATTAACAAGGATGGAGTCGAGGAGACCAGAACGATTGAATCTACTCTTGGTCGATTTATCTTTAATGAAATTATTCCTCAGGATCTGGGCTTTGTAGACAGAACCAAGGATGAAAATTTCTTAACCCTTGAAATCAACTTCTTAGTTGGTAAGAAGCAGTTAAAGCCGATCCTCGAGAAATGTATCAATATCCATGGAGCTACTAAGACTGCTGAGATCCTCGATGCAGTTAAATCCCTGGGTTACAAATATTCTACACGTGCAGCGATGACAGTATCCATCTCTGATATGGAAGTGCCTGCAGAAAAGAAGCAGATTATTGCAGATGCAGAAGCTACCATTGAGAACATCGCGAAGGAATACAGACGTGGTAGAATGACCGAGGATGAGAGATACAATACCGTTATCGAGACCTGGAAGAATGCCGATAAGGTTCTTACCGACACTCTGCTAAACAGACTTGATAAATTCAATAATATTAAGATGATGTCTGACTCCGGTGCCCGTGGTTCTGATAAGCAGATCAAACAGCTTGCCGGTATGCGTGGACTTATGGCGGATACCTCCGGTCGTACCATCGAATTACCGATTAAGTCCAACCTTCGTGAAGGACTTGACGTATTGGAGTACTTCATCTCTGCTCACGGTGCTCGTAAGGGTCTGTCCGATACCGCACTTCGTACCGCGGACTCCGGTTACCTGACACGTCGTCTGGTTGACGTTTCTCAGGATCTGATTATCCGTGAGGTTGACTGCTGTGAAGGTCAGGAGATTCCGGGTATGTGGATCAAAGCATTTACAGATGGTAAAGAGGTTATTGAAAGCTTAGAAGAGAGAATCACAGGAAGATATTCCTGCGAGACAATCTACGATGCAGACGGTAACATGATTGTAAAAGCAAATCATATGATTACACCGAAGCGCGCAGCTAGGGTTATTGCTACCGGTGTTGATAAAGTTAAGATCCGTAACGTATTATCCTGTAAATCCCATATCGGTGTATGTGCTAAGTGCTACGGTGCGAACATGGCAACCGGTGAGGCAGTACAGGTTGGTGAAGCAGTTGGTATTATTGCAGCACAGTCCATCGGTGAGCCCGGTACACAGCTGACGATGCGTACCTTCCATACCGGTGGTGTGGCAGGTGATGATATTACGCAAGGTCTTCCTCGTGTTGAGGAGCTTTTCGAGGCTAGAAAGCCGAAGGGACTTGCAATTATCGCTGAATTCGGCGGTATCGTAACGATTAAAGATACTAAGAAGAAGCGTGAAGTAATCATTACAAATAATGAAACGATGGAATCAAAGGCATACTTAATTCCTTACGGTTCCAGAATTAAGGTTCAGGATAACGATGTACTGGAAGCAGGCGATGAGCTTACCGAAGGTAGCGTGAATCCTCATGATATCCTGAAGATCAAGGGAATCCGTGCGGTTCAGGATTATATGATCCAGGAAGTACAGAGAGTATACCGTCTGCAAGGTGTTGAAATCAACGATAAGCATATCGAGGTAATCGTGCGTCAGATGCTTAAGAAGATCCGAATCGAGACAAACGGAGATACCAACTTCTTACCCGGTACCTTGGTTGATATCCTGGAATACGAAGACGAGAATGAGAGATTAATCGCAGAGGGCTTAGAGCCGGCGGATGGCAAGCAGGTTATGCTTGGTATCACCAAGGCATCCCTTGCAACAAACTCCTTCTTATCAGCAGCATCCTTCCAGGAGACCACGAAGGTTCTTACCGAAGCAGCGATCAAGGGTAAGGTAGACCCGTTAATTGGTCTTAAGGAAAATGTTATTATCGGTAAGTTAATTCCGGCCGGAACCGGTATGAAGAGATATCGTTCTGTGAAGCTGGATACGGATACGGTGGATGAGTATATGCTTTCCGAAGAATTAGACGGCGAAGGTAATTATCTCGACGAGTACGGTAATTTCGAATATTCCGAAGAAGATTTCGGTGATGAATTCGGGAATGACGAGTTCGAAGAGGATGGCCTTTTCGACGCTGAGGACGGCATTGCAGAGATCGTCTACGATGAAGATAAGTATTCTCATAAAGGAGATTTGCTTCAGAGAGAAGACAGTATCCCCGGTATCGATGATGCCCATGTAAACTATGGTGAGAACTCTCACAATGATGGTGACTGGACAGAGACAGATTTCAACCTCAAGGGAATTGACGAAGACGATTACAGCGATGACAAATAAAAGATAAGAATATTTCCTTTTGAAGTACGTTAAGAGGATGCGGTATAACATCAAAATCGATGTTGCTGCATCCTCTTTTGAATCACTTTGAAGCCTTGATTCGACTAATAATGTGTATACCCAAGAGCACGAAATAGGAGTTCACTCACAATTTTTATGCAGGGGCATAAGATAATAGCATCAATAGATTGGAGCAGATGACTATGGACAATAGTAGTGGTTACCGTAATGAAGAGCCTCCCTATAAGACGCTGGAGGAGGCCTTAAGGCTTGTCAAAAAGGCAGTTCAAGGCGAAAAAGAGGACGAGATATTTTACAATTTTTTAATCTCGGAGGCACCGACAAAAGAAGAAAAGGATATTATCTCTGATATCAGAGATGATGAAATGAACCATAATAAAATGTTTCGTGAAATCTATTATTATTTTACCGGGGAGGAGCTGCCTAGAAATACAAAAGCCGATTTTAAGGAGCCGGAGAACTATGTAGAAGGATTAAAGCGGGCATTATTTGGGGAACTTGCAGCAATGGAACGTTACCGCATCATCCGCGCCGGACTTCCTTCCGAATATTATAGGGACATGGTATTCGAGATACTGACGGATGAACTGAAGCATGCGGATAAATATAACTATCTGTTGAACTTAAATCATATGGATATGAAGCATGTGGGTTCTATGCAGACGAAAAGAACAAATCAGAAAGAAAGTAACCAGGATCAAAGCGGCACGGATCAGATGATGACGATGGAGGATTTGATTGTTTATATCAATCCGTTAGTTGAGGAAGCGATGAAGGAAGCAAAGGCTGGGAAGGATCTGAAGTTGTTGTTCCAGAAGTATATACTCATAGGGATACTGATCGGAAATGGCTATAATATGGATGAAAGTATTGAAGAAGTGAAAGCATCAATTGCACGAATCTAAATAACGCATAGAAACCCATCCGAACAAAGGTTGCAGTAAAAAAATATTGCATTTCGAAAAAAAGCATTGTATCATGATATAGATGTTTTGCGCAATAATTGATAGAATAATAGCAATAATATTTATTGCTCGCCAGATTTAAGAAAGGATGAGGTTTTCGAGTATGGATTATAAGAAGAGGTATGAAGAATGGTTATCGAACCCCTACTTTGATGAAGTAACCAGAGCAGAGCTAGCTGCGCTGGAGGGAAATGATAACGAAATAAAGGAAAGATTTTTCAAGGATCTCGAATTTGGTACCGGTGGACTTCGCGGTATTTTGGGTGCCGGTGTGAATCGGATGAACCTTTATACGGTCAGAAGAGCTACACAGGGGCTTGCCAATACGATTAAAAAGCAGGGTGGAGAGAAGAAAGGTGTTGCCATTGCTTATGATTCAAGAAGAATGTCACCGGAATTTGCTTTGGACAGTGCACTATGCCTTGCTGCAAATGGAATTCATGCGTATCTCTTTGAAACACTCAGACCTACCCCCGAATTATCCTTTGCACTCCGTACTTTAGGCTGTATCGCCGGTATTGTTATTACGGCCAGCCATAATCCTGCGGAATATAACGGATATAAGGTGTACTGGGAGGACGGAGCACAGATTACGTATCCGAAGGACGTGGAAATCATCGGGGAGGTAAATGCGATCACTGATTTTGCATCTGCCAAGACGATGAAAAAAGAGGATGCGGTATCAGCAGGATTACTCACTATCATTGGGACAGAAATTGATGATAAATATATTGCAGAGCTGAAGAAGCTTGTAGTAAACCCAATCAGTGAAGAAGGCAAGCAGATGAAGATTGTCTATACACCTCTTCATGGAACAGGAAATCTTCCGGTTCGCAGAATACTCGCAGAGCTTGGCTTTGAGAATGTATATATAGTACCGGAACAGGAACTGCCGGATTCTGAATTTTCTACCGTAGGATATCCCAATCCGGAGGATCCGAAGGTATTTACCTTGGCTCGGAAACTTGCAAAAGAGGTTGGAGCAGACCTGATCCTGGCAACCGATCCGGATGCAGATCGCCTGGGTATCATGGTAAAGGATGAGAGCGGGGAGTTTGTACTCTTTAACGGAAACATGACCGGAGCCCTTATTGCGGAATATGAATTCTCTCAGAAGGCAGAGAAGGGTGTTTTACCGAAGAATTCCGCTCTGATCAAGACAATTGTAACCGGTAATATCTCTGATTTGATTGCGGAGCATTATCATGCGACTTTGATTGAAGTCCTGACTGGCTTCAAATACATCGGAGAACAGATTAAACACTTTGAAGAGACCGGAAGTAATGAATATATCTTTGGTTACGAAGAAAGCTATGGCTGTCTGGTTGGAACTCATTCCAGAGACAAGGATGCGATTGTTGCAGTTATGTGCCTCTGCGAAGCAGCCGCTTATTATCGTTCCAAGGGCATCACTCTCTATGAGCAGATGAACAAGATTTATGAGAAATATGGCTACTTCAAGGAAGATTTGGTATCCGTAACACTGAAGGGCATCACAGGAATGGAGAAGATTAAGGAGATCATGGAAAGCTACCGCAAGAATCCTCCGAAGAGTGCAGGAGATTACAAGGTGTTAAAGCTTCGTGACTATCTTAAGGATACGATCACCGATATGGCTACCGGTGAAGTAACTCCCACCGGACTTCCGAAATCCGATGTACTGTACTTCGAATTGAATGACAATGCCTGGTGTGCAGTCAGACCCTCCGGCACGGAGCCGAAGATCAAATTCTACTTTGGCGTAAAGGGTGCGACGATGGAGGACGCGGAGCAAAGAATTAAGAAGCTGATGAATGATAAGGTATTCATTGTTGACTAAGGATTCATCAGGAAAGTACTCTGTCTGTCTCAGACTTTAATTGAAATAGGATAGCCTGGTAATGAACGTGTAGTATTAAGAAAGCTGCAATATAGAAATAGTAATAAGGGGTAGGAACGACCGATATCGGCTGTCGTTTCTGCCCCTTAATTTAATATGGGTAATCCATACTATTCCCTCCACATATCATATTGGTTTCTCTATACAAAGAATATTGTACCAGATTATGAGCGAAATAGTAAACATATGTTTGTAAAAAAGCATCCCTTATCTGTGACGTGATAATGTCTCAGATAAGGGATGCTTACATGTTGTAAACTAATTATACTAATTTATGTCCGCAATTCGGGCAGAAGTTTGCACTGCCGGTCTTGGTACCGCAGTTAGGGCAGAAATTCGGTTTATTCCCGGAGGGTGCTGATTGCCCCTGGGGAGCATTCATATTCTGCATCATCTGGTTCGCCATATTCATGCCCATCATCATACCGGCCATATCCGATGCTGCTCCGCCGCCGTGCATCTTACCGGAGGTCATGCCGTTCGTCAACTCAATCTGCTGATACTTGCTGACATCACCAACCATACTATGGGAAGCAGTCTTGTTGATCATCGCCTGAATCTCCTCGGGATAAGTGAAGCTCATGATATTGAAGCCGGTAACACTTAAGCCGGAGTCGAAGAGCTGCATATCCAGGTCGGTGCGTATCCCATTTGCGATATCAAAGGAGTTCGCCTGAAGGTTGAACATATCCTTTCCTTCTTTGGAGATCCATTTCATGAGAAGCTGATCCAGGATAGCTACGATACGAAGCCTTACATCTTCAACCGTATAACTTTCCTTTACTCCGGCAACCTTGTCGATTAGCTTTACATAATCACTGACCTTGAAGGTGAAGGTACCGAAGGCACGGATCGGCATACCGCCGGGTAACTGTTGAACCGGAAGATTAATCGCATTCTGCGTACCCCATTTTACTTGAAATTCCTTTGTATTAACAAAGAGTACTTCGGCCCGCATACCGCTGTTAAAACCAAATCGAAAGCCCTTCAGGGTAGATAGGAAAGGAATGATCTGAGATTCAATATCATAGTCTCCCTCATCCTTGAAAATACCTTCAATTTTTCCGTTATAAAGGAATATCGCATCCTGTCCGGGGCGGATGATTAATCGGCTGCCTTTTTTAATCTCATCATTGTTCCATTTGTAGAAGATCATGTCTTCACGGAACTCCTGCCACTCAACAACGTTTGAAAACTGCTTTGAAAAAATGCCCATATAGAATTCCTCCCATTATGCTGCCTTTTGTTTTATTCAAGAATATCATGGTGATTTTATGTTCTCGCTGCATACCCTCGGGCAAGCCCAAGGTATGAGTATACGTATATTATATAGTAAGCTTTGAAGCTTGGCTACTAGAATTTTCCTCCTCCGGAGCTGTGGGACCTTCCACCGCCGCTTACTCCGCCGCGGAAACCACCGGCATTGAAACCGCCGCTGTTGTTATTGTTATTCTGAGGCTTTCTTACTTTGGTAACCTGAGTCCGGACATAATCATCTCTGCGTCCGATGAGTCCGGAATTGTTCTGTTCGATGTAGTTTGCACTGCCTGCAGTCATTCTGCCGCTGGAGTGAAAAGCCATAACGGATACCGTGATGATACCGATGACGATTGCAGCCAGTAACTGTACCCATACATTGGAGAGAATGTCTGTCAATTCGGTGGAACCGGAGCCACTGTCCCCACGCCAGGTAGCATCATAGTTGGGGGCATTCGGATCGCTGGATTGAGGTCTGCCTGCCGTATAATCATGGTCATAATTTAACTCGGAATCATCCGTCATATAAGCGGCGGAACGCTCGATATAAGTAGCAAAGGCATCATAATAGTTACCAGCGGAAAGATCCGGTGTGATCTCCTCTATGATGGCTGAGATTCTTTTCGAGTGAATATAGGTCTCGGCCTTTCCGTAGCCTTCCATGAATACATCTCGGTTCTGCATGTCGAGTAAGATATAGACGCGGTCTCCGACGGGCAGCTCATCTTCAAAATTCTTTATGTAATCCTCCGCGTAAACTGCATTTGGATCATTGTGAGTCAGGATCATAATATCGATACCGACCTTTGTACCGTAATCGATACACATTTGCTCCAGCTCTTCCTGCTCAGTTGTGGATAAAAGCTCTGCTTTATCATAAACATGTTGACTAATCTCTGAATCAGCGGACTCGGAAGCATAAGCGCGAACCGTGGAGAAGGAGATCACCGAGGCCATGATAAAAAGAAGAGCCAGTACCGGCAGTAATTTGACGTTTAGGAATTGTCTCATGCTAATGCACCTCCGATCAGAGTAATGATACGAAAGAGCAGAAAGCTTGCCGCGCTGACTCCGGCAAACCAGGAGAATATCTTACCTTTGCTGAGCGGCGGCTTCCCGACGATCTTTCCGGTCTGTCCGTTCATAGCAAAGATATGCTCTGCCTTACGATAATCGTAACATACCATCCATAACGGAAGCAGGGTATAGTCGGCTTTGCGCTTGAAGATGTTAATATCCTTGCGATGATACATGACCGAGGAATAACCGCTTATGGTGGAGCTTAAATAATTATCGACATAGGAACCGACTCGTTGCTTGATCCTGGGCAGCATATCCTCATCCGTAAAATCATACTTCTCAGCGATATAGCCTGCCAGATAGGGCATATTAAATTCCTTCAGATTGTCATATTGATAGGGCTCCAATTTATCCATCATGGAATCTTCCATCTTTCGGGAAGCATCGCAGGGGATACGGGAATAATTCAGATCCACCTTACGGTATACATTATAATACTTAGTTTCGGTATAGATCCAGTTGGCATCGGAATAAGTACGGACTCTGGTACAGGTTGCTTCAGCCTCGCCCCTACCGTTCATATCATAGAGCCAGAAGGGGACATACATACCGGTGATGTTCTTGATACGATCGGCAGTCATAAAATCGCGGGGAGTGAGCAGACCTTTTCTGCACCACTTCTTGAAGGCTTCCTGTGCCTGTTCCTTGCTGATGGTGAAGGGTATCACCTTAGCGGGGGCAAGATTGCCGGTCAGGCGATCACTAAGTACGACACCTGCTCCGCAGAAACTGCAGGTGGTAGCTGTGGTATTGGCTTCTGTAATCAGGATTGCGCCACAGTTTTTGCAATGGTATTCATGAGCCTCGTTGTCACGGAAGGTGGAATGATGACTTGGATCATCTCCGTGATTTGGATCGGAATAGTCGCGATCAAAGGCAGATTTGGCTGTATTGATGTCTTCTTCATCTGCCTCGTAGTGAAAGGTCCCTTCCTCGTTCGGCTCGGCATTCTTCTTCATGTTTTCAATATTGTCCGTTCTTCCGCAATTGGAGCAACGCAGGAAGCCGGTCTGGCTGTCAAAGGCCATATCGGATCCGCAGTTTGGACATTTATAATGTACTACAGTGGGCATAGGATACCTCCATTACTTGATAAAATGCCCGCAAATAAAGAGTGACTTCTTCATTTGCGGACATAGTTAAGATTTAAACCTCGTTAAATGCTGTAATTCAGGCATTTTCTCAGTATACAAAGATGGGATCTGATAAAATTTATTTACCAAGACTTGCTTTTAATGCTGCCAGCTCATCCTCTACGTTAGAATCTGTGGCATATTTGTCTTTCAAATCCTCAATGGTCTGCTCGGATGAGGAGTTATTCAGTTCTGCCATAGCATTTGCTTTATCTAGAGCCTTATCAGCCATCTCTTCATATTTCTTGAAGCTTGCCATGGAGTCATTGGCACTTGCAACGGAGGAACCCATCTTGTTAATACGCTCCTGGGTCTTTGCTACCGCTAATTTACCCTTGATCATATCTTTGCGAGACTCGAGTTCGTTAATGTCCTCCACTAACTTATCATGCATCTCGCGCATATGTGTTGCATTGTTGTGAGCCAGATTGTAAGCTTCCTGAAGTCCGGGAAGTTTATTACCGAGATTTGCCTTCTGCTCTAAGAACTTTCTGGCATCAGCTTCGTTATTTGCTTCCAAAGCCTTCACTGCATAGGTCTGCATCTTAGCGATCTCGTCATTGCACTCATCGAGAACTCTTTTCGCTCTCTGTTCTTCGGCCATGATGGATGCAGTCTCTGACTTTACTTTACCGAGATCGGTATTAAGGTTTCTGAGGCACTGATCAATCATCTTCTCCGGATCCTCAGCTTTATCAAGCAGTGCATTAATGTTGCTGGACATAATGTCTCTGAATCTTGTTAAAATTCCCATGATATACTCCTCCATATGTTATATTTATTGTTCCGCCTGTATCTTGACTGCTCATGAAAGATTAGTATCTTGTGATGTGAAATGGGCCTTCCTGTGCGGTTTTTTTAATATCTTACATTTATAAGTTTAGTCCTAAAAGGTGGAAGCGTCAAGTTAGAATATAGTTAGAATCATGAGAGGAAGTTTAAGCAGGGAAAGCTTGAAACTTGACATATTGTGGAAACCAATCTAAAATGTACTTAATATCCAGAAGATTAGCCATGAATAGACCATAAGAAAGAAAATAACTCGAAAGAATAGGAACGAGAGGGACTTATATGGAGATAGTAAGAAGGCGGGTCAATTTTATAAGAAGCTTATTAAAAAGACAAATAGATATAAAAATCTTTGTTCTGTTTTCCATGTTCTGTATCTTTCCTTTTCTTGTTATACCGAATGATTTTGGATCCTACTGTTTCCCAAGGTATGTTATGCTGGTCTTTCTATCATTACTTAGTCTCATCACAATAATCAAAGAAAAAGAAGTGAAGCTATCTCTATTTTTCCTCCCCCTTGCTTTATATCTGTTATGCACTCTGATCTCTTCAATTACAGCATATAATACCCTGACTGCATGGATGGGATTGTTTGGCGTTCAGGCAGTGCCTGTTGCTGGACAGGAAAACACATTTACCGTTGTAAGCACAACCCGCTTTACAGGCTTTGTTACAATCCTATGCTGTGTAATATTGTACCTTACCGCTTACAAGGCAAAAAGAACAGAAAAGCTTATCAATGCTATGATTTTCTGCGCTGCCTTGGTAGGATTTATTTCTTTACTGCAATATTTCGGGATAGATATTATTACTCGTAAGATACTAATGGAGGGTACGGTACCCTATAGCACAATGGGCAACCCTAATTTTCTTGCTACTTATACTGCCTTGATCCTTCCGGCGGCAATATATCAATATATTAAAGAAAAAAGGAAATTATGGCTTCTATGTACAGCCCTGATTTATACAGGAATGCTGCTTTCCTTCACAAGGGGAGTATGGCTGTCCTTCGGAATATCCATTGTAATTATGAGTATCTATTATATTAGGAAGAAAAGCTTTATTAAAAGCTTTGGATTAATACTGCTTATACTTACAATCGTAACCGTGGTCCTTCTTCCCATTCATGGTGGTTTTCTGTATCAAAGAGCCCTAAGTATCGGAGGCGACATATCTGCAGGATTAGAATTTGAGGACAGCGCAGGCTCAGGAAGGATGTATATATGGAAGGAAACCATGAAGCTGCTCCCTGACCACTGGGTCTTGGGCGTTGGACCGGATAACCTTATCTATGAAGGCATAAGCCTTAATTCCAGTGAACCCATAGATAAGGCCCACAATATATATCTGGAAACCGCAGTCACCATGGGCATACCTGCCCTGTTATTTTATCTTGCCTTCCTGAGCTTTTTCCTATTGAGAAGGTGGAAGAACGACAAGGACTTCATGTTCTTCTCCATGATATCCACCTACCTGATGCAGGGCTTCTTCAACATAGATGTGATAATGGTGCTGCCGCTTTTTTGGATCGTGCTGGGACTGTACCAGGCGCATCTGGAGGAGGACAAAGTCTTCATTCAAACGGGAACGTATGGCGATTGATAATTCTGTTGTAATTGTCCGGACCCTAGTTTATAATAGGTTGATAAAAGGATTTTAAGGGACATAAAATCCTTGGGAAGAATTGCGAAGTTTGCCCATAGGAGCAAACTCCTTACTCTTCCGGGTTATAGAAATGCTAGAGTAATAAAGGATTTTAAAGGACATAAAATCCTTGGGAAGAATTGCGAAGTTTGCCCATAGGAGCAAACTCCTTACTCTTCCGGGTTATAGAAATGCTAGAGTAATAAAGGATTTTAAGGGACATAAAATCCTTGGGAAGAATAATTAGAAAAGACAAGAAAGAGAGAATGTTATGTGGATTGCAAAGGATTGGAAGGACTATGAGGTAATGGAGGCTTCGAAGGGCGAGAAGCTGGAACGCTGGGGGAATTATATTCTGGTGCGTCCGGATCCGCAGGTAATCTGGGATACACCGAAGCTTCATAAGAGCTGGAAGAAGCCCAACGCTCATTATCACAGAAGCTCCAAGGGCGGTGGAGAATGGGAATTCTTCGATCTGCCGAAGCAGTGGGACATTACTTATAAGGAACTGACCTTTCATCTGCAACCCTTTAGCTTTAAACATACAGGTTTGTTCCCTGAGCAGGCGGTAAACTGGGATTGGTTCTCTGAGAAGATTCAGAAGGAGAAGGGGAGACAGATTAAAGTCCTGAATCTCTTTGCTTATACCGGAGGTGCAACTTTGGCAGCTGCGAAAGCGGGTGCAGCAGTTACTCATGTGGATGCTTCGAAGGGTATGGTTACCTGGGCAAAGGAGAACGCGATTGCTTCGGGTCTGGGTGAAGCGCCGATCCGCTATATCGTTGACGATTGTGTTAAATTCGTAGAGCGTGAGATTCGTCGGGAAAGTAAATATGATGCCATCATCATGGATCCTCCTTCCTACGGAAGAGGACCGAAGGGTGAGATATGGAAGATAGAAGACAGCATTCATCCCTTCCTTCAGCTTTGTACTAAGCTGCTTTCTGATGAGCCGTTATTCTTTCTCCTGAATTCCTATACCACCGGCTTACAGGCGGGAGTCTTATCCTATATGATTTCGGAAGAGATCGGGAAGAGATACGGTGGTACTGTCATGGCTGACGAGATAGGACTTCCGGTATCCGGAAACGGTCTGGTCCTTCCCTGTGGAGCATCCGGACGATGGGAGAGATAGTGCTCTTCGTGATTTATATCTCACGATGATCAATCTAAATTAATGAATATAGAAATGGGTATCTATTCTTGCGGTTATATAACCGGTCGGCAAGCATAGATACCCATTTTCTATTACTCCAAAAACTTTACTTTAGAAACTTTTCATTAGAAACCTTACTTCAAAAATATTACTTTAGAAACATTATTATAAAAACATTACTCCAGGAAATATTTCTTAAGGCCGCTAAAGCCGGCTCCATAGGAATAATTTCGCGGATCAATCGGTTGGAAATCGGGCAGTTCCTTCTCGAGCTTGCTCAAAGAGAACCCGCTATCAAGGATGAATTTACGACCGATTTTTGGTTGAAGAGCCTTCTTCGGACATTGATAGATGCAGCGAAGGCAAAGACAACAGCGATAATTGTAGATTGGTTTACCGTCGACAAGCTTAATATTGCAGGTCGGACATTCCTTTGCACAAAGACCGCAGCCATTACAGGGAGAACTGACCATAATATTCTTCCCGTATAGCTTTGCACCTTCCTTTTGCACCTCAGTAAGGTTAGAAATCATACGGTCAATCAGATAAGGCTTCGTTCTTCTTACGATACCTGAGAGTAAATCATCCACGATGTCAGCAACCTTGTCCGGAAGTACCTTAAGAAGCATCAAAGAAAGCTCTCTGGGTGTTGGCAGGATGCAATTGGCGGGCATAATCAGCATCTGTTCATAAGCGATTCGGTAGCCTTTCTTCTGTAAGCGACTGATGCAGTGCAGCCTGGAAGCTGTGTTCGGTATGATCTCCCCTCCACCGGAGACGGAAACTACAACCGCTAATTTTTTCTCAGCTATCGGCAGACGATCAATAAACTCATACACCGGTCTGGGCGCATTCATCGCATAGACGGGATATAACAAAAGAAGCATGTCATGGGGCTGAGGTGAATAGAGCTTCTTCGAGTGAATTTCGTTACAAGAAACAGATAATCCTTGTTTTGCAAATTCCTTTACAAATGCATCGGCAGCCCGTTTGGTCCCTCCGGTTCCACTGAAATAAAGGATCTCAATTTTTTTTGGTCTTGGATATTTTCTCATGGTTGATCAACTCCCTTCCAAATATAATACCTATTCCCATATAAGTTACTATACTACTTCACGGACATATTTTAAATAGAAACTGATTCATAATATATCTTGTAACGTTATGCTGACCTGTGACGTCTAAATAATATTTGCCAGTCTATTACTGTCTCCGGAGGGGATTGTGGGAGAGTATCCGATTCCCTATGAAGCAATCACGATGATTGAAAATGACGGCACGAGAGCAATCGCAAGAATTGACGATGATCAGTCCATTGCACGCATTATTTACCTGGAGCGCTTGGTGCGAAAAGATGAGACCGGAATCTGGTCTGTGGTTGGATATGATAAGATGGAATAAGAAATTGAATAATTCATCGCGAATAGCTAAAACTTCTAATAAGAACTTGGAAGTTTGTGAGGAACATGATGAAAAATTTATTTCTAAAGTATAAGGAAATTATTTTGTATGGTTTCTTTGGAGGCTGTACAACAATAGTCAATGTGATCATTTATTATCTAAGCAGTAGATGGCTTGGCCTGGGTACCGTTGTAAGTACCTTGTTTGCCTGGTGGATTGCAGTGCTTTTTGCCTATGTAACGAACCGGGTCATGGTTTTTCATAGCAGCAACAAAGAGATGAGGGCAATTCTGATCGAATTTGCCTTCTTTGTTGCTTGCCGGCTGTTGACGGGGATCCTTGATATAGCAATTATGTATCTGTTTGTCGACCGGCTTGGGTGTTATGACCTGATCATTAAGATAATATCGAATGTATTTGTCATTATTGCGAATTATATCGCCAGCAGATTGCTGATTTTTAAGAAACATACAAATAGGAAGCAGGTGAATTCCAGGTGATACGAAAGGCATTAAAAAATCCCTACTTTTTATATAGTGTATCATTTCTGCTTTTGCTTCCGATTATCTTTTTGCCTTTTCTTTTGGAAAGGCGCTCCTTTGTGTGGCAGGTCGACGGTATCAACCAGCATTATCCGATCCTTATCTATTATGGGAAGCTATTACGAGGATTGTTGTCGGGGAATGGCTTCCCGATGGTTGATTTTAGCATCGGAATGGGGTTTGATACGATAACTACATTGCACTATTACGCATTGGGTGATCCAATCGCGATTCTGGCAGTCTTTATGACGGAAGAAAACGGCCCGGTTGTGTATGTGCTTCTGATTTTATTACGGCTATTCTTGATTGGAATTAGCTTTCTCTTTTTCTGCAGATACTGGAAGCTTTCGTCGAACGGTGCGATTCTGGGTGCATTGATCTATGTGTTCTGCGGTTACTCATTTTTCTCGGGAGTGAGACACCCGTATTTTCTGAATCCGATGATCTATCTCCCGATCCTGCTCATAGGACTGGAACAGGTGTTGCGCAGACGAAAACCATATCTGTTGATTGCCGTAACCTTTTTATGTACAGCAAGTAACTTTTACTTCCTATTTATATTATCCGTGATGGCGGTGATCTATGTGACCCTGCGTTATGTGGGCAGGTATCATAGAGATGTGCGTAACAAGGTGGTCGGATATATTCTGACAGGGCTGAGGACGGGAGGCTGGTACCTCTTAGGTATGACACTGGCAGCAGGGATTTTTGTACCGGTGATCTATGCTTTCCTGCAAAATGGAAGAATGGACAGCAAACCGGAGCTTTTGATTTCCTATTTGCATTACAATTGGGATTACTATGTTTATGCACTTCAAGGCTTTTTTGCTTCCGGAGTCAGTCCGAATTATTGGGTGAATCTATCCTTTCCTGTGATCATCGGGATTAGTGTGGTGATCGTACTTTGCCGTTCGAAGTTCAAGTCACTGGTAATTACTTTTATCCTTACAATCCTGGCCTTGTTTATACCTTTTTTCGGGTATATGATGAATGGCTTTTCTTATATCACAAATCGCTGGGACTTTTTAGTATCTTTTGTGGTTGCTGTTCTATTTACCGCTGCTTATGAAGGGCTCTGCGGGCTTAGTCGGCAGGAGAAGCTGTTGAGTATCGTAGGAATTCTTGGCTATAGTGTCCTGGCTTTTCTCGGTCCCTCTTACCGCGTTGTAAAATGTACCTTCGTCCTTCTGACACTAACCTTTATCGTACTCTTATTGTTGCAGTCGAGCAGGCTTCGTGAAAGAAGAGGG
>JAEZLZ010000052.1 GCA_023415055.1 Bacillota bacterium | reverse complement strand
AATTAATAGAGGCTTCGATCCAAAAGTTCTCGAGCTTGAAATCACAGAATCAGTTCTTATGGAATCACTTGATTCTAGTATAGATATATTAAAACAATTAATGAATATGGGAATAAGAATAGCTCTTGATGATTTTGGGACAGGCTATTCTTCCCTAAGCTATTTGAGAAAGATACCAATAAATACTTTAAAGATTGATAAATCTTTTATAGATAATATCACTTCAAATCAAAAGGAGGAATCTATAATATATAACATTATAGAAATGGCTCACAGCCTTAAATTAAAAGTTGTGGCAGAAGGAGTAGAAACGAGCGAACAGTTTATAGTACTAAAGAATAAAAAGTGTGATTATATCCAGGGTTACTATTTTAGTAAACCGCTTCCAACTGATGAAATGGAGAAATTATTGAAAGAGAGTGTAAAGAATTTTGTGTAAATCTCGTAGATTAATGAAAAATATCAGGGTTTACTTATAATAGGCAACGATATTATTAGTTCTATTATCTAAATATAGACTACATATATCATTATACAATACCGCAAAAATGGGAAAACCTTATATATCACGTTTTCCCATTTATATAATAATGAAGCAGAGAGGAGTAGAAGCCATGCTCTACTCTGAAACCCATCATTAAATGGTTACTGTAACAACCGGCTATCTCTTTTTCTATGGTTCTGTTTTCTCTGGATAAGAATTTTCATGGTAATTCAAATAAATACAATTTGCCTCTGGTATTTTTTCATGAATTATGTCTGCAGCCAGATTAATCCAGCTGGTGCATTTATTCAAAATAATAGCATCACTGCTAATAACATACTCCATATCTTCCAGAAAGACATCCGCATTATTAACTAACTCAATCGTTGTTTTATATGGAAAGCCATTAAGGACATCATATATTCTTTGTTTCAGTCTTCCTGTATTAGAAACAGGCGAATCAAGGTAAAAAACAACCTCTTCAATCTTTAGTTCCGCTAATTTATGCCCAATGAGCTCGATTGCGTCATCTGTTTTATCAATTAAGCGGTATGTTCCCCGAAGCCCTGCCAAATCGCGGATAGTCCCGTCCATACAGCAGATCAGAGTTGCTTGGGAAAGTGCGACTTCCAAAGTAATGATCAGATTTAGACCGTCAATTAATACTCTTTTCCCGCTCACTTCCTCCATACGTAGCTTCTTTAGCCTCATCTCAACAATATTTTTTGAGGTGGTCGCCCTCACGACAGCAAGTCTTTGTCTTTCCGTAAGCAAATAATGATTTCCAACAAAGGTGGAAGCACTTTTTATTGGATATCCTCGATCAATCAAAAACAAAATATCCTGCTGAGCTTTTCTTAGAATTATCATACTATTCTTATTAAAATCTTTTTCATCCGTAGGAACAAATCCACGTGCTGTCATTCTGTCCGGCTCCTTTACTCACTAAAATCGTTTAATGCAATATAATTTACATACGCTTCCGATTACACCCATATGTTTGAGCCAAATGATTATTTTGAATCAAGGAGTCCAGAACCTTGGTTAAGCTAAACAAGGACAACCCCTTTCAGTCTATTCATTATTCGCTGTTTAATTTCTTCTGATAAATTCGTAATAATTTCTATATTACTATTAATTTCTTCAATAGCTGAACACTGTTCCTGTGTTGCCGCAGCTATATCTTCTGTTGTACTCGAAGTTGCATGGGACATAACCTGATTCTTTTGAGATATTTGAAAGATGGTCTGACAATTTTTTACTGACTGTTGAAGAAGTTTCCGAATTTCCTCCGTACTCGATGCTGTAATCTTAAAGGTCTCCACTATTTTCTCAATCAACTGCCTTGCAGTTATTGTATCACTCACTCCTTCTGCGACATAATTGGTTACCGAATGAAAAGATTATGATGAAGAATCAATTTCAGCCTGAATCTCTCGAATAATATCTCCAATACTTGTAGCTGCATTATTAGATTGTTCTGCCAACTTTCGCACTTCATCAGCCACTACTGCAAAGCCCCTGCCTTGCTCACCTGCTCTAGCTGCCTCAATTGAATGACATTACCAACCTGCTCAATAACAGGCTTTTTATGTTTTTTATTAAAAGACAAATGAAAAGATGAATTATTTGATTTTGCAGAAATCTGTAACCCAATCCATATAAATATGCCGTTGGTAATACCAAAGAAAAACAAGGAGAAGTTACTCTTAAAACCAGAAATTATTGTTATTATATAAGATAGAATTAAAGAAAAAATTATTATTAAAAATTTGCTCAATTTGTCATCCCCCACATATTTTCTGTCAAAGATTTTTCAAAACCAGTAGAATTCACAACATAATAATGAGATTTTGCACTTAATTTAGTTAACTATGTTTTAATTATATAAAACATTCGTCAAAATAACCTAACATAATAATATTATAGTTGAATATTCTGGCTTTTTCAACAATATGTCTCAATTTTGTGTTTCTTTAATTACTGCTTTTTACGGTTCGATACGATTGAAAACGTATTTATTTATGTATTGATTTATTTTATAAAAACAAAAAGTGCTACAACCCTTGATTTTAATAGGTTTGTAGCACTTTCGAATGTAATATACTTCAGCTGTTAAATAATGGAACCGATAACCATTATTTATATCATTTGATTTTGAATAAAATTATTTTGTGCCATGTTGTACTGACAGGCAGTAAAGAGTCAAATCACTCTGAACGGGGTCAGAAGGTTTGGGCAGCGGTGTTTTGCCGTCCTTGTCTATGTAGAGCGTATAGCCGTCATCACAGACCCAGTTGATGGTCTCTCCCTTAGGGATTACCGCTGCCCGGGTACTCCCATCTTGCATCTGTACGGATACCGTGACCTTCTTAGCATCCATATATCCTTGCACCGCGTCGGTGTAAGTAACCTCCTCGTTGTAGAGTAATACGCCGGAGGCAATCATGGACTCAGAACCGTCAGGACGGCGGAGACGAAAGTCGATGGAAAGCACACGATAATCATCGGCGGCGAAGGTGGTCGTTGTAATCATTTTATCCTCGATGGTGCACGGCCAGGTCTCAGAGAGCTGATCCGCATAGGCCTGGCTGATGTCTGCCTGTGTTTCACATAACAGATTGCCGTTTACATCGGTGGTTTGAGAGACAAATTCGCTGTCAGACACCATGAATAGATAGTCGCTGACGTTGCGGTCCTCCATGACATTGAGGGTATATGTAGATTTACCTTTTTCTCTGGAGAAATCAAAGTAGTCGGTTCGATAGCCGGTATAGCCAAAATCGTCTTCCATACAGCAAATATCTCCACTTTCATCCTTATAGAAGGTCGCATGTATGGTATTACCACCGATATAGTCCAATTGAGCGTAGGTAACGGTCTTGTATTTTTCCAGCAAATGAGCAGCTGTATTGACCTCAATAGCCTTTTCCATGGTCAGTATGGGGGTATTGGATGCTGTTGGCGTCTTGGTCGATGGCTGTTCAGACGTCGGGGCAGCGAAAGTACCAGATGCGGGTGAATTCTGGGTTTGATAAATCGACAAGGCTTTCTCCAGAATATCCTCCGAATAACCCACAAGGCAAGCAGATTCTTCAAAATACGGAGTAGACAGGCAAACATTGTTGGTCTCTGGCTCAAAGCCTTCATTACTGTAGCATCCGATCCAGAAGATCAGGTCAACCTTTCCACTCTCAAGCGCAGACAGGCGGGCATCCGCATCCAGCTGCACAAGCTCAAAGTTACAGCCGCATTGCTCGGAGATGGCGTTAAGTAAGGCCACATTGAAGCCTGCAGGTGTACCATCGGCGGAGACATAGTCCAGAGGCGGCAGATCACCGGTAACGGCTACGACGTGTGTCTCTGCTCCCTCATGCTTCAGCAGTGTGTTAGTAATAGGTGTGCTGTCAGCACTTGTGATGTAATCAACTGCCAGCTGGTCAAGAGTGCCTTCTGCTTTCAGCGTGTCTATGGCGTTGTTTATCTCTTTACAAAGCTCCGTGTCATCCGTACGGGCTGCCATGTGATAATGTCGACGGGGCAGGGCACCTTCCACCGCCGTAACGATCAATGTATCATCATTGGCTGACAGATAGCTTCCGACGCTGTTTGGAAGTTGCACATAGTTCACCCGTCCGGCGGAGAGTTCTAATAGCAGGGTGTTCAGAGACGAGAACGCTTTGAACTCAACCTGCTTTCTCATCTCTTCCATCTTCCCTTCGGCTTGTGGATAATTTATAATTGACGAATCTTCCACACTGTTCTGTTCCAGCACACCGGCAACAAGATTGCTATTTGCTTCCTCCGCGTTGCCGGACACAGGGTTACTGCTTTCTGTTGAATTTTCTGCTTTCTTTTCACTGCAAGCAGAAAGGATCATGCAAAGAACCAGCATCGAAAGTATACCTGCTAAACGTTTTTTTCTTTTCATAATGAATTCTCCTTTTAAGTCAAATATCAATTTATCGGTACTTTTATTCATGACATCTGGATTAATTTATTAATTCATCTTCTACTCTTCTTACTTTAATTTCTGTAATTGTTGATTAAATGGATCCTTCTTATCATTATCCCTAATTAAAGTCTAACAATAATCTGGTTCATACCTTCCTGGTAGGTACAGGAAATATCCTTAGACACATTTCTTAGAATAATTACCCCCAGATGTGCTTCATCATCCTCGGAGACTCGGAAGGGGTCATACTCCCTGCCGGCACAGGTAAGCTCCAGCAGTATAGATTTGTCAACCTCACTGTAACGGATATTGACATCCAGATTCACCGCCTCTCCTTCGATAATAGCTCCGGATAGCATTTCATAAATCAGCTCCTCTGCGCAAAGCTGGAGCCGACGAGCGAATTTGTCCCCGATTCCATACTTCTCTGCAAAGCTCCAAATACCGCCCTGAAGCTGCATCAGATCAAAATCACGCCGATCTATATTATGTGAAAAATATTTCAGTTTTTGGATAAAGGCTTTGGTTTTCAGCTTTTTGGGATGGTCGAATATATCTTCCGGTGTTCCCTGCTCATAAATACCGTGTTCATCAAAATAGAGAATGCGGGTGCCCACCTCCCTGGCAAAGGCCATCTCGTGGGTCACAATAATCATGGTCATGCCGCGCTTTGCAAGCATTCGCATCGTCGCCAACACCTCTCCCACCATGGTAGGGTCCAGCGCACTGGTCGGCTCGTCAAAGAGCATAATCTGAGGCTCCATAGCAAGACACCGAGCAATGGCAATACGTTGCTTCTGCCCGCCGGAGAGAATCCCCGGCATGGCATGTTTGCGACTCTCCAGACTCACCATTTTCAGTAGCTCTACTGCTTTTTGGTCGGCCTCCTCCCGGGATGTGCCTCGCAAACGAATGGGAGCGAGCGTCAGGTTGTCCAGCACATCCATGTGCTCAAAGAGATGAAAGCCCTGATAGACCATGCCCATCTTCTGCCTGATGCGATTGACATTAGCACCCTTGGCTGTGATTTCATCGCCACCAATGATGATCCGCCCGGCATCCGGTGTTTCAAGTAAATCCAGTGAGCGCAAGAAAACGCTCTTACCGCAGCCAGAACCACCAATAATGACAATGCACTCTCCCTCCTCAACGGTCAGAGAGACATCCCGTAGTACTTCCAACGAGCCAAACGACTTGGAGATATGTTCCACTTGAATTATGCTCATTGTGCACGCCTCCTTTCCGCTTTCTTACTCGAGACAGCTTCTGTAAGTGCGAAGACTCCGTAACACAGATAAGCAAGCGCCAGATACAAAAACATTCCCACCAGAATCATGAGCAGCGGCTGCATGGTGCGACTTCCGATATTGTTGATGACCCGGGTCAGATCTGTAATAGACACATAGCCCACTACACTGGTCCACTGGATCAGATTCACCAGGGTGGACTGATAGGTAGGCTTTGCAATCTTTGCCGCCTGAGGTAAGGATATCAGACGAAATGCCTGCCACTTAGAGAAGCCCAAGGTTCGTGCGGCCTCCGCCTGCATCTTATCGGTAGCGGAATATGCTGCTCTGAAACACTCTGCTACATGGGCAGAGACATTCAACGAAAAGGCCACCACTGCGATGAGAGGCGCAGACAGAGCACTTCGGGCAAAGACAACGTAGTACATCAGCATAAGCAGCAAGAGCACCGGGCTACCGCGCAGAACCGCAATATACACCATAGCCAATCCCTGTACCGGGCGGTTTTTGCACATTCTTAAGGCGCACACCAGCACACCCAGCGTCGTGCCAATTAAAATGGATAACAGCGAAATCTGTACGGTTACCCAGAGCCCCTTCAAAATAGTGAAATAGGAGCCACCGCCGATAAGAGTTTTATAAAAAATGTCATCAAAGGACATGGAATCACTCGCTTTCTAAGAATTCTTTTTTATACTTACTTTTTCAATCCTGCATTTTAAGACAGCCTTGCGTAGGAACGGTGTTTAGCCCTAAAGCACCGATCACCCAGCAGCACTGCGCATAAAACACCCAATGCAACAATAATTTTTTTGAAACCGGATCATAATCCCTTCAATCGGTGACTTGTCCAAAGTGATGCTTATTCAATAGTGAGGATATCGGTAAATCCTGTCACCTCAAATACCTCCATGATGGTCTCATTGACATGGCAAATCACCATTTTGCCTTGCTTGTTCATCACCTTCTGGGCAGAAAGTAGTACTCGAAGGCCCGCAGAGGAGATGTACTCCAGCTCGGCAAAATCCATTACGAGGGATGTCACACCGATAAGCGAGGTCTTCAGCTCTGCCTCCAGCCCAGGTGCTGTGGTAGTGTCCAGTCGGCCGGCCAAGGACATGGATAATTCAGTATCATTTAAGCTCTTATTGATTGTCATTTCTATTCCTCCTAAATTAAAATGTTTTCGTCACAGTCATCTCCAATTTACCGCTACACACACCGATGGACACATCGTCGGCAAAGTTTGCGATTATGGATTTCTCCATGCCATCCCATTCACTTTTGATCTTCTCCTTTGGAGCAAATTCCATATATTGTGAGAGTGTCCACATACAGGCATATTCGCCGCCTGGGCTATGCATCCCATAAGACCACGCAGGACCGTAATACTTCGGGTCACCCTCGATGGCCAACACCTCCAAAATAGCACCCAGCATCCCCTTTATTCCATGATTTGCGGAGTTTTTTCCGCTGCTGCTCATGGATAGGAATTGCTCTCTTGCCTCATCCTTCACTCTCGTTTTCGTGACTGTACGTAAGGTGTAACACCCCTTGTCGCATTTCACCTCAAAGTCCAGAAGCTCCGTGTTCAAAAGCTCCCTGCACATGGAGAACATCTCCTCTGTGAGAAGCCGCAGACATCCCCTGTCCTTGGAGTTAAGTCCTTCCATTGCGTCGATCTGAGTTAATGCCTCATTTATCTTACTTTCTGTAATCCTGATTTCTTTCATAGCATGAATCCTCTCTATTGTGTTTTGTCTTTTGTATTATGGTAAATTGGACACTCGATGCCTATCTAATACATCGGTAAAGTTTATCATATCCATTCCTCTACTGGGTGGATGTAGGGCTATTTAATCTAACTATCCGCTTACGGAATGTAATGATATTCTTCCGGGTGGAAGGTCATGATATGGGCATAGAAAGCTTCCCAATTCATGATCTCCGGTGAATTGCAGATCGAACAACGATAAGTGTTAGTGCCACCATCACCATTTTGAACTACTACGGTATATTTTGTTTTGTCAGTTCCAATCATTGACATAGTTTTCATTCCCCCCGCCACATTATCCAACTCCTCGTCGTTGAATGCGTATTCCTGTTTCTGCAAATCCTTGAAATTGTCCATGTTAATTCCTCCCTTTATGTTTCATTTAGTAATTTTAGCTTCGCAGATTCTTCATACATCATGTGTCAAAATGACGTTGTTTTTCCTACGAATTCGGTATCGACATAGTGCACGCTTATTTAAACCTTATGATCATTTTCCATCATTTCTACCACGCTCCTTGTTCCGATTTCTTCACTGAGCAGACCGGATACCACCCTTTGGATACACTTTGATATAAATACGGTAACACTTTTCTGTTCTTCTGTGGAAAATCTTGCATAAAACGTCTTAATATTTCGTAAAAGGACATTTATGTATAAAAAAACGCCACTCGACCAGATTGGTCAAGTGGCACAGTGTAGAAAGCTCGGTGGGCATATGTAATATTTCATCATACTAGTTTGTGAAGCTTACCTTCTATCCTTTAGATCAGAGGTAAAATCATTTGGGTTACAAATACATTCCCCTCCTGTGAAAAACGAAGCATTCCGCCATATCGTTGGACAATGGTGGCTGCGCTTCTGGTACCTGTGCCTCCACCTGCCTTAGTGGTTCGGGGTAATCCCGCTCGATCAAAGACAGTCTGGACTGACACACTGTTACGCAGCTCCAGCCGTAGTCTGTCGTTATCCACCTTTACAGTCAGTGCAATAGAACCTCCACCCTCCATCTTTATACAGGCTTCACAGGCATTTTCTAATAGGTTAGAAAACAGCTCTCCGATCTCCGGTGCTGTAAGTGGCAGCTTTTCTGGTACATCAGCTTCCACATAATTGAACATGCAAAACGAGGAAATGCCCTAAAATCAGCATTTCCTCGTCATTCATGACAACACAATTACTTGCGTCATTCACACTCAACTAAATGACATTTTTATTATTTGCTTATAACTGCTATATATCTCCAATACATTAAACTATAAACTCAATAAAAATCTAAAATACTTGATGCCCATTTTATTGCTGATAAATACCCCTCGGTTAAGTTTGCTGGTTTAAGATTAATTTTTTTAACGTATCCATCTACATCATTCCAATTCCCATTCTCATAGGATTGCATCAACATACATAAGGGTCTGAACACACCTGTACCATATACCAGTGCATCAAATATATCACTGGAAATTGCTAGTCCTTCCAATGCTTCCTCCATGGAACAATCCAAAATCACATCCAGCAAACTGAATAAACTCATCATAGATGCTTCATCTTTTCGATTACAAAAGGAACTTCTTTCAGAGATATATTCGCTGAACTTAGAGCGCACCAGTGACAATCTGATCACCTCGTCCGGCTTATCGTTTGCCATGTTCTGAAGCATGAGTACGTTGATCCATCTCTCTATCTCCAGTGCCCCCATGCGAACCAATGCATTTCTGATTGAGCTATAGTTAATTTTTTCATCTTTATGACTTAATACACAAAGTAACCGATAAGACAAATTTACGTCAGACTCGATAATACTCGTAATCTTATCGTATGAAAATTCCTCTTTCTTTATTTCACTTAATATCTGAGCATAGATTGCTTTTGAAGATTTCTTCGTATTTGATCCTATTGTAACAATTTTAGGTTTACTAAAAAAATACCCTTGAAACAATTGAAAACCCATTGCTTTGGCTTTTTGAAATTCTTCTTCTGTTTCAATTTTTTCTGCCAAACATATTTTTTTATTAGCAATAGCTGCCTTTACTTCCCTATGTAATGTATCAAGTGGAGTTAACATGATGTCGTATTTTATTATATCTGCGATTGAAATTGCCGGAAATGTAAAATAATCCTCTTCAAAATCATCGAGTGCTATTTTATATCCTTTATTATGCAATTTTTTGATACGACTTAAAAGACTGCTGTCAAAAGTAACTGTTTCAAGAATTTCTATCACTAAAGTATCCGGCTTAATTAGTTCTATCATATCAGACATAATGAAATCATAATCAAAATTCACAAATGCCTTTCTTATCCCTACAACCCTATCAATCCCTTGCTCCAATAATCCCCCTAGCACAACCGCAGATGCAGAATCAGATGTTGCATTAGAAAAAGTATTTGACTCAGCATTAGCCCTAAAAAGTAATTCATACCCATATATATTTAAAGACTTATCAAAAATCGGTTGTCTAGCAATAAACATCTCTGCTCTCCTTATTTTCTATGTTAATAAAAGCCCTGTAATCTCATCTTTAGCACTAATTATTATGAAAGAACTGAATATTGTTTCTCCTTGATGCCTTTGCACGATACATTGCTGTGTCGGCACATCTTAGAAGTTTTTCTGGTTCCTTTGCATCAGAAGGATACCTGGATATACCGAAACTCGCACTGGGGGTTATTTGATATTCTTTGATAATGACGACAGTTGTCAAAATAGATCGTAAATGATTTACATATTGTAGGACATCACTTTCCTTAAGTATCTGTCGGATGATAAGAATAAACTCGTCTCCACCCAAACGTCCAAACATATCATTACTATTGATGTTGTCACACATCAACTTTGAAATGTGTTTTAAAATCTTGTCACCGACTGAATGCCCGTATAAATCATTTATGTTCTTAAAATTATCCAGATCGATAAAAACAATGTAGAATGGTGACATTTCCTCATCTGAACTATGGCACAAAGTATTCAGGTACTCTATAATTCTCTTCCTATTAGGAAGCTCGGTCAAAGCATCCAAGTAGATCATGTCTTGAAGCTGCCCTCTATTTTTCTCCATGACCTCAATAAATTTTGTAACAGCATGATTATGGTTTTGAATGATCATGATAATAAAATGTAAGCCAAATGGAAAAATCAGGTCCGGAATATAAAAATTGGATTTTTGACCTAGAATATCTAATAAAATTAATCCAAAGAAAATTATATTTGATAAATAAGCTATCAGGAAACGTTTCTTTGTAATTGCTGATGTTATGAATCCAATCAAAGAGATAAACTGTACTTGTGTAATCACTGCTTTTATTATATTGGAAGCAATTTGATACCAAATAAAATATTTATATAGATACCTTGAATAAAGAAAAGACAACAGAATGGCACTTACATAAACTATAAAATATAGTATTCCATTTATACTATGCCGTTTTATTAGTCTATCTTGTTGCATTACTCTAATATTATTATTTATCATAAAAATTAACTTTCCAGAAGCCAGACAGTTCTGATCTGATCTATCGTATATACACTTAAACTTATGTTATAGCAATAAACCGGGTACAATATCCTTCTGACTATCTTCATTTTATATTCTATATCTTACTATTTTTGACACAAATATATATATATAACATTATTCATACTTATAGCAATAGAACAATTGTTACTCTTTGAAAGGTTTAAAAAAAGCATCAATAAATTCTGTTTGCTGTGTAGCAAACTGATTTATTCAATGCCTTAAGTCTTACATCTTTATTGTACTATATGTCTTTTTACCATATGAACTAAATCACTTGGAACTCTCTCGTCCCGTATCATTACTCCGAACGCTTCATAATTAATCATATAAAATAGATCCATATTCCTGCGATGAATAACCATTAAGCTCAAAGCCTTTATGAACCATTCGATACCTTCCTCTTCCAATCCTTTTTGATAATAAGCAAAGGCGAGATAGAAAAAGGTATGATGCAGATAGTCTTGATAACACATATCATTTTGATAATCTATAAGTTTAAGAGAATCATCAATTACTTCATTTAATTCACCTGACAAATAATGCATTGTAATTTTGTTAATTTTAACAGCTAGAATAACCTGCACATATTTCTCAATCTTCTCCTTTCCTTCTATTGCTTCATATGCAAGTAAAACAAATTTTTTTGCATTCTTGAGATCGTGTGCCATTTGGAAACAAGTAGATAGTAAAACATAAAAAGAAATAAGACAAAAATTATATAGTCTCTTTTCTTTCATTTCTGTAATAATATCTTGAATTAATGGAATAGAATTAATATAATCGCCATTGCCCAGAACTTTGATAGAAAGATAATTAAGTTGCATCTCGTAAATCCACGGTGCTTTCAAAAAATCTTGTAATTGTAGGGCTTCTTTTGTTACTTTCTCTAAAGAAATTAAATTATTCACACTTCTAAGTTTGTAAAATTTTTCAAGGTAGTATCTCAATTGAATAGGATCTGTACAATCAAGAAATTGGAAGTACTGGAATAAATCTACACCCATTTTATAACCTAATAACCTTGTAATTTCAGAGGATGGGGTTCTCTCTCCTTTTTCAATCATATATAAATATTTATCCGAGCATATGTTGTGCGATAATTCTTTACGACTCATATGTAACATATTACGATACTCTTTAATCACATTACCAATATGATTCATGATTTATTCTCCTATTTTTCAGGTTATTTACAAATAATTCAATCATTTGACATCCTCAGATCCTTTATAATTATATTCTCCCAAGAACCTTTTTACAAGATTATTCAACAAAATAATTGTAAATATTACCATTTTATTCTTCATTTCATTAATGCCTGATAAACAACAAATAAACCGGGAGATTGCATGAACATTATTTACAAATAAATGATAGCGACCTACCAAAAGATTTTAGTAAGTCTCTTTACATTATATATAAACCAAAAAGTGCTACAATCCTTGAATTTACGAGGGCTGTAGCACTTCTTAATTTAATATAATTTTATGTTGAAAATGGAGCTGAGGGGAGTTGAACCTTAGCTCTCCGTAACCTATAACCCTGTAATTTTAGTGGTTCCAGACATCGCGCTTATAGTCTGACAACATTTCTGACAACAATTATTTGTTATGTAATTCTCATCATATTTTAGCTATTAGCATCGGATTAAGCCAGTTATAGACTACATGCTAAATCCTTTCAATATAATTATGCACTACAAAATCAAACCACTTATAATTATGTACTGCCCTTCATTCTATATCATTTTTTTTGCTATATACATAAATAATGGTGTACATGCAGTCCACACAATGTGTGAAGTATCAATTAAAATATACATACCCATCAAAAAGCTAAAAGCTATATTTGCTTTACGGAGCATCTCTTGTTTCGTATTTTTTATTCGTTTTATTACGTATAATACCAAAATAGCTGGAATAACTATCTTTAACCAGAAACTTGCTGTTGCGCTTAATACAGCTTTTTGCATTATGATATTGATTTCACTAAATAACCCCGTTTTAAGCAGAAGGCGTGTAAATACTATATCTATTACGTTTAATATATAGATAATTATTAACTTCTTTTTTATCCCATTAAATGAAGAGTCTTTAATAAAAGCTATCATAGGTATCTCCTTTCTGTTTTTCTATCCTTTCGGATCAATTATCAGTATGAAGGTTGTCCCTATAATATATGAAAAATATCATAATATTATGATACAAAGTTTAAGTAATTCAAAAGAAGGCGTCGTGAATAACTAACCCAGTTATGATAAACTTTCTGAAAACACATTCAGAAGGTTGATCATGCTCAATCATGAAAGCTATAATCTATGAAAGCAAAGAATATACGAACAAAGAACCAGTGGGTTGACAATAACAAAGCTTCTTATTAATAAATATAATGGGAAGTACACATTTTCTATAAAAAACGAAATTTTAGTGAGTCTGGGTATACTCATCCAGCAAAATCGCTTAAAGGTAGTTTATGTATCACTTTTAGTCTGGCTCCTCTAACATAGAAATCACGAAGCAAAACAGAAACATAATAATAGGATTATCTCTATTATTCTATTAATTCGAGTTCCCAGCAATTTTGTTTTTTATTATAGTTCTTTACGATGAACTCAACCATATCACCAGTATTGAACCCTTGGCTTTTAGCATTTGATAAACGAATTTGTCCTTGTGCTGGCTTACCTTCCTTAACAAATTCTATTTTTATAAAGTGTGTCAATAAATAACTTATCTTTCCCTTTAGTTGATTATGTGTATCATCCGAATATACCGAAAGACCCAAGAATTCCCTTTCAAATATTAAAAGTTTAGAAACAAAATCTCTGTTTCTGCTTCTTTCTCTAAATCTCTTACAAAGAGCAAAATTTTGTTTAGCAAAGCTTTTCAAACGATTTTGCTCGCTTTCTTTCATGCAAGAATAAAATTTGATAAAAAGTTTTCGGTAGTATGAATAGGCCATTTTATAGCAATAGTATTCATCATCAGCTGGTGCTAATGATGGAGTAAGTAATTTGTTGATTTCTTCTATTTCAATAATTGTTTTTTCTGAGTAACTAACGTCAGATAAAAGTAACCTCTCTATTTTCAACCTTGCGTTTTGGTTATCAATTTCAAATGGTTTCATTCCGTCAAAGCATTTTGCGTAAGCAGCTTTAAAATGCATTTCAGCCATATTAACATCGCCCATTTCCAAAGCGGCAATACCATATTGCAACCAGAAGAAATATTTGTCTTTATAGTATTCCAAATTCTTAATGCTCTCATAGAAATCATTAATCAAATTGTATTTATCTTCTAATGCCATCGTAAGTGTGTCTAATAAGAATTTTAAATGTTTAAAAGACACCACATTGCGCAAAAACCCTTCTAGCTTTTTATTGCTCTGATATGATTCGTTGGCTCTTTTTACAATTTTAGACAGTAAATAGAAAATCTTGTTTTTAATAGTCAATTGATTGATCAGCCATACTGCTAGTGCTGTAGACTTTATTTTTGCCTTCTTTTCTCCGAAATCAACAAATTCATTAATGTACGGATTTTTCTCAAAATTATAGTCAATAACTTGATCACTACACAGCTGCACAATTTCATAAAAATCTATGTCAAAAGCCATTATTTTAATCAGTAGCATATAAATAATAAAATCAACATACTGCTCCTTTATTTGATTGTCATTTATGTCTTTGATAACTTTTAACAGCTCTTCTGTTATTCCAGTATGTTCGAAAAATTTCAGCATTATTGCTTGCATTTTCTTCCCACAATCTTTTATAATAACTGTTTTATTATCGTGGTTCTTATTAAGGTAATAACCATAATTTTCAAATATCCTCAATAGTTCATTAATTTCATTATCATCTAGGCGGTTAGCATCATATGTCGATGTACTTAATTCTTCTGCAAAAGTCTCATATCTATTCTTGTATATTGAAGTTCTTGAAATTAAGATGAAATGAATATTATTTTTCGTTTTATTAATTTTAAACAAATCAAATACCTCATCATAATTGAAAAAATTTTCAATTATGATGATCGATTTCTGTTTCGCGTTACATATAATCTCAATTTCTTTGTGAATTTTTTCATTATTATCTTTAAGTATAAAGATGTTATATTTTTTTGGAGCAGAGATTGCTATTTGCTCTACTATTTCCGATTTTCCATTACCTATATCCGAGTGTAAAAATACTACATCTATGTTTTTTTGCTCTATATCATTCAACATCCGATCTACATACGTTCTTTTTACAACTGCACTATAACCGCTACTTACCGGAAAATACAAATCTGAGACTCTTTTGCCTGTTGTGTAGTAATTATAAACAGCTCTGTCCGAAGGCAGTTCTGCAAAAGAATTATTATCACTTCTTCTACATTCAAAATTTGTGAAAACTGTATTATCGAGAGTGGCATTTTTTTTAGGTTCATAGTTCTGTCTTATTTTTAATACTTCATCAAAAAAACCCTCACAGCCTATTTTATAAACAGCCCCATATTTTGACATTAATTTAATATTTTCATCGTCTTCTTTTTCGTATACAATAAATACACATTTATCCTGATATAAGGTGCTGCAATAAATTAATCTTTTTAAGTCCAAGTCATTTTCTAAAGAAAAACCCAAAAAAATTATGCTTGAATACGTTTTCAGATCTTGTATAAAAAGCTTACCCCAATAATCGCTTTCAAAAGAAGCTGTTATATAGCTAACATCAGTTAATTTAAACTGATTATTCAATGTATTTTTGTCAAGTTTTTTAATAGATCCATTTATATGGATATACTCTATATCACCACCATCTCGTCGTCTCTCGTTTAGTGTATAAGTAGATATGTTTTTACCCTCAAACGAGTATGATTTTTCTATTATATCATCATAATTTGTTGTATAAATGCGCTTCCAAGGTATGGATGGAAATAATTTTTGATAATCAGTAATTGTTTTTGCAGTAAATTCTTTTCTAAGCAAGTCAATTAGTTCTTGCTCACCATCCAAGCCAGCATCGTTTTTGGCATCCATATAATGTTCCACTGCTAATTGTAAATTTTTCGAATCTTTAATTTCTATTTCGGAACAAAGCAGATGAATTAATCCCGTTCCAACTTTGAATTCGGTAGAATTTAGATTTGTTGCGCCTACAGAAGCTCCTGCGCCTAAAAATAATATTGCATCATTGTCTAATGCATTTTCTATTGCTTCTTTTAATTCCATAACTATCTCCTCTCAACATTAATAGCTCTATTAAGCAGTAGCTTCCCATTATTGCTATTACCTGAATTCCCGCATGCATTATTACATTAATTTTTAGATTTCTCTGATAAATATATTTTACCATATTTCGTCAGCATAACAAGCTATATTTGGAAATATTACACGCTACAGAACTTCTCACATTATATATGGATTGTCTTCATATAAATATCTATTTGATTAAAACACAGATATATTTCAATCTTTAGAGCACGTTATGGCATATCTTTTGTAAATTGCTCAGAGGAAGAAAAACGTATCGCTCTCAGCACACTCCAGGGACTTCTTAACGGTTTCCGCAAACAGAAGTAACTCCATCCAAACCATCATTTTAAACCCGCCTAAATGAATTCATAAGATCCACAAGATTCATTGCCAGATCCTCATCTGGCATTTCTTTTTGATCGGACAAATCTAAAATCTGCTCTGTCCTGACTTCTATCTGTGCTGTAGACACTGTCCCTGCAGCATTTTTCACCTCCTGCCGATTATATAAATTAATCTTTCTTCCTACAGATTTAGCTAGACAACCTTTGAATATCTTCATACACAAAATTTAGATAATCTTGAATAACCCTCTCAAAAAATGATGTAGTTAGTATGGCAGCGAATCTTCCAAATTTACATTACGGCCGCTTTTGCGGTAATTACTTATAATGGCAGCGAGATTAGGAACTTGAAGAAGAACATCCTAACACAAATGCGGGTCCTGGAAAGCATTAATCTCCAAAGACCCGCATACCTACTATAAAAACTATTCTTCACACTGGCATTTCCTGTAGCTTGGTCACCTTTTTCGCCCACTCCTGTCCCTTGTCCAGTTCCCATGCAAACATAATTCGGTAAGCCTCTATCATCTGCTCATTGTGGGCTTCACAGGATGCCAGATCATATTGTCCGGCATAGGATATCTGCGCTTTTTCACGATCCCTCATAGTGACAATCTGTATGGGTGTCCAAGGATGCAGGTAGGCCCATCCAGTGAAATAATTACGTACCAGAGCATCATCCTTGATATATTCAGAAAGCCTACCGATATACTCCAACATCTTCTGCTTTTCTTCCCCTTCAAAGACAGTGATCTTTGTGACCTCCGGATCAAACCTGTAGGGGATGATTTCCAGAGAAATATGTTTATTCTCAATAGTAAGCAGACTCATATATCCGTAATACCAGTAATTATTAGCCGGTCTTTCCTCTCCGCTCCGGAAATAGAAGTTGCCCATACTGTATACAATGGTTTTTCCCTTATATATTTCATTTCCCTGCGGACAGTGGGTATGCATGGCAATCACCGTATCTGCACCAATATCACACAGCAAACGATATCTCTCTTTTACCTTGGGCGAAGGCATAGGATTGAACTCATTGCCGCCATGGAATATGACGATTACATAATCTGATTTCTGTTTTTCTTCTATAATACGATTTTGTAAAAGTCCAATTTTAAAGCCCGCCGTTCCGGGGCGTTCCTCTGTGGCAATACCGAACTCGTTCTCGCAAACCGCCAGCAGAGAAATTTTGACACCGTCTTTTTCCAAAACACAGGCTGCATAGGCTTCTGTGAGATTCTCACCGGCACCTACGTGTCTGATGTTGTGATCAGACAAAAGTTTTATGGTATCTCGCAGTCCCTTATCGCCGTAATCCCCGGTGTGATTGTTAGCCAGCACCGCAACATCCGTCTTCAGTGCCTCAAAAAAGGCAATGTTAGCCGGATGGGAAACAAGATTAGGACCGCTCTTTTCAATCGGAGCACACTCTTCTTTTATGGCCAGCACGGTTTCACAATTGGCGATTCGAAAATCTACATCCCGACTCAGGGGCATCACTTCGGACAAAATCTCCTTAGCCCTGTCAGAATCAATGATACTGTCCCTAAAAGAAATATCGCTGCAAAAAAGTAACTTCATAAATCCGTTTCTCCCACTCTCGAACATTTTACAACACCTTGTCACACTCCAAAAGCATCTCCGTCGTAAGCTCTATGGATTCTAAAAAACCATCTACACTGAGACACTCGTCCGGCTGATGAACACCGCCATGTCCCGCAGGCATATAGAAAGGAATCCTCTTCCAAAGCTGAGGTCCTGTCTCAATCGCGCAGGGCAGATACTTAGCATAGGTTCCTCCGGCATTTACCTTTGGTTCCGCATTTTCCTCACCGGTAAACTTCCGATATACCTCAAGCAGCGCCCTGACATACGGATTTTCCAAACCAATTATCCATGGAAGAGTTTCCCTTTCCACCTTCATATCCCAATCCTTTTTCTCCAGCAAAGCACGGCACGTATCCTTGATAGTGTCTGCACTTATATCCTTGCCGAACCGAATATTGAAAGTCAGCTCCAGTTTTCCTTCTACCATTCTGATGATACCATTAGTACACGTGAGCCGACCAAACTCAGGATCTTTATTTTCAATATGGAGTGCCTCACCGTAATAGTTCTTCAACATTTCTGCCGCATAGGAAAGTACCGTACGGTCACTCTCGCAGATAAGCTCACATTCAGCCAAAAACTGTGCCGCCAGATACCCTGCATTCAGGGAGCCCTCCGGCAACGCACCGTGGCTGGAAATTCCTTCCGTAAGAATCACGATCTCACGAACTTCTGCACTTGAATGCTTCTCCATATTCTCCGATTCTTTCGTATTCTCCTGTGCCTCTACAAACACCTTGATGCGTTCTATTTCCTTTTTCTTCAGAGCAGCATACAACTTCTCATCGAAGTTCAAACGTACCCGTCCCCTTCCAACCGTGACATTAACTGCTTTCCCACCGCTGAAATCTTTGATTCCTCTCAAAACCCTCTTGGAGCTTACCTGAATGTTCATGATACCTTTATTCCCTCTGTAAAAAGGGAATCCAGTGTCACACACCAGTGAAAAATCAGGAGTGGTATGCCTGGCAACATAATTCTGGATGTCCTGCATCCCCGTTTCCTCGCTGCTTCCTGTGAACATCACCAGACGGTTAGAAAAAGGAAGGGACAATTCCCGCAGAAGCTTCGCACAATAAAGCGAGAGGACTACCGCCGCCTTATTGTCCAGAGAACCTCTGCAGATGAGAAAACCATCCTTTTCCAGTGGGATAAAGGGCTCCGTATAAATCCAGTCCTTCCCAGGATCCACAGTATCCGCATGTGCAAAAAGGCCAAGGCTTTTTTTTGCCTGTTCGTCCGCATCACCCAGACCGTCTTTGCTATAATAAGAGAGCAGATAACCTCCCTCTGCATCCAGTTCCGTGGCGAAACCATGTTTTTCATAGAGCTGCCGGGAGTATCTAAGAGCCGCGGCCGGACCCTGACCAAAGGGTGCTCCGACAATGGCTTCGCCCCTGGCAGAAGGAATGGCCAGCAGCTCCTTCAATTCCTCCACAATCTCTTTCCTATGGCATTGTACATATTCATGAATTTGGTCCTTATAAAGACTCATCTTTCTCCTCCTATCTCCTTTCTGCCTCGTCTCTTCAAGATATCACTACTGCTTGATACCTGACACTGCCACGCTCTCTACTATATACTTCTGGAGGAACAGAAATACAATAACAAGCGGGATGGCACTGAGCACAGCTACCGATAAACGGGGTCCATACAGGCGTGCAGTCTCCGATGCGTTGAACAGGGACACACCAACGGAGATCAAATGCTTCTCCGAAGAACGGATCACGATTAGCGGCCAGAGATAGTTATTCCACTGAGTGATGATCTGTAGAATGGCCAGAGTAGCTATCACCGGTTTGCTCAAAGGCAATATGATTTTGAAAAAGCAGCCCCACTCTCCCATGCCGTCAATCTTACCAGCTTCTCTCAGCGAGTCCGGGAGAGCATCGATATTGGTCCTGGCAAAAAAGATTCCATAGACATAGGCAAAATTCCCCAGGATCAAAGGCCAGTAGGTATCAATCATTCCCCAATCACTGTACTGTAGATACAGCGGTATCATACGTGTCTCAAAGGGAATCATCATCACAGCCAGCATGTAGAAGTACCAGAATTTCTTACCAAAAAAGCGTCCCTTGGCAAAAGCATAGCCTGCCACCAGGGCAAAAAACACAGAAATCACTGTATTGACCACCGTAATAAAAATGGTATTCCTGTAGTATCTGAGCAGTTCAATCCGCTCGAAAGCATACTTATAGCCCTTTAAGGAAAAATTCTTCGGCCACCATGTAAAGTTCGGCAGACTTGTAATGGCATTCCCGTCAAAAGAGAGGGTAATGGCCCACCACAGTGGAACCAACAGAATAAACAGCAGCGCTGCCAAAATAATACTTGTTATAATTTTCCCTCTGTTTCTGTAGATAATTCTCTTCTTCATACTATTCACTCTCCTTCAAGAAACCAGACACTTTCAGATTCAAGACCGTAAAGGCCATGACAATCACAAACAGCACCATTGCACCTGCAGAGGAAGTACCATACTGAGGTGTCTCAAAGCTGTACTGGTAAATGTACATCAGGATGGTCATCAAGGTTCCGTTAGGCTTACCTGCAGGTGTGTTGCCACCCAGAATGAACAAATCGGTAAAGCGTGACAAACCTCCGATCATACTGGTAATCAGCAGGAAGGCAAAGCAGGATTTCATCTGAGGAATGGTAATATACCACATCTTCTTTAAAGGAGATGCACCATCGATGGCCGCCGCCTCATAGATTTCTGTTGGAATGGACTGAAGATTTGCCAGATTGATCAGCATGGCATAGCCCAGATTCATCCAGATATACAAGATTGTCGCTCCGATGTGAGAATATCGGTAATTGGACAGCCACCCAATGGCGATATCCTGTCCGGTGAGCAGGGACAGAAATTCATTCAAAAGGCCTCCATTCCCCTTGAGTACATACTGGAACACCAGAACCACACTGACACCGGTGATGATGTTTGGCATATAAAAAGCCACCCGGAAGAAACTCTGCAGCTTAGTACGGCCCAGACCGTTGAATGCATTGGCCAGAAGGAAGCCCAGAGGTATAGTCAGAAGTCCATAGACAGCCAGAAGTATTGTATTTTTCAGCGCACCTAAAAACATGCTGTTAGATATCAAATTCTTGTAGTTTTTCCATCCCACTATCTCATATTCCATACCGTAGGTCTTCATATTGGTAAAAGAATAATAAATAGACATCATCATCGGCTTGTAGGTCAGCACCGCCAAGGTGATTATAGGTATAATAATAAAGGTATACCAAATAAAATTTCTCTTAATATCCTTCTTTTTCACTTTTATTCTCATTCTGTCACCTTCCACATTTCATTGGTACTATAAAGTTCTACAGTCCAATTTTTCTTAAAAACCTTATATTTTCAAGGATTTCACCACTTTTAAAAATAAAAAAGCAATGACCCCCCTTTTCTATGTATAATGTAAGCGACCAAACTCAACAAAATACGAAAAGTAAATCATTGCTTATGGACTTCATTATACCCTATTTACTTACTATCATTCAAGAACAACATCAGCAAATCTACTGGCTCATTCTCTTTATCTGCAGATACATACCGCTCAAGCAGTGGGCTCATGATGAACTCCACAGCCCCAAATACCAGAAATTCGCATCCGATAAGCTTCCCGTCATTATTCCCTTTGTACAACAGGACTGGTAGCTCTGGGAAGAATACTATCTTCTCCGTTACGGGTATAAGGTAAAACCGATTAAACCTCGCAACGGCAAGCCTCGCCCGGTTCCTGAAGATGTCCTCTGCCCTCTCTGTGGCGCTCCTCATGATTACATCTACGATAATACCGGTAGGTGTGAGCAGTTCAAATGCATGATCTGTGGTCAAACCTTTGTGAATGTCGAAAAAGTAACTACTCCCTTAAAACTTCAGTGCCCCTATTGCGGCCATGCCCTCCAGCCTGTCAAAGACCGGAAACATTTCGGGAAACATAAGTGTATCAACGACAACTGCTCATTCTATAAACGTAATCTCAAAAAGCTGCCTGCCGATCTCCCGATGTTCGAACGCTGGAAATATAAACTCCGGTATGTTTACCGGGAGTTTACTGTCAATTTCTTTGACATGGTTCTCAACCAGCTCCCCAAATGGTCCACTTTCTTCAAGTTCAAGAAGAACAACGCCCATACCATGGGGCTCTGCCTCATCTATAGGGTAAACCTCGGTCTTATAGCAAAGCCGGAGAAGGCATCTCAGCCTTGCCTTCTCCGGACTTCTGACTCTTTCACCTGCAATTTTTATGTATCCATTCAATGCATATTAAAAACACTGGAGTTTCCTTGATGCTGTTTCTCAGCACTCTATCAGGTATATGCCATTTCCATCAACTTACTGTTGTGATTTCATACTCTCCTCCGCGGACTGCTGCAAGAAATCAGCTGCCTCCTGAGGCGTCATGACTCCCTTCACCACATTGTCTACTGCGGTCACCATAGCGGTTCCGTTTATGTTAGCTATCCTGCCATTTCTCACGTAATTCCAGCTGTTATTGTAAGTTGAAGGCAGCGTATCCAGGGCATACTGGCATACTTCCATCTGTTCTTCAGTCAAAACAGATGCCATAGCCGTAACACCGTCCTTATTGTTAGGAATCATTAAATTGGAACTTGCCAGCCAGGAAACTGCCACGTCATCTGTGAGTATGAACTTGATGAATTCCCATGCCCAATCCTTCTTCTCAGAATCTTTATAGATAGCCAACGTAGTCTCACCTGCCCATGGTGTAGGTACTCCTTCATACTCTCCCGCATGGCAGACAGGGGTATTCATCACCACATAGCGGTCTGCCAGACCATTCTTCTCTATTAGGACAGAATTGTTAAGGATTTCTGTAGAAAACATCATAGCCCAGTTGTTATTACCATCGATAACGTTGCTTACATCCACACCCTCAATGGTATCAGGGCATGCACAGGCTGCCATGGCCTGAATGATCTCAAAAGCTTCCACACTCTCCTTGGTGGCAAAATTTACCTTTGCATCTTCTATCGTCTCGCCCAATTCAAACGCCTTGGCTCCGCAGGCAAGTGCCGCCTGCGTATAGTTGAACTGCAAGTTAGCGCCGCTTGGACTGTAATACTGAACACCATAGGTCTGTTCTCCGGTAACAGGGTCGGTGCCTGTCAGCTGCTCTGCGATCTCGATCAGGTCATAGTATGTCCAATCGTCCTCCGGCAACTCAACACCGTAATGTTCAAAAATTTCTGTGTCAACCCACACCACCAGAGGACCAAGTACCATGGCCAGACCCTGGATAGGAGTCTCATCATCATTGTTGGTGGTTGCCGGTTTTACTGTGGTATGTGTAAACAGCTGCTCAGTAAATTCCGGATCAGCGTCCAGATAAGGTTTCAAATTCTCTGCTAGTCCATCGATATGCCCATGCACCATAATATCTATGCCACCGCTCAGAGCTGCCGTCTGGATTGCGCTCTGATAGTTATCCCACGGGATATCCTCAATCTCCAGAGCACAGTTGGGATACAGTTCATTCCATCGAGCCGCAAGCTCATTATAACCAGATTTGAAAAGACCTGTTGTGATTTCTTCGAGACCTTCTGCGCCTGAAGAGAACAAACCCGGGCCATAGATAGACAAAGTCACTTCTTCGTCCAGATTCAGAGACTCATTAATCTGATATCCGGAAGTAGCAACTTCAACTTTCACATCAGTTTTTTCTTCACTGCTTTCATCAGTTTTTTCCTCGACAACTGCCTCACCGTCGTCAGGCTCCTGTGTTTCTGAAGAGCCACAGCCTGTCACAAAAGTTACGAGCATGGTCATACATAACAGTAATGACCAAAGTTTGTTAAACGTGTTTCTTTTTTTCATGTAAATTTCCTCCCGATTTAGTAATTCTTACATCCTATATTGTACATTCTTCCTAAAAAAAAAGAATGTATATATTGCTTTTTTTGTATTTTTTGGTACAAGACATTCTACCTAGTTCTCTGTCTGAACACTTCAATATATAATATGAATTCTTATCTTTTCAATATATTTCATATAAATATGCTTTATATATCTATTTTCTTGACACGCTTCACAGCATAATGTACAAATTGGTATCTTTATACTTTATGGAACTCTCTGAGCACCCTCACATCAGCGCGTTTTTATATTCCTCATCCAAATTCCTTCGGATTGTCATATGCACTCTTCTCCGGCTGGTATTCCCGCCGCCTCTGTCGAAACAGCCATTCATATAGTTGCATGTACTGATACGTCTTCCCCCAGGAATCATGACCCACATCTTTCCAAATGGTCAGTCTGGCATCCCCGCCGTTTCTGTTGATGTTGTTTACCATTTTCCGGCTCTCTTCACAGAGCACAATGGGATCCTCACTTCCATGGAAAGCCCAGACCCCCATGTGCTTCAGTCTGGCTGCATTCCAGTACATGCCGCCTCCGCAAATGGGGACGATGGCCGCAAACCACTCTGGCCTGGACATAGCCAACTGCCAGACTGCGTAACCGCCCATACTGGAGCCCATCAGATATATCCTATCCTCATCGGCATACTCTCCGCCGATCACATACTCTGCAAACTCTATCAGCTGCTCAAAAATATCAAACCATGAGTCCGCATAACACTGAGGCGCAAAGATTACTGTATTCAGGTGAAAGTTCTCTGCCGCCGGAAAAAGCAGACTGGAACGCACCAGACTGATATCATCCCCACGGCTTCCTGCTCCCGCCAGCAAGAGAATGACAGGGTATTCTTTTTCCTTTTTAAAATCTTCGGGAAAATGAACTACATATTGCAGCTTCTTGTATTTACATTCTTTCATCACATCAGACAATGCCAAAGACCTCCCGGTACCCCTGCATTTGTTCTTTATCCGGCACCGGATACTCTGTGCATTTCATTCCCAGAGCATCACACTTGCCCTCACCCAGCCTGTGGTAGGGCAGCAGCTCCACTGCCGGCGGCACATCCAGCGCCTTTAGAAAATCTGACATCTTTGCCAGCTCTTCTTCTCCGTCATTGACAGTCGGAATGATAGGTATTCTCACTAAAATATCTGTCCGTTCGGACAACTTTTTCAGGTTTTCTAAAATCAGCTTATTAGAAGCCCCCGTATTCTCCATGTGCAGTTCTCCTGAAAAACATTTCATATCATAGAGGAATAAATCCGTATAAGGCATGATCTTTTCAAAGCTTTCCCAAGGCACATTGCCAGCTGTATCCACAGCTGTGTGAATCCCCGCTTCTGCGCACTTTTTTGCTATTTCTGTCAGAAAATCCAGCTGCAACATACATTCACCGCCGGAAAAGGTCACCCCTCCGCCGGAATTTTTGTAGAAAGCCTTATCGCTTACCACCTGTTCCCATACCTCTTCAACTGTGTATTCTCTGCCGCAAAGTTTTCTGGCATCATGGTGGCAGAACAATTCACACTTTCCGCACAGAGTACAGTTTTCCAAATGGTAAGGACAGACCTCCTTGCATTTGCCGCATCCGGTACACTTATTTCTGTAAAACATCAGCTGAGGTCGGAAGGCCTGGCTCTCTGGGTTGTGACACCACCTGCACCGCAAGTTGCAGCCTTTAAAAAATACCGTTGTCCGGATTCCCGGTCCGTCCATCGTGGACCCTCTCTGTATGTCAAATATAGTCGCACAAATCGTCTTATCTTTCTCCATTATCTACACCTTTCTATGGCCTACAGGCAGAGGAAAATTTTGTCAGATTAAGCTTTCATCAGTCCCCCTGGTGAGACGTTCTCTCGATGATGTCATCCTGCACACTCTCCTGTAGTCTTGAGAAATACTCCGAAAAACCTGTGACCCGGACGCGGAGACCGCAGTGCTCTTCCGGCTTTTCCTTTGCCTCCAACAATTCCTCTCTGGACACGTAGGTGAGTTGGAAATGGGCTCCGCCGTTTCTGAAATAGGTCTCAAACATGCACACCAGTTTTTCGAAATTGCCATCATTTTGTATCATCTGCTCATCAACGGAGATATTAGTGGCCGTGCTACCGCAGGCGATAGCATGGAAATCTACCTTGGCCACGGAGTTCAACAGTGCAGTCAGGCCACTCCGATCCCTTCCATCGCTTTGGTAAATACCGAACTTTAGCCGATCACCGGCAAATCTGCCGTCTGGTGTAGCCATGGTCTGATCCCCGAACCATTTGTGATGCTCGTTGTAGCCCAGGATATCGCCAAGCACAATAGGGTATCCGAATACGTTGGTCTTCCCCTTTAAGTATTTGTAAATACTGTCATAAAGCACCCTGGCCACACCGTTTGAGAGAGCATCGTCATTGCCGAAAAATTGCCCTTTTTTCAGAATGACCTCCCGCAGGTCCTCATGCCCCTTCCAGTTCTCCTGCACTGCAGCCACCAGTTCTTCCATGGAAACCAGTTTTTCCTCATAGACAAACTGCTTTACCACGATCAGGGAATCGATCACATTGGTGATGCCCAGCATCATCAGGGAAGCCACCACCACATCACACCCTCCTTGGGTCAGACTTTTAGCCTTTTCGATACAGCCGTTAAAGAATAGGCTTGAGATATAGTTCACATCCTTGGCTCTCTCCAGATTGTATTTATCGTCGTAGTCGTAGATGATATCAAAATCCGCGAACATCTCCCGCTCATAGATCTCGTAAAATTCTTCAAAACTTCCGCAGCCAATAATTTCTTCCGACGTTCTGTGGAACACCGTCTCCATGGAATGCAGAATATTGCCCTTTGAATTGCTCCCTGTAATGGCTCCTGCAAAAGCAGGCTCATTACAGCCTGTGAGGGTAAAATTCACCGCTCTCTTAAAAGGAATATGGCAGTTTTCCGTAAAGCACCGCAGCCGTTTGTCATCGTTGGCAAAGGCGATTCTCTTGTGAGGATCCTTTCGTTCACAGTCCATCATGAATTTAAAGTCCTCATGGGAGGTCTTTTCTGTCCACCGGAAGGTGACCTGCGGAATATAGATGGGCAGCTCCGTAAGGCTTTCCACGATCAGCCGCGTAATATCCCTACAGCCGTCCTCCCCATTCTCCAGATAGCCTCCCACACAGAAATGAGACTGTCCTCCTCTGGTAAAATAGGGATTCTCTATAGGTGTCTTGGCCTGTATCATTAACAACAGTTCCTGAAGATATTCTTTGGCTTCCTCTCTGGTGAGAATTCCCTCCCTTATATCCTTCTCATAGAAATCGTTCAGGTAACGGTCCAGCGGCCCCACACTGTCCTCGTTGGCACTGAAGCACACATAGATGCTCAGAACTGCCTCATAAAAGCTGGCAGGTGCATTCTCAGGTACCCGCAGAAGTGCCCAGGAGAGCCTTTCCAGATTCTTCCGACTGGTTCCATCCTCCACCGTTCTTGAAAACTCCCAAGTTCTCTCAGAACATTTCCGTGCCCATGCGATCAATGTCTGCGCCACCTTTTTAAGCCCCGTCAAAAATTCCATTTCTTCTTTCCCGGAGTGCCTCTTCATGGATTTTTCAATTTCTCCGATAATACCTGCAAGGCCTATCTCCAGCACTCTCTTATAATCTGCAGTAGCATGCTGGGCCTCCATGGTCGAAAGGTTCTCCAGCGGTTTTAAGTAAAACAGGGAATTGACTTCTTGTGTAGCCTTATGTCCGCCTCTTTTAAAAGCATCTCCCACCACAGATCCATCAAACTGGAAAGTTCCTGTCATTTTGGAATAAGGTGTGAGCGTAGTCTCCTGATTCAAAAGATATTCGCACAGACGCTTTACATCTTTTCCCGCTTCCGGCAAAAACAGATCCTTCCTGTCGAATTCCGTTTTTATCGGTTTTGTATACATATCACCTTTCAGTGTTATTTCTGTCAATTTTCTGATTCTATCTTCCATAATTACACCTCTCTGCATTCTTACAATGACTTGTTAATTTATATTTATTTTATACTCTGAATTTTACCATCATCTACCCGATAAAAAATAGAGAAAAGACTTCCTTTATATTTTTTGGGAAAGAAAATCTGTTGGCTTTTTTTGCACTCTACGAACAGTAACGAGAAATTTATACTTTTTGGCACAAAACAAGATTCCCTTTCTTGAAAAGCCCCGTGCCTTGTGCTAGAATCAGAAGCAAGAAATATCGTCCAAAAAGGAGTGAGTTTCCTTGTTTCCAAACAAATTCTGTATTACATTCATCGATAGTATTTTATATATTCCTCCGGAATCGGTAGGTGGAAAAATCGTCATTTTTCAGAATCCCGACAGCATTAGCAGCCGAAGAAATCATCCTGTCTATGTTCCACATAATCAATTGATTTTTCACCTTTCCGGCAAAACCACTGTCAGATACAACGGAAAAATCCTGCACACCAAAAGTGACACCCTGCGTTTTTTGCCAAGCGGTAAGATGTGGGAATACATTGTGGACAGAGAAGAGTTCGGTCCCTGCATCGACATCAGTTTTCAAACAGATACCTCACTGTCTGAAGAAGCCTTTACGATGGATATGTCAGCCTATCAGGACGTGAGAGTTCTCTTTGAGAAGCTCCTTACCGTGTGGACCGCAAAGGCACAGGATTATTATCTGAAATCCATGTCCCTCCTCTATAAGATACTGGTCATTCTTTTTGACGAACGCTACAACACGAAGGATAAGTTTAAAATGATCGAACTTGCAGTGTCTTATATTTCCAAACACTATACGTCGGAAAACATTTCCATTCCCTACCTGGCTTCCCTCTGCGGAATCAGCGTTTCCTATCTGAAGAAAATGTTTGTAACTAGGTACGGCCTGACTCCAAAAAAATACATCACCAAGCTCAGAATGGATTATGCCGTGGAAATGCTTTCTTCCAGAATGTATACCGTCAACGCTATCGCAGAAATGCTGGGATATGAAAACATCTACTATTTCAGCAAGGTTTTCAAAGAAGAACTGGGGCTTTCCCCAAACAATTATTTAAAAAAGTGCCTTGCTGAACGAACTGTAACCCCGCCCTCTCAGGATTGAGAAAGCGGGGTCAAAAAATGTTATCATGATAACATTCATTTACACCAAACGGATGACATGTACTGCTTGAAACACATTCAACAACAGCAGGACGTCCACAAGAAAGAGCTTCAGAAATTGTGCCTGCGATTTGCTCCGGGTCCGAAACACGCTTGTACCATGCTCCAAAACCTTCTATTATCTTACCATAATCAATTTCAACAAATTTATATCTGTCAAAAGCTTCTTCTTTATTGGTCAATGCCTCATGAATCACACCGCATTGACTATTTCCAATGCAATCAGAGGAAGTCTTCTGGGATAACTTCCGATTGGCTCCATTTGGGCAAGCCGGGGGAACTACAACTCTACCGGGTGGCTTCACCTCACCGGAACGATTCGTAAGAGTGAAGTAAACCTTTTAGATATGTAGGCTTATATACCTCACCATTTGCTCCACGTTCAAACAAAACAGGGATGAATTTTTCTTGTTTTACTTTGTTGTAGATCTCAGGTGAGATAATCTGTATTTCTGTTCCAACGCCACCACTCCTTAAATTGGCTTTTATTTCATATTGCTCATCAAGAAGAATTAGGACATTAGTAATGCTTGAATCAGTAACGCTTTGTTCCATAAAAGCGTAGGTATCATTACCTTCTTTTAATGACCACTTATCAAGTTGTACATCAACCCCATCGCTTACCAAATCAGTGGCAAATGACAATACTTTTGCTTGATATTCTTCTGAACTCCAAGCATAAGAAATAAACACTTTTGGATGTTCAATAGATGGCTTATTCATTATGGCTCCTCCTTAGTAGAAAATTTATAAATCGCTAATTATACTAAATTGGAATTTTGTAAACAAGTGGATTCCTAAATCCATTAACGTAAATCATTTCACTTCCAAGTTTATAGAATCCAAGCTAGCAATCAATTTAGAGACTTTATCTCCAATAGCAATATGATTGTCCACTGATTTATAATGCTTTTTTCTTATCGACTTGTATTCATCAGAAAGTTCTGACATCTTTTTATCAATATTTAATATTTGCTTTATGAGGTATCCAATCCCATATTTTTCTTCTTTGCGTTGACTTTTTATATAACTCTCAACATAATTTTCCGCTTCTGCATAATCTTGTTTGTCTTCTTCTGTTTTTGACAAATATATTTGTATTGCATCTTTAATTAATTTCTCTCTTTTACGTTTGCAATTTACAAAATTATTAAAATATGTATCACAATCATTTTTTACTATTTCATTACTGAAAAAGAGAAAATTATCTTCTTTGTTTATTAAATACTTAAATATAGCTTTATAACGTTCACCTGCTGTATTTCTTTGTAATTCAGAAAAAATATCAGGAAAATTTCCTGGATATGAGGCGGAATTGCTACTAATTATAGGAATATCGTAATTTAAGTTATTATAACAATTAATATATTTATTTATTTTTTCTGCAAAGTAATATAATTTCAAAAATACGTCTTTATCCTCCTTTGATAGATATCTATTTATTTTAGTATAGTTTTCAAAAATCATATTGCTATCAACCTCATAAGGTTCAAAAAACATATGTCCCTTGAATTCCTCCAAAACGGTTATACCATTATAAGAAATATCATATGTTGACCAAACCCATAACCCCCATAACATATTAAGTTCTCTATTTATCCAATTTATAACATTTCCAGTTGCATTATTTTCTATTATTCTCTCTCTATTTAATTCATCACTTTTATTCTTTAAATTATCTTTTTTCTGTAAATATATTGCACTACTTACTGCCAACCCCGTTCCTAAGGCAGCACCCAAACTAGATATATAAACTTCCTTATAAGTACCAAGATCGAATATAAACTCTCCTATAAATCTATTAATAAAATTAACTTTGATTAGTAACGGACTTATACAAAATACAACCATCAGAGCTAAGAATATTATAAATATATACCTATATGGGTTTTTTAGTTTGTTTTTTTGCTTTTTCATAAGACCTCCAAAGTTGTAATTAAATTTATGAATTTATGTATTTTATGAAAACATATATCCTACCATCTATTCAATTTCCCATTATTGCTATTATCTGCAGTCTAATTCATTTACTATATATTAAGATTTTTTGTCAAATCGTAATTTTATTATATACCAATTATTTCTATATTTCTATCAATAATTTACATCTTTCTCAAGGATTATGGCCATGATCGACGAATCAAACAAACGGTTGCCTCTTTCATATGCCTTTATGATTAGTATAACTGTCTTATCATTTAGAGGAAATAGTCCTAAGCAAAACCTCGCATCTACTTGATTAATATATAGGGGAAAAACAATTCAGAAAACGCAAAAGTATAAAAAGTGAACAGATTTATCTCCTCGCAGGTCACTTGGTCTTCTCTTTTTCTTATCTTCACATCGGAGCTTAAAAACACCCTTCTTTATTATTCTGCTACTATTCGTTATTATTCTGCATTTCTTACCACCTCAAATGACCCTTTCATGAAAATTGAACATCAAAATACATACTGATTCTTATAAATCATTTTTCTGAAAGGATTTTTTACAAATGAGAAGAGTAATAAGTAGAGGTACAACTAGTAACAACGATGCTGTCTTAAACTGCAAATTCAACAATGATAACAAAAGAAGAAGCAAATTTGCATGTAAGAAGCTTGCATGTAAGTATTGTGGTCCACGAATACAAGAAGATAAAAAGTTGGCAGTCCAAAATAGGGTTGAGGATTTTGAACTATATAATATGGTCACGTTAACTTCCCCCCCATCAGCACCATTAAAAGCGGTTGATCAATTCAGAAAATTAAAGAACAACATGAAGACTATTTCAAAAATGCGAAATTATTTGAAGTATTACAACAGGGCAAATGCATCCACATACGCAAAGCACATCTTCAAACTTTATTCTGTAGAGCGGTTTAATATTTGGTTGCACATAATCCAGCCAAACAGGATGTCAAACAAAACCATCTATTGCAAAGAAATAATTGCAGCGCTACAGAATAGATCCTTGCCCGAATATCTGTCTCAGTATGGATCTCCTTTGTCTAAAATAGCATGCAATCGCCTAACCACCATATATTTCGATATGTACCTCGGGTATGATAAAAAGCAGTTAAAGAATACTGGTTTATTAAATTCGTTTTTTGGGGAAATAAATTCTTGTCTCCAGGAGATCTTTAATTATCTGTATATGACAGACTCAGAGTGTAGGGGTTTTATTGATACTGAGGTAGATTGTCGCTTTCAATTTTTGTTTGATATGGATTTTAAATATATATCTCGGATAGAATTTACCAAAAGTGGTCTTCCACACATACACTTTGTAACGAACATGTATATTCCATACCTTTATCAGGAGGGAATATTCCAGCAAGGTCTATTTAATAATGCAAAAAAATACCCCTTCGATTGGCAAGCAGCAGAACCATTGGCAATATACCTTACCAAAAATTATACTGATGAAGACCTTTTCCGTGAAGCATTATCCGTAGCGCGTTCAATTGATAGCACCACAAATATTAAGTCAGAAAATATTAATCAGCTTCACAGCAGCAGGGGTATAGTTTTAGAATTACAAAAGCCGAACATCAAATACATAACAGACTCTAAAAAACCAACTTACACACCCAGTCCTAACAATCATTACAAAAAAATCTCTGAACTGCAGTCAAAACTAAAACAATGCAAAAAGAATCTTACTTTAATGAAGTACAAAGGAAAGACTGCATTAGTAAAGTCAGAGTTGGTTAAGATTACAGCCTTAAGCGAAGACATTGCTAGGGAAAGTGAAGTATTCCTCCAGGATGAGCTTAAGCGTTTTCAAAATGTGCTTCAACCTCTGCCAAGAGTAAACCATCGCAGCACACAGCCCTCTTTAACTCAGGAGCAGCTAAACTTTTTGGAAGCTGTGTTTGGCTGGCTTCAAATGGTTTTCTTAACTGGATCCGCTGGAACGGGAAAATCATCCTGCATTGCAGAGTTCATTAAACAGTTTAACTTAGAAGGAGATCATCAAGAGCTAAGAATTCTTTGTACTGCTCCCACCGGAAAGGCAGTGCAAAGGATGTATGAACTGGTTGAGAAGACATGCCTAGAAATGCTGAATTACATAACCTTTAAAACCATTCATGGTGCTATGTATTCTCTTTATGGTGAAAATGAAACAATTAGTAAGTTTTCATTCCATGAGAGGCATCGTGCAGATTTTAACTTGGTTATAATTGATGAAGCTGGTATGGCAGATCAACTACTATGTGCTCAGCTGTTGAACGGTCTGAACGATACCTGCCGGATTGTTTTTGTTGGTGATCCCAAACAGCTCAAACCTGTAAATGGCTCTTCAGTTCTGGAATATGCAGACATTGTTCCCGAAAATCATTACCACCTTACTATAAATCACAGATCAACTGATTCTATCATCGAGCTTGCCTACAGTTTTGATGGTCAGTATAAAGGTGACATTTTTACGAATATCAATGGAAATTATGATGAAACAATTCGATTAGCTACTACTGAGAATTATTCAGTCATAAGTTCTACACACATTCAAGTGGATGCGATTAATCGTAATATTACAGAGAACTATCCTATTAAAGGTCGCAAGGGGTATCATTACAAAATTGGAATGCCTGTGATGTTTCTTAAGAATGACCGCCGTGGTATTTTAAATGGTCAGATAGCAACAATTGAAAGTTATGATCCTTACTCGAGGATATTCACTTTTGATTGTGGAGTGCAGGTTTCTCTCGACGAGAGCATTGAAATGTTTGTCCCCGGATACGCGTTAACATGTCACAAGGCTCAGGGCTCAGAGTATGATAATGTCGTCGTACTTCTTGACCATTCAGATGTTTTGCTAACCCCAGAGTGGGTATACACTGCAGTTACCCGCGCAAAAAAAAATATAAAGCTATTAAAAGTCGATGGTGTCGATGAAAAGCTACTTTATTCTGAGAAAGTACATAACGATAATGCGATTTTGAAACCTCAGCAGAAAACTATGTCTTAGAAATGTTGGAAAAAGACATAAGTTCTACTATAACCCACAATGGCATTTTACTCATATATTTTGACTGATGATGTTTTACTATAAGGCTGTCCTTATAATAGTCTTTTTCACGTTTAAAGGAATCCATTATAGCATTGAAGCCCTTTTTATTATAAAAATTATTTTCATCATAATGTTGGTCATATGGTGGGTTTATACACTTAGCCACCGAAAAACCATAAGATATTTGAGTGCGATAGTAAACTTCGACTTTTTCAATATATTTTCTTAATAAGTCTCTCAGCTCTTCATCAAATTGATAGATATGATACACCTTCTTAAATTCAATATCATTTATGTAATCACTATCTGATGGACTTTTCCGAAACTGTAAAGCATAACCTGTATACCGATAATAATTGATTTGTGCTAATACCTTAAGAGTATAAGCCTCATCCTCACTGATTATACCATGCTCTTTTAATTTAAGAACTTGTTCGTTAAGTAATAATGGTTTCTTTAGTTCCATATAAACCCCCGAAAAGTAGAAAAGCTGAGCAATAAGCTCAGCTTGGTCCCCAATGCTTAATAGCTTCGGGCAACTCTGTTAATTATATTATATGCTTTAGTAAAAATAATTTCAACTACTTTAAAAAAATATTTAAAATCGAAAACGTTCAAAAAGCATGTTACCGTTCAGCCTTAGGTGATGTGTCCATAAATACATAGGTGAAGATAGCTGATTAGTCGCGAAATATTCGCTGGATACTATCAAATACTATTGCCTTATTTTCGCTTACACATTTCTATTATACTTTTTCCATATCCCGAGTCTTGCCTACACCTGAGATCCTCTATTATATTTACTTTTCCACAGATTCCAATCAACTTGAAATTTGAATTGTATATGTCAAAGGCATGATTATCAAACAATCTCCACTTTGTAACTAATAATATTTTCATGCCTGATAACCATTTCTTTCAAGTACTTAATTTTTATATGAGATTACCTCAAACACTGTACACTTATTATCTGCAAATGTCTATTTATTTACGGACATATCCAAATATAAGATTTGGCGTTATACGGATATGATTTATCCATATTCATATGTCCTAAATTAAATCCGTAAAAGTCTACCTTTCCGAATGTAATAAAGTATGGTATGTATTGGATATATCCCTTGAAAGCACCCAGCTTTCGCCAGGCGCTTCATCAAAGTACAATGATCAATCGAATATATCAGCTATATATGTATTACGTATACTAACAAACTTTGTTCCGGACGTTACTCCAACCTCTATTAGTTGGTCAACGAGAGCCTGATCAACATGTTTATAATCTCGCAAAGTCACTATGTTATGACATGCCAATTGTGCATCAAGACTAGGTATATGCCCCGAAATCACTACCTTTTTGGGTCCATATATACTTAAATTTATGGTATCATTTTTATCAAACGCCGAAAAACCTATAAGGTGAATTTGATCACCATCAATTAGAAGCTGGTTTACCATACTCCTTTTAAACCTCCTAACTCCTTACATGCCCATACACCGGTCTTGTCAATCTGCCTATATCCAACTTTCTCGAGTATTGCAATCATAAGTTTAAGTTTTTCCCCATCGGGATCAGGATCATTTTCCCAGGCATCTGTACCAGGTCGTTGAGGTTTAGGAACTATTGTTATACATCGGGTGTTGATGTTAAAAGCATATTGCAATATATCTTTAAGGTTTGCCAACATAAATTTTCCAATGCCTCTAACACGGTACTCAGGCCAAACATATACTTTGCTTATATAACAGCTGAAAACATCTGCTAATAAAGTACCTGCCAAAATATCTCCATAAAAATCCGACCGTATCATAGTTCGAATCGCATTTCCGGCATCACAAGCTAAATTATCAGCAATGATCTCGATTCCGAAATTATTATCTTCATTTGCATCCTCGTCAAATGCATATCCTCTGATTTCAGCATCTGGCTTACCATTTTTCGTAATATTAATTCCAAATTCAAACGAATAATAATCATGTTTTAAATGGATGCTTTCGACAAAGTATTTCTTTGTATTGGCAGAAAACTCGTTTCTTGTGCTATAGGTTTCAAAGTCAAGTTTCAAATTATCTATCCTTATCTTTAATTAGTAAAAAATTCAAAATACTATCCTCCTTTGATCGAAATTATTTAGTAAAAATCCGCTCCTACATGAATACCACCTCCCTCAGGATCAACTGATATACATTTATTAAGAGTTAGTTAAAAACAGTTTTCGCAACGAGCATATAACCATAATATGCAAGCTTCTGCATCTGGCTCGTCCGCGGTTATTCCTTTTTCTTCGAAAATTACAATACCATTGTTATTTCGAAGCGAAATTTTGATTTTTCCTATTTCTTGAGTACTGATTATAACCTTCAAAGCATTTTGCTTGCCAACATTGAAATCAGCTATGTATTCCTCACCGGATTTGCTTTTCTCGATGACACACTTCAAAGCCTTTTCCATTGTGTCAAGAACCTCAGAGGTTCGAAGCCCATTTTCCTCAATAATTAGTCGCATATCTACTGTTAATAATTCTAGATATTTCTCAAACGATTTTTTTATAACTTTAGAGGTAGCAATGTCTTCGGTTGATGCTCTTCCTTTACTTTTCGAATTATACTGAGCTAAATCAACACTGGCCGAAACTGATCTACCTACATCATCCACGATCCTGCAGGTAGCAATGTATCGTCCTTCAGAAGGGTTTACTATACTAAGGGTAACGTCAGCCTTCTTCTTATCTAAAATCTGTTTAATTAGCATTAATTGCTTATCAGTTGTTTTCATATACTATCCTCCGATTTACTTTTATGTAAAATAGTATGACAGATTTACTTTATTACGAAGTGTTTAGGCACAGCGTTTATTAATATTTAACTCCAGTACGCACGGTTTACCGCTTATTTCAAACGACTCAGTAATGATATTCATCACACAAAAAGGACCACCGTGGTCCTTTTAAATATTTTAGTAAATATTTACATTTGGCCACTGTGGTCTTTTTTATTTTGAAGTCATGAATATTGCCTTCACAATATTGGGTTTATGCTTATGCTCAAAAAGGACCACCGTGGTCTTTTAAATATTCTAGTAAATATTTACATTTGGCCACTGCGGTCTTTTTTATTTTTAGATCATGAGTATTGCTTTCATAATATTGGGCCATATGCTTATGCCTAAAAAGGACCACCGCGGTCCTTTTAAATACTATTAAAAACAATTACATTTGGCTACCGATGTCATTTAAATATCATTTACATTTTTTGTCCATCATGGTCTTTTCCGAAATACAGAATATTATTACGTCACTTTTGTTTATCATATTTTTACTTGTTATCTCTAATATAAACAACTTATATTTTACGTCACCTCTTACGGGAGTAATGTACTTTATCCATATTTTGTTATTCTTATTATCTTAAATTATTTTTTTACATGAATATCTACTAAAAAAGTTGATATCGTGCCGACATAAACGGGATGATGTTCATTATATTTGCTTGTGGTGACAATACTCACAAGTCTTCTTCACTCTTGAACAAACGCCTATTGGACTTACACATTTTACAAATCGACACCAGCCATCATCATACGATGACATGCAAAGAAATTTTTCATAATCCTTACAGTTTCTACATTCTTTCATAAGGCTAAAATCTTTGCGGCTTTCACTAATAATCCACTCATCAACAAATCGAAGTTGCTCTATCCTATCAATGGCATAACTAATTAATTGTTCCTTTTGAATCGGGTTAGCTCTAAATATCCAAGTACATAACTCCTTTAAATATGACTCCCGTATATCTGGGGTCATATGATTTAAACCTCCTGTTCTAGTTAGCAAGGGTGGTAATATCCATGATTCATTAATAACTTTCATAGAATAAATATTTGTTGAGGAATTTGTTCCTATGTATGGTCTACGTATTATATGCTTATCTAACATCTCGCTATAAAATTCATTACGTCGTTTTTCACGCTCATGTTCTCGTATTGCTTCCTCCCTTAGAAACTCTTCCTTCTTTTTTTCTTGCTCCTCCACTCTTTTTTCTCTAGCTAGCTGCTCCGCTCGTTGTAGCTCTTCTTGTTGTCGTTTTCTTTCTTCTTCCCTTTTATATCTCTCAGCCTCTGCTAATTCTAACGCCAATTTAGCGGCCTCTGCAGCTTTTATCGCCGCAACTTCCAACTCTTTCTTTACTCGTTGTTGCTCTAATCTAATAGCCTCATATTCCACTTGCTTGCTTTCCAGAAATTTTACGATAAGTTCGTGAATAGTACTCTGTGTAGGTAAATAGAAGAGTTGTCCATCTTCATTTATTTGATAGTTTGTAATTCGATCTTCCATTAAAAATTTTTCATAAACCTTAGATCCAGGATGCTTATCAGTTAACTCATATTCAATTGAAATAGTATTACTATCTTTATACATATTAAGAAAAATGCAATAACCTTGCAGTTTCTGAATTGTATATTTTTGTGCAATTCCAGTATTCCTAATCTTTCCGTCATAATTACCACTAAAAACATGCAAGAATGGTATATTGCTATCTATATAATATTTGCTTCGTTCATCATAATTAATATTTTGCAGTTCTTGATAATGAAAGTCTATCGAAATGCCTGTTTCTGTTTTAATAAACACTGTACTATATTTTCCGTCAGGCATTTTATATTTTGTTTCTATATTACTTTCTGGAAAACTTCTCTCTGCTATTTTTATTAAGAGGCGTTTGCCACGAAGACTTTCTTGACTTTCAAAATTATTGTGTGCACAATCGCTTCCAGAATAATGTGAAAAGTGAGGTTCGTTATAATCTCCTGCTTTTAAAAATACATTCTCACCACAATCTACACAATGCAGTTGCTTTCTTTCGGATGCCCTTCTCCACTGCCCTAATAGTTCCTTATCGTATTGATTGTCTTCATCTTTCAATTTCCAACCATATATTTCTTCGTTATTGTATAAGCAAGTATCCATGAGCACCTCCTGATAATAATAAGCAACACTTTCTTAAAATATCTGTTACTAGAATTAATATCCTAATTTTATCATTCTTTCCGCTTTTTTGGCTTCCATAAACTTCTTAATGCAAAAAATAACCTTTTCTTTTTCATTATCAGATAAATTTGATTCCTTGATTAATCGGATGTCGTTAGTAAATTCATCCGTATTATCTGAATGAATACACTCCCTCATCTCCCATGCTTTAGTCTCCCAAAAAATATCTTTTTCTTTTATACTCTCCGGTAATGGTATGAATTCCGAATATAATGATCCTTGCGAATCTACATAGTCAATATCAATCAAATTAAAAAACTCTACAGCTTTTTCGCGTTGTTCGTTTTCACGTTTTGTCATGTATGAAGAAATCGCTCTTTCATATAGTTCATATGTTTCTTCATCGAGATTATATGAGTTCATCAATTTCATCTCTCTAAGATTATAGAATCGAAATCCCAAACACATTTCTTTATATATTTCTGACATCAGCAAAAAATCAGACTGCAAGTTATCGAGTAGTAAATGCTTTAGAAATCCATTAAATGTTAAATTGTCCTTCATAACGAAACCTGTTTGCTGTAAAAATCCAAAATACTTTTTTAACTTTTCGATATCTGTTTCGTCCATTTTAATACTAATTACTTTATTTGCCATAACTTCCTCCTATATGTAGGTAATCTCCATCTAATTAAGTATTACCTTGATTAATTATATTGTATAGGTATTACCTTTTTAATGTCAATATACTTTTTAGGATTATTTTATCAATAAATTAGGTGATTAAAGAAAACTTATGTTGTTCAGATAAAAAAAGCCGACTAGAATTTCTTCCCGTCGTCATAGTGTCCACTATATTATAATGTAACCTTTCTTCCTATTACATTAGTAGCAAAATTGATTTCCTGGCCAGCCGTTTACCCTAAATACATTTGAGGTGGCACCTAATGTTCTATATTTGATAGAAGGCTATATGGTACAGGCTGTGATGCCTTCACGAGCTCGCATAGTGCTCGGGATGCCACTTGGACATAATTTTTGTGCAAGAGTGTGTGAATAGCTAAAATAGTCTTTAGAAAAGTAATAAGCATTTCATATCTAATTCTTATGGATCTATATCATTATGAGGAGCTTAGGAACTGATTACCTGCGAATTTACTATTCCCCGTGGCAGGTACGTACCAAACGAGTTTCGTTTAGGTGCGGGTGTAAATTACATCATTTGTACGTCTCCGAATTACCCAGACTATTATCTGTAGTTGTATTGTTGCAGATATTGAACCACCGGCTTTTCAGCAGAATTAAGTTGTGCTACCATGCCTTTGCTATTAAAAGTACCACCTTGCTGGTTTCGATAAGTACCACCTTAGCGGTTCAAAAAAGCACCACCTTGCTGGTTTCGATAAGCACCACCTTAGTGGTTTCAAAAAGCACCACCTTGCTGGTTTTGATAAGCACCACCTTAGTGGTTTCAAAAAGCACCACCTTAGTGGTTTATTATATATAGGAAAGGATAGCAATTGCACCACCTTAGTGGTTCACAAAAGCACCACCTTAGTGGTTTTCTAATGCCGGATTATTAAACCACCTCACCCCAATTGCACCACCTTAGTGGTTTCATTTGTACCAACGTAGCTGGTGCTATGAATGAAAAGAATGAGGAAAGTACCTGTGGGGTGGGCGATTCAGGCACAAGGTATCCAGTAGTGGTTCGGAAACGGGCCCCAATGGCTGTGCTGGTATAGAATAGGACGGAATGTGTGGTGGTACTACTCCTCTACCGGATCAGATTGGGCAGGTGGTTTGGGAAAAGGTCGGTATAGCTGTGCTGAAGCCTGTAATTTCGGTTGAATAGGATGGGCGGGCGCAAAAGGTGTTGTGGTTCAGCTGTAATAGGGACCATATTGGGGCTAAGCTGCGAAACAATTGTGCCAAACTGTAGAATATTACTGCTTTCCCCTTCTTTTCCGGTGGTTTTGTATTCCGACATCACTTCCAAATGGTTTTCCAATATGGTTTCCAAGGTTTTCTAAATTATTTTCAAATGGTTTTCCAATCTCTTTTCGAAAAAGGTGTGCAGATGGATCAGAAAGTGAGTGCTTGGCATGGAAGAGCGACGCTTGTGCAGAAAGGTGGACGTGGGTTAAATAGCACGGAGACTTAAGGAAAGGGAGGGGAGGGGTCGGAAAGTCTCCTCTGATGTCTTCTTAATTTGGAATACCTGATTTTCAAAAAGAAAAAAGCAAAAAAAAGGGTGGGCGTGGTTCACAAAGGAACGGGATAGAAGGATGGACGGGTGTTTAGATGGGAGCTAAGTTAATAGGTGGACGAGGGTTCAGATGGGAAAAGGTTAGAAGGTGGACGAGCGACGAACGAGGTTCGGGAATTAAGAAGGACGAAAGGGAGGACGAGGGACTCATAGTTGTCTTTCTTTGTTTTCTTAATTTAAAAGCAAACATAGACTTTGGATCAAAAGTAAAATACTTATTAGACTTTCGTTTTTTAAAGTGACTTTTTTGCAATACATAGACTTCTTTAATATTTAATAAATAAATTGAGCTAATGGCCTACAATAACCTTCTTTTTAATTCAAAAGCATATAGACCTTGTGTTAAAAGTAAAATACTTATTAGACTTTTGATTTTAAGTCTATTTTATCTTCTATAGTTATCCTACATACTACTTGCAGAATATTTAAAACGAATGATTGTAAAGAGAGGATTTATTATGGGCTATGCATTTATGTCTTGTGAAAAAGTAAAAACGCTTACCCATCTTGATGGGAAGATGAAACATAATTACAGAGATATCGACGTTCCGAATGCGGATCCGAACGATTGGGATAAAAACATTGAGCTATTATCTTCTGGTCGGGTGAATTATGCGGAAGTGTATCAATCTAAAGTGGAAGCATCAGACTACTATAAAAATAGAAAAGTAAGAAAAGATGCTGTAAAGGCGATTGAGGTCATGATGACATGTTCTCACAAAGATGCTGAGAATATTGACTTAGAGAAATGGAAAGAGGCAAATGTTGAATGGATTAAAAAAACATTTGGTGAAGATAATGTCATATCATTGGTTTATCACGGAGACGAATCCACTCCACATATTCATGGAATTGTAATTCCTATGGTCGATGGTGTATTAAGGTGTAAACAAATTCTTGGCTCCCGTGAAAACTTCACAGAGAGGCAAGATTCCTATGCAAAAGCAATGGCTCCTTTTGGTTTGGAAAGAGGATTAAGAAATTCAAAAGCTAAGCATAAGGATATCAAAGCATTTCATACAGAACTCAACCGGGAGGCTCAACGTACTCTCCCACCGGTAAAGATTGAGAATGGGCATATGGAATCTGCAGAAGAGTATCGTGCCCGTGCAAATGAAGTTTATCAGGCTGCCAACCTTGGTAACTTTGGGAAACTCGTCAAGATGCAGAGAAAACTGGATGAAGCTTATACACTCGCATCTAATAATAGATCGGATGCTGCAGTAACAATCGATCATATAAAACAAGAATATAAAGATAGGCTCGCATCTCTCGAAGAGGATTATACAGAAAGACTTGGCAGGTACCGTCAGCTTTCGGAACAATATGGCTGTGTCGAAGATTTAGAAAAGCAGCTAACTTTTTTGAGAAAACTTGAAAATGGGCAAGTGGAATATTTTAATGAGCATCCCGAGAAAGAACAGATGCTTAGAGATATGCAAAATAGTATCGAAGAAATAGTTCGATGGAAAGAAGAAAAAGAACGCAAGAGAAAAGAAGAACAGAAATTGCAGGACGAGAAAATGCAGAAATAAGAATCGATTATCACCTCCCTAATTGATCTGTATTACCCTATTAAAAAGAGCCACCGATTAAAGTAGCTCTGAATATTCTTGCAGTCCAGCCCTGTTTGGGGTCGCGTCCCTTATAGTCAGGTGCCTTAGCTGCATCAACTGCCAGGAAGGGTGGCTCCTGGTTCGCCATTATGTTCATAAACTATGTTCCATTTGTACTATAACACATATATTATGCATTGTCAACATAATACCGGGGGGTTCAGTTACCATACTTTAACTATTTGCTCATAAAGACAAAAATGTTTATCGTCAATCTTTTTGTTTTGGTGCATATGACCGAATAACCAAGTATTATATCTGCATCGATCCGATATTTGCTGTAAATAATCTGTCAGATAATCCGGTTGATAAATACCTCTGCCCGCATCCATTTCCTGAAGAATTCTAGTAGGTGGACAATGAGATAAGATATAATCGACATTCCAATAATACCGTTCAAGGTTGGCTGATCCCTCCGCCATTTCTGCCTCACTTGGCATTTCTCTTGCCCACCAGTCCTTATGATGAGTACGGTAATACCAGGCTCCCCGATCCTCCATGTCACGTTTCTTCTTTCTGTAGTCAGGATCGCTAGGATCAAGAATTCCGTCTGAGATATCATGACTCCTCGCGCCCCCGAAAACATACACCTTCCTTCCATCCAGGTCATAAATATTTCCACGGATTAGGTGGATAACATTGTCCCTAATCTTATGTACCTTACCACCGTGCCAATCCTCGGTGACAGGGAAAGCGTCCAGCCTGTCCATATTATCATGATTACCCTCTGTCCATATCGTAGTCCAAGGCTTGGCATCAAGCCAGTCGAGCCAATAACGCTCTTGCCTATTGTCATCAAAAAGGCCAAAATCACCCAGTATCAGCACATAGTCGTTCCGTGTCATATCCTTCTGCTCTAGGAAATTATCAGTATTAAGCCGAATCCATACCCCATGAGTGTCACCTGTAGCATATAACATTATTTGTCACACCCTTTCATAGATTTATGCTCGAAGAGAAATTCATCTGTAAAATAGATCATTCAGTATCATCCTCAACTGTGTTTCTGGGCAGCTTGTTATCACTCGCATCAGCAATTGCTTCAGACAATCCTATTACAATGCTTTCAAACATCTTGCTACCTTTAACCATCGGCTCATCATTATCATCACTACAACTAGATTTGCTCTTATCCTCTTCTATCATGGTATCGCCTCCATATTTTCTTAATAATATTATACCTATAGCATATTTTTCTAGCAACAACGTTTATTTTTTAGTTTAAAATATTTTATAAAAAGTTATGAAAAAGCCTTATTTTCTGGTAAAAAAGACTGTGCTGGAGTCATCTCAGTGGACTAATTTGAGTGGTTTATGATAAAATGTATATTACAGACAAAACCACGCAGGGGGCATCGTTTTAATCCCTCCAAACATTGTGTTCATGTCAAGTTTCAATTCACGCCCCCCACGCAGGGGGCATCTTGAAATATGAGTTACCAAAGGGCGACTATTATGTTTCAATTCACGCCCCACGCAGGGGGCATCAGTCAACACGCATTTTACCTTCAGGATTAAAAGTGTTTCAATTCACGCCCCCACGCAGGGGGCATCTAAATCAATCAAAGGCTATACAATCTATGAGCAGTTTCAATTCACGCCCCCACGCAGGGGGCATCTCAATATACCCATTAATACTTAATTCGTTTTTATGTTTCAATTCACGCCCCCACGCAGGGGGCATCATGGTGGAAAGCCGCAGGAATTAGAGCATTAAAGTTTCAATTCACGCCCCCACGCAGGGGGCATCAAAAGAACTCTACATATTTTACCTCGATCTATGTTTCAATTCACGCCCCCACGCAGGGGGCATCCAAATGGTTACTGAAATTCAATACTTCGCTAAGTTTCAATTCACGCCCCCACGCAGGGGGCATCGTAGGCAGCGATGCTCCCGGCAAGCCAGTTCGCAAGTTTCAATTCACGCCCCCACGCAGGGGGCATCTTATATGAGCTGCCATAATCACCATAAGGATCGTGTTTCAATTCACGCCCCCACGCAGGGGGCATCCGCGCCAAATATCGCTTTCTGCCCTATCTTTGGTTTCAATTCACGCCCCCACGCAGGGGGCATCTATATTGTCCTGCTGTCTTAAAGTATGGGTAGTGTTTCAATTCACGCCCCCACGCAGGGGGCATCACAGTCTAAAAAAGGAATACATAGATAAAATTTTGTTTCAATTCACGCCCCCACGCAGGGGGCATCGGCACGTAGGGTCCGGTGCGAAAGGATCATGGGTTTCAATTCACGCCCCCACGCAGGGGGCATCTTGTTAGCATATAGCAATCAGCCAGAGAGAAAAGGTTTCAATTCACGCCCCCACGCAGGGGGCATCTTCTATGAGGGTACGCTTGAAAAATTTAAGTTAGTTTCAATTCACGCCCCCACGCAGGGGGCATCCTTATTTGCCAAATGCACTAACAACAGCGTTTTGGTTTCAATTCACGCCCCCACGCAGGGGGCATCCAGATGTAGGAGTGACACATAGTTGCTCCTGCATGTTTCAATTCACGCCCCCACGCAGGGGGCATCATACCAGTAAACAATAATATTCTAGGTTCTTTTGTTTCAATTCACGCCCCCACGCAGGGGGCATCAAGGGGTGATTAAACTGATTAAAGATGCTGCAGGTTTCAATTCACGCCCCCACGCAGGGGGCATCAAAGGCTGATACAGGCGGTTTAACGCTAATTCAGGTTTCAATTCACGCCCCCACGCAGGGGGCATCAGATACATCAAAGACAGCGGCTAAACAATCAGAGTTTCAATTCACGCCCCCACGCAGGGGGCATCGCTTACAGATGACGGACTTATCCATTATATTTATGTTTCAATTCACGCCCCCACGCAGGGGGCATCTTATTCAGGCATACATTTGCGACAACCGGAGTTGTTTCAATTCACGCCCCCACGCAGGGGGCATCGCATTTACCAGATATCTAAGGATGAAGATAACAGTTTCAATTCACGCCCCCACGCAGGGGGCATCAGGGGTGATTAAACTGATTAAAGATGTTACAGGTTTCAATTCACGCCCCCACGCAGGGGGCATCAGTATTCCAGCAAATTCATGTATCCTTCTATTGTTTCAATTCACGCCCCCACGCAGGGGGCATCTCTATAAGATTTACCGAGGGTCCCACACTTACGAGTTTCAATTCACGCCCCCACGCAGGGGGCATCAGACATAGCCTGATTATCCGATTGGCTGATTATGTTTCAATTCACGCCCCCACGCAGGGGGCATCGGCAAAAATGTATAAATTAGACTATTGATCATTAAAATTTTTATACAGTATGCCAAAATAATAAGTTAATCAAACAAAAATTAATTAGAACCCCTACTAAATATACATATTTTTGTTATTATTTTATGCGCGTACCTCTTAAGCTAATTATGTATGATTAAGGTCCGCGTCACAAAATATGTTACAGAATAAGTGTATTTCCTTGGTCTACTACTAATCCCTTTCCATAAAATTCGATTTTGCGTTCCCACTTACTACCCATATTATAAAAGCGGATAGAGTCAAGTTCTTCATCAATAATTTGTAATAGTTTCCCTTTTATTATGATTAATTGTGCATTATCAACCAAAAGTTCAAAAACAGAATTTTGGACTCGGACTCCATAGCTTTCACAAATCTTTGCTACCTTACGAAGACGTTTTTCTCCACCCATCGTTGTAACATTGACATCATATGTCAGCACTATAAGCATATTACCTCCAATAAAATGCAGGATATTCATCCAAATCTCCACGAATGACGCGTGCAAGTAACTGAGCTTGAGCGTAAGGAATTAATCCGATAGCAATTTTTTGCTCAAAAAACGGATGAATAATCTCCTCTTTTTTTCGTTTTTGCCATTGGTCAATTACAGTTCTTCTAGCATTATCAGATAAGATAAAACGGCCGCTCTCCTGTTCGAAATCTGTAGCTTTTATTTGCTTCAGATTAATAAGGGATAATGCCATCCTGTCACATAATGGTGATCGTAACTCTTCCATCAAATCCAATGCTAATGAAGGTCGTCCAGGTCTAAGTGTATGCAAAAAACCTGCAGCTGGATCAAGTCCAACACCTTCTAGAGCCGATTGTACATCATTTTTTAGCAGCATATAAAGAAAAGATAAAAGAGCATTTACTTCATTTTCAGGCGGTCTTCGGCTGCGTCGCACAAATATCATATGACTATCCTTCACTTTTATCATATCATCAAATACTGAAAAATAGTCACTTGCTGCATTTCCTTCAAGCCCACGCATGGCATCAATATCCTCGATATTTTCAAGTGCGCTGGCTGTTTGTGATATTTTTTCTACAGCTAATGTTAACCTGCCTTTTGCTTCACTATCATCCTGCTCTCGAGCACTCTTCATTAACACCATTTTGCTATTAGCAAATTTTCCATACAAAATTGATTTTACTAATTGACATGAAACCTGGTTATTTGCTAGTGCTTCATATTGATGCTTTCTTAAAAGCACATTACCACTAACTGCACCATATACCCGTCCTAGAAATTTACCATGCTCTGACAGAAATGTAAGACCAATATTATGTTCTCCACAAAATCCGATGAATGGAGTTGATACCGTAGTATTCCCGAAGCACATAATAGACTCAATTGTATGAGATGGAATTCTTGCCTTCTCCTGTCCACCGATTTTAATGACAATTGCTTCATTTTCATAATATAGATAACTATCAGTTGTCATAACATAAAGAATATTCTGCAATTTTTTCAGATCACCTCACCTCCAACTGCTATATCATGGACTTTCATATTATGGGCTCTCGCACTTTCTTTTAAGCTTGGTAGACAAATATCCTTGAGAGAGCATTTTTTACATTTTGGTGTTTGTTTTGTATGAGGTATATGCATTGTAGAAATCATTTCCGACAAAGCCTTTGCAGTTGATGTTACCTTATAACGCAACCTGTCATCAAATATAACATCTATTCGTCGGTGTGCATTAGTATAAAAAATTATACCAGAGGATATTTTACAACCATACATTTCTTCAATACACATTGCCTGCGCACAGAGCTGAATATTATACTCTTCCTCATCACGGACTACTCCATGCTTATATTCGATTGGGCATATTCTGAATTTTCCTTGATAAAACGGGAATTCATATCCTTGATCGTCGCTATAAGCTTCTATACAATCGCATTTTCCACTAAGTGAGAGCTGTTCCGAATATACATTAAATTCATAAACATACACTGTATCACCCCGCTTTACGATTCCTTGAGTATGTACTCGTTCATGTGATATCGTCCCTTCTGCAGTAAATTCATTATCCTGCCATACGTTCTCTAACAATATAAGCCCTGCACGCCTTGGACAATAACCATACTGTGATAGTAATGAAATATAAATATATTCAGTCTCCATTTACTTTCAACCAAGAATCCTCAAGTCTGCCCCAAGAAATCTCATTATACGGACTGCTCATAAATCCAACCTCAACACCTTTTGGTAAATGAATCATATCAATCGTTGCCATATAATCTTTATAGCATCGAGCATACTCAACCTCTGATTTTCTCTCGACATGCACTAGGTCGAAAAGCTTATGCGCTGCAGCGCATCCTAATTTTGCCTGTCGAACCCTTTGTATCTCGTCACTGTCTGTACCCACATGGCGAAAGATGATCAAGGGAGAAATTACTGTCATCTGTCCTTTACTTGCAGAGCGGTCGTGCTCGTACATGTTGAGAATGGATTCAAATAGAATTTTCAAGTCTTTTTCATCAAAACCTGTTTCGTCAGCCAGGTTTGCACTAATAAAACCTCTAGCTTCATATAATCCGTAAGAAATGAATTGTTTCCTACCCATTGTACGAAGCTTGTCCTCTGGCTGCTCACTCTCCCATTTTTCATAATCAGCTACAGATGAAGCACCTTTGGCATTATCAGCAACAAGCATTCTTGTTATTGATATATCCATCGGTAGTATAGCATCTACAGATTTTGCAAAAGTGATCTGAACAGGTCCTCGAACCTGGCCTGCATTTAACCCAGTAGAAAGAACAGCACCAAAGGTACGTACATCATAAAAGTTCTCACATGCATAATTTCTTGCTGCATTTACCTTGCTTACTTCTTTGGATACAACTCCTTCTGTTCTTTCATAGGCTTCTGCTATTGCTTTATTAATATTCGTGGCATTTTTCATAATAATTCTCATGCCAGCTTCCTTCGCGTAAGCTACCTGTATGTAGTTCCTAATTCTACGTTTAATAGCTACATCAGTGATAAACCCATGCATATCCTGTGGATCTATACGCGGAGAATTCCCCATATCGGGATCCCCGTTCGGATTTCCATTCACACACTCAATGTAAAACATAAATTCATACCTACTATTTAATGACATAATTCTCCTCCTCTGTGGAATTATCATTATTATTAGTTTCAGATACTTGCCTTTTTTTATAAAACTCCGCCATCTGCTGATAATATCCTAATGCAAAAAGCGATTGTTGCTCCAGAGTTAATGTTTTAGGAAATCCATCCTCAACCTTTGAAGCAATATCCGCCAGTATTTTTGAATAGTAAATACTAGCTCCTTTGTCTAACTTCCCCAGATGGTGCTGGGATAAGCCAGAGAGTCTGCCAATAACCAATGCCGGTGAAGTACTAGCTGAAGTGTAGTAATGCTGTACAACCCCTGCCCCAACATCTCCAAGTGCTTCTAATTGAATTTTTGCATATGCAGCCATCATTCGCCCTGCTAAGTATGCGCTGCTACAATTTTGTTCATTTAATGCCTCTTTCACTGATACATCCTCCTTTTTTATCCCTTTATAAAATACCTCTCTTCGAGTCAGCCATGCTTTTAATATACGGCAAGCAAGTGCATCAAGTGTTATCTTATTTGATTTTAAATCATCATCTGAATTTAACAAATCAGAACGTATATATGCCAACGCTTTTGCCGCCACCGAATCCGGTAAAGGGGTATTGTCCACAGCAGATGTCAATAATTGAACCTTAACTACTGGTAATTCTTTTGCCATGCGTTTCCCAATATCAACATTGTTTTTTTGATATTTAAGTAGTCTTGATAGAATGCCGTTAAATTTGGGAGGATTTTTCGAATTTATTAAAGTAAGATCATCAAACCAGGCTTTGATATTATAAAAAAGCGTTTCATAACTACCCTCCATATAACTCCTGATCATAACCCTACCGTTTGCACCCGATAGCGAAAGGATATAGTATCGGTTATTGAGTAAATGCGGATATTCTCCCTTTTTTATACTTTCTATTAATTGTTCTGCATTTCGAAGTGCGATAATTTCCGATTGATGTAGATTTTCATTACTATTTTCCACATCATCTTCTACCTCTTCATCCTCACTAATGATTGGCTTTATTACACAAGATAAAGGATCATAATTTCTATCTGAAGGAAGAGGTTCTTTATACCAATGGGCAAATATTGTACCCGCTAAAATAGGAGATTCTTTTAGCAATCTTTCCAATGTGAAATTAACTGTAGTCATAGCCTCTTCCGATACTGCACAATTTTCTGCTTGATCTAAATTGTAGGATGTAAATGCAGGTTTATCAAAACAGATTAAGGAATCTCCTGCTGTATGACCTCCAACAGCTAATAGCCCAGTAAATTTTGAAACTGTAGTCAAAGGTTCACATTGTTCCCCAGTAATAAAGCATAATCGAGTGGAACATCCATGATCATTGTTTTGCAGTTCACGTCTGAAAGTTTTCCACCAAACTTGATAATCTGCGCTTTTCTCTAATTGAAAATTATCGATTTTAAATCCGATTGGATCGCCATTCTTATACTTTTTTTCATAAAATTGTGTAATCATTGTTAGCCGCATCTCTTCATTTTGTAACGCATTCAAGCATATTTGAAACAGTGGATCGTATGCGCTTCCTTGCTCAAGTGCATTCAGATAGAATGGTGTCTTCGCTCTGCCTTTTTCTGTAAGCCCAAAAACAATTTCTGCTTTCTCAACAATGATATTAGACTTTTCGCGTCCATTCGCCATAGATCCTATGTCAGGACAAAGCTGCTTTTCGTTCGGTGCAGCTTCGATTGCTATAAATTCGCCTTTTGATGAAAGGCTTATATATGCTTTTACATTTTTATATTTAAATCCCACCGGACTTGCTATATTTGCCCGAACACCATAATCATATATCTCCTTAAGCATTTCCACCTCCCGGTTTTAAAACCTCAGTACTATCAAAATCCGGAATTTCCAGAACACCATTTTCTACCCTTGCCCGAAATAAGCTGATATATGGTTTCTCTTTAGATAATGGTTCAATCCGATGTAGGTCAAATACATCATACAGCATGTATCCCAGATCCTGTGTGTAATCAATCGGCTTCTTGACACTATCGCTCTCTTCAAAATATGCAACGAACTCACGACATCCTAGCGACGGCTGGTAAAAGCATTTTCCATTTTGAATTCGTCGAAACGCTTGCTTATAAAGTTCATCAATGCTATGCCGGCAGTTTTTATTGCGAACAATACTTGCATATACCCGATATCGTACATCTTGTAAAACCACACTTTGTCTTTGTGTACGTTCGTCTTCAATCAAAATGGATTTTTTGCCATCAACTTTCTTTTTCACCTCATTTCTCTTAATGCTGATGTATTTAATAGGATTCAAAACTTCAATACGATTGATTTGCCAATAAAACTCAGCTGGTTTTGAATAAATCGCACTTAATATTCCTCGCATCGCTGATGGTGTCGGTAATGGATAGCTGAGGCGCTCCACTTTGGCTTCAGCGCGAGTGAAGCATGCAAAATCACCCCATACCTCAATAACAAGTTGATTCAATAATATTCCTCCCTTCTTAAATAATAGTATCCAAACTTGTAGACTTAGTGATCTTTAACCCTGTTTTCTCATCGTATAAAGAATCATCAAGCAAGATATACCAGTTTGATTTCCCTCCTTTCATTCCTCTCCTTGTTGATTTAAAATTAAGCTGTTCAGCAATGTCGGCTATCTTATTCCCAAAGACTGTTACTGTAATAGGCTGTGCCTTCTTCATTACCGATGGTGATAGTCCCTCAGCTCTTATCTGTTCACAAATTTCTTTAAATAATACGATTCTACCTATATATGGTACTATTACTGTATTACCTTTATTTGGAATGAGTTTATATTCTGATGATACTTTCTCATAATCCAAATGATTGATAGCATTGGTAAGCTCTTCCTTATCCTGATTGAATTGCTGATAAAGATATTTATAATATTCTCTCATATGTTCGGGATTGTTAATATCAATTTCCTTTTCCCTAAGTAGCAGCTTAACAATATTTGCTGCGTTCTCATAGGCAATGTCTGGATATCGCTCATCTTCTGGAACAAATACTTCAACTTCCCCTAAAGTAAGCCTACCATTTCGATTGCATCTCCCTGCACTTTGTACTATTGCATCAAGAGGAGCTAATGCCCGATACACCCTATCAAAATCCAAATCAACACCTGCTTCGATACATTGCGTTGATACTAAGCGACATGATTGCTGAGCAGACAGACGTCGATTAATCTCTTTCATAGTGTCCTCACGATGAGCAATACACATATCTGTTGAAATATGAAACAAGCTTTCACTCTCCTTCTGACATGCCCGAGACAGCGAATGAAATAATTCTGATGCATGGCCTTTCATATTTACTATCGTACAGCAAGAATGACTATCCATCATTTGCAATGCCAAATCATTAAGTGAACGTTTTTCTTGTATGTACCAACTTATATTTACACGCTTTGTCGCTTGAAATAATGCCTGGCTGTTTTGAATAATCTCTATAGGATTCCAAACCAAATCGTTCCGATATTCATATGCTGGTTGTGTCGCTGTAGAAAAAACAACAGAGCATTTATATTGTATACATAAGGCATTCATACTCTCAATCGTAGCACCAATTAAAGTATAAGGTAAGCTTTGAGCTTCATCAAAGACTATAACACTATCAGAGATACTATGTATTCTTCTACATACTGAAGGTCTATCATTAAATAAACTTTCAAAAAATTTAACAGAAGTAGTAACGATTATATCAGCACGCCATCTATCGGCATAAAGTCGTGAGTTTTCATCATATTCTGTCTGGCTATGGTCTTCTAACAATGTGTTACATATGTTTCGATATTGCTTTGCGTTCTGCTCAATAATACTTAAAAAAGGTAGTATTATGATAATGCGCCTTTTGTTATGAACTTGAGCGTGCTTTAATGCAAATGCCAGTAGTGCAAGTGTTTTTCCCATTCCGGTAGGTGCAGTTAAAGTGAACAACCCTGATTGTTTTCTTGCTGCTTCTATACAATCTAAGAAAACCTGATCTCGTAGTCGGTCAACTTCGATATTCGCCTTACTATTGGACTTGATTTCATCTCTTATTGCATAAAGACGATCTAGCAATAGTTTTGGATTAAGGGTTTCTCCGGTAGACTGTTCATTTATATCAGGATCGTAATGCTCCGCTGATGCGGTATAATCTGCATCTACTAATGCTGAAAACAACATTCTGGTTGCAAGCATTTCTTCTATTCTAAAATTCTTACAACATACATACTTGTCTGATTTATAAGCTTGTACTTTTGATTGAATCTCTTTCATAAAATATTGATAGTCTTTTACGAATTCTTCGGTATCTTTAATGGACATTTTTCTCCCATATTTATCCTTGTAATCCTCATCAAAGTAATATTGAAGACTACTTGGTAGCGAAACATCAAGACCCTTGTGATGGGCGCAGATAACCATTTGAATTTTAAATGATTTTTCCTCACCAAAAATTCGTCTAACAATCTCTGCCCCAGCCATTTCATGATTAACCTTTGTTTCATTATTTTCCAATACTTCCTGAAATAGATGCCCCATCTTTCCAAAATCATGGAACAGTCCTGCCAATCTACCCTCCATTCTTTTATCAAAATGGCCAGCATTCTCTTCTGCATAATGTGCTACTTGACATACATGATGAATTACAGTTTCTTTTTCTCCGTTTTTGTTAGCTGAACGTGCGTAATACTCCAAGTGCCTCCTCCTTTCAGTCATGTGCTTAGTAAACTTATAAAACTACTTTGAATGAATAACATGGTTATTTTTTACATTTTACGAATTTCAAGTAAATCTGATATTTTCCATTCTTTTGGCTAGAATGTCATTCTTTGATATAAATAATACAGTTTGCGCTGTCCTGTAAACCGGATTTGAAGATCTCCTACAGTTACTATTTACATTTATGTCCTTATCTAATTTACTAACAACTTAATTATCATTCAGAAAATTCGAAAATTCATTTCCTACAACTATTGAATGATTATAACTTATTGAACAGACATTCTGTGTCATATATCTCTAAATATTTGAATATTTTGTAATTTATTTCAATATTATTATATCAGACTAATCTCATTTAACAAGTAATTCCTCCCTAATTCCTTCCAATCTCATTATAATCAATAATTCTTAAGGTCCCCCATACAGGTCCCCTTTGAGACATCTTACTTTAAAAACCAAACCCTATTATATGAAAAAGTTACCTTATGCTGTTTTATATATACGCTAGAACAGCATAAGATACTGATACTCTTTCATATCTCAGTTAATTTCACTAAACGATCTTTAAGATCACTATTTTAGTATTGAATCAACGAGAAGAAAGCTGGTCTTCCGATTTGAATCAAAACTCTAATGATATCAAATTGACTTATATAATGATCTCAGTGAACGATTTTCGTGTCGATTATTTGTACTTCAATCTAATACACTCTTGTTTAATGGAATTTAATTGCTTCAGCACAACTTTTTTCCAGACCCCTTGATTTTAGGCTATTCCAAAGCATCAGGTTTTTGTTCGGTATCAGACATACCACTTTTAGGAGCATTTATTAGTGCTTACTAAAAATAAGTGAGGTTCATATGTCAGAAAAAATAAATCTTGAACAATTAAAATTATTATATGATGCGTTGGAATCAAGTGGTATAATAACAGCAAGCGCGATGTCACAACAAGAAGGGAGCGAAATGAAGAAACAGATCACAATAAGATCTGACGGAAGATATATGGCTACAGTCTATGATAGAAATCATAAAAGAAAATATATTTATGGAATGACTGAAGTCGAAGTGCGAAACAAGATCAAAGAGTTTAAACGAAAAGATAAAATTGTAGATGAAGCTGGCAAAAACATTTACACTTTGAGTGACTTCATAGACTATTGGCTCAAGACTTATAAATACCGCAATGTTAAAAGTTCAACTTATGACAGGATTGAAAGTACATATATTCACCATGTTAAAAACAATAAAATCGGTGATATGGCCTTGTACAATATTACTTTGAATGACATGCAAATGTATATTAATGCCAAGATTGATTCCGGTCTGAGCCTATCGTCATTAAAAAAGATTATTGAGTTACTTGATCAATCTTTGGAAAAAGCAGTGTCGCTCGAATATATCACGAAAAATCCTATGGACAAAGTTGAATTTCGTCCTTGTGTAATGAAAACAGAGGATCCCGATTGTGATGATAATGACGAGTCACTTGACAGTTTTACGGATAGTGAAAAAGAGAAGTTAAAATATGCCATCAGTAACGCTTGGTCTAAATCAAGGAGATATCGTACAGCACCTGCAATTCTTCTCAATTTTAAACTAGGTCTTCGAATCGGTGAACTTATAGCTCTTACATGGGATGACATTGACTTCGATAACAGGATTATCAAGATTAATAAGGGTAATGTCGTGATTAAAGAACGGGATGAGAATCTTAATTACACCGGCAAAATGATTAAAAAAGATACTACACCAAAGACGAAGGCTGGTAGACGCAGAATAGAAATATGCGATGCTGCAATTGATGTCTTAAGAGAACTGCAAAGACGCAATCAACAAATGGGTATCAGTAGTAAGTACGTAGTATGCACTAATAAAGGGACCCAAGAAACCAAACGTAACTTTGCGCGAACACTTGAAGTCGTCTGTAGAGCTGCTGGCATCGATTATAAGTCATCTCATAAAATCCGAAAAACATGGACAAGTAATTTAATCGATCAAGACGTGCCGTTGTCTAAGGTCACTAAATTAATCGGACACACCAATTCAAGAACCACCATAAGTGCGTATTATAAACCAACAGATGATGTCAGTGAAAAGGTTCGTTTAGCTATGGAAAAGATGTAAATATGATAGCAAAAACCTGACAACATTTTGACAACAAAAAAATGACTATTTTGACAACAAAAAAGGAATATCGTAGAGGCTCAAAGCCTTAATTCTACGGCATTCCCGAGTGTATGGAGCTGAGGGGAGTTGAACTGTTGTTTTATGGAATTTTCAGACGTTTAATTTTTTATAATAAACATTGAAGAATTACTTAATTTCCATGCTTTCAGTTCATTTTGCATTATCCCTATAAAAGTAAAAATTCTGAAATTTTTATAATCTTTTTTAGTTGAGTCTACCAAATGTCTACCAAAACTTATATTAATCCCGAACATTATTTCTAACAATATTAGTAATATTAAGTCCGTCAACCACAAAGCTATGGTTAGTCTGTAGTTCTATTGTTAACTGATTATTGTATTCTGTAACCAATCCTGCACAGACACAATATACCTTTTGGGACTTAGCAATTGCTTCGTTATAATATTTCAGCAATTGCCCCATACGGCTGAAATCATCAGCATTGTTATATTTATATACTGAACCAATTAATATATCAAGATTCCGCAGTCTATCATCTTTATATTTTATATGGAATAATCCATATTTATCTTCTGTTATACTTTCAACATAGCCATAAACACCTACCATATCACCTTTGTCGTCTGCTGTAACCTCATACCTCCTACTCATTCTTCCCTTATTACCCTCGGTTTTATCATCACCATATATAATTCTACCAGATTTGACTACTCTACTTATTTTATCCTTTGTTAATTTAGTAGTTTCTCCTTTTTTACGAACCTGCCCTTTTTTTCTCTTCTTCTCTTCAATAGGTGTAGTTACATCTCGATATAGATTTCGAACATATGTATTTATTTGCTCCTCCGTATAAAAACCACCTATTGGTATTCTAGTAGTAATAGCTTTGAAATTTTCATCTTTATATGGACAGGTGTCTATATGATTTTCATTCATAGCTTTCAGATATACTGTCTTGCCACCATTTCTTGAGTTATGACTAATAAATAATGTCGCCATACAATCTTCCCCAGGACAAAACAAATTACCTAATAGTTCTTTAATTTTATCTTCCCTCATATCCTGTAAGTCTACTTCACTAATAACTCCGTCAGTAACTAATTTTGCTGAATTATACTTCATAAAAACACCTCATTTCCATAATAATAGTTAATTATTCCTAATTCAACTATATTACTTTTGATATATGTTTTCAATAGTTTTTTCCTAAATTATGAAATATTCTACATTTTTTTCATTACATTCTCGACATTGACTAGTATTGGTAAATATCACAACAAATCAGCTACTCTTATTTTCATCATTACTATTAGTATTATAAGTTTTTTTCACCCCCTCTTTAAATCGTGTCACAAAAACAGAAGGACTTATGCTTATTTCACACAAGTCCAACTAATGTTAAATATAGAAATTCCTAATAGTATCATCTTTCATATCATCATTTATACCAATATATCTCAATGTAATACTAGGAGCAGAATGATTAAAGATATCCTGTAATATAGCAATATCCTTATACTGTTTATAATGCCAGAAACCAAATGTCTTTCTCATAGTATGCGTACCAATCTCTTGTAATCCTAGTTCCTTTGCTACATCATTTAATACCCTATAAGCCTGTATTCTAGTAAGTGGTTTATTTTCACCTTTTCTACTCTGCACTAAGTAATCATCAATACCTAATTCATTGTCTCTTATGTATCTTTCAAGTTCACATAATAATTTGTCATTAATTAAGAAGCGTTTATGTTTTCCTGTCTTTTGCTCGGTGATTAATATATGACTCCTGCCCATAATATCAGATACTTTTAGATTTAATACATCGGAAACCCTTAATCCGATATTGATACCACATATAAACATAATATAGTACTTCTCATGCTTAGTTTTGAGCTTATCTTTCATAAAAGATATTAATTTAGGGTCACGTATAGGTTGTACTGTTTTCATATCTGCAATCTCCTTAAATTTATATGAGTCAAATATTACCATTTTCAATGTAACTTGTCAACACAATATGTTACATTCATCTTCCTTTTTCAATATATTTAAACAAAAAAGAACCGACAGCATCAAGGAAACCCTTAATTTAGCGGTGTTTAAATCAAAATACGATAAGTAACATAATATCTATTGTGTTACATTGGAGAGCTAAAGAATAAGGAATAAGCTCTATTAGATAATAATATTGGTATATGGATATGCTAAAGGAGGGACATGTTTTCCCTCCTTTTAGCATTTGAGAAAGATAGAGAAGCTCTAAAGTATGTATAATTCTTGTTGTCTCTTATTCTGTCTATCATTATACATATTGTCCTATTTAATGAAAATCAATTTCACTTACACCTTAATTTAAGAACTGATAAACTGTCTCCACTATTCACAATCGTACCATTGATTAGTGTGACTTTTCTATTCGCACCTATTAGCACTGTAATTATATCATCTTCATCATAGAGTATACCATTAGTAATTACTGAATTTAATGTAAATGTCTTAGATGAAATATTTCCTATAATACCCGTAATTCTATTATAACTTTCATCATTACACCTATATGTAATCTCTATATTTTTTGAAGAAGATAAATCAGCTAATTCTCCTTCATAATTTATCACTAATACCCTTTTTGTTTCAACTTCGACATCCAATCCGCTATCTGTTTTAGTAAATTTAGGCGTTTCAATTACTTTAAGTTCAGCATTCCACAGTTCCCTTTCCCCAGTATAGGTATATGTGTAATAAGTATCAACATCCTCTGGTAATAAAAGATTGCTTTGCAAAATATTTGTACTCCATTTATCATCAACAATCATAATAGCATCATTATTAATTCTTAATGTAATCCAACCAATATCCTGATTACTGCACTTAACCTTAAAATCTATATCCCAACATCCTTTTCCATTATCATCGTTCTTAATATAATGAACTGCATCTATTGTATAATCCGTTATTGTTATTCCTTGAGATTTCATATTCTCCATTCTTCTTAAGAATTCCTTCCACTGCTTTTCTTTATAGCTTTTAAAGCCCATTTCCTTGTAATAATCAGAGCACATAGTGACTTTGTTAATTAATACTTCTTTTTCATCCATACTCCACTCATTAATAGGTTCAACCGAATATAATCTTCCTTGTAGGTGTACCAAACTCTCAACTTGGTCAATGGTTATGTATTTATACATCTTTTCGATATTAAGCATTGAAAATGCCTTTTCATAATTTCCATTTTTGATTGCTTTAATAAATGATTTCGACATCATCAGCTCATCTTGATTAGTAAAACAAATTCCTTCTCCTCTTGCTTGGTTATAAGTCATATAACCAGTACCTAATGTCAATCCTAAAATCAAAACTATACTGACTACTGAGATGAACCAACGTTTTCGGATTTTTAAAAGACTCTTCTTAACTTCAAAATCTTTTACTTTTTCATCTAATAGTTCAGGCATTAACTCTACCTTTGTTATCGGTTCTAATAATCCCTGATAATATTTTTGACAGTCGGGACAGGTTTTTAAGTGTTCCTCAACCAATTGCCTTGTGCACTCTGTACATTCCTCTGATACATATAACATTATCAAGTCATTATATACTTCGCATGGTATCATATACTTCCCTCCAACTCATTTCTTAATTTTTCTTTTCCCCGAAAGTAGGTTACCTTTGCCCAACTCTCAGTTTTGCCAAAGATTGTAGCAATTTCTTCAAAAGACAAATCTCCATAGGTTCGATAAATCATTACATCTCTATATAATGATGGCATTCTCTGTATAGCTTCTTGAACCAATCTCTGTTCAGCATGTCGGATTGCTTCTGTCTCTGGATTTTTATTGTCCGAAATTTTTTCAAGTTCATTATAAGAAATAATCGTTTTCTTCCTACATTCCATCAGCCATTCATTTTTGCCTATTTGACATAGCCAAGTATATAAACTACTACGTCCTTCAAAGTGTTCTATATGTAAAAAAGCCTTATAAAAAGTTTGTTGAGTAAGTTCCTCTGCTGTACACTCACAACCAGAAAGTGCAAGTAAAAAGCGATATACTTTACGTATATATTCTTCATATATTTCTGAAAAATCAGCCAAGTTCCCCACCTCCTTTCAAAGAATATTCAACCATTAGATGCAGTAGAATTATACAAGTTACATATTTTGTAAATATAATTTAAATATTTATTAAAAAAGACTGACGAAAATTCACCGAAACACACCTATATACAGTACCAAAAATTGAGGGTATAAGTCGTAAAGATATTATATTGAGTGTATATTATATAAAAACATTATCATTCTTATAAAAATTCTATTTGTCGTAACCTTTTTAACTAATGTAATTAGAGCCTTTATTTATCATAGATTTTAAACAGTATTTAATTTTAATGTCGTGTTAATATTATATGTATTAAATTAATTCAGAACACATGTTCTTTTTTATGTCATTATCAAACTCCCCTAGTACCCCCCTTCTTCTATTACTATTCTTGGCTCTATTTTGAGTATATAAAGAAATAAGGCTCTTAAATCCATTAGACGGTATATTTATCACCTAAAGGATTTAGAGCCTATTTAACGTATAGAAGGGTTAAATTAGTATCAATACAATTCTTCTATTCTATACTCTCAGCTAGATTGAAATATCATTGCCGATTAGTGGATAGTTTCTTATAATTTCCATATCACTGTTTTCTAACCAATCTATATCTGTATTGTTGTCCAAGAAATAACTACTATCAATTATATTTTTCCTTATTACATCAAGTTGATTAGCAAGAACAGGCACAGGGAAATCGTCAGGCAGAGTAACAGGATTTATATTAATTGACTCAAGCTTAGCAATCCAATCATCAAAGGTTGCTACCGATTTATTCATAGCTTTCATAAAGTCAGCTTTTGCTTCATTTAGATTGCTATATTTTCTCTTACGTAGATATACTAAGAAATCCTTTAATTTTTCCTTAGTTGCATCTGTATAATCAGACTTATCAATTCTACGCTGAGCTGTTTTTAATTTATAGAAATCTCCTTTGCATATACATTTATTGTAGGCGTTCGTAATTTCCTCTAGAGCTATTCTACCACTAAGAATATTTTTCACCGTTCTATCCGACATATTATTCTTCTTCTGTATCGAACGAATTGGACTATATTTATATTGAACCTCTATGCGAACATAATCATTTGCTTGAGCCTTCTCATCTACAGAAAACTTTTTATGATGTTCGGTATGAAACTGCTTAGAGTAAAAATTATATGTCCGTGATTTGTTTCTATAATACATCGAACCTTCATATTCTAGTTTCTTAACTTTAAGCGGTAACTTACTCTTCTTAAAAAGCTCAATGTATTCATAATGGTATTCCGACAAAAAATAGCTTGCATAATCAATACGTTTAACTTGCCAATCATTAAAATCCATAAAATCATTGCTTACATATCTCAAGGCATCGTTAAATTTTTCTCTAATCAACGGGATATCTAATTCATTCGTATTATGTATTCGAGAGCTTGTTATCATTTCCAACGGATTAAAATAGATATTAATAAAATATTTATAGTCCATATTAACAGGAAATGCATCCATATTAATTTTCCAGAAATCTATCCAGATTCCTATACATGGACTTAGACTTAACTTCTTGTACTTACCCCTTCGTTCATTGATAGTTACTCCATATTCATTCTCCAACTGTTCAAAAATAATCCTATTAGTATTAGTTCTATAATCATACGGAACAATGTGGCTTATAGTTATTGTATGAAACAATTTATCTTCCTCCTGTTATTTTCACCAGCTAGTAACCCAGCAAAATTACAATCAATACCATTTGAATTGGATGATACTGTATCTAAATTCTGTGTATGCAATAGACTTATATTATACTATATTTTACTAGCTAACAAGTTCGCTGTATCTTCATGAGTTTTCCTTGTAAAATGAGCATATATTTCATTTGTTGTACCTACATTAGAATGCCCTAGATAATCCGATACTTTTTTAGTTTGTAGATTCTCTTCAAATAGTATTGATGCTACTGTATGACGTAAGCCATGCAACGTAAGTTTAGGAAGATGCGTCTCCTCTATAAATTTAGTGAATAGTTCAGATAAGTAGTTTGGTCTATAAGGTTTACCATTCTCCATGACTATGACATAATCTGTTTCTATATAATCCTTGCCATACTTCTTTCTATTTTCCTGTTGTCTAGCATATTCTTCTTGTAGAATTGGAATAATGACGTCTACTAACAGTAATGTACGAAATGAAGTTCTATTCTTTGGTTCTTTTATTATTTCATTCTGCCCAGCTGTAGTTCTCGTTTCAACGATATAGATTGCTTTTTTCTCAAAGTCTATGTTTTCCCACCTTAATCCACATAATTCTCCCCTTCTTAATCCAAATTGAGCCAAGAGGTAAATTGCTGTTTTTAGTCTGTGGTTTTCTAATAGTTCTTTTAAGCCTTTGACTTGTTCCGCTGTATAGAAATTCTGTTCGGGTTTTGTCTTCTTTGGAGCTTCAACTTTATCGCATGGATTGCGGAGTAATATGTCCTGTTTTACTGCAACCCCTAAAGCAGTCTTAAGCAAGTCATGATGTTTTCGAACTGTGTTTTCTGACAGTGGGTTCTCAGCTCGATTAATAAGCTTACTGTAATATTGCTGTATCTGTATTGGTGTTAGATTTTGAAGTTTTATATTTCCCAAAACGGGATTAATATGATTTTTTATTATATTTTCATATCCATAAACCGTAGTTTCGGCTCTATTATTCTTACATATATCATTTATCCAATATTTAAGCCAGTCTGATAACTTATCTTCTTTAGGTTTTACAAGTGTTCCCTTGGTTTTATTAGCTTGGAATTCCCTAAGTATCTGCTGTGCTTCTTTTTTGGTTTTTGTAGTTACATTAGGCTTAATTCGTTTTCCATTCTCATCTTTACCATAGTCAAGATTGACATAGTAAAGCTTCTTCGCGGTATCATAATATATATTCGTCTCAACCTTATGTCTATTTGGCTTTTGCTTATATGAGTGTTTTTTATTTTTATTTATACCTGTCTTATTAGCTTTTGTCATTTGTCTACCACCTTTCAAAAAAGTCTACCAAATTATCTATATAATACCATGCTTTTTCGAATGTGTCTACCTATATGTCTACCTATTGTATGGAACGTATGTTTTTATACAATATATGGATATTTATAGGCATAAAAATACCACATCTTGTGGTAGATGTGGTAAAATTCGATGGAGCTGAGGGGAGTTGAACCCCTGTCCGAAAGCCCATTCATTGCATTTTCTCCCATTACAGTCTATCTTTTATGCGAACCCGAAGTTCGCTGTTCCCTCCGCCAAGCGCCGACAGACAGGCTCATGGTTTCGGTAGCTTCATGTTTCTTCTACCTCCGCAAAGCTTTGGAGATAGAGGGCCCCGCTAATTTGATGCCGAGGTCCTAAGCCGCGAGTTGCTTAGGGTCGACAAGCTGCTTACGCAGCAGCTAATTCGTAATTATTGTTTGCGTTTAATTTTAGTTCTAAGTTGATGACGCAGTCCTAGTCTGCGAATGGCTTATACAATTTCAAAACCCCCGTCGAAACCAGTACAACCCCGTTAGGTAAGATTGTAAATCCGGCATTCAAACGCACATTTATCGTAATACATTTTATCCAATGTGTCAAGTAATCAGCGATAAATTAATCTATTATGTTATAACCATACTTACCAATCAAATACAGAAATTCATATAAAAAGAATTTTAATAAAGAAGCCGAAGCCCCCAGGAAGAACATGCAGCGCAATTTGACTCACAATTATTAAAATGGTAAAAGCTTGTTTCTTCCATTACTTCCGGGAATGGGGGTATGCTTCATTCATTTAACCTTAATTTTAAGATTTGCTGACAGACCACAATCCGTCTTAACGCTAACTGTGACAGTCCCCTTCTTTTTGGCAGTCAATTTACCAGTTATTTCGTTGATGCCGGCAATTGTCGGATCAGTTACCTGCCATATCACTTCTTCCTGTGTACCATATCTTTTTAGCTTTATCGTTGTGCTCTCACCCACACTAAGCTCCTTCTTGGAAGAGGACAGCTTAATATATGGTTCCTTTACTATGACCTTCACCTGAAGAGTATAGATGACATTATCCTGTAGTATGTTAATATACAGGATTGCCTCTCCTTTTTGCAGAGGAGTCACTACCCCATCCACACTAACCAAAGCAACCTCCGGGTGATCTGAGCTATAGAATACCGCTGCATCTTCCTTTACTTGACTCAATTGTAGCTTATAGTCCAGATATCCGTTATATAGCGTCTTCTCCGTCTCCATCACCTGCGGAGCAAGAATCGTCGGATCTTCCTGCTTTCTCTCACTATAAGTGAAGAACGTATATCCTGTATCCTTCCTGTCCACACTGCATCCAACCCAGGCTGTTCTACCCGTTTGATAATTTTGTTGTATCAAGGTCACAGTATCTCCCAAGATCTCCTTTACTATTGCCCAATGAGTCCTATTATTATCCCGGACAATATCACCTACCTGTGGCAGATCGGTAACTATGAAACTTCCTTTGTTATCATAAATTAGTGGTGTACTAGATGAAGAATTCAAGTTATATACCTTGATTCCATAGGTTGACTGATAGAATTTCTTTACAAATGCAGCACAGCTATAGATTGGATCCGACCCGGAATGAGCTTCACTGGTATAGACTGCTTCCACCGTGATTCCTTGATAGGAGATTGAATCCAGCACCTGCCCTGCCTGAGTCAGAGTAATCATCATGCCGTTCTTCTGAGCTGCCAGCACTGTAGAAGTATCGTGGTCAGTGAACACCACGCATAACAACATCCAAATGATAAATAACGCCATCCTTACTCGTCTCAAGTATGGTATCCTCCTTTGTAGTTCATCAACCTTACTCTTTTGTAATTAATACAAGTTCTTAACTTTAAAGTCTTTCTCCGCTTCTCTTCTCTGGTCCTTCTTTGCGATGTCTTCTCGCTTGTCATACAGCTTCTTACCGCGTGCCAGACCGACCTCAACCTTCACAAGACTTCCTTTAAAATAGATCTGCAGCGGTACCAACGTATATCCCTTTAGCACCAGCTGTCCGCCGATTTTATTAATCTCGTATTTGTGCATCAAAAGCTTACGCACCCTAAGCGGATCCTTATTAAAGATATTTCCCTTCTCATAGGGGCTGATGTGCATATTATAGATGTACATCTCACCCTTCTCGATTCGAAGGAAGGATTCCTTTAAGCTGCATTTTCCCATACGTAGGGATTTTACCTCTGTTCCGTGCAATGCGATACCTGCTTCAAACTTATCTTCGATAAAATAATCAAAATATGCCTTCTTATTATTGGCAATCAATTTAATATTTTCCCCCACTTACTCTTCTCCCTCCACAAGAGCAAAATCAATGGTCCGTTGAAGCTTATCGGCATTCACCACCTCAACTATAACCTTTTGCCCCAATTTGTATACTTTCTTGGTATGCTCACCAATCATCTGATAACGCTCTTCGTCATAGATATAATAGTCATCGTCCATCTCACTGACACGGATCATTCCCTCGATCGTATTTGGCAGCTCGACATACATTCCCCAGGAGGTAACTCCCGAGATTACTCCTTCAAAGGTCTCTCCTATATGATCCATCATATATTCGACCTTCTTCATCTTCTCAACCTCCCGCTCTGCTTCCTCCGCACGGCGTTCGGTCTTACTGGAATGGTTTGCTACCTCATATAAGATTTTTTCATAATGCTGCACTCTCTTCTCTCCCAGCTTACCATTCAGATTCTCCTTAATAATCCTGTGAATCTGAAGATCCGGGTAGCGGCGAATCGGCGATGTAAAATGACAGTAATATTTTGCAGAAAGCCCAAAATGCCCTGTATTTACGACGGTATATTTTGCTTGCTTCATCGACCGTAAGGTTAACCTGCTGATTAAGGATTCCTCCGGGGTATCCTCCACCTTGATTAACAGCTTCTGTAGCTCCTTCGGGTGAATCTCCTCCTGACCAAGTTTGATACTATAGCCAAAGTTATTAATAAAGATCGCCAGCTTTTGAATCTTCTCCTCATCCGGATTATCATGGGTACGGTACACAAAAGGTATCTCCTGCCAGAAGAAGTCCTCAGCAATCGTCTCATTAGCGATCAGCATGAATTCCTCGATAATCTTTGTCGCTTTATTGCGTTCATATGGTTTAATCTCAAGAGGTTTTCCCTGCTTATCTACCACAATCTTACTCTCTGGGAAATCAAAATTAATGGAACCTCTCTTATGTCTGCGTTCACGCAGTATCTCTGCAAGCTCCTGCATCAGTAAAAACAACGGAACCAGTTCCTCGTATTCCTTGCTTACCTCTTCATCGCTTTCCTCTACGATCTTCGACACATTCGTATAAGTCATACGACGGTCCGATCGGATCACTGTCTCTGCAATCTCATGCCCCAGTACATTACCCTTCGCATCAATATCCATAAAGCAGCTGAGTGCCAGTCGATCTACTCCGGGATTCAAGGAACAGATCCCATTGGATAATTTATGCGGAAGCATCGGGATAACACGGTCCACGAGATATACACTGGTTCCCCTCTTCAGGGCTTCCTTATCCAGAGGAGCTCCCTCCTTCACATAATGCGTCACATCCGCAATATGAACTCCAAGCCGATAGACATCGTTTTCTTTGCTGAGAGTGATTGCATCATCCAGATCCTTAGCATCCTCGCCGTCGATTGTAACCGTAGTAATATCGCGGATATCTCTGCGGCTTTTTACTTCCTCCGGATCAATCTCCTCAGGCACTTGATTGAGTGTCCGCATAACCTCCTCAGTGAAATCCACCGGAAGATCATAAGCACGTACGACTGACATAATATCAACACCGGGATCATTCACATGGCCGAGGATCTCAATTACTTTTCCTTCCGGGTTCGTCGTTGCATCGCCGTAATTGGTCAGCTTAACCACGACTTTATGACCTGATACAGCTCCCTTCGTATGTTCCTTCGGAATAAAGATATCTTTACCAAACTTCTGACTATCCGGCAATACAAATCCAAAATTCTTACTTTTCTCAAAAGTCCCGACTATTTCATTGCTGTTTCGCTCAACAATATTAACAACAGCACCTTCTTTTCTTCTCCCGGTTTGCTCATTCTTAATAATGATCATAACCTTGTCCCCATGAAGAGCCCCCTTTGTCGCATCTCCGGGGATGAAGATATCCTGGTCTTCTCCCTCAATAGTTACGAAGCCAAAGCCTCTCTGAGTCCCTGAGAAGGTTCCAACCTTCATATCATCCCCGGGTATCCGATAACGCCCCTGGGAATCCAGTATGATCTTACCTGCTGAAATCATCTGGTCCAACACCATCTTGAGTTCATGCTTTGCATTTCTAGGGACCTGCAATAATGCAACCAGGTCCTTGAATCTCATGGGTTTATATTCTTTACTTGAGAACATCTCCTCAAGCATCGTCTTCTTTTCTTCTAACATTTCATTTTCCTTCACTTGCTACACCTGCTTTTCATAATAAATTCGCTTCAAGTTCTTATCTAATATGCAATAATAGTCTCATCCTACCCTACGATGCTTCATCCTACTTCAAAGGAACTTGGTCCGTGCACTTAAATTCGCAATTGTTCCGAAGGATTCTGGATTATACAAAACCTTATATACTATTAGTATACCATATATTGCTTGTTTTAAAATAAGAATCTGAAATTCTTAGTGGCGCGCTTTTTCTTTTGTAAATGTAAAAAAACACTCTGAGTAGTTTCAGAGTGTTTTGAATACTTTGATCATAATTGTAAACCAACAATGCCTATGGCCGATTGCCTGGTATTACCAATTCAAACATAAAACGATGGAAAGAACGATAAACGCTGCAGCTAAATACTTGGTTACTCTCTCGAGTGTACCTTCAACAGAACGTCCCTTGTTCTTAGCCCAGTAGGTCTCAGTTGTTCCGGTCAATGCTCCGGATAAACCAGCCTGCTTACCCTCCTGTCTCAGTACTACGAAGGTTAATGCTATACATACTAAAATGTACACGATCTGAACCAATAGTTTTAAAGCTTCCATGTCTACACCTCCTAAAAACTAAACTCAATTCTACCATATAACAGAAATTATTTCAACTTATTTTTTGATCAGTAGGGATTTGCCCGTCATTTCATCCGGCTTTACCATGCCCATCATCTCGATCATGGTAGGAATTATGTCAGCAAGACATCCACCCTCTGCTAATTTATAATTCTTGTCATAGTTTACCAAGATAAAAGGAACCGGGTTTGTAGTATGTGCTGTAAAAGGTTCATTGGTAGTATAATCAACAAGCTGCTCTGCATTACCATGGTCTGCGCAGATAAACATCTGACCATCCACCTCAAGTAATGCCTCCACTGCCATTCCTACACATTTATCTACTGCTTCAATTGCTTTAATTGCTGCATTCTCGATACCGGTATGACCAACCATATCCGGGTTAGCAAAATTCACTACAATCACATCATATTTACCAGACTTAATCGATTTAACGAGATTATCCGCTACATCAAATGCGCTCATCTCAGGTTGCAGATCATAGGTTGCAACCTTGGGAGAATTCACAAGAATACGATCCTCTCCCTCATTCGGAACCTCAACGCCTGCATTGAAGAAAAAGGTTACATGTGCATACTTCTCTGTCTCCGCAAGACGAAGCTGTGTCTTATGATTTGCAGCCAGGAACTGACCGAAGGTATTATCTAAGGATATCTTATGGAAGGCTACAATTTTATTGGGTATCGTAATGTCATATTCAGAGAAGCATACATAAGTAGTTTCCACTCTCTTACCGCGTTCAAAGCCCTTGAACTCTTCATCGCAGAATACTCTTGTAATTTCTCTTGCACGATCAGGTCTGAAGTTGAAGAAAATCACCGAATCCTTATCCTTAATTGTTGCAACCGGTTTACCGTTCTCAGTTACCACTGTCGGTAACACGAATTCATCGTATTTCTCAGCATCATAGGAATTCTGTACTGCAAGCACTCCACTTTCAGCATGCTCACCTTCCCCGTTCACCATCGCACGGTAAGCTTTCTCTACACGATCCCAACGATTATCGCGGTCCATAGCATAATAACGTCCCATTACGGTTGCAATCTTACCTACACCAATAATCTGCATCTGCTCCCACAGCTTCTCAACATAGCCTTTTCCGGAAGCCGGAGGTGTATCACGTCCATCAAGGAACGCGTGAACATAAACGTTAGAAAGACCCTGCTTCTTCGCAAGCTCGAGTAATGCATAAAGATGCGTATTATGGCTGTGAACTCCGCCATCGGATAATAAGCCGTAAAGATGCAAATCAGAATTATGTCTCTTGCAATTATCCATCGCTGCAAGTAATGCTGCATTCTTAAAGAAATCTCCGTCCTGAATCTCCTTGGTAATTCTGGTTAATTCCTGATAAACAATTCTACCCGCACCCATATTAATATGGCCTACCTCGGAATTGCCCATCTGACCATCCGGCAGGCCAACCGCCATACCGCTTGCATAACCTTTAACAAAAGGATACTCAGCCATTAATTTATCCATTACCGGTGTATTTGCTTCTGCAATCGCGTTTGCTTCCTTTTTCTCATTTAAACCATATCCATCCAATATCATTAATACTGTTGGCTTTTTACTCATTTTATCTGCTCCTTTACTAAATAAATCATCCGATAGTTTACTCTATCCTTTTGCACCATCGATGCATGACAAAGCTAAGATATCATTTCATGTATCATAATCATACCACAATCTCAATCTTAGGCTGAGACATCGATATGTTACTTTCAAAAATCATATAATATTTATAATTGGCTCGACACTTAAGTTATTCCCATCTTTATGAAAGAATGGTGCCTGAGATAAATACAATCCAAATCAAAGTATATACTTAAACTTCATCATTTGTCAAATAGTATTGCTTATGTAGCCGCAACGGATAAAAATGGGTCCGGCCCTAGCGACCGGACCCATGATGGATCAATGAAAACTATTTATAATTTACGATCTTTCCGAAGTCAGCCTTTAAGCTTGCTCCTCCGACCAATCCTCCATCAATGTTTGCCTGGGAGAATAAGTCTGCCGCACTTGCTGCTGTAACACTGCCGCCGTACTGAATACGGATTGCAGCTGCAGTAGCCTCGTCATAAATCTCAGCGATACATTCACGAATTGCCTTGCATACCTCTTCCGCCTGTTCGGTGGTAGCAACCTTACCGGTTCCGATCGCCCAGATCGGTTCATAAGCGATGACTGCCTGCTTTGCCTGATCTGCGGATACCTTTAAGAAAGCAATCTTAATCTGTTGACGGATCCAATCAATTGTAATGCCCTGTTCTCTCTGCTTTAAGCTCTCACCGCAGCATACAATCGGAGTAATTCCGTGCTCGAATGCTTTTAATACTTTCTTATTCACGGTCTCATCTGTCTCAGCGAAGTATTCTCTTCTCTCGGAATGTCCGATAATAACATATTTTACTCCGATGCTGGTTAGCATACTGGGAGAAATTTCACCGGTATATGCACCGCTTTCTTCAAAATACATATTCTGAGCGCCAATAGCAATGTTCGTTCCTTGGGCTGCTTCCAAAGCAGTGGTTAAGGATATAGAAGGAACGCAAAATACTACATCAGCCTCCTCGTTTACTACCAATGGCTTCAATTCATTAATCAAGGCAACTGCTTCTGCCGGAGTCTTATTCATCTTCCAGTTACCTGCTATAATTTTTCTACGCATGATAAACCTCCTATTTCAATCTTTTACTTATCGTTTGCTGCTGCGATACCGGGAAGTTCCTTGCCCTCTAAGAATTCAAGGGATGCGCCGCCACCGGTGGAGATATGAGACATCTTATCGCCAAAGCCTAAGATATTTACTGCTGCTGCGGAATCACCACCGCCGATGATAGTGGTAGCATCGATCTCAGCAAGTGCTTTCGCTACAGCGATAGTACCAGCTGCAAAATTAGATAATTCAAATACTCCCATTGGTCCGTTCCAGACAACGGTCTTAGCATCTTTGATCGCATCTGCATAGAGTACTCGTGTCTTCTCACCGATGTCAAGGCCTTCCCATTCAGGCTCAATCTCTCCGCGACCTACGGTCTTGAAGGGAGTGTCATTGGAGAATTCCTGAGCAACTACAGTATCGATCGGAATCAAGAGTTTAACACCCTTCTTCTCCGCCTTTTCCATCATCTGTTTTGCATAATCAAGGAAATCAGGCTCTAATAATGACTTACCAACTTCCTCGCCTAGAGCCTTCATGAAGGTATAAGCCATACCGCCGCCGATGATTAAGGTATCCACCTTATCAAGGAGGTTATCAATAACAGAGATCTTACTGGATACTTTAGAGCCACCAAGGATTGCAACAAAGGGTCTCTTCGGGTTGTTAACTGCATTACCAAGGAATTCGATCTCTTTCTGCATTAAGTAACCAACAACGGAAGTCTCTACGAACTGGGTAACACCTACATTGGAGCAGTGTGCTCTATGAGCAGTACCGAATGCATCATTTACAAATATATCGCAAAGAGAAGCTAATTCCTTGCTGAAGGCTTCTCCGTTCTTTGTCTCTTCTACTCTGTAACGGGTATTTTCAAGAAGAACTACGTCACCATCCTTCATAGCAGCTACTGCAGCCTTCGCATTTTCACCTACAACATTATCATCCTTTGCAAACTTAACTTCCTTGCCAAGTAATTCTGCTAATCTAACAGCCACCGGTGCTAAGGATAATTCCGGCTTCGGCTCGCCCTTCGGTTTTCCCAGATGGGAGCAAAGGATAATCTTTCCACCATCGTTAATTAATTTCTTAATGGTAGGAAGTGCCTCAACCAGACGTACCTCATCGGTAATCTTGCCATCCTGTAACGGAACATTGAAATCGCATCTTACTAAAACTCTTTTCCCCTTAACATTGATATCATCAACTGACTTTTTATTTAACATAAACTTTCTCCTTTCAAGACTATGTTTTTCATTCAGGAATACATGCTATGTTATCTATGATCGTAACAAACAATCGAAATCACATTTCGCGTATTTCAAGCCTATTTACAGGCATTATTCGCATAGCGCGTTCTCATTGCTTACATTTGCTTTAACGCAAATGAAAAGGGTCCGGCCCTGAAAGACCGGACCCATGATGGATCAATTAAGCATTATCAATATCTTATGCTAATTCAGCAAAATATTTAATTGTTCTAACCATCTGGCTGGTGTAGGAGTTCTCGTTATCGTACCAGGAAACAACCTTTACTAAGCTCTTTCCATCACCCATATCCATAACCTTGGTCTGGGTTGCATCGAATAAAGAACCGTAAGTAATACCGATGATATCGGAAGATACAAGCTCATCCTCTGTGTAACCGAAGGAAGCACTGGAAGCTGCCTTCATAGCTGCATTGATATCAGCCTTAGTAACCTTACCGTTAACAACTGCTACTAACTCAGTTGTAGAGCCTGTCGGAACAGGAACTCTCTGAGCAGCGCCGTCTAACTTACCGTTTAATTCCGGAACAACAAGGCCGATTGCCTTAGCAGCACCTGTAGAATTAGGAACGATGTTGCAAGCAGCTGCACGAGCTCTTCTTAAATCACCCTTCGCATGAGGTCCGTCAAGAGTCATCTGATCACCTGTATAAGCATGGATGGTTGTCATGAAGCCTTTTTCGATGGGAACTAATTTATTTAATGTATCTGCCATAGGAGCTAAGCAGTTTGTTGTACAAGAAGCTGCAGAAATGATAGTATCAGAAGCCTTTAAAATCTTCTCATTAACGCTGAAAACTACGGTAGGAAGATCATCACCTGCCGGAGCAGAGATAACAACCTTCTTTGCGCCTGCATCGATATGAGCTTGAGACTTAGCCTTGGATGCGAAGAAGCCTGTACACTCAAGAACTACGTCAACACCAAGCTGACCCCAAGGTAAATCAGCGGGATTCTTCTGTGCATAAATCTGAATCTCTTTGCCGTCTACAACGATGGAGTTCTCTTTTGCTACTACTGTATCAGCCTTCGCATATCTACCCTGTGCGGAATCGTATTTTAATAAGTGTGCTAACATTTTAGCATCTGTTAAATCATTGATAGCTACAATTTCGTAACCTTCTGCGCCGAACATCTGTCTGAATGCAAGACGGCCGATACGTCCAAAACCATTAATTGCTACTTTTACTGCCATGATTATATTCCTCCTAATTGTTTAAATTTATAATATACTGCCAATAGACAGCAATTAATCATGTGAATATGCATTATTTCGGTTGAAAATCCTGTCTCTGGTACATTGACAAAAATTTCTCAATCCAGAATTATTTTACCTAATTTAAGATAAAATATCAAGAGCTTATTTCTCTATTTCTTGAATATTATGAATATGTTGACTTTTTATATTTTTATAAGGTTTTTTTTGTGCAGTTTTGTTGATAATGCTACACCAATTCGCTTTCAACAAAATTAACGATATTTAATGAATGATCTGAAATTCTTTCCAAATTAATTAATGCATCTATAAATATAACACCATTTTCCGGACTACACAAGCCCTGTGATAATCGATCAATATGACGTTGTCTAAGCTTATCCTTCATGTCATCAACAATATCCTCCAGGCGTTCTACTTCTCTTATATAATCGATATTCTCAGTCTCTCTTGCCCTGATCGCATAATCAAAGGAATCGATTGCCGTTGTACACACCTCAGCTAATTCGTTATATGCTTCTTCAGACAGATAGATATTATCATTAATTCGTTCCAAAGCCAGATCAGCAAGATTCTCTGCATGATCTCCGACCCGTTCGATATTCGTTATTGTATAAAAGAGATCATTTACAATCTGATGCTGCTTTTCTGTCAGAGAAAGATTATTAATCTTAATCAGGTATTCTGTTATGATCTTCTGATGAGTATCAACAATTTTCTCGACTTCTAAGACTTTATTTACTTTATCTTTGTCACCTTTCAGTAATGCATCCACTGCTTCTCTTAAATTGTCCAGCGTAATATGGCCCATATGAACCACTTCTTTTACTGAATTCTCTACGGCAAAGGAAGGTGTCTCAAGAATTCTTTCATCAAGATGCCGGAGTGTAACATGCACTTCATCATCCGTAGTTTCTACCTTAGAATCATCAATAAAGAAGCCGGACAACTTCACCAATAGATTACCAAAGGGGAATAATATCACTGTATTCGTTATGTTAAACAAGGTATGAAAAATGGATATCTCAACACTGTTTATCTTAGACGCTGCAAAGGATTGATTCACTTTAAACAGAAAAAACATGACTGTTCCGAAGATAACTGTACCAATTACATTAAAAGACAGATGAATAAGTGCTGCTCTTTTTGCAGTTTTATTTGCTCCGATCGAGGATAGAATGGCAGTAATACAGGTTCCGATATTCTGTCCTAAGGTGATGAAAATCGCTGAATTCCAGTTTACGACACCGGACATTGCCAATGTTTGTAAAATACCGACAGAAGCAGAGGAACTTTGAATTATCGCTGTTACTATGGCTCCGGCCAGTATTCCAAGGAATGGACTCTGTCCCATAATACGGAAGGCGTCAGCAAATATCGGCGCATCTGCATAGGGCTTAATAACTCCCGACATAAGATTGAGTCCGATAAAAAGTAATCCAAATCCTATAATAATCTCTGCTATATCCTTTTTCTTCTGATTCTTAGTCATCATCAGCATGAAGGCTCCGACAGCCAATAGTACCGGAGCAAAGAAATCAGGTTTGAAAACCGCACTCCATTCATTCATTGAAACTAACCAGGCTGTAACCGTGGTACCTATATTGGCTCCCATGATAACACCGACTGCTTGTCCCAAATTCATAATTCCAGCATTGACGAATCCAACGACCATGACCGTTGTCGCTGAGGAACTCTGTATAATTCCTGTCACCGCTGTACCGACCAGTACTGCGACAAAGCGATTATTCGTCAGATACCCCAACAAACGTTTCATCTTATTACCAGCAGATTTTTGCAGTCCGTCTCCCATTAGATTCATTCCATACAGAAACATTCCCAAACCACCAGCAAAAGAAAATAACAAATTAAGAATTTTTAATAGATTCATATATCCCTCCATATAAGTATTAATATAGCTATCATTACAGCATATCATACATTAACATAATACAATAAAAAGGCATATAAAATCTATGTTAATTTTGTTAAATCCATGTAAAGTACAAATATATACAATATTTGCATATACTTTACATCCAATAGAAATATTATATCTCGACAAAATGAAATTATGTATTCGGAGTTCGATTGTTTAAAAAACCTCCTAAGTGCTATTACACGAAGGAGGTTTATTCCATATAGTTCAGTGATTTATTATGATCTTAATTTATATTCCAAACGAATTTTGTCAGCAATCAGTGCAACAAACTCAGAATTCGTAGGTTTTCCTTTGCCATTACTTACGGTATATCCAAATAATTCATCAATTGTGTCCATCTTGCCTCTGCTCCAAGCAACTTCTATTGCATGTCTTATTGCTCTTTCCACACGGCTGGGAGTTGTTTTATGACGCTTCGCAATGGATGGATATAATAATTTTGTAATAGAATTAAGCATCTCTGCATCATTGACAGACATCATAATCGCATCGCGTAAGTATTGATAGCCCTTAATATGTGCAGGGACTCCGATCTCATGAATGATATTAGTAACATCCGATTCCAGATTACGCTCCATATAAGCGCTTTTGTTTTCATAAGCACTTACTCTATGATTATCGATTAACTTATTGTGGTAGTCACCCTTTATCTGCTTAATTCTTGATAAAATCACATTATTATCAAAGGGCTTCATAATATAGTAATTCGCTCCAAGCTCAAATGCGTTCTCCGTTACACCTTCCTGACCGATTGCGGTTATAACAATAAAGGAAGGATTCTTCTTAAACTCAGAATCCCTTCTAACCTTCTCCATTACTCCCAGCCCGTCCAGCTTTGGCATAATCAAGTCCAATAATACTACATCCGGTTTCTTCTCTTTGATCATGTCCAAAGCGTCTATGCCGTTCTCTGATTTGCCGACAACCTCGATATCTGAATCCTCTTTCAGGATATCTTCAAGAAGATTCACCATTCTCTCATTGTCATCAACAATAGCTACATTAATTTTGCCCATTACTTTCCAACCTCCATCACAATATTTTGTTCGATTAAATGATTCCCCTAGGTTTTTTCCCACATGACTTGTTGGGTAGCTAGTATGTTGCATTTCACATATCGTGTATTTTTGTGTGTCATTTTTGGTTTCATGTTGTTTTATGATACAATTATACATCTTAGCTAATTCAGCGTCAATCTTTATCGCTTTAGCAAATTGTACAAAATATAACCGCCATAATGCGACTTATGTTATTAGTATTTTACATTATAAGCCATTATACAACATTATTACCATAAATCTTTACGACAAGTTTTGCAAAACCATACTTTGTAAATATTTACCATATCTGAATTATAGTCATATGCCATTTAACTTTCAAATGTTTCTTGTCGCACCATTCGACAGAGAATAATCACTACTTTTCAAATAAAAAGCGGAAACCACAAGATATTGTAATATTGGAAATAATATACATTTAATTTGCTGTACCTTTTGTTTTCTTTCTTTGGAATCACCTCATATTAAGTCGATTTATTTTTATAACAAAAGTTTGCCTTATTCTAAATTATTTACCATGTTTTCTATAAAAGTACCGTAACCTTTCGTTGAATCCTGTATAAATACATGCGTAACCGCACCAATTATCTTATTATTTTGGATAATAGGGCTGCCGCTCATTCCCTGCACTATTCCACCGGTTAGATCCAGAAGTCTTTTATCCGTGATCCTTATCACGATTCCTTTACTGTGATTCGTATTGCTGATATCGATACTTTCAATATTTATTTCATAATCCGTGATCTTATCATTCACATTACAGCGAATATAAGCTTTTCCTTTTTGCACTTCCTGTTTAAGTCCGATCGGAATAGGCTCTGTATCGATGCTTTCATCATATTCATACCCGACTCGACCGAAGATTCCCTGATAGGTGTTATTCGTGATACTTCCTATTTTATACTTATTGCTTTGACGTATCATACCAATCAGTTCTCCAGGCTCACCTTCTTTTCCTTTAATAATCGACATAATCTCAGCAGTATAGATTGAACCAAGTTTTACGTCCATTAATAAGCCAGTGTCAATATCAGTAATTCCATGTCCTAATGCACCGAACTGTCCATCACTTGAGATAAAAGTAAGTGTACCGATACCCTGAGTATTATCCCTAATCCAAGCACCTATTTTGTAGCTGCCGCTTGCCGTCCTTACCGGAGAAACGCGGACTGTTATTTTCTCATTGTTACGTCTGACCAAAAGTGTTATTGCTTCTCCGTTACTTTTCTGTATCAGATCCACGAAATCGTTCTTTCTACTTACCTGAGCACCATTGATGGCCAGAATGTAATCGCCGGATTTCAATTTATCTCTGGTTGGTTCATAATTCAGACCGTCTACCCCTGTGATCCTTCCGCTTCCTAGAACTAAGATTCCGTCTGTCTCCACATAGATACCGATTGGATTGCCACAAGGAATCAGTTCAATTGTCTCAATCACATCCAGTGAAACACTTTTAAAATTAATCAAACCAAACAGTTTTAAATTCATGGAATAGGTCCCTGTTTGGGAGGATTCCAAGGTAAACGGCTGATTAAGGTCCAGTCGTATCTGATCGGATGGAACACTTAGATCATTAACCTGTAAAACACCAACATCATCCGTCTTAATTTTGCCTTCTAGTGGCATATCAAAGTCAAATCTTTCCTGAGTTCCAACGAGTATCTTGATCTCATCCGGAATACTCTTATCAATTGTGTAATATATGAAAAATCCCACTAAAAAAATATTCAGTAGAAAAAGACATATTAAAAACGTTCTGTATCTTTGCCTGCTCCTCATCCTTTCACCTCATACCCTCAATAAGATATTAATCCTCTATCACAAAAAAGCCGCGTTCGCGAGTTTCTTAGGTTCGCGAGCGCGCTCGCATAATCACATATTCTTTTCATCTAAGAATCAAAAAAGGATATACATAGTATTGTATATCCTTCCGTTAAGTATTCTCATAATTTCAATTTTTAAAGCTTGTATTTTTTAGTAGCTAAAGCTAATTCTTTCATTTCCTTAGCATTCTCTCGAACACGCTCTGTGATCTCAGCACCGCCGAGAATACGGGATAATTCATCAATCGTTTCTTTATCATCAAGCTTACGGATTACGGTCTGTGTCGTGATCTTATCCGTCTGTTTCTCAATTACATAATGTGAATCAGCCATAGCTGCAATCTGTGCAAGATGCGTTATACAGATGATCTGATGATGTTTTGCAATATTCGCCAGTTGTTCCGATACCATCTGTGCGGTTCTTCCGCTGATACCGACATCAATTTCGTCAAAAATCAGGGTTTCAATCTCATCCTTATCTGCGAGAACCGATTTTATACCAAGCATTATTCTGGAAAGCTCACCACCGGAAGCAACTCTTGACAAAGGTTTTAAGGCTTCACCGGGATTAGTCGAGATTATAAATTCTCCATCGTCAAAACCATTGGCCGTATAGTGATCCAATTGTTCAAATACCATCTCAAATTTAACATCTAAAAAATTAAGTGCAATCAATGCCTCTCGGATACGCCCAGTCAAATCCTTAGCTTTTCTCTTACGTATCTCAGATAAACGGTTACAAAGCTCTTTCAGTTTATTCTCTATTCGCGCCAATTCTTGGTTCAGTTTCGACATATATTCGTCATAATCCCGATACTTAGCAAGCTTATCTTCACATTCTGTACAATATCTCAAGACCATCTCTAAGGAATTGCCATACTTGGACTTTAGATGATTAATCAGATCCAAACGCTTTGTAACTATGGCTAACTCCTCTTCCGGACTTTCCATATCGGAGATATATTGAGAAAGGTCTCTATTCAGATCATTGAGCAAGGCATCAATATCTGTAACCTGGCTTAAATAATTACTGATGGTTTCATCGTATTCCACAAGTTTAGAAAGCTGGCGAAGAGCTCTTGTGATTGCATCACCGGCTGCAGCGGAATCATATCCCGTATAACGATAGACATTCTGAAGCCCTTCAGAAATAGTATTAGCATTCGATAGTTTCTTATATATAAGTACTAATTCTTCATCTTCGCCTTTGACAAGAGAAGCACTCTTTATCTCATTGACTTCATATTCTAAGAAAGCTATCTCTCTTAATCTCTTCTCTTCATCGATTCCCGAATGCTCCTGCTCTTGTTTTACTTTAAGGTATTCCTTATAGGTCTGTTCCAGCTCCGTCTTAAGTATACCTATCTCATCTCGGGCAAATCGGTCCACAATCTCCATATGTTTTGATTTATTCAATAATGACTGATGCTCATGTTGTCCGTGAATATCTATGAGAAGGCCGGCGATTGTAGATAGTGCAGAGGCTGTAACATTCTCTCCATTGATTCTGCAGACACTTCTGCCAGACATAATCTTACGGGTTATTATTATCTGTTCACCTTCGATCGGAATATCGAGCGCACGCATAGCGTCAAACACAGCTTTATCCCTGGTCTCGAACACAAGCTCTACCAAGGCATATTCCGCACCGCTTCGAACAATGTCCTTATTAATCTTAGCACCCAGAGCAGCATTCACCGATCCGATGATGATAGATTTTCCGGCTCCAGTCTCACCAGTCATAATATTAAGATGATCCTTAAAGTATACCTCAACCTCATTAATAATCGCAAAATTCTTCACATGTAAGCTGACTAACAATTAGTATCCCTCTTTTCCATAGAGTTTATCCTCATTATTGAAAACATATGTTCTGAAAGTATTGTAACATAAGGAAAAATTATTCGCAATCCTTACTTTTATTCCTTGTAGGAATGTACAAAAAAAGAAAACTTTCTTATTTAAAAAAGCGAAAAAAGCCGATAGATAAGCTTCCTATATGGAAGACTTACCTATCGACTGCTGTCATGTTAACCGTTTATTCTATTACCGACTACGTCACCTGGAACCAATTTTTACAACTGTCAGCTTGCAGTGCAGCTTTCGTCCGTTTACAAATGCAGTAATCGTTGCTTTTCCTTTTCCTCTGGAACTTACGGTACCATTGCTCACCTCGGCCACCAGGGGATTATCAATACTCCAGGTTACTCTGGAGCTTGCTCCTTCCACCTGCAGCTGTGTGCTGTAAGTGGTATATTCTTCAATTGTGATTTCTGTAATATTCAGACCGATTACTATAACTTCAACCTGTGCCGTCTTACCCGAATCTGTCATTACTGTTATATAGGCAACGCCGGTTGCTCGTGCCGTGATCTTACCGGTCTCTTTATCCACCTTGGCAACCGCATTATTATCTGAACTCCAGGTTGTATCATCTGTGGAAGCAGAAGGGATCAATACCATCTGTACGATCTTCTCTTCGCCGGGAAGCATTACAATCGACTTATTCTGTAAAGTAATTCCGGTCGAGGCTACTCTGTCATATACTGTTACATAGCATAATGCCTTTTTCCCACTATTGTCCGTAGCTTCTGCTGTGATAGTTGTAGAACCTGCCTTGATTGCAATTACCTCTCCATCTTCGTCTACTATTGCGACACCGGGATCACTGGAGGTCCATTTCGTTGATTTCTTCGTTGCATTCTCCGGCTTGATCGATGCCTTTAGTTTTTTGGTTTGTCCTACCAACAAGGAGATGGTTGTCTTATTTAATGATACGCTTTCCACCGGATTTACAACCTGAATCTCACAAGAGGCTTCTGCTTCACTGCCGTCAAGTGCGGTTGCCGTAATGGTAACATGTCCTAATTTTCTTCCGACTACCTTACCCTTCTGATTCACGGTAGCAATATCGGAATTACTTGTGGACCAGAATACATCTTTATTAGAAGCAGTAGGTGTTGACACAGTTGCCACCAAAAATACGGACTTATCGACGCCAAGATAGTAGGTCTGATAATTAATTGTGATTGAGGATACCGATTCCAGAACAGTCAATACACAGATAGCCGAATAGCCGCCATCCTTAGTCGTACAGGTTATAATTGCCGTTCCACCGGCTACTGCTGTTACCTCGCCGTCTGCTGTGATCGTTGCTATCTTGTCATTAGAGGTCTTCCAAGTAACACTTAAATCAGTGGCTGCGCTCGGAGTAACCGATACCTTAAGCTTAAATTTCTCACCGACATAGAGGGATTTATCAGCGAAGTTTAAAAGTAATCCATCCACCGGCAAGGTAACATTTACCTTACAATATGCGGTAGCACCGGTTTCCAACCTTGCCATAATAATTGCTGAACCGGCTGATTTTGCAATTACTTTACCTTCATCATCAACCGTGGCAATCTTCGTATCGGAGGATTCCCAGACGATGCTATTATCAGTACTGTCCTTGGGTGTTAAGGTAGGCTTTAGGATACGATCCTGACCAGCCTTTAGATTGAGGGTAGTTGCATCCAGCTTGATACCGGAGGCAACACGCTTCACTGTTATTGTACAGTAGACGGAATATCCGCCATCCAATGATTTTAGTATAATGACTGAAGTACCTACATTCTTCGCTGATACCATTCCGGTCTTATCTACCGTCGCTACCGAGGTATTCGTTGAGGTCCAGCTTACCGTACCGGTACTGGCATTGGTAGGAAGTATAATATAGGTAAGTCTGGCTGCCTGACCAACATACATCGTCTTTTGAGTCTCATCCAGTGCGATGGAATTCACCGGTATCTCTACTGTAATATTGCATACACCTGTGATGGCCGGATTATCATCAGAGGTCGCAATAATCGATACCTTACCGGACTTCTTGATGGAGACAAGTCCGTTCTGGTCTACGGTAGCTACCGACGTATCTGTTGAGCTCCACACTATCGCCTTATTCAATGCATTATCCGGAGAAACAGTAGCCCGAAGCTGAAGACGGGAGGTGTTTAGATCAACTATGATATTCGTTTCAGACAGGCTGATACCTGCAACTGGTTGTCTAACACTCACATGGCAGTACCCAACCACAACATTATCCTGATTAATCGCCGAAATTACTGCATTTCCGCCTGACACACCTTTGATTACTGCGGTTAATCCATTTTGCTGATCTACGACGACTACACTCGTATCCGAAGACTTCCATTGCAAATTAACGCCTACCAGGTCTGCCGGAGTAACCTTGGCTACTAAAGTCGTATAACCACCAATCGGTAAGGTATATTTACTCGGGTCTACTACAATGGATGAGACGGATTTTTGAACAGTAATGGTACAGGATGCCGTCTTCGTGATTCCATCTATTGTTTGTGTTGCTGTAACTACGGTTGTTCCGTCCTTAACGCCGGTAACCAGACCATCCTCTACTGTCACGATTCCAGGAATACTGGTGCTCCAGGTAATCGGTACGGTAGAATCGGATACATTGGCAATCAGCTTGAGTGTGCCTTTGGTATTTATTACGGCATTGGTCATATTCAATGAAATACCATCAATCACCTTCACCGTAATTACAAAATCATTCACCACCCCGGTGAATAGGTTCAAGCTTTGGTTTAGGGTACAGGTAACTGTCTTTGTACCCTTTCTTTTTGCAGTAATGATACTAGTCCCCTGATCTACCTGAACAAAATTAGGATCACTGGAGGTATAATTAAAGGTGTTAATACTGGGTATATTCGAATTCTTAAAAATGTTATAGGTATCACCGACCTGCATCACGATGCTGAGGTCACCAACCTGAATCGGTACGACAAGCTTCATATAGGCATAGGGAACACTGTTTGATTTCGTAAAAGCCTTATCCACGATTGCAAATATCTCATAGGTACCAGCCTTTACATTGGTAAAGGTCACATTACCACTGACATCAGATACCGAATAATTTAGTTTTGCCGAATCTGCTAAAAGCTTCTTATGAGGTGTGACACTGCAATCGTAAACCTCCCATTTCAAAAACTCCGCTTTCTTGGCATTAGAATTTATCGTGAAGCCTACCGGAACATGATCGGCAAATAGCGGTGTATTCTCATCGGTTTGCGATTGATAGGTAATCTCACTGCTGGTTCCCTCATTTAAGGTGAGTGAAAATTTCGGATTTACGACAACCTTCAATGTCTTTTTCATGGGATCATCTTTCCCTGACATCGTTGTGGTAGTAATGGTAATCGTCGCACTACCGCTGCCCACTGCTTTGACTTTACCTGAGGTCGCATCGACCGAGGCAACATTTACATTATCACTGGAGAACATAACGCCGGCTGTAATGGCTCCGCCGGAAACAGCGCCTGAATCTGTTGAATAATCGATATATTTTAGATAAATCGTCTTTTCTTCATTGACGTCCATCTTCAAAACATCCAAACCAGTTGTGGCAGCGGGGGTCAATATCGTCTTACTTTCATCAACCCTCAAATCAACCCAGACAATACAGCTTATTGTTAACTCATATCCTCCGGAGCTTATTTTCGCCATAATTGTCGAATAACCGGGACCATTCCTGGTTATCTGTTTTGTGGCATCGCCAAAGGTTGAATCAGATAAAGCAACAACTCCCGGCGATAAGGAGGACCACACAACATTTACCGGTGAACTCCATCCATCCGCTTTGACGGTGATGTAATTTGTAGGGGAGCTTAATTCAATCTGTGCACCGTCAGCGTACTTTTTACTGTCGCCGCCCACCTCAAAATGAAAATTGGGTTGCGTGACAGAGGACGCATAAGCCTCATCCGGTCTCACATTGGCCAGAAAGACCAGAAGCAATAAACTGAACAGCATGAATATTCCGACCTTTTTTGTTATTCGCATTATGTAACCTCCTAAAACATATCTTACTATTTATATCGGCAAAAACATGGATTAAATTAGTTCATTTGCCAATATAATAAATGGAATTTTTGGCAGATATGTGTCAGTTTATGTAGTAAAATATGGGTATTGTCATAGGAAGTACTTGCATAAAAAGCAATATAAAAACTGTAGCATAAGAAACGTGCACCCGCCGGGCGCACAATATTAAGAGGGAAGCTGAATAAGCTTCCCTCTTAAGGTATTTTTTTACAACAGCTTCTTATATATCATTCATACATTTACAACAGTTTTTTCTCTTTGAATTACTATTGATGAACCTGTTTATCTGGATCGCATTGCTCTCATGGCATTAAACAATGCGATCAGTGCTACTCCGACATCAGCAAAAATTGCAAACCAGATAGAGGTGATTCCGAAAAAGGCAAGAAGCATAATCAACAGCTTAACACTTAACGCAAAGACGATATTTTGTGTAACGATAGATTTGGTCTTTCGGGCGATCTGTATCGCAGTAGCAATCTTGCTAATCTCATCGTTCATGATTACAACATCCGCTGCCTCAATCGCAGCGTCGGATCCAACACCCCCCATGGCAATTCCGATATCTGCCTGAGCTAGTACCGGAGCATCATTGATACCGTCGCCGACAAAAACTATCTTACCCTTGCCGGGTACTTCTGATTTATATCGTTCAAACCATGCAACCTTATCCTGCGGCAGTAGCTGAGATTGATATTCGTCTACACCACTGAGCTTAGCAATCTCCTCAGCAGCGTATGCATGATCACCTGTCAACATAATGGTCTTCCTCACACCATATTCCTTGAGTCTATGGATGGTTTCCGCTACTCCCTCTTTCAATTCATCTGCAATCAGCAGATAACCCATATATCTGTCACCCGAAGCAATATAAACGATACTGCCTGCAGCAGTTATCTTTGGTACATCAATTCCATAGCGTACCATTAATTTCTCATTGCCTGCATAAATTATCTGACCGTCCCATTCTGCAGTCACACCAAAACCGGCTAATTCGGTAATTTGTGCTGCTGCTATGGTACTTCCCGGTTTAATTTTCTCATAATGTGCTTTGATTGATTTCGCGATTGGATGGAGAGAATGGTTCTCTGCAATCGCAGCTAGCGTAAGAAGTTCCGAATCAGTCACATCTTCTGCCGGTGCAACCTTTACAACTTCAAATACACCTTTCGTCAAAGTACCCGTCTTATCAAATACTATGGAATCCACCTGTTGCAGAGCATCCAAAAAATTACCACCCTTTATCAGAACACCTTGTTTCGCGCCTCCGCCTATACCACCAAAAAAGCTAAGCGGAATAGAGATTACTAAGGCACAAGGGCAGGAGATAATCAGAAAACTCAGTGCACGGTATAGCCAGTGAGAGAAGGAGCCAAAGCCTAGAAGAGGAGGAAATACTGCAACTGCAACCGCTGCATATACCACAATAGGCGTATAAAAACGTGCAAATTTCGTGATGAACTTTTCACTCTGTGCCTTCTTACTACCGGAGTTCTCAACCAGTTCAAGGATCTTAGATACGGTAGCCTCACCAAAATTTTTCGTCACCTGAACTTCAATTACACCGCTGGTATTAATGGTCCCGGACAATACTGTGTCTCCTTGGATTACCTCTCTTGGAACACTCTCTCCGGTGAGTGCTCTGGTGTCGATAAAGCTATTGCCTTTCATCACAGTACCGTCTAA
>JAEZLZ010000046.1 GCA_023415055.1 Bacillota bacterium | reverse complement strand
GACATAAATAAACTCCTTTCACAGCGGATTGGGAACCCAACCTAATCGTAAAGGAGAAACGGAATTTATAAAAGAGTAAACTCCACATTTATTTTCTAAAACTGGAATTAAGTTTTTCATTCAACGTAACATATATTTGATCATTTCCAGCCTTGTATTATAATAATAAAACATATATAATATGGTAGTAATACAACTATATGGTGCTTTGCGAAAAGTCAAAAGGGAATGTGGTCTAAGTCCACAACAGCCCCCGCTACTGTAATTGGTTTGAAAGCTGCGCGTAATAGTCATTGGTGAAATGTCTGAATGCTCAATCTCCTGCCGTGAAATTATTTCGGTTGAGCAGGATACATTAATCTGAGAAGACTGCAGTAAGTAAGTTAACCATAAGTCAGGAAACCTGCCATATATTATTTTATCGTTCATCTTCGGAGGGAAGAGAGAGCAGAAGGAGATTTCAATGAAATATTTGCGTAAAATTACGGCAGTATTATGCTGTTTGAGCTTACTATGCGCTCTTACGGCATGCAGCAACACAATGAAAAACAGTTCCGAGAATACAAATGTCGATTCGGCAACGGCATCAGTAGTAGAGGAAAAAACAGAAGTAACTACAGCCCCGGCATCCGCTACCGAAGTGCCGGAAACATTAGCTGAGGTAACCAATTATCCGGTTACAATTACCGATTCAGAAGGTACCGAGGTGACCTTTGATTCTGAACCTATGAAGGTTGTTTCAATGGCACCAAATATTACTGAAATGATTTATCAGCTTGGCTTAGAAAGCAAGCTCGTGGGACGTACAGATTATTGTGATTACCCAGAACAGGCACTTGGCATAGAAACAGTGGGTACCTTACGGGAGCCTGATATTGAGAAGATAATCAGTTTAGAACCGGATGTCGTGATTGCATCAACACATTTTAGTGAAGAAGCAAATAAGAAATTGACTGATTTAGGTGTAAAAGTTATCGTTCTTTATGAAGAATTTGAAATAGAGGGCGTATATTCTATTATTACATCAATGGGTACCATTTTTAATGTAAATGAAGTAGCTGCAACAGCTGTTAATGATATGATAAAATCTATCACAGAGACGAAATCTCGGATAGAAGGATTAGATATACCGAGTGTTTATTATGTGGTAGGCTATGGCGAAAATGGAGATTATACAGCAGGAGGAGATACCTTCATCGGTCAGATGATTTCACTTGCTGGTGGTAACAATATAGCACAGGATATATTGGGATGGTCCTATACATTGGAAAGTTTAGTGGAAGCTGATCCGGATATCATAATAATTTCTGAAGATATGAAGGCTGACTTTGAAGCAGCAGAAAATTATAAAGACTTATCGGCCGTAAAAAATGGCCATGTATACGGAATAAATAAAGATTTAGTGGAACGTCAGGGCTATCGCAATGCTGAAGGGTTAAGAACCTTAGCAGAAATTATGCATCCCGAAGCGTTCAAGTAGTATTCATCAGGCTTTGATCAGGATAGGCGGCAGATATCCTGTTCCAGGCCTATTTGTTTTACCCAAATTTGGGCTTATATCAGTAAAAATTATTATTTATACAATAAAAAGGAACATTAATGTTCAAAAAGTAAATAAGGAAATGATTTGGAATAGCAGGTGAGTATATTAAAGAAAGAGACACTTTAGGGACAGAAAACGATATGAAAACAATAAAAAGTACAGGAAAACATGCGAATAGAAGAGATATGGGGTATAAGGTAATTCTAATATTGATTCTGATTTTATGCATTGTCATTTCAGCTTCTTTGGGCTCTGCTGATTTGTCTGTAACCGACAGCTTGAAAATAATCGTTTCCCGGATTCCATACTTGGGAAAACATATTAATATATCAGAAATTGCAGAAGTCTATCCTAGAATTGTATGGCAGATCAGAATGCCAAGAATTTTATTGGCTGGTTTCGTAGGGTGTGGTTTATCTGTGGTAGGTGCTGCATTTCAGGGACTGTTTCGCAATCCATTAGCAGATCCACATGTTTTAGGCGTTTCTTCAGGAGCGGCACTTGGGGCGACTATTGCCATGTTAAGTGGTATCGGGTTTCATTTCCTAGGCCTTGGAGTGATTGGAACATTTGCATTTATTGGAGCTCTTCTAACAGCTTTTATCGTGTATCGGGTATCCTGCGTAGGGAATAAACTGCCGGTGGTAAATATATTATTAACAGGTACGGCGGTCAGCACGATGCTTTCCTCCGTAATATCGTTATTAATGACGTTTCATCACGATAAAATAGAAAAAGTATATTTGTGGACGATGGGGAGCTTCTCAGCAGCAACTTGGGACACGGTATTATTCCTGGCTATCTTCACAGTAACCTGCTGTGGTGTGATTATCATATTTTCAAGTGAATTGGATGTGATAACTACAGGAAATGAGACAGCAGAAAGTTTAGGTATAAATACAGCCAGGATTAAAAAAATAATCATTGTTGTAGCATCTTTGCAAGTCGCAGCATGTGTATCAATCAGCGGAATTATTGGATTTGTGGGATTGGTGATTCCACATTGCATTCGCATGATCAGCGGACCGAGGCATAAAATGTTGCTGCCATTATCCTGCTTAGGCGGTGCAATCTTTATGATTATTTGTGATACCATTGCCCGCAACGCAGCAGCACCCTCTGAGATACCTGTCGGAGTAATTACGGCAATGTTAGGTACCCCATATTTTATCTATCTGTTGCAGCGTAATAAGAGAGGGGTAGATTGAAAAATCAGTGATTTTTCAAAGAAGGAATTGACATTCAATTCCTTCTGCAAATATTGTGCTGCCGCCCATATTGAAAAACAAAGTTTCTCAATTATAAATTCGCGGGTTTGCGGCAGAATGGAGGATTAGTGTCATAATGAATAAGGAAAGGAAACAGGCAAAAGAACAGGGGATCTTAGTAGATTCACTCTCCTGGTACCCAGGGAAGGATAGAAAACCAATCCTTGATAATTTAAATTGTATGTTCGAAAAAGGAAAAATCTATGGCATCATCGGTCCGAATGGTTCAGGTAAAACTTCCTTTATGAAAAATATTCTTAGGTTCATCGAAGCAGAAGAAGGTAGCATTGTATTAGATGAGATTAACCTGATGAATTATAGAAGGAAGGACTTGGCAAAAAAAATTGCGTTAGTTCCACAAAATACAATGCTTGAAAGTTCTTTTCTCGTAAACGATATCGTAATGATGGGAAGAATACCGCATCAAAAGCGATTTGCTGACGCAAGTGAAATAGATAGAGAGAAAGTACAAAAAGCAATGTTATTAACTGATTGTTATGAATTGCGGGATAAAAGTGTTACAACATTGAGTGGTGGTGAGGCTCAGCGTGTTGTAACAGCCAGAGCGATAGCCCAGGATACACAGTGGTTGGTTCTGGACGAACCGACCTCTAATTTGGATGTAAAGCATCAGATAGAACTTATGGATACCCTTGTAAAACTGAATGAAAAGAAAGAGAAAACGATTATCGCTGTACTTCATGATATTAATATTGCAGTGGAATATTGTAATCGGATTATAATGATGAAGAATGGACGGATCCACAGCAATGGTAAGACAGAAGAGGTTCTTACAAAAGAAAACCTGATTGATGTCTATGATGTCGATTTTGAGATATTAGAAAATCCGCGAACGGGAAAGAAATATTATGTTCCATATCCAAAGAATGCAGAAATGAGGTTAATGTGAATTAAAAAGCAATTCACAAAGCGAATTGTAAATTCGCTTTTGGAAGAACCTTCGAAGTCCGCACAGTGGTGCGAACTCCTTGATTCTTCCGGGTTATGAGCTGCATCGAAGATGCAGCATGGGAGGTTAGAATGAAATTACCAAGAATCATGATTAGTTCTGTTTCCAGCGGAAGCGGGAAAACAATGGTTACCTGTGGAATATTACAGGCATTGATGAATCGAGGCTTAAGGGCTGCAACCTTTAAATGTGGACCCGATTACATTGATCCAATGTTCCATTCGAAAATAATCGGAGCGAAGTCAAGAAATCTGGATACGTATTTCACAGATGAAAATACAACAAGGTATTTATTTGCGAGAACTGCCGTGGAAGCAGAGATATCCGTAATTGAGGGTGTTATGGGTTTCTATGACGGACTTGCTGCGACATCTACGAAGGCATCCTCCTATGAACTATGTAAAGTAACGGACACTCCTGTTATTCTGGTGGTAAATTGTCATGGGATGAGTCTTTCGATATTGCCAATCATTCAGGGCTTTCTGACATATCGAAATGATAGTCATATCGTAGGAGTGATTCTGAATCAAATATCAGAGCATTTGTATCATGAGATTAAGAAACAGATAGAGCTTGAATTGCCTATTAAGGTGCTTGGTTATATCCCGTATGCTAAGGAACTTATGATTGAAAGCAGACATTTAGGATTGATTCTCCCGGAGGAGATCAAAGATTATCATAATCAGCTGAACGAATTAGCAGAATTATTAGAGAAAACAATTGAAATCGACGAAATATTGCAGCTTGCCCAAAATACAGCGGACTTAACCTTCCAAGCTCCAAAACTCTCTCACGTGGAGGAAAAACTTAAGGTAGCAGTAGCGAAAGATGATGCCTTTTGCTTCTATTATGAAGACAATCTACAGATCTTAAAGGATATGGGAGCAGAGCTTATAGAGTTTTCCCCACTGAAAGACCATCAGCTTCCTCAGGGCATTCAAGGTATTATCTTCGGCGGAGGATATCCGGAATTATTTGCTGATCAATTAAGCAGGAACGTTCGTATGAGAGAGGCAGTGAAGGAAGCATTGCTACAAGGATTGCCATGTATTGCAGAATGCGGGGGCTTTATGTATCTGCACGAAACAATGGAGGATATGAATGGTCAACAATACCCAATGGTAGGAATGATTAACGGAGAGGTCTATAAGACCAACAAGCTGAAACGGTTCGGATATCTGGAATTAAGTGCAAACCATGAGCAGATGATTCTGAAAAAGGGAGAAACCATTCGCGGACATGAATTTCACTATTTTGAAAGTACTTCTTTGGGGGATGACCTAAAAGCACAAAAACCAAGTCGAGCTTTTGCCTGGAATTGTATTCACGGAAATGAACATATGGCAGTGGGATTTCCACATCTATATTATTATTCTAATCCTGAGGCTCCATACCGATTTCTATTAAAATGTCAGGAAAGAAAAGGCTTGGAATGAAATAGTAATATCCAATTAAATAAAATTGGAGGGTGTATTGAAAATGAATTATGAAGAAACATTAAAAATGATAGATCCGCTGGACAAAGTTGCTATAACACAATCTGCAAAACGTTGGGATAGTATTGCAAAGCCATTACATAGTCTTGGTAAGCTGGAGGCGGGTATTATACAAATTGCGGGCATTACAGGCTCAGCACAGGTACAACTGGATAAAAAAGCTCTTGTCATCATGTGTGCGGATAATGGAGTAGTTGCGGAGGGAGTCACTCAGTCTACAAGCGAGATTACGTCCATTGTTTCGGAAAATTTCTTGGATATGAATTCCTGTGCTTGTGTAATGGCAAAACAAATCGGAGTAAAGGTTTTCCCGGTTGATATCGGTATTAATAGAGATACAAGATTATCGAATCATAAAAAAGTTGCGTATGGTACGAATAATATACGGAAGGGACCTGCCATGACAAGGCAACAGGCAATTCAAGCAATAGAAGCTGGAATTGATACCGTTTTTGAGTTAAAAGAACAAGGTTACTCTATGATTGCTACCGGAGAGATGGGTATTGGAAATACGACAACCAGCAGTGCGATTACTTCAGTATTGTTAGAACTACCGGTCGATACGGTAACTGGTAAAGGCGCCGGATTATCAACTACCGGACTGATGAGAAAAATAGAGGTAATCAAGAAAGCAATTGAAAGAAATAAGCCTGACAAAGATGATCCAATTGATGTACTTTCCAAAGTGGGGGGCTATGATATTGCTGGACTCACAGGATTATTTATCGGTGGTGCTGCTGCAAGAATACCGGTTGTCATTGATGGATTTATCTCTGCAGTAGCTGCATTAATAGCGAAACGGATCGAACCCAAAGTATATGATTTTATGATGCCTTCCCATGTATCAAAGGAAAATGCAGGTCAACTTGTTTTGGATGCACTCGGTTTAAAACCATACATTACCTGCGATATGTGTCTTGGTGAGGGTACTGGTGCAATCGCATTATTTCCATTATTAGATATGGGACTAGCCGTGTACAATCAGATGAGTACTTTTGATCAGATAGAGATTGAGGCATACCAGCCGTTATAAATATGCGGTAAGATTGAAACGCAGATCGGTAAGAAAAGGAGTAGTATGGTAACAATCATAATCGGTGGAAGCGGAAGCGGAAAATCAGAATATGCAGAAAACTTAATCGTGCAATACGGTAAAGAATGCGAAAGTAGTCTGATCTACATTGCGACAATGCAACCATATGACAAAGAAACTGAAATGAGAATTCAAAAACACCAATTGATGCGTCAAAATAAGAACTTTTCAACCCTCGAATGCTATACGGGACTCGATAAGGTGAAGTTAAGGGGGCATCCCTTGGTACTTCTGGAATGTATGTCTAATCTGGTGGCAAATGAAATGTTCTCATCCAAAGGAGCAAAGGAAAATACAGAGAAATCAGTCCTGCAGGGTGTCGACAATCTGATACATCAGGCAGATCATCTTGTCGTGGTCACAAACAATGTCTTTGAAGCAGGAAGTAATTATGATATTACAACATTAGAATATCTTAACATACTTGGAGAAATCAATCGCAGAATCTGTAATCCGGCAGATCAGGTAATCGAAGTGGTTCATGGTATTCCAGTTTTTATTAAGAAAGCAGAAAGATGATAGATTAATTAAGATAGGAAGCCTATAAATCAATCAATATTAATAAAGTACATAGAGTAGGAAGGTGTCAGAATTATATGAAGCGGATTTTTAACAGCTTAATCATTGCTTTTTCCATGTATTCAAAGCTCCCAATGCCGAGAATTGAATGGTCAAAAGAAAATATGAGGTATGTTATGTGTTTCTTCCCTCTGATTGGTACGGTCATTGGTGTAGGGATTTTATTCTGGAGCAGGATGGCCGGTTATTTATCAATCAGTCATGTACTTTATACAGCAGTAATCGTACTGCTCCCTCTGGTTTTTACCGGAGGAATTCATATGGATGGTTTTATGGATACGACCGATGCTCTGCGCTCCTATCAACCAATGGAGAAGAAACTTGAGATTCTAAAAGATCCTAATTCAGGAGCTTTTGCAGTAATTGCTTGTGTAGGATATTATCTCCTCACCTTTGCCGTATGGTATGATGTAACACGGAAGGAGCTGCCGGTGTTAGCAATCGGATTTATGCTTTCCAGAGCCTTAAGCGGGTTAGCCGTAGTAACATTCCCTTTAGCAAAGAATAGTGGATTAGCAGCTACCTTTTCTAATGAAGCCAAAAAGAGATTAACGGGGGGAGTTATGATAGCCTTCATTATTCTATGTGCAATCGTTATGCTGCTGATTAACTGGAGGTTAGGAGGTATCTGTCTGATTGCAGCGCTATTGACATATCAATATTATTATCATATGTCAGTGAAGGAATTTGGAGGAATTACGGGTGATTTGGCAGGCTATTTCCTTCAGTTGTGTGAACTTGTTATGGCAGTAAGTGTAATGATAGGAGGTAAAATATGCAGCTGATCAGCGGAGGTGCATATCAAGGGAAGTTAGAGTATGCTTTGGCACTAACCGGTAGGAATGAGAAGGAGGTTGCTGATGGTATGGGATGTAGTATGCAGGAATTATTTGAAAAACCAATGGCTAATCATTTTCACTCGTGGATAGACCGAATGATAAAGGAAGAACAAGATGTGAACACTATGGTGGATCAAATAATTGATCATAATCCGGGTATCGTGATTATTGTGGACGAATTAGGCTGCGGTATCGTGCCTATGGATGCTTATGATCGTATGTATCGAGAACTTACAGGAAGAATCTGCTGCAGAATTGCCAAAGAAGCAGAAGAAGTTCATCGAGTGATCTGTGGAATTGGAACGGTGATTAAGCATGCTTAAAATTATTATGCTCCGTCATTTTGCAACCGCGGGTAATTTGCAGAAAAAATATATCGGGATTACGGACGAACCATTATGTACAGAAGGTATAAGCATATTAAAAAACGTCACTTATCCCCGGGTAGAGGCTGCATTTGTGAGCCCACTGATCCGATGCAGGGAAACTGCAAAGCTGATTTATCCGGATATCATCCCGACCATTTGTGAAGATTTTAAAGAGTGTGATTTTGGAGAATTTGAAAATAAGAATTATAAAGAATTATTAAACAATGAAAGCTACCAGCTTTGGATAGACAGTAATGGAACCCTTCCCTTTCCGATGGGAGAAAATCCTGAGAATTTTAAAAAACGCTGTATACATGAGTTCCAAAAGGTAGTTGAAATTAGCCATAAAGCTGGATATCAGACGATAGCTCTTGTGATTCATGGCGGAACAATTATGAGCATCCTGGATCAATTTTCTTATCCAAAAGAGGATTACTATCACTGGCAGACGGAAAACGGAATGGGATACAGTGCAGATTACGACGAAAAGGAAGGGAGAATAGTTAACATATGCTATATTCATTAATTGCTCTTTTCTTCGGGTTTCTTCTGGATCTGATGATTGGGGATCCACATTGGTTATGGCATCCGGTCCGGGGAATTGGAAGCTTGATTATGGCAATGGAGAAACTACTGCGTAAACTATTTCCTAAGACGAAGAAGGGTGAGCTTATTGCAGGAAGCTTTTTAGTAGTTACGGTAATTGCAGTATCGGTAGCTATTCCGGTAACCCTCCTGGTGCTTATATTCCGGTGGAATATATTTGCCGGAGTTCTGCTGGAAAGTATTATGTGCGGTCAGCTAATAGCCACAAAAGCTCTTAAGGTGGAAAGTATGAAAGTACATGATGCTCTTATCAAAGGAGATATGGAAGGCGGGAGAAATGCCGTATCCATGATCGTAGGAAGAGATACCAACAAGCTTAACCAGGAAGGAATCATCAAGGCAGCCGTAGAGACCGTTGCTGAGAATACCTCGGATGGAAGCATTGCACCCATATTCTATATGGCAATTGGCGGACCGGTTTTGGGATTCCTCTATAAAGCAGTAAATACCATGGACTCTATGGTTGGTTACAAGAATGATAAGTATATTTATTTTGGCAGAGTTGCAGCGAAAACAGATGATCTGCTCAATTACCTTCCGGCAAGACTATCGGCTTATCTTATGATAATGGCGGCGTCAATCAAAAGATATCATCCGCGTAATGCGTGGAGAATCTATCATCGGGACAGATACAATCATGCAAGCCCAAATTCAGCGCATACAGAAGCAGTTACAGCGGGAGCTTTGGAAGTGCAGCTCGCTGGAGATGCATATTACTTTGGAACCTTATATCATAAAAAAACCATTGGCGATGATATTAGGCCGGTAGAAATAAATGATATTAAGAAAGCCAATGAACTGCTTTATTTGACAGCAGTTCTCGGAATGCTACTATGTGGAGGCATCAAGCTTCTGATGCTGTATAGCATCGGTTATATATAATAGGGTAGGTATGTTATGTAAGATTGGAGATTATATGTACAAACATGGTGGTGACATATATTTAAATGAGAATAAAAATGATTTTTCAACCAATATCAATTTGGCAGGAATACCCGAGGGTGTTATTCGTGCAGCCTGTGAAGGAGTGATGCTTTCTGACAGATATCCGGATACGGAATGCTCTGATTTGAGGAAAGCAATTTCAAAAGCCATAGGCATTCCTGCGGAGCAGATTATCTGTGGAAATGGAGCGGCAGATCTGATTTATTCTATTGTATTGGCTCTGAAACCGAATAAGGCCTTAATGCCGGTACCGGCTTTTTATGAGTATGAACAGGCTCTAAAGATTATTGAATGTGAAATAGAATACATTCCTATGAGGGAGGAACTGCACTTCATATTACAAGAGGATTTCATAGACCGAATTAAGGAAGATACAGATATCATCTTTCTGTGTAACCCAAATAATCCGACAGGTAATCTAATCGATAAGGATTTGATGCACAGAATAATACATAAATGTGAAACCGATGGCATCTGGCTGGTTGTTGATGAATGCTTCATGGATTTTGTTGAGCATAGAAAAGATTATTCCGTCATGGATCAATGTGAAAATGCAAAGCATTTATTTATCCTTAAGGCATTCACAAAGCTATATGCGATGCCGGGTCTGAGGCTTGGATATGGAGTTTGTGGCAATATGGAACTACTGAAGAGTATGAAGAAAGTATCTCAACCATGGAATGTATCAATACCTGCACAAATGGCAGGGATTGCAGCTTTGGAAGAAGAGAAATATGTGACAGACTCCTTGGAATTAATCAAAAGAGAAAAGGATTATCTGATAGAGGAGCTACAGAAACTAAATTACAGGGTATATGGTTCCAGGGCAAACTATCTATTCTTTCATGCATATCCGGGTTTATATGCTATGTGCCTCGAAAAAGGCATATTGATACGAGATTGCAGTAATTACCAGGGACTTAAGGAAGGTTATTATCGAATTGCAATTAAACGGCATGAGGATAATGAACAATTGATAAAAGCATTAAGAGAGGTAGATAACTTATGGCAAAATCAATTATGATACAAGGGACGATGTCCAATGTAGGGAAGAGTCTGATTACGGCAGGTCTATGCCGTATCTTTGCACAGGATGGATACAAGGTTGCTCCCTTTAAATCCCAGAATATGGCTTTGAACTCATATATTACGGAGGAGGGACTTGAGATGGGAAGGGCCCAGGTAATGCAGGCAGAGGCAGCTGGTATTAAGCCCTCCGTACTTATGAATCCTATTTTATTAAAACCGACGACAGATACCGGATCTCAGGTGATTGTGAATGGAGAAGTCCTTGAGAACATGAGCGCCAGGGATTATTTTAAATATAAAAAACAGTTAATCCCGGATATCATGAAGGCATATCGCAAATTGGAGGAGATGTATGATATCATTGTAATAGAAGGAGCCGGAAGCCCAGCGGAGATTAATTTAAAATCAGATGATATTGTAAATATGGGAATGGCTAAAATGGCTAAAGCACCGGTTCTTCTGGTGGGGGATATTGACAGAGGAGGAGTATTTGCTCAACTGCTTGGAACGATGCAGCTTTTAGAAGAGGACGAAAAAGATCTCGTAAAAGGCTTGATCATAAATAAGTTTCGAGGAGATAAAACCATTCTGGATCCGGGAGTCGTTATGTTGGAAGAAAAGGCAAAAGTACCGGTTGTAGGAGTGACTCCCTATATGCACTTAGATATCGAGGACGAAGATAGCCTTACGGAACGTTTTAACGTCAAAAAAGAAATTGGTTTAATTGACATAGCAGTGATTCGTTTGCCGAAAATCTCAAATTTCACAGATTTTAATATACTGGAGAATATGGATGGAGTATCACTTCGATATGTTGCCTCGTTATCGGAATTAAAGAATCCGGACATGATTATTATTCCAGGCACGAAAAACACGATGAAAGATATGCTTTGGCTTAGACAGAACGGATTAGAAACGGCTATAAAAAAAGCAGCGGCTTCGAACAAGGTTATATTTGGAATTTGTGGCGGCTACCAGATGCTTGGGTATAGTATTACGGATTCAATAGGAGCCGAAGAGGGTGGAACGATTAAAGGAATGGAATTGCTTCCAATGGATACCGTATTTCAGGAGGAGAAAATCAGGACAAGAGTAGTAGGAAGTTTTGGACAAATTGATGGAATTTTGAAGGACCTTTCCGGTGAAGAAATAGAAGGTTATGAAATACATTTGGGAATTTCGTCATTACATGAGGAACTTGTTTCAATGACATCCATTACTAATCAAATCGATGGTGAAGCAAAACCGGATGGAGCATATTGCAATAATGTATATGGAACCTATATCCATGGTATCTTCGATAAGAACAACACAGCAGAACGATTAATTCACTGTCTTGCAAAAGAAAAGAATATTGATATGGGGAAAGTTACGATTATGGATTATGCACGATATAAAGAAACTCAATATGATCATTTGGCTGATACTTTAAGAAAACATCTGGATATGTCAAAAATATATGAAATATTAAATGATTCATCTAATGATGAAACAGATTAAGAGTATTACAGTGTATGTATAGAATGGAGTAAGTGTGAAGGAAAGGCACCTTCACACAGGAAGAACCCCATAATGAATTCCATTGGAAATTCATTATGAGCTTTTTCCAGGTTATTTGAGATGCCATGAAGCGGCATCATGGAGGTGAATTATGAAAAATTTGATTCATATTTATACAGGAGATGGAAAAGGTAAAACGACTGCAGCAGTAGGTCTTAGTATACGATATGCCGGTTGTGGTGGAAAAGTAATATTCTCACAATTCCTCAAAGACAACAAATCCAGTGAACTCAATATTTTAAATAAGATAGACGCCATTCAACTAGTTTTGTGTGATGAATTTTTTGGCTTCTACTCAAAAATGAATGATGAAACGAAAGAGAAAGCGAAAGAGGTATACTGCAAATACCTTCGGAAGATAATCGATATGGCAACGAATCAAGACATTCAAATGCTTGTCTTGGATGAAGTCATAGGTGCATATAACTATAATTTGATCGATCGAGAATATTTTCTGGAGTTTTTAAGAAACAAGCCCGACCAATTAGAAGTGATTATGACAGGAAGAAATCCGGCGAAAGAATTATTGGAGCTGGCAGATTATGTATCAGAAATGGTAAAAGTTAAGCATCCATATGACAAGGGAATTCCTGCCAGAGTAGGAGTTGAAAAATAGTTGATTGAATCTGAGGGAGATTAAATAATGAATGAATCTGTGAATCAGGATATATGTCCGCTATGCGGAAAACCCAATAATTGCCAACACAATACCGGAAAGGGATGCTGGTGTGATAAGGAGCATTTTCCGGAAGAGTTATTAAGCAGGGTACCTATAGAGAAAAGGATGAAAGCTTGTGTCTGTAGAGATTGTCTGGAAAAGTTTAGACAAGAAAGAAAAAGTTGTTGAAAATGCCAAAGAAGAAATTAGGGCGAGGCAAGGATACCTTTAATCGGACATTAACCCAGTTTTAAACTGGAAATCGGTGTTCGGGAACCACATAATAGTGTTAGAACCAGAAAAAGTAATTGCAATTCACCAATGAAGAACTTATAATGAAATAGTAACGATCTGTCTACACTTTTTAGGACAGCTCGTAGAATCCATGAAGGTGTATCAAACTACACCAAATTTACCGGGTGATACAAAGAGGACTACAAGGACCCGGTGCTTGACGGATAAAGACGGTATAGTAAAAATCGTCAAAAATAAAGATTTCTAAGCTCCAAGGAGCCTGATGGGGGAATATCGAGGATTTCTGCGTAAAGTTCCCGACGATGAAGAGTATTAAGTAGTGTATGGACTTACGGAGAGTTATGGAAATCCATAGCGGTCCAAATTAGTCCAATGAAGACATAAAATTACAACAATACTATTGGACAATATAGGATGTCAATGAGTTTGTATGGATTCAAATAAGTAAATCAGATAGCCTCTATGGCTGTATCAAAGTGTATCAGACAAGGGGCAGCCGGTTCAATAAAGACCCTATAAGGCACTTACGTTTAGTTGAAAACTAGATGTAGGTGCTTTTTTTGCGTGTTCTGCTAGCGATGTACAGATGGGATAAAAGCTGATGAGAGTTTGTTCACAACCGGTCAGATTACGAACTGGTTGTATAGCACGAAAGCGCGACATGAGCAAGACACGTAAGTGTCTGCGAATGGTAGAGCTCGCAAGTTGAGATACATCTCGTAAAATCAAGGTGGTGTATATGACAGAAAAACAGGAAAGGGTTCCAGATCTGGACAAATATCTGGAGGGAAAAAAGCACAGGTACCTTACTTATGAGAAAGGCGCAAGGATGTACGGCCTTCCGTATTGGACCTTTGTAAATCTGGCCAAGGATGCAAAAGCAACCTGGCCTCTGCGAAAAACAGCAATGGTAGATATTGATTTGCTCGACAATTACATTGATGAGCACTGTGTTGAGAAATCAGAAAGAGAGGAAAAGAGTATGGCAAGAACACGTAAGGTAGTAGAGAATTTAGAGGAATTAGTAAAGGAAAAAAAGAAGAAATATGTTAGATATGCCGAGGGTGCAGAGCTTTATTCCATGGGACTGCACAGCTTTCAAAAACTTGCTAAGGATGCGGGTGCAATCAGGAAAGTAAAAGGAATCGTACTTGTAAATATCGAGAAGATTGATTAATTCTGGTGAATGAGGCTTATTCACCTAGTGTAAATGTATTTGAAGTAGAAATTCCAATGTCGGTTATAGCTGCGGAAATCAGTGCCTAGGGAAGCAGCATTTATGTATATGATCCTAAAGGAAAAGCGGCATTTGCCTATAACGCGTTGATTAAGGAGGTAATTGATCATGAGTGCTAAGAGACCGGGATAGAAAATTACAATGACAAGTTTTAATGAGCTTATGCGTGTGCAAGAGACAGAGGGTACGATAGATATTGATGTAAAAGCAATCTATCCCTTTGAAAACCCTCCTTTCAAAGTAGTGGATGACGATAAGATGGATGAATTGGTGGAAAGTATTAAGACAAGTGGTGTGCTTACACCGGTTCATATAAGATGCAGAGTGGGCGAAGACATTAATATATCTGTTTGAATTGACATTTACCATAGCTTTGATGGTTGGAAGTGTAAAGGGAGCGCAGAACCTGACGAGTATTTACGTTGAAAAGGCAGACCTTCTTACCGGGATGACTTCAGCGTTTATTAACTCAGAAGCTCGAGATCTCTCTACTATATTGATTGCAATGGGCATTCATTGACGAATGTAACAAAAAATGGGTGCTTTACGACGAGGAGAACTATGAAAAATAAATGATGAAGGACAATGGAATATTCTAGTTTATATTGTGCATTATGTACAAATATGCTGGTAAAAATTAAGTATTGACAATCGTTTAGTTAATGTTATAATAAAAACATAATACGTAACGTTACGGAGACGGAGGAAAGTTGATTGGTTACTATAACAGAGGTTGCCAAAAAAGCTGGTGTTTCCCCGACAACTGCCTCTTATGCATTGAATGGGAGAGCTGGGGTAAAGGAGGAAACAAGACTTCATATACAGGAAATCGCAAAACAATTACATTATGTTCCAAATAAACTGGCTCAAAGTTTCCGCAATGGAAGATCAAATACAATTACAGTAATAACGAATGAGGCCATTGAAAGTGAGAACACATTTACAGGAGAATTTTTTGGAGTGTTAGCCGAAGCCAGAAAATACCATTATGATATTTTGGTAAAGTTGGTTGATAATAATGAGATGTCAGAACATAAGATTCAATCATTATTTAGAGACCGCACAAGTGATGGTTTCTTGCTTTTGGGTAATTTACCTGATAAATATTTACAATGTTTTATTGAAAGTCAGGCTAGCGGAGTACTTTTATCTGCACATTCAAAAAGCTCTATTGTACAGCTGAATTGTAATGGTAAAAAAGGCATTGCAGATATTACAAGAATGGCATTAAAAATAGGGAAAAAGAAGCCGGCATATTTAGCTTATACTAATATTACGATAGAAGAAGAACTACGTCGCCAGGGATTTATTGATGCAATGAAAGAAGCAGATAAAGCATACAATGATATTTATATTTGTGGTAAATCAGTGACAGATATAACACATTGTGTAGATACCTGTGTAGAAAAGGGAGTTGATTGCTTTATCTGCTGGAATGATATTTTGGCATATACGGTAATTGATATACTGAAATATAAAAAAATAAAAGTTCCGGAACAAGTTGCTGTTACGGGCTTTGATGACATTCTGCCAACTGCGAGAGAAAATATATTAACAACAGTACGTCAGCCGTTCTTTGAAAAAGGAAGACAAGCTTTAAGTTTATTACTGGATCATATTAATCAGGGACCACCTGATAAAATGGAGTATTATATAGATTGCGAGATTGTAACAAGAAAAAGTTTATGAGAAATACATAACTTTTCTTTTACTAAAAAATCGTAACGTTACAAATTAAGAAAGAAATACATAACTTTTTATTTCGCTAAAAAATTGTAACGTTACGTATTAAGAAAGAAATACATAACTTTTTACTAAAAAAACGTAACGTTACGAATTGCGAAAGAGGAGGTATTTTGTCGTGCGTGTACCACTTAAAATAGTAGAAGAAAACGGGAATGGATCCAATCCAATACATACGAATCCAGATCCGTATATAATTCGATGGAAAGATAGTTATTATGTTTATTCGTCAGGAAATGACGGAATAAAAGTACTGCATTCAAAAGATTTACAGAGTTTTACAGAGTATAAGTATGCATATAAAAATGAGCAGGAATATAGTTACTGGGCACCAGCACTTTTTGAGCGGAAGGGAATTTTTCATCTGTACTATTCATCGCTTAAAAAAGGAGAAACAGATGATCATCTACATTTTCTTCGAGTGGCTACATCAAGTAATCCACTAGGCCCTTTTGTATATAAGGCAACACTAACAGATTACTTTAGCATTGATCCGCATGTGATTCAGTCAGGAGATTCCACTTATATTTATTATGCAGCTAACATTCAGGAGAATACGAGGAATGGACGCATTGGAACTGCGATTTGGCTGGATGAATTATTAACTCCATTTCAGATGGCAGGAAAAGCAAAACCAGTTCTATTGCCTAGTATTGATGAAGAAATCTTTGCCCGAAACAGGTTTGGTGATGGAAAGGACTGGCATACGCTTGAAGGACCTTACTATTTATCGGATGGAGAGAACAGCTGGCTCATGTACAGTGGAAATGCATTTACAAGTCCCGACTATTTTGTGGGATATGCTAGGGGTAGAAAATGCGAAGACTTGCGGCAGATTACATGGGATAAATATCCCTCGGATAATGAATATCAGCCACTAGTAAGGGAGAAAAACAAAATTGAAGGAACGGGCCATAACAGTGTAACGCAGGCTCCCGACCATATTACGCCAATTATCGTATATCATGGCCGGATACAAGGTGGCAAAACCAACGCAGCAGAAGATGATAGGGAAATGTTCATAGATTATATGTGGAGAGAAAATCAAGAGTTAAAAACCAATGCTCCATCAAAAGAGGGGATCAAAAGTCTTCCATATCCAGATATTTGTTATTTGGAAGAGATAGCAAGGAACGAAGGAGAATGGGGTTCTGGAGGGGAAGTTGTAATTACAAGAGACTTCAAAATCGCACTTCCAAAAAGGGATTCCTTATATATAGAATTGTGTATCTTGTCAGAAGAGGGTTCTATTAATATTTTTGCATCAGAAGATGCGAGGAATGCGTTAGTAACATTGGAAGGTAATTATTGGCAAAGAATAGGAATCCTATTCATGAATCATACTGTGAGAATACGGAAAAGTGAAGAATGGATAAAACCAATTTTATGTGAGAAACCAACTGATTTGTTCTTTAAATTAGAGGGGAGTGTTAAATTGCAGTATTTAGATTGTACTTTTTTGCAGGCAGATGGTGGTAATCGTAATCCGCTCAGCTGTCTACTTTAAAGAATATATGGAAACAAGGAGAGAAGAGAATGAAAAAAATGAAAAAGTTCCTATCAATCATGATGTGTGCAACAATGGTATTTGGATTAACAGCTTGCAAATCCGTAGAAAAACCAAAAAAAGCGGATAATCAAACAGAGGTAACCCAAACAGCGCAAGCAACAGAAACACCTGCAGAGACTGCAAGTGGAGACAAAACAGTGATCACTTATTGGAATGGGTTTACGGGAACTGATGGAGAAGTAATGCAGAAGATTATTGATGACTACAATGCATCTAATGATCTGAATGTAGAAGTACAAATGGAAAGAGTATCATGGGATACTTTATATCAACAGCTTGTAACATCCTTACCAGTTGGAGAAGGTCCTGATATTACTGCATTTGCAACAGAACGTATTGGTGGATATGCAGAATCTGGAGCAATTGTTCCAATCAATGATATCTATTCAGACGGCAAGGTAGATAGTTCTAAGATTCCAGCTGTATTTAATGAAAACTTACAGTATAACGGAAACTATTATGGCGTTCCGGTTAATATCGCTTCTCTAGTATTATATTACAATAAGGACATATTTGATGAAGCTGGTATTGAGTATCCAAGTAATGATTGGACATGGGATGATTTAGAAAATGCAGCACTTGCTCTTACAAAAGATATTAATGGAGAGCATCAGTATGGTTTTGGTATGGCAACAAATAATACAATCCAGATGTGGCCAATCATGATCTGGGCAGGTGGCGGAGACTTTATCAAAGATGGAAAATCTGTATTTAACAGTGCGGAGAATGTAGCAACTATCACCCGTTGGGCAGATTTAATCAGAAATAAGAAAATTGGACCATTGGCATGTACTGGAGCAGATATTGATACCTTATTCTCTACAGGTAAACTTGGAATGTACTTCTGTGGACCATGGGCAGCTGGATCATTTGATGCAGCAGGTGTTAATTACGGTATGGCAGGTGTTCCAGCAGGTCCTGCTGGTAAAGCAACTCTTGCGCAGGGTGTTGGAATGTACATGACATCAAGTGCAAAGGAAGAACACAAAGCAGCTATTTATGATTTCTTTGCATATTGGCAGGGTGTAGATGCACAGGTTAAATGGTCTGGTAGTGTTGGTTATCCTGTAACAAACACAGATGCAGCAGCAGATTCAAGATTAGCTGATAACGAAGCAGTAGCATTATTCAGTGATCAGGTTCAGTACGCACACTTCTATTTACAGCAGCTTACAAACTTCAGCGAAATTGATGTAGATGTAATTACACCTGCAATTGAAAAAATATTGCTTGAAGGAGCAGATGTTCAGGACACTCTTGATAGTGCAACCAAACAAATGGATAAATTGCTTGCGAAATAGGATATAGTAGAATAATGGCGGAGAGTAAAACTCTCCGCTGTTATTATAGGAGGACAAAACTTGAAAAGTCAGGCTAGGAATGTAAATAAAAATTATTTTACTAAACAGAATAGGGCAGGGTTAGCTTTTATTGCACCGTCCATGCTAGTTTTTGCAGTGTTTATATTTTTTCCTACGATTATGTCATTTATCTATAGTACAAAGTCATTTAATATGATGTTTACGAATATAAAGTTTGTAGGATTTGACAATTATTCAGAATTATTAACAAATAGTCGTTTTTGGAATGCTCTGAAAAATACTGTATATTACACCGTATGTATGGTACCGTTGCAGGTGATTTTTTCTCTGCTTATAGGATTGGCATTACAAAGAGTAACAAAGTTTAATTCATTTTTAAGATCAGTTTATTTTCTTCCGGCAATTTGTTCTATGACAATTATAGCAATTACCTGGTCATTTCTAATCAATAATGATTTTGGAATTTATCCCTATTGGTTAAGAAAAATGGGGCTTAGTCTTCCTGATCTATTAAATAGTACCACTTGGGCAATGCCAACAATGATAATAATTGGCATATGGAAAAATCTTGGATTCAAAATGGTTATACTTGTTGCAGGACTGCAAGGAATTTCAGAGTCATATTACGAAGCAGCAGAAACGGATGGTATCACACCAGTCAAGAAACTATTTCTTATCACAATACCAATGCTAATGCCAACTTTGACCTTTGTCGTGGTGGATTCAGTCATTTCTTCATTCCAGGTATTTGACCAAGTGTATGTAATGACAAAAGGAGGACCGCTTTTCAGCACAGAAACATTAGTTCAATATATTTATTCAAATGCATTTGAAAAATCAAATATGGGATATGCGTCTGCGGTAGCAGTAATGCTCCTACTTATTACATTATTGGCATCTATTCCTCTATTTAACATTATGAAACGTGATGAAAGTACACTGAATTAAGGAGAATATGCTTTGAAAAAGAAAAAAATAACAGTCGGAAATTTTATTGTTCTTATAGTTTTACTTCTAGTACTTTTTTTAATGGTTTATCCATTTTTATGGATGCTTGTGACTGCTTTTAAAAGTGAAGCAGATATCAGGAGCTTTCCACCAGTATTGTTTTCGGGAAACTATACGCTCGACAATTTTACAAATATATGGAGTCGGATCCCCTTTATGGCATATTATAAGAATACATTGATATTTGCAGGTGCAGTAACAGCTTTATCAATACTCTTTGACAGTATGTCCGGTTATGCATTTGCAAGATTGCATTTTAAAGGACGTGATATGTTATTTACTTTGGTACTTATTACATTGATGATACCCTTTCAGGTTATTATGGTGCCTCTGTACTCAGAATTATTTGATTTAAAATTATTAAATACTTATGCAGGACTTGTTCTACCAAGGGCGTCGAATGCATTTGGAATCTTTATGATGAGGCAATTCTTTGTATCACTGCCTGTTGGTCTGGAGGAGGCAGCGAGAATTGATGGATGTACAGAATTTCAGATTTATAAAAAGATTATGATGCCATTGTGCAAACCTGCAGTTGTAACGCTGTTAATCTTCCATTTTATGTTTAACTGGAATGATCTTCTTTATCCGTTGATTATAGCAACGAGACCGAGCATGAAGACTTTAGCAGCGGGATTAGCTTCATTTATGGGGACACATGTAGTAGAGTATGGCATAATTATGGCGGGTTCAGTACTATCTCTTCTACCAATATTTATCGCATACTGCCTGGCACAGAAATCGTTTGTTCAGGGCATAGCAATGACGGGTATGAAAGGATAATCAAGTATGAAAAAGATAGCATTTGTAGTTCAACCGGATATTATTAAGGGTAAAGTACCAAAGTACTTTTTTGGACATTTTCTAGAATATATGCATGACTGTATTGATCCGGGTCTTTGGGCAGAATTACTTATATCACGCGGATTTGAGTATAAAGACACGGATCAAAGCGGTCTGTCTTCTCCGTGGATGAAAGTGGGAGAAACAATAAAAGGTGAGCTTGATACCATGTGCGTGTATTCACCAAGACAATCGCAAAAGATTTGCAATACAGGGGATCAATTAGGTGGAATTCAACAGGAAAATCTCAAGCTATATGAAAACGAAGAGTACAAAGGCTATTTATGGGCGTATTGTGAGAATGCATGTTTTCTATATGTGAGAATCTTATCCTGTGAGAAGAAGTTGATTCATGAAGAAAGATATCAGTTGAGTCCGGGAGAATGGTATCAATACAATTATTCATTTAAAAATGAAATCAATGAGGATAATGCCATAATACAGTATCTAATAGAAGGGCAAAAAACGGTATGGATTGATCAGTCATCCCTGAGGCCAATGGATGTTTCTATAGGAATCTGGAAAAATGCCTTGAAATATATAAAATCATTAAGACCTAGTATTATGAGATTTCCAGGAGGTTGCGCTGCAGATTGCTATTTCTGGGAAGATGGTATTGGGCCTAGGGATAAACGACCAAGCAAAGAAAATGAACATTGGGGAGGGATTGAACAGAATCATTTTGGAACAGATGATTATATTGAATTTTGCAAAGAGGTAAATAGTGAACCATTAATCTGTGTGAATTTTGGTTCATCAACCCCGGAAGATGCAGCAAACTGGGTGGAGTATTGCAATGGAGATTTGGGAACCGTTTATGGTAAGAAACGAGCAGAGAATGGACATCCAGAGCCATATCATGTGAAATACTGGGAAGTTGGCAATGAAGTATTTGGACCATGGGAGATTGGTCATTGTAATGCAAGGGAATATATAAAAAAGTATCAAAAATTTGCGTCAGCTATGAAACAAAAAGATCCTAATATTCTTATCTTGGCATGTGGTGGCGACGGTGGCAATTTGAATCAGGAATGGAATCAAACTGTATTATCAGAAGGAAAAGGAACTTTTGATGCCTTAACATTACATTTGTATTCGCCTATTATTGATTCATCAACAGTGGATGATAAGACACTGTATCAGGCAGTTGCAGCAGCACCAGTACAACAGGAAAAGGTATTACTACTTACGGAAAAAACAATGGAAGAAGTGGGATACAAAGTTCCTATTGCAGTGACAGAATGGAATTGTAATTATGGAGAAACAGATAAATCGGAAAGAGAACAGACAATAGAAGCACTTGTAGCAAACACAGGGACTTTAAATGCTTTTTTACGTCATGCAGATGCATTGAATATGTGCAACGTATCAGATTTGGTAAACGGATGGCCGGGAGGTATCCTTCGCAGTAGCAGAGGAGAGGTTTTTGGAACGGCTACCTATTACTTGATAAAAATGTATGTTGATGCAGATCCCCAAGAGGTTGTAGCTTGCGAATATGATAGCGATACATATGCTATCGACACAATAGGCAATATTGAATCAATGGAAAATATACCATATATCGATATTGTTTGCTGCAAAAACTCATGGGGAGATATCGTAGTATTTGCAGTAAATCGTCATTATTCTGAGTCTGTTCAACTGGAAATTAAAAACGGATGTATCCGGCAAATACAGAGAATATGGAATGAAGATATCTTAGCAAAGAATTCATTTGAACAACCAGAATTAATCACGATTGAAAAGGAAGAGTATAATTGTAATAGTTTTGAAATGCTACCACATTCATCTTATTCACTTAAAGTTGAAATCAACAGTTAAAGGAGTCTGAAATGAGAATTACGATATATTTACTCGGAAGTACGGATATCTTATAAGCAGGAAAATGAAAGAGCCTTTCGCAATGATGCCGACTAGGGAACCGAACATTTTTATCCGGAGTTCGGGCTGAACAGAAGCAATGCAATTGTTAATGATCTTCTTAACGACTTTGCGCCAGTGAATAGAGGTCAAGAAATTAATTTATATAGATGTCGGTATGAAGATAGTAGTGATTACTTAAAAGAAAGTGGAATCGGGTAGTTGCAAAGCTGGATGATATGTCAGATAAGGAATTTGAAGAGTTGGAGTTTGTAGAACAGAGTGAAAACTGGTAAAGTGGCAGGGTATGGCGATTGCTATACTCTGTCACTTTTTTGGTGCGCCCGGCGGGCGCACGTTTCAACGGGTGAAAGTCCCGAATCCGCCCGGTAGTGGGAAGGATATAGCCAATGGCAAGGGTGTCGTGGGTGACTGCGAATCTGAAGGAAGCCGGATGGCAAATCTCTGGTCTGACGCACAGAAATCATATCAGGCTATAATCGGGGGTAAGGCTGCCTAACAAGTCGAAGCCCAATTACTACACGGAACCGCTTATGGTAAATATGGCAGATGGATGGAGAGAAGGAACGTGTGAGTACCCGGGGAGGTCTGTATGATAC
>JAEZLZ010000144.1 GCA_023415055.1 Bacillota bacterium | reverse complement strand
ATTTGCTGTTGTGCTAAACGGAGCAATGGAAAATAACAACAGGGATAATATCGGTACAACTTGCAAATCCAGGGATATTGTTTGAAAATTAACATTCAAGTTTAAAAAAGTACCCGCCGGTAAATTTATATACAAGATAATGAATGGTATCAATAATCCGTAAAAAATGCCTGACATAACCTCGCCCAATGGCTGTCTGGAGATCGGTACCGGTCCATAGGTGTAAAATACTCCACAGAGAAAACACAAACCGCCCACCAGAAATATGACGATGTCGGTTAATAAAGCCAGATATAAACCCAGCAACGCACTGACGATAACGAGTACATAGATAATGATCAATGCTGTTTTTCGCCCAAAGGGAAGAATTTGATGATTATTCTTCGAATCAATATAGTTATTGATTGCGGTTGTAGCCAGATCAAACAGGAACATGGCTGCAAAGAATAATAATGTCAATCCCCATTTGATTGGCTGCCCTCGGTAGACTAACAGCGCAATCGTCATTAAAAAGGCAAAGGTGCTGGTGATTTTCGTCATAATCTCTACATAACTTAAGAACCCTTTAACCATTCTATTCACCTTTATTATTCTGCATTATTTTCCCGCTTTCATCAGGAGTGCTGATATTAGCCAAATCAGAAAGCGGGAAATATAATGCGTTTTTTCTGAAACCATATAGGTCATTGATTACTGTAATTCTTTAGGTTAATCGTGTTGCTTTTCTCAGTACTTCAATTAACTGATCTTTTTTGTGCTCTGAAACAGCTAATTCATTAATTATTTTCATAGACTTGTTATAGAACTTATCTACCATTATCTTAGTGAACCTAAGCCCTCCGGTCTTAATAACCGCTGCATTGATGTCATTTCTGGTGATTGCACCTGATTTTGCCTGAGTCTTAAAATCACTAAGTTGTGAAAGCGCATGAATGAGAGGAAGCGTAATAACACCCTGCTCATAATCGGATTGCACCGGTTTATTGGCACCTTCCACAGTTTCTTCAAAATCGATACAATCATCGGTCAGCTGAAATATCATTCCGATATAATATCCCAGTCTGCGATATTTCTTCGTTTCTACCTCTGCACAACCGGAGAAGATCGCTCCTGCAAAGAAAGAAGCTTCAAACAGTGCTGCCGTCTTGCCCGAAATTATCTTAAGATACCGATAAATCGATAAATCAATATTACCATTGTTGATATGCTGGTTCAATTCACCCAAACATACCCTACCTACATAATCCGGCAGAGCCAGATCCAGATAATCCTTTTTGTTCTCAATGGAAGCAGCCATTTGTAACGCAACACTTAAGAGATAATCTCCACAGATTACTGCTGTACGCTTACCATACTTCTTTTGAAGAGTAACCTCTCCCCGACGAAGCTCTGCATTATCAATGATATCATCATGAACAAGTGTGGCCAGATGCAGAAGCTCAATTGCCGCAGCAATCCTGACTGCATTTTTATGAACCATTCCCTGTTCATCTTCAGCACAGATAATTACTGAAATAGCGCGTATGAATTTGCCTTTGGAGTTCATCAGATGCTTGGTATATTCTCTGATGATCAACGGTGATTTCATCAGTGTTTTATCAATCTCCTGCTTTACTGACTCTAAGGCTTCCTCTGAGCGGATCAGTTCGATATTCACTTCGTGCTTTGTCTCATTAGTCATTATAAATATACCACTTTCTGACGAATGGAAGTCTCTTCCACAGCTTCTTCAGTCCGGGCATTGCGTAATAATCAAGTCCTAAGGTTCTGCCTGCGCCAATCAGTACTGCAATACCGGCAAAAATCATCCAGAAGGTACCCAGATATAAACCGGTGGTACATACAAACATGAACTGTAAAACTAAAGAAACAGCTGCAGCAGGAGCTGTAAATAATCCTCCCATAAGTGCTAAACCAATAATAATTTCTGCAACTACAATAAAGATCTGCATTAACATCTGAACGCCATCGTAAGGCAGGATCAATTTATCTACAAACCAATTCATAAAAGGTACATCCAACTTGAATGCATAATCTCCGATCGCTGATTCAGCAAGCTGCTTACCGCTGATGAAGATGACTTTAAATAATCCAAGGAAATCAAAATTAATTAATACATGACCCACCTGCTTTGCCACTTCTGCAGCGCCTTCTGCCGCACCTGCTGCACCATCGGTGGTTCCGGTTGCTGCTGAGGTTGCGTCTGCAGTTAATTTAATTACATGAGAAGCATTGGTTGCTACCATCTTCACTACTTTTACAACACCATCTGCTGCTGCAGTGGTAGCGGAAGATACGGCATCCGTGCCGCCTTCTGCAGGCTGGGGATAAAGAATACTGTTATACCATGCGTTAGCTCCGCCAAAGAAACCGGTGAGCTTCGGACTGGTAAACCAGCCTTCTACGATCTTCATGATACCTTCAAATAGCCATACTGCACCAAGCCAGACTCTAAGGGGTACTAACAGGAAGCTGGGAGTACGGTTGGAGAAATGTCCTCCAACAAAGCTTCTGCAATTACGAACAGTGAAAAATTCCATCTTCAGATAGTGGAATACTTTATTCCAGCCAAGTACCTGAATGAAGTAGATGATATTAATAAAATGCTTAGCAAACATTGCAAGGAAGGATGGCATAGAGAAGAAATGACCGGGCAATCCGACATGGCATACACCGTAACGTCCACCGATACAAACCATAACTCCATGGAACTTCGGTTTGTACTCTTCCATCGTACCTTCACCCTTGATGGAAACACTAATGTTATGTGCTGCGGTGTCAGCGCTCTGCTCACAGTTTTCAACCATCTGCGGAACTGGACGCTCTTCACCTTCCGGAATATAGCACATGTTATCACCGATTACGTATACATTCTGATTCTTTGTGGAACGCAGATAGGAATCTACCTGAACGCGTCCACCTCGGGTAATCTCTAAGGAATCAGCAGTTTTCTGAACAACATCATTACTTTGGATACCTGCAGCCCAGATAATCGTACCGGACTGATAATGATTTATCCTGTCTCCCTGTTTCAGTTCAATGAAATCAGGACCGATATTGGCTACCACCGCACTCATGATCAGCTTAACGCCCATCTTTTCGAGTCTTCTTGCTACCTTTGCAGAAAGTTTCTCGGTCAGGTTCGGGATCGGTCTGCTCAGACCATCTACGTTTACCAGAGTAACATCCTTGCGGTCGATATCGAATTTTTCGCATAAAAACGGAACATATTCTGCCAATTCACCAATCATCTCAACACCGGTGAAACCAGCACCGACAACATAGAAAGTTAGTAATCTTCTTCTTTCCGCAAGATTCGTTTCTTTGGAAGCAATACGGAAGGTATTATGGATATGATCTCTGAGAACAACTGCATCCTCATAAGACCACAGTTTATAAGTAAATTCTTCAGCACCCGGAACTCCATAATAGGTAGGTTTAGAACCTGCTGCTATTACCAAGTAATCATAAGGATAGTTTTCGTTCTCAGCTAAAACCGTCTTCTTCTCAAAATCAATCGAGGTAACCGTATCAAGCTTAACATTGACCCGACGACCAGCAAATACCTTCTTAAGGCTGATCTTAATGCTCTCCTCATCCACACGATTTGCTGCAACTTCATGAAGCTCGGTAAGCATAGTGTGAAATGGGTTCTTGTCAATAATTGTGATACTGACATCATTCCGCTTTTTGAATTTCTTGGCTAATTTCTTTGCTGTCAGTATTCCGGCATATCCGGCTCCGACAATAACTATCTTCTTATCCATGTCCGCTCCTCACTATTAAATACTAAAATTTTCGTATTTTTATTTGTTAAGTTTATAACAATCTTTTTCGTAATTCTTAAGTAACCGTAATTACCTAAGTTACATTAACTGTAGCTAGTATAACACGAAATCGACTATTTGAAAACATTTTTTTAGAAAAATAGTAAAAATGGCTACTCTTTTTCCCTTACAACGCCTGTATTTGTGCATATCATATAAATCTGATAGGAATTAAAGGGCATGTGGTGCAAAACTTGAAATATTTGTCACCTTTTGTCAGAGGGAAAAGGGGTCTCCCCATACAAAGCTTCCTTTAAATATTGACCGGTATAGGAACCGGCAACCTCGGCAATCTTTTCCGGCGTTCCCTCTGCTATAATATAGCCTCCGTTGCTACCACCTTCAGGACCAAGGTATATGAACTTAATAATGTGAGGGACAAAAATTGCTGACCTAAAGCTTGTTCCGCAATATTGCCTATGTTATAATGTAGCAACACTTTACTAAGGATTAAAGCGATAAAAGCACCTTTTGACACTTTAATTCTGCTAAGTCTGTAACCATCTTAATTATGCAGGGTGAAGAAATCGTATGGATAATTACCTACTGGAAATTATTAAAGATACAACCGAATATATTGAGAGCAATCTTCTGGAGCCGATTAATCTTGACACGATATCAGAGAATGCCAATGTCTCCAAATTCCATCTGCTGCGTATCTGGAAGGGAGCCACTACTACCGGTTTGATGGAGTATGTAAGACTGAGACGAATTGCTTTGTCGCTGGGAGATCTGCTGAATGATCGATACAGTATTGATTATATATCCTCCAAGTATTCCTTTGGAAGTGAGAGAACCTATAATCGTGTCTTCAAGGAGGCTTTTCAAACCACTCCGACAAAGTGGAGACATAATCCGGTTCCGCTAAAGATTCTGGATCGTTTTAATGCGGATTTTATGAACTGTGCTGGAGAAGGACTGATCTTCTTTCGCTCAATAACCGTTCTTCCGGCATTTTCTATTGCCGGTCTGGAATACACGGTAGATATTGAGGAGAATCGTCGCAGCCAGCTGGCAAACCGATTTGGTAATGATTTCTTCTATCATCATCGTCATAGAATCATCAATCCTGTAGAGAAAGATACCTACATTGGTTTCACAACGATTCCCGCTAATTATACAGGGGAGACCCTTTATCTTCCTTCCGTCGAGGTAAGCAGCAGCAGTATCATACCGCAAGACATGAAGGTTAAGCATATCAAGACGCACAAATACGGCGTTTTCACTTATATGGGTCAGCATCGCGCGGAAGAAATCTCCTCAAAGACTTTAGGATCCATATGGAACTATGTGATGGATGTCTGGGTACCGACTGTTGATTTTCATCTGGAGGAATCCTTTCATTTTGAATTGATCCATTATTCCAGGTGTAACAAGAACTACTGTGAATGTGATCTCTATTATCCCATTTCCACCTTATAGTACCTATTGTGATCTCTTTCGAAGACAGGCTTCGTGATAATACATAGAATATTCTTCAATACGTGCGTCCGTCAGGCGCACTACGATGGAAAGCACCCATTTTTGCATGGAGTGCTTTTATTGTATTGGGCGAATTTTCTACACTATAAAAAGGACCACGTACTACCTATAACCGGTAAAGCACTCAGCGTACTTTTCGATTATGGGTACCACATGATCCTTCCATCTATCTTATGATTTAACGTCTGTTCTTGGTTTTATTCTTTCTTTATTCTTCAATTCGAACTGTTCTTCTTTTCCATCGTCCCGAGATGAAAAACCATAAGCCTAGCAGAATGGTTATGGCTGATGCAAGGGGTACTGCAAGACCGACTCCTTTCAGTCCCATCCCGGCTGTTTCGCTAAGCAGATAAGCCATCGGAATTCGTATGACGATCGCCGACATGATATTACAGAACAGGGAGAAGGTTGTATGTCCTGTGCCGATATTAAAGCCGATAAGGCAGAAGGCTACCGGTACCAGAAGATAGTCAAAGGAGAAGACACGAAGGTATGGAACTCCCACTGCTATCATTTCGGGGTCCGAGGCGAACATGCGAAGGACCTCCTGTGGAAATAACGTCGTTAGTATAAAGATTGGAATAGAAATCATATAAGCCAGTCCAATGCCGGTTAGCATCGTCTTAATCGCACGGTCCTCTCGCTCTGCACCGATGTTTTGTGCTACCATCGCGGATACCGCAGCATTCATTGCAATAGCAGGAAGGATGGCAAAGCCGTTGTATTTTCCTACGGCACCTACCGCAGCTGAGGCAGTCACACCCATATTATTCACCAAGGCTGTCATAAACAGGAAGGAGAGGTTACTGATCAGGTTCTGGATCGTAAGCGGAATTCCAAGCTTAAGAATATTCTCAAATTGTTGCAGGTCAATTCGGAAGGACTTAAGATTAAAGTCGAATACAAATTTCTTTTTTCGAAGATAGAAAACACATAATATCATACTGATCGCCTGCGAGATAATCGTAGCAACAGCGGCGCCGAATGCACCTTGTCCGAAGACTCCAACCAGGACCAGATCCAGTACGATGTTCACACTACAGGCAATTGCGACAAAATATAATGGGGTTTTACTATCTCCCATACCGCGCATAACTGCACTTAATGCATTATAGCCAAAGATAAATACTGTCCCCAGTGCAGTTACCATCAGGTAGATGCTAGCCTCTCCAAAGGATTCCTTCGGTGTACGGATCAAGGTAAGAATCGGATCCTTAAAGATCAGCATTAAAGCAGTAAGTGCAAGTGCCGTAATCATTAGGGTTGTTAACAAGGTTCCTATGATACTTTGCAGCTTCTTTGTCTTCTCCGCTCCAACCGACTGTGCAATCATAATGGTACCACCTGTACTGATTCCGACCGCAACATTCAAAAGCAGGTTTGTCACCTGTCCTCCGATATTCACGCCGGACATACTTGCGGTACCATTGAATTGTCCTACTATTACCATGTCGGCAACACTGTAGAGAGTTTGTACTATGTTAGATATTACAAACGGGATAGCAAAAGTAATCAGCTGTCTTGCTACATTTCCTTTTGCCAGGTTTTTTTGTTCATACATCATTCTTCCCTTTTCTTTCTTTAGATTTAGATCATACTTCCTACTATTTTAAAGCGTTTTTATTGGATAGTCAATGAAAAGCTTCCAGGTTAGCTTATGCTGATGTAGGAGGTCTATCTTGACTTTTATATTCAGAAATGCTACTTTACTATGGATGTATGCTTTATTGAATCAAAAGCTTTACACTATGGGGGAGAAATTATGAAACAAAATACAGACCGAGAAGAAAAACGTAACTTTTATAAATTGGTGTTTTCCCTGGTATTGCCAATGGCATTGCAGAATCTCATCAATGTGGGAGTCTCCACCGCCGATGTTGTCATGCTGGGTAAAGTAAGTGAAACATCCTTGTCTGCCTCTTCTCTGGCAGGGCAGGTTCAATTCATCATGACTCTGATTCTCTTTGGGTTAACCTCCGGTGCGGCTGTCCTCACAGCTCAATATTGGGGTAAGAAGGATATCCGTACCATAGAAAAGATCCTTGGAATTACTATGCGGATTGCTTTCGCTGTGGCAGTGGTATTTACGATCGTCGTTCTTCTTTTTCCTGTACCGGTAATGCATATCTTTTCGAATGAAGCGGATGTCATCGCGCAGGGAGCAGACTATCTTAGAATTATCGCAATTTCTTATGTATTTATGGCTGGTACCATGATCTATCTGAATATCATGCGAAGTGTGGAACGAGTGATCATTGCTACCATCGTATATCTGGTCTCCTTAGTAGCAAATGTCATCCTCAACGCCATCTTTATCTTCGGCTTATTCGGTCTGGAGCCAATGGGTATCCGTGGTGCTGCACTTGCTACTTTAATTGCACGCATACTGGAGCTCGTCATTGTATGGTTCTACGCTACCTTTAAAAATAAAACATTACACTTTCATCCTCGGGATCTATTTATCCACGACAAACTATTGTTTCGGGACTTTTTGAAATATTCCATTCCGGTCATGCTCAACGAGCTCATCTGGGGAACCGGAACAAGTGTAAATGCCGCCATCATCGGCCATCTTGGAAAATCCGTCGTGGCAGCCAATTCCGTTACGCAGGTTACGAGACAACTGGCCATGATTGTGGCTTTCGGTGTGGCCAATGCAACCGCAATTATCCTTGGTAAAGTACTGGGTGAAGGCAAGGAGGAACTGGCGAAGCTTTATGCCAAGCGTTTCATTCGACTGACAATCCTGCTTGGGATCATTGGTGCCGGAGTGATTCTCATTGCTTCCCAGATTGCCAGAGAAACCTTATCCTTAAGTGGCGAAGCCAGATCTTATCTGAGCATCATGATGATTGTTATGACCTATTTCGCCATCGGGCAGGCCTATAATACCACTATGGTTGTCGGAGTATTTCGTGCCGGCGGAGATACCAACTTCGGCTTATTTCTGGATGCGACTACCTTATGGTGCGGATCTATCTTACTCGGAGCTTTGGCAGCATTCGTATTCCATTTGCCCATACCGGTAGTATATGTCATCCTGATGAGTGATGAGATAATTAAGATACCACTTACCACGTGGAGATATAAATCCATGAAATGGGTAAATAATGTGACAAGATAGACGTGTGCCCACCGGGTACGCCAAAATAAGAGCTGTTGCAAATTGAACAGCTCTTATTTTATCTCTTTATCAGCAGTACGGATAAATCATTGACATTGGTTCCTGTCGGTCCTGTGATAATTAGGCCACCACAGTTTTCCAGCACATGATATAATTCCGGCAACAATTGCAAAGAGCAATGAGATTGACATAATTGAAATAAATGGATTTGAAAGCTAATCCCTGCCTGCTGCTATATCAATCGTTCCTTTTCTGACTCACAACTATTATTTGTCCCTCTTATTGCCCTTAGGCTTCATAAACGGAAATTCCCCGCTTTCTTTCAGCTTCGCAAAGCGGACCATACGTTCCGCCTTCATTGCTGCTGCATCATCCTTAGTCATAACCTCAAGGTCTACTAACATGTCTAAGATTCTGTTTTCAGCTTTTATCTTATTTTCCAGCAGGGCATAAACATCCTTCTTCTGCTCTGTCGTCAAAGTATTCCATTTCTTAATGGCATTGTTCATCTTCTCCTCGAAGAGTGCACGATTGCCCTTATGATCTTTATCCTTTTCTGACAGTTCAACTGTCTTTGTATCCGCTGCAGCCGCCAAGGCAGTAACTGGGCTAATACCTGTGAACGCTACTGCTGTCGCAATAGCAAATCCAAATAATCGCGTTTTTAACATTCAGCTCCCTCACTTTCTCTATAAACAGCCTGCAGGGAACTAACTTTCAGAGTTAGTATTGCCCGAAGTTGTGAAAGAATTGTGAAAGAATGAAATTTTTTCATTGCAACTTTTCGAATCCTTCAGTTTCGTTGGTCATGATATATTTTTGAACTCTTTCTATATTCACTGGGAGTCATATTGTAGAATTTTCGAAAATGTGCACTAAAGCTGGAATGAGAACAGAATCCTAAGAAGCTTGCAATCTCCTGCAGAGTATGATCAGAATAGGTTAACATCTGCTTGGCCGTCTCCAGCTTCTCCTTCCTGATATATTCTGTAATCGTCTTTCCGGTCTCCCTTCGAAACTGGGCCGATAGATACTGAGGCGTCAGATTGCATATACGGGATAGCTCCGTCAAGGTAATCTGATAATGCAGGTGATCAAGGATATAGGTAAAGCATAAGGATATCGGATAGGAATAAGCTTTCTGTTTCTTGGCCTTCGCAACCCGCTTGGCAAAATCATAATAGGCGATGGCAAATAGCTTAAGTATCTCATCAATTCTCTTACTTGTGTCTGCTTTCTGTGCGTAGACATCGCTCAGATTATATGCCTCAATCTCGGGCAAGCCCCCTTCTATGGCACTTCGAGTCGCCAAAGTAAGACCCGAGATGAAGGTATATTGGGCTTGCCGTAAAGGATCCAAGGACATACAACCCATCATCCGATCTTCCTCACTGAGTTCCTTCAACATCTCCTCCAGCTTTTCCGGCTCTCCCTGTCTGATGCAGTTTAACAGCTTTTCCTCCGTTCGGTAAGCAATTGTACTGTCCGGCATCTCTCTCTGTTCAAACATCGCCCGACGGTAGGCCGATACAATATCCTTCGGTGCCTCCTTATAATCTGTATTCCTAATTTGATTTGTGTTTAGCTTGACCTTCATATATCACGCTTCCCGCACCTTTCGAGTTCTTTCATAAACCATTCATCTTCTTAAACAGCCGATTTCTTCTACTCTTTAAGGATAGCATATCGCATCCCCTTCCTCAAGAAAAGAAATTAAAACCATAACATAAATCTTAAAAATAATATAGCAGGTTTCAAGGTATTTGTTATTATAGAATCAATGTATTTTTGTTGATGATTCAGCTTAAGATATGGAGGGTATAAGTGTATGGACTATAGGGCAAAAGCAAAGAAATTGGTTAAGGAAATGACCTTGGAGGAAAAGGCCGGTCTCTTAAGCGGTAAGGACTTCTGGCACCTGAAGAGCGTTGAACGGCTCGGATTAAAATCAATCATGGTTACTGACGGTCCCCATGGGCTCCGGAAGCAGGCAGGAAACACGGATCATCTTGGTCTGAACGACAGTGTGCCTTCTACCAGCTTTCCTACTGCCAGTGCAACAGCCTGCAGCTTCGATCCTGAGCTGCTTTTCCGTATGGGAGAAGCACTTGGTGAAAAATGCGTATCCGAAAAGGTTGCTACGATTCTCGGGCCCGGAATCAACATTAAACGAAGTCCTCTCTGTGGACGTAACTTCGAATATTTCAGCGAAGACCCTTATCTGGCCGGTGAGATGGGAGCTGCTTTGATTCAGGGAATTCAAAGTAAGGGAGTCGGTACCTCTCTAAAGCATTATGCTGTAAATAACCAGGAGTCTTCTCGTATGACAGTGGATTCCCAGGTGGACGAGAGAGCACTTCGTGAAATTTATCTTGCCGGTTTTGAAACCGCAGTGAAAAAGGGCAAACCTTGGACTGTGATGGCATGCTACAATAAAGTAAACGGAATCTATGGCTGTGCTAACAAATACTTATTGACGGATATTCTTCGTAAGGAATGGGGCTTTGATGGTATCGTCGTAAGTGACTGGGGTGCTGTAAACGATCGTGTGGAAGATGTTCGAGCCGGTATGGATCTGGAGATGCCGGGAACCAATACTGACAGTGATGAAGAAGTAGTCGCTGCTGTCAAGAACGGCTCACTTTCTATGGCAGAGGTAGATCTTTGCGCCGAACGTGTCGTTGAATTTATTCTAAAAGGTATGGAGACAAAGTCTGCACCTAAGAATACAAATAAAGAACATAATGTACTCGCTCGTGAAATAGCGGGAAAGTCTGCCGTGTTATTAAAAAATGAAGCATCGGTTCTGCCCATCTGCCCTACTGCTAAGGTAGCTGTCATCGGTGAGATGGCGAAGAAGCCCAGATACCAGGGTGCAGGAAGCAGCCGAATCAATCCCGCTTACCTGGACAATGCTTATGATGCCTTGAAGGCTTCCGGGGTAAATGTTACCTACGCAGAAGGTTATCGTCTTGACACAAAGCAGGAGGATAAAAACTTGAGTGACACTGCCTGCCACCTGGCAAAGGAAAGCGATGTCGTCCTTATATTTGCTGGTCTTCCGGATGAATATGAGAGCGAAGGTTTTGACCGTACATCGCTTTCTATGCCGGACAGCCACAATAAGCTGATTGAAGAGGTGGCTGCTGTTAATCCCAATACTATCGTTATTCTTCAGCTTGGCGCACCTGTTGTGATGCCCTGGAAAGATAAAGTAAAAGGCATTCTTCTCATGTATCTGGCGGGTCAGGCAGGAGGAGCTGCTACCGCAGATCTTCTTCTTGGCAGAGTGAATCCCAGCGGAAAGCTGGCCGAGACTTTCCCAATAAGCCTCGAGGATAATTCCAGCCACTCTTATTTCCCCGGAACCAGCAAATCCGTTCAATACCGGGAAAGTATCTACGTCGGATACCGTTATTATGATATAGCAAAAAAACCTGTAGCATTTCCCTTCGGCTATGGCTTATCCTATACTACCTTTGAATATAGCAATCTTACAGTTGAGGAGCTGAAGCCCTATCATTACCGAGTGTCCCTGGAGATTACGAATACGGGTAAAGAGGACGGTGCAGAGACTGTTCAGCTCTATGTCCATCACAATTCTTCTTCCATCTTCCGTGCGGAGAAGGAATTGAAGGGCTTTGCCAAGGTATTCCTTGCAGCCGGGGAGACAAAGAAGGCAGAATTAATGCTGGATCAGAGAAGCTTTGCTTACTATAATACTAAGGTAATGTCTTGGTGTGTGGAAGGTGGAGCCTATGAACTCCTTGTAGGTGCTTCCAGCGCAGATATCCGTCTGCATACCGACATAACGCTTCCCGGAGACGGTAAGGAAGCTTTGCTGTTCGATACCTATCATACCCTCAACGAATATCAGCAGCCCGGATTCCCACTTCGAATCAGTGATGAACAATTTTATAAACTGCTTGGCTATACCCCGAAGCCTGATCAGAATGGCAGGCCATATTCCAAGGATTCTACCTTGGATGATATCAAAGATACCTTGATCGGGAAGATACTTCTGAAGGTTGTGAAGAGTGCTATGAACAAGATGCTGAAGGCGAATAATGATCCCACCATGGCTCTGATGATTGAAAAATCTACGATGGAGATGCCTCTGCGCTCTATGAAAATGGCCGGTAGCATCACAAATAAGAAACTCAATGGACTGGTTGCCTTGGCAAACGGTAAATTATTGAAAGGCCTAAAGAATCTATTATAGATCTGTCCCGTATATTGCAGGCTTTCCCTTGGAGCTGCTTTTTCAGTGATATCACGATTGGATAGAATAAAACCAAGAGCAGCCTAATGCAGGCTGCTCTTGGTTTTATTCTTGTAATTGATCTCTATCTTTTCTTTTCTTTTCCCAACACCACAAATAATACAATTGCTGCCACCATCGCAGCCCCTCCGACTAACAGATATCGATCAGCAGCTCTCTCTCCGTGCAGAATCAACTTCGACACCTTAGTAAAACTAGGAGACAGAAAGGCACCAAGATTGTTAATCGCCATGTTTATCGCGATGCTCATGGTTACCGCTTCCGGCTTTTCCTTCTCAGCGATACTGATTACCACCTGGGCCATCACGATACTAAGGCTGAAGCCTGCAATAAAAGCTCCAATCAGCAGAATCGGATAGCTTACGAATAGTCCCAGGATCACTCCACCCAACGCAAGATTGAAGAAGCCGTATGCGATTACCCTCTCACCGAGCAACCGTTTCAATTGTTTAAACAGGATGCCTGCCACGGCACCGCTCAGCATAAATACCGAAGTCGCAATTCCTGAAAACACAGAACCTATGATCTCATTCTCCTTCAGATGAATCGCGAGATTGGTTGAGATTACATTATAGAACAGCATAAATAGAAAAGCGGTAATTCCATAAAATAAAACAATCTTTGGTATAACCCGGACTCTTTCCTCCCTGGAATGTCCCAAAGGCTTCGGATGATCCAGAGGTAGCCCAAACACAAGCAATAAAAATCCCGGAACAATCAACAGTAAAGCCAAATAATTATAGTACCATTCTATCGACGCAAGCAGACCGGCCAGCAGGGAAAGCAGGACTCCTCCCACACTGATGATTGCACTTTGCAGCCCCATCAAACCGCTACGTTCTTCTCCGGTAAAATAGTCCGCAATGAGTGCCGATCCAAGCGGAACCAAAATGCCGATACCAATGCCCAGAATAATCTGCCACAAAAAGAGCAGCGGGAAGGAGGTATGGAACAAGAAACCGCCGAAAGCTGATACAATAAACATGGAAGCAGAGAACAAAGCCAGATATTTCTTAGCGATATGCTCTGCCAGTTTACCGGTCAGTAATGACACGAAAATGATCATAACCGAAGGACAGGTAGCAAGAAACTGGATGGTGGTTGTACTGTACTCCGGAAAAAGCTCTGCAATTCTCCCCAAGATTGATGTGATACAGATCGCACCGATCTGCACCAGGCTATAGAATAGGATAGCAAGTTTTATTGTCTTCTTTGATATATTCATTCAACTCTCCCTCATTATTTCATCGTACGTATCTTATTCCATTAATAAATAAAAGAATCTATTGTTTTATTATACTTTATTCTATACAGGTGTCAATCCAAGACTGGTATGCATTGCATTAATATATCCTTATGGCTTCTTTATACCGTTTGTTTTATGAGTCTATCAAATGGGTTATAAATCAATCATCTGTATATTAGAATACTATTGATAATCCAAAGTGACTATATTATGATACTATTAGAACAGAATTAATAATTTTGGAATAAGAAGGAAAGACTATGAAAAAAATTCTTATGATTGGAACAGGCGGTACCATCGCCTCATCAAAGGCTACAAACGGCGGCCTGCACCCCCAAATGACGTCAGAGGAAATTCTAATGTATATACCAAGCATCTCTGACATTTGCGAGGTTGAAACCATTCAACTCTGTAACATGGATAGTACAAATATCTCTCCGAATATCTGGGTCAAGCTGGTTCAAACCATTCAGGAAAGCTACGACCGATTTGATGGCTTTGTGATCAGCCACGGAACAGATACCATGGCTTTTACATCTGCCGCCCTGTCCTACCTCATTCAGAATTCACCTAAACCGATTATTCTTACCGGTGCACAGCGCCCCATCAATATGGAGGTAACCGATTCGAAGACAAATCTCTTCGACAGCTTCCTATATGCCTCCTCAGAACAGGCCAGCGGCGTTCAGATTGTATTTAACGGCAAGGTAATTCTCGGTACAAGAGCCCGCAAGACTCACTCCAAGAGCTTTCAAGCTTTCTCGAGCATCAATTATCCTTATCTTGCAGTCATACAGGATGGTCATCTGATTCAGTATATCACTCAGCCAGGAGAGGGCACTCCGGTCTTTTATGATAAATTAAACCCCAGAGTAGGCTTATTCAAGCTGACCCCCGGGGCAGATTCAGATATTCTTGATTATATGTTTACCAAATACGACGCTCTCATTATTGAAAGCTATGGCGTTGGTGGCATCCCCTCTCTACCGGGATATCACTATCTTGATATTATTCAGAAATGGATTGACCGGAATAAGACTGTCGTAATGACTACTCAAGTACCAAATGAGGGAAGTGATATGAACATTTATCAGGTAGGTCACGAGCTGAAGAATAAGGTCCGCATTATCGAGGCCTATGATATGATCACGGAAGCGGTAGTCAGTAAGCTCATGTGGATTCTCGGACAAACCAATAACCCGGACCGAATTAAGGATATGTTCTATACCACCGTAAGCAATGATATTCTATATTGAATGAGACATATGAATATGCGTGCATAGGTATCCATCCGGCTTGCCTTTCCCTCATGCGGGATAAAGCATCCGCAATCGGCCGGTTCAATGATAGCTGAATCAAATATACAGATAACAAATAATTAAGTGGGAGGTTATTATGAATACAAATATGACGCTTCAAGAGAAGCCAACGAAGGAAGCCGGGGATCCGGGGATGGACTCCAAGCTGGAGACCAAGAGAATTGTATTATATCTGGCAATTACTTTTATTGTGACCTATGCTTTCGAAATCGGCCTCATACGACCCCTGATTACAGGAGAGGACAAACAGCTTGCTATGTTGGGACAATCCTTGATTGGCACGGTTATGTTTATCCCGGCAATCAGTGTACTTCTGACCAGACTGATTACAAAGGAAGGTTTCCGTAATACACTTCTTCAGTTGCCAAAGCTCAAAAACAATCTTGGTTATTACCTGTTTGCCTGGTTCGGTCCGGCGATATTGACTGTGATCGGTATGGCATTGTACTTTCTGCTCAACCCCGGTCAATTTGATCCAGAGTTAACGAATCTTACTAAGGCTTATGAGAACTCCGGCTTGGATATGACCACCTCTAAACTCCAAACCTCCTTACTAATTCAGATCGCTACTGCCTTCTTTATCGGACCGTTAATGAATGCACTTAACTGCTTTGGAGAAGAATGGGGCTGGAGAGGCTATCTTCTTCCAAAGATGAAAAATAAATTCAAGATTCTTCCGATGTTATTGATCAATGGAGCTATCTGGGGCGTATGGCATGCACCCTTGACTGCCCTCGGTCATAACTACGGCACCGGTTATACTGGGTTTCCTTTTACCGGCATCCTTGCCATGGTTGTATTCTGCATCGTCATGGGAACCATCTTTTCCTACATAACGTTGAAAACCAACAGCTGCATTCCTGCAATCTTTGCTCATGGTGGATTGAATTCCATCGCAGCGGTCGGAGTATATTATTCTTTGGACGGCGGTAATCCTTTTATCGGACCTGCTCCTACCGGAATCATCGGCGGAATCGGCTTTATTATCGTTGCCGTCGTGTTAGCGGTTCTTCTGTGGAAGGAAGAAAAGAAAAAGATTTAATCCCTAACTCATCTATCTTGAATCAAACGAAAACTCTACTGCATCCACCCGTCGCATCCTATGCGACAGACTATGCAGTAGAGTTTTTTTGGAACATGCGCCCGCCGGGCGTACGTTAAGAAATGTTCCTGCTGCGAAATGCGGACGGTGTCATTCCATAGGTGTTTTTGAAGAGCGTCGCAAAATAAGTAGAGTTCGTAAATCCGATTTCAGTTGCTATTTCATTTACTGTCTTATTTGTCTGAAGAAGTGCAAGCTTTGCTTTCTCCAACCGGTAATTGGTAAGATAGGCGGAATATGCCTCGCCTTGAATCGATTTGAATATCTTTCCCAGGTATGTCGTTGACAAGCCGAAGATCTGTGAGATATTTTTTAAGGATAATTCCGGGTTATTAAAGTTATATTCCGTATAATCGAGGATGGAATCCACCAGCTTCTTATTCTTTTCCTGATAATTGATACTTATCTGGTTGTTGGAATCTATGAGCTCTTCTCGGTTAATCAGCTGATTCATCTCCAGATATTGTTTTGCCTTGTGATAGGATAGGCTGATTGACTTCTGTCCGGCGACAATCTGCCCAAGACTACCGCTTACGGTTATATAGAAGCTCTTCTCTGCAAATTCCTTCAGTTGCTTGAAGAACAGCACATACTCCTCTGCCATCGCCTTATCCTCCAGAAAAAACAATACACTGACCAGCTCATCACCCATGTCCACCGATTTACATTGAAAGCCGCTGCCGAAGATCTCATCAGAGATATTGCCAATGACATAACGGTAAAGCTTATATTCTTCCTCTCTGGCTGTTTCCGTCAGTTCCTCCAGATTCTGAATGTGAAGTAGCATCACACAGTAAAAATTCGCACTATACTGCTTCTCCAGGGAGCTGATATCCTTTTGCGGTATGAACAGCGGCATCGGCTCTCCCACCATAAGATTATGCAGATACAGGGTTCGAATGTACTTCTCCCGAAGATACATCTCATGCTTGCCCCTCGCAATTGCCGTGTCCAGGTATTTGAGTTCATCTGTCTCGTAGCCGTCTTCATAACCCATGATATTGTGGCATTGCTCAACGAGGGTAGTGAGCGGCTTGCGTATCTTTTTGTTAAAAAATATAGAGACCAGGGAGCACAAAATCACCAATACCAGAGCAATTCCTATGAAAATCGAGCTAATCTTCTCAAATCTGCTATTAAAGTAAGAGTAATCCTGTAGATCAATGAACCACCAGCCATACTCCTCCGATTCTGAGAAAAATACAAGCTGGCGCCTTGTTTTATCATCATAGACGAAGCTTTTCTTCGTATCTTCCTGCTTCTTTTTGATCGAATAGAAGTATTTCGACAGGGGCTGTTTTTCTACCATTGCCATCGTATTGCTCGTAACCGCACCGCCGTCACTGTCAATGATATAGACCTCTCTTGCTTCACGGTGATTGTCATTGATTCTGTATTGAAAAAGGTCTGCTTTCACATCCGTAATCACTGCCGCATTGTAATATGGCAGATACTGCACAAAGCTGACAACATTCATTGCCTTTTGGGATTGTCTTATCGTTCTGACATCGATATATTTCTGCTGTATCAGCATCTCGGATGCAAAATCCATGCTATCGGTACCGCTGCCGTTATTCCCGATTGCCTCAATGGACTTTTTACTGTTGAAGTTAATGACTGTAATATTCTCCAGATAGGAATAAGCACTTTTAATTTCTTGAAGCTTCAGGAAAAGATAGTAATTGTTCATCTTATTATCTTTGCTGCCCTGAACAAATCTCAGAGTGTTACTGTCGCTCGTAATCATTGACATGACATTATCCACATCGGTCTTCAGGTTATCTACTTCGCTGACCAGCTGTCCAAGTAGTTGCTTTGAGGAATCAATCTGATTCTGTTTGATGCTTACGATAAACACACCATACAGGCTCATCAGAATCATGGTTGTAAGCACCAATATGCTGATGGAATAAGCAAGTAACGTTTTTCGATATATGGAAAAGGATAATAATTTCTTAATATACTTTCTCATCCTTGACTCCTATCTTCACTCGTTTTGTAATGCTGTTGATGCTAAGCTAAGGCTACACTAAAGGGATAATCAATCACAATACAACCCTCCATCGTATCACCCATGCCTCCATATAGGTCTGCTTTGCCGTCTTCTCTCATTGCAATACCTGAGGTAAAGGTACAATCAATCAGATTCGGCACCTTCGCAGGTCCTTCCGGATAGCAGGAGCGGGAACCGATAATTTTTCGGTTCTTTACCATAAACGTAGCGGGATCAAATTCCATGGAGACATTCAGATATACTGCAAGTGGTTCTCCTTCTTCCACCGGTTCCGAATAGCACTGATGTCCGATGATACCGATGGTACCGTCTGCCAGTAAATAAGCTTGGTTGCATCCTCCCCACTCGTCCTTATCAAAGATGCCCTCGATGGGCGTAGCAGACATGATTACTTCATCCGTCAGCTCCTCCAGAGTGTCAATTACAGCAAAGCCAATCATGGCTCCGGTTCCGTATTTTTTCTTGATCTCTTCATTTCTAGGTCTTGAAAATACTCCGATCTTCCCGTTAGCAAGCTCGACCAGGCGAATATCCTTCATGTAATCCGGCCCGGTTGTAAAATAGGTCAGGTCATTTAAATCCGTTCCGCGATAAAAATAGCCATAGTAGGTATCAATATTGCCGCTGCGTTTACGAACATGAGTACCTCCCAGTATCATTTCTCCATGAATCACGCTGATATAGGGATCCTCCAGTTGATAGATCATTGTGTCCTTTACCAATGTATAATCATCTTTTCCTGTCTTCTCAAACAATCTTACGAAAGAGCGAGCCCATTCTTCTCTTTTTTCCACTCTTCCATAGATATATTCCTTCCCCTCCCAATGAAACGGGATGGAGCAGTTGTATACATCAAAGCCTTCCACTCCATGAAAGGTCAAAACTTTGCTTTCATACACCTTTTGTGATTTTTCCAGTTCAAACTGTACTTTTTTATCCTTGATTGACATACTTTCTTCTCCTTATTCTGTAATCATAAAATTGTCATATACCACCGCCGCCAAAGCACTTGCCGGGAATCAGCGGGCAGCTGCGGCCCGTACCCCATAATATCAATTAACTAATACTATAGCATTTTGAACACAGAGATAGCAAGACAGAAAATCCTTGGAAAGGTCTCTCCAAAGATTTTCTATACGAATGCTGTCTCAAAGTGAGTATATCGCCTATTGTCTGCTTGCTTCCAACTGATTCTTAAACTCAGCTACCAGCTCGTCAATACCTGCTTTTCTCAATAGATTGAGTGCTTCCTCAATATTGCTGTCATAATCTACGACACCTGCTGCCATTGGCGCAATTACTGCTGCAATCTGGGTATTTACATCGGCCAGCTGTGTCTGTACATTGGTGCCATCGAAGGTAAATTGGGAAGCATAACCTTCCACTGCTGTACTGTCAAGATTGTACAGATGCTCGTTGGTTACCTTCGGAGCCGTTGTACTGGTATACTCAAAGTTAACATTTCCGATCATCCAGGTTGAAAAGGAGAAGGGTACCTGACCGGAGGTCGGATCCAGAATCGCTTCATAATTCTTTCCGTCCAGCTTCTTATAATCGGTTCCCTCCGTTCCATACAGGAAGAGATCGAAGTTCTCCTGGCTGGAGTATAACCAGTTAATAAATTTAACTGCTGCCTCCGGGTGCTTACTAGAGAGAGGAACTGCCTGCATATTACGGGTTCCGTAGGGACGAATCTCAGGAGTTGTTGTATCGAAGTCGAGCCATGCAAAATCATCCACAGTAATATCCGGATAGTTCTTCTTTACATTGGAGATATCTCCGATGGTTCCTGCATGTATAAACCAGTCACCACTATTTAACTGATTATCCATCTGCTCATGTGCTGTTGTTAATACGTCCGGATTAATCAGACCTTTTTCATACCACAGGCGGGCATTCTTACAGCTCTCTTTAAATGCCTCTGTTTCAAAATAATTCTTTACTGTACCATCCTGCCCCACATAGAACATCTTATCATATAGAACATAGTTATTATCACTGTTAAAGAAGTAACCGCCTACCTGTTCCGTACCAACCATCGGGAAATAAGGCTTCTGAGCACCCTCCCAGTTCTTCATGACGGTCTCATAAGCACTGGTTAGCTCTTCAAAGGTGGTGGGCATAGGGATGTTATACTTCTTTAGAATATCGGTACGGACCGTTGCTTGATGATTCAGCGCACTTTCTACCCAATAAGCCGGGATACCGTATTGCTTACCTCCTACCTGACCGGACTTCATCGCAAGCTCCGGATTAGCTGCCTTAATGGCAGCACCGTACTGCTCCATGTAAGGAGTCAAATCTGCGAGAGCGCCTCTGGAAGCATAGTTTGCTAAGGACACACGATCATTCATAACATGGAACATATCGAATTCTTCACCGGTGGAAAGCATGATGTTAAGCTTCTGGTCCCAAACATCCCATGCGAAATACTTAAGCTCCAACTCCACTCCGACACCGTCAGCCGCAAGCTTATCATTGACCGCTTTTAAACCACGATCAAGATCTGCAGGTGCATCACCCGGGATGACATAGAGCAGTTTGACTGTCTCGTTTGCAGCAGGAGCTGCGCTGTCCTCGGAAGCAGTAGTTTCACTTGTCTGAGCTGAGTTGTCCGTACCTGAATCTTCCTTTGTGTCTGAATCTGCTGCCTGCTTACAGCCGGCGAGCAGCATTACCGACATTACTACGGTAAGTAATAAAGCCATGATTTTCTTCATAAAATTCTCTCCTTTTAGTTATATGTATTTTAACCCTTTACAGAGCCAACTACCAGACCTTTCACATAATACTTCTGTAAAAACGGATATAGCAGAACAATCGGACCAATGGTTACGATGGCGGTGGCCATCTTTAAGGATTCTGACGGTACCGTCATATTGGTGGCACCGCTGAGATACTGAAGATCCTTCAGCATTGCTATCTGTGACTTCAATTGAAGCAGCAGGTATTGGATCGGGTAAAGCTTCTCGCTATCTACCAGCATGATGGCATTCCACCAGTCATTCCAATAACCCAGACCATAGAACAAGCCGATGGTCGCCAAAGCAGGGACGGTCAAAGGAAAGTATATCTTTATTGCAATGATAATATCGTTAGCCCCGTCAATGGTGGCTGACTCCCGGAGCGAGTCCGGCAATGCGCTCATAAAATTACGAACCAGAAACATATTAAAGGTACTGAATAATAGGCCAGGAATGATCAACGCAAACATATTATTGCGAAGATGAAGCATATTGCAGATCAGATACCAGGGTACGATACCGGAGCCAAATACCATCGGGATAAAGAAATACATTCCTAATACATTGCGATACTTCACATTCTTGTTGGCCAATGTATAGGCAGCGAGACCAGTGATTCCAACTGCAGCTAAGGTTCCCACGATCGTTACAAAAATGGATATCATATAGCTTCGAATGACGGAGGATCCGTCGCGGAACATCAGACTATAGGCATAAAAGGATATTTTCTTCGGCAGGAAGCTGTAGCCGTACCGCATAATCGTTGTCTCATCCGTAATGGATACCATAAAGGTCAGCAGCATCGGCAGAAGGCAGAGCAGCGTAAATGCTAATATAAAGAAACCAATGAAGAAATTCCCCCAGGAAAATTTTTTAATCATACCACTTTCTCCTTCCTTCTCTAGTAGAGTGCGCCGTCCGGATAGAATTTTCTTGCCAGCCAGTTGGAACCATATACCATGGCAAAACCGATTCCTGACTGGAATAAACCGATGGCAGTGGACTGTGACATATCCCCGATCTGACGCATGGATCGGAAGATGTAAGTATCAATAATGTCCGTTGTCTTATAGAGTGTTCCGTTGTCTCCTACCAGAGCATAGATCATACCGAAATCTCCATACATAATCTTACCCAATGATAACAAGGTCATGATTACGATCGTCGGCATCAATAATGGTATCGTGATGCGTCTCATCATCTGGAAACGTCCTGCACCATCAATGGCTGCTGCTTCATAGAGGGAAGAGTCAATTCCTGCAATGGAAGCCAGAAAGATGATAGCGCTCATGCCCGCACCCTTCCATATCTTCATAATAATCAGGATACCCGGCCATACGGAAGAATCCGTGTACCAGTTGACCGGCTGCCCTCCGAAGGCCTTCAGAACCGCATTGACGATACCATACTGTGTGGAGAATAAGCTGATTAAGATGTAGCTTACCATAATCCAGGAGATATAACTCGGAAACAGCATCACCGACTGTGTCACTTTGACAAACCATTTGCACCGCAGTTCATTAAGAAGGATTGCCAACAGCACTGCCATCACCGTTCCTGTTATAATAAACAGCAGGTTTAGATAGATCGTATTCCAAGTTACCCGGAATGCATTTTGGGACGAAAAGAAGAATTTAAAATTATCAAATCCAACCCATTTCCCTTGAAAGATAATGTCAAATATCGTATTATTCCGATAATCGTATCGCTGAAAGGCAATCAGCATATACGGATAAGCCAGATAATTAAATAAGAATACATAAATCATCGCCGGAAGTGCGATTAAATAAGAAAACTTATTCATCGCCACATCTCTTAGAAAACCATCCCGTTTTCGTAACCGTCCCGGCAGCTTTGCTTTGTTCGTGCCTTTCGTCATCTCGTTGCCCCCTCTTGTTCGTTCTGGTATGATCTTATCTTATTTTTATCCATTATAAAACTGAGAGGAAATGGATTTGACCTTTGAAATTTAGCAATTTAACCTTTGAAATTTGATTTTGGGCTTTGAAAATTTGAAAAGAAGGTCTGAGAAGCAAAAAAGAGGCCTTAAAAAGCCCCTTTTAAGAAATCCGTTTGAAAGTATCTGTTGGTAAATCGACTACTTTTGCAAAAAGCTGCTATTGTATGGGAATCAACCTATTTAAGGTGTGTTCTATACAATAACAGCTTTTCCTATTATCTTATATTATATCTTATCTTCCTAGAACAGTGTAATTCTCCCTCGATTACTTGATAAATTGATCCAGCCTTTGCAATGTATCAATCATATCCCGTAATAAGAGGACTACATCTTCTACACTCTTATAGTTTTCCTCACTTACACTTGCAGCTTCTTCCGAGCTTGCTGATACCTCCTCGGTAGTAGCCGATATCTGACTGATATTTTCAACAATATTATTGTTTGCAAGCTGCAGACCATTTAGTTTTTCACTGATTATATTGATATTCTCTGCTAACTGCATCACATTGGTATTGATATTATTGAAAAGACCAGCGACTGTTTCAATCATCTGCTCCTGCAGATCGGTAGCTTTGATCGATTTCTGTACATTATTTGTGGCAAGCATTGCATGCTCATTCAACTCACTGATAATTTGATTTATACTATCTGTAGATTTCTTAGTTTGATCAGCAAGCTTTCGGATCTCATTTGCTACGACTGCAAAGCCCTTGCCCTGCTCTCCGGCTCTGGCTGCTTCTATGCTGGCGTTCAGAGATAAAAGATTGGTCTGCTCAGAGATTCCCGCAATAATTTCTGCAATTTCCTGTACCGATTGCGTCTTCTCCAGCAAGCTGCTCATGGAAGCTTCTACATCTGTATTCGTAGCAGCTATTTCATTTGATTGTCCCTTCAGATTATTCATTACCCCTAAGCTGTTATGTATGGATTCACTCGAGTCTTCGGCGCGTCGAACAATTTCATGAGATATACTCACCGTCTCCTCGATTGATTGTTGAATCTGCTGTGTCATTCTTGTCTGTGCCTGAACACTTTCCGCAGTTGATTGTGTACTTAAGGAAATCTCATTAACTGTTGTATTGGTAAGCTTAGTTGATTCACCAAGCCTGATCACCAATTCATTGGAGGCATTGGCATTCTTGTTGATAATATTTGCGATATCCAGCACCTCTGCCAGCATATCACTCTGTGCCTTCTGCTCATCCTTAACCGTACCAATAATATCATCATTAAATTGAATTCCTCGAATGGTAGTTCTGTATACTCCGAAAATCGCTGCCAAAAAAACAATGAGTGTACCGATCAGTACCGCATCCGAGGTACTACTGTTATTCATCGCTACATGATATATACAATTAACAATGCCACAAGCGGCTGTTACTCCGGAATAGGCCAAGATCAATTTTTTATTATAGAATACCACCAGCCCAGTTAACAAAACAATGGATGTGAATAAGACCGTCTGCTCATCCTCAAACAGCAGTACAACGACATACACAATATAGAATAAAGTTAACGACTTATAGCTAAGATATTTGGAGCTCTTATCTCTGAGATACATCAACAAGCTTACAAATGAAAATATAACACTTATTGTCATAACGAATATCGGTATCCTGCCAAAACGATTCGCTTGAAGCTCAAAGATACTAAAGGTGGTTGTGATTAGATAAAATATGACAACTTCAATCGTTATTAACTTATTTGTGACTCTTAATCTGTTTCTCTCATCTTGAAATCTGCGTTCTGTCTTACTCTCCGTAGTTTCTAATGTCATAGTTATTCTCCTCATATGTTCGTTACTGTCGTTCTCTTAAAAGTTCTCTATTGTTCCATGATGTCTCTCATTCTATATCCACTCATCATGCTTTATCAAGAAGGCTGGAAGCTACAGCACAAATTTCCTCACTATTTGCTGAAACCTCTTCTGTAACAGCAGTAATGTCATTTATGGAATCCTTCACACTTTCCATTTTTTCTGTTAGGTCTGCGGATACCTCATAAATCTGTTCAATCAGTTTCAACATGGTGGACTGATCACTTTGCGTCGAGGCTGCCGCACTTTTAGATTGATAGGACAGCTTCTTAACTTCCGAAGCAACTACAGAGAAGCCCTTACCCATTTCCCCGGCTCTTGCTGCTTCAATGGCCGCATTCAGGGCGAGAAGATTCGTTTGTCCGGCAATCCGAACAATTTGCTCTGAAGCGTAGGAGAACTTATCTAAACGTTCCTGCATCTCGCTGATACTGCTTTGAAGAACCTTCGTAGTGTCGAACACATCGGCTATATCCTTCGATATCTTATCAATAGCAATAGCACATTCTTCATTTCCCTTCGATACCTGTCCTACCGAATTGATAATTTCTGAAACACTGTTTTTTAAAATGTCAGCACGCTTCAATTTTTCCTCTGACAACTGATTCAATTCTTCCAATACCGCCATCTGTTCGTTCTTCCTGCTAATCTGCTGCTGTTCATTCAAAACTTCCTGCCGGTTAAAATTGATGCAATTCTGTGAGACATTTAGACCATTATGAATTGCTCTGGCCATATTCCTGCAGTTACCGTAGCCGCAGGCAGAGCAATTGATATTTCTCAATGTCTCCGTGTTTTTGTCCATACTATTATAGATTGCATCATATTCTGCTTCCGATGGCTCTAATATCTGATAGGAACCTTCACACTGCTGATAGGTCCGGATAAAATCCTCCAGCTTTAATGTCTTATCAAACATTGCATAAAGTGCATCTTTATTTTTATGTAAAATAGAATTATTGTTATTCTTTAATTTTAAATTCTTATAATTATTGAATTCAATATCATAATCATCCATAAACAGCTCTTTTCCTTTACAAGTGGCACTACCCACATTACAGCCATTAGAGCAATTTAAGATGTCGACTACCACAGGAACTTCCTTTCCTTTACCCAAACGGGTACGATATTGTCGAAGATATTCATAGGCATGATGCTGTCCTTCAATCTGACGTATCCAGATATCAGGTGCCTTCACCTCAATATTTTCTCTCAAGCCACCGGGTCTGCTGAATAATAATCCCAGACCGCAAGGCACATCATCATAATCCTTCTCGTCGTATGCATCAATATTAATCTTATTCTTTTCCAGATACTCAAGGAGACGTTTAAAGGTAACATTATAGCTTACATATCCATTGGTATTCTTATTATGTATTTCATCTGATTTTGCAAGGCAGGGTGACAGGAATGCAATCTGATCAGTTACGTTCTTATATTTCTTCATGTAGATGGCTGTACACAGCATAGGACTGTGAACCGGTGCCAGCTGATTGATCAGCTCCGGCTCATACTTTTCAATATAGTTTACAATAGCCGGACAGGGTTGCGCGATAAGAGAGGTAAGCTGCTTGTCCTTCATCGCTTTCAGATACGCCCAGACAGTAATATCCGCTCCAAAGGATACATCATAGATAAGATTCGCACCAATTGACCGTAAATAGCTAAATAACTTTCTGTACTCAGGAATATTAACGCGAATCGCCGGAGCAGCAATCACTGAAATCTTCTTTCCTGATAGTAAATCCCTGAAAAAATCTTCTGTATCATCTGCAAATACTCTAGCTTCATGATCGCAGACCTTGATGCATTCTCCACAATGAATGCATTTTTCCTCATTAATTTTTACTTTGTTCTTGCCCTCTACCACATAACCTATATTGGCACCAAGTACCGGACAATTGACAATGCAGTTATTGCAACCGACACATTTTTCTTCATTTAATGAAATCAGCTTACTATATTGGTACATTTTTAACCCCCTCTGTCCTATGTTTTTATTATGAACAAATTCTGCAATGAATGCTACCCCTCTGCCGTTCCTGTAAGTGAGAAATATAGTAGCTGTATTTTTATTCAACGATAAAATACTTAAGTGGTATTGTACTATCATCCAGTGTCATTGTCAATTCAGGCAATAGCATATTATTATGAATTATTATAAATTATTTATCATTCAGAATAATTATAACCGTTCTATCCAGGACATTAAAAAAAGAGCTCCATTGGAAGCTTATTTCCGTTTGCTCTGGGGAACCCCAGTCCAGGACAACAAAAAAATGAGCTCCATTGGAAGCTCATTTTTTGTTTGGACTGGGGTACTAGGATTCGAACCTAGAGATGCTGGAGTCAGAGTCCAGTGCCTTACCGTTTGGCGATACCCCAAGGGTTATTCTGTTTTGTGGTTTTTGTCTTGAGACAACCGCCACGAATGATATTATAACTGATGGATCTACATTTTGCAAGACTAAATTTTATTTTTTTCAAATAATTTATTCCGGATGAATAGCCTTGATTTTGTTAGTGTTACCAAAAAGAATCATTCTATCCGAGTTCGTTAATAATTTATGTCTTCGCCGAGCAGCTCCTGTCTGTACTCAGAGAATTCCCAGCAGCTGCGCTCCGTTTTTCCACAGAATTCGTTCTCTTTCCTCTTCTGAAAGGTCCATCCCTTGGATCCAGTCCACCGTCTCCTTCTGTCCTCCCCAAGGCGAATCCGTAGCAAACAGGATACGATCTGCACCGTGATCCCGAACAATCCTTACGAATTGCTCTGCGCTTAATTTATTCATGGAGTAGGACGTATCAAACCACACGTTCCTGCCAACCAGATATTCCTCCACCTCATCCCACATATTATAACCTCCGGTATGGGCAAGAATAATCTTCGCCTTTTCCTCATCGATCTGAGACAGCATATGAGCAGCACGCTTTGGCGGGCAGTGGATCGGGTCAGGCAAGCCGATATCCAGTCCGGCATGCAGAACAACGATCAGGTCAAGCTCTGTCGCACATTGAATGATTCGAATCATTCTAGCCTCATCGACGAAGGTAGCCTGATAATCCGGATGCAGTTTAATCCCCTTCAGTCCCAGCTGCTTAATCAGCCTGAGTTTTTCTTCGAAATCTTCTGTATCCGGATGGATCCCTCCAAAGGAGAGGATTCCCTCCTTACCGTTGATCCGGGCTGCAAACTGGTTGATGGTATCAAACTGAGACGGTCTTGTTACCACCGGTAATATCACACTGATCTCTATCCTGTTCCCCCTCATAGAAGCCTTCAACTCCTTCAAGGTACCGCTTGTATAGGCTTCAATTCCGGCTTCCTGTTCCATTCGGTGTATGGTCTTCTCCGCTATGGTATCCGGAAAGATGTGGGTATGAAAATCGATGATCATCGGTTTATTCCTCCGCTATAAAGCTATTCTCCATTGTTATGATGCACTGGTATCTCGGGTCCTTCTGCCGTATCTCCTCTACAATCTTCGATAACAATTTCTGTTCCTCTTCCTTTGAGTAGGAGTAAGGGATTACCAAGTCGAAGATCAGGTTAATCTGATGTTCTCCGTTCACGATACGAAAGTCATGAATTGTGGCCTTTTCCTCTATTCCTTTCACGATTCCAAGTACCAGTTCCTTGGTCTGCTTGACGGTTGTATCATTAACCTCTATGGGATCCATATGAATGACGAGAAAGATATCCAACTTCTCAAGTACATCTCGTTCAATCTGGTCGATGGTCTCATGAGCATGTTCAAATCCTATATTATTGGGGACCTCCGCATGAATGGTTGCCATATGACGAGTCGGTCCATAATTATGAATGATTAGGTCGTGGGTTCCACAGATTCCCTCGTAGCTTTCCACCATATTGGTGATCTTCTGATAGACCTCACGCTGAATTGCCTGACCAAGTAGGGGTTCGAGGGTCTCCTTGGCGATATTAAAGCCAGACAGCATAACGAAGATGGAGACTAGAAGTCCGATATATCCATCGATGTTAAATCCGGTAAATGCCACAATCAGGGTAGATAGAATCGTTGCTGAGGTTACGATGACATCATTTCTTGAGTCAGCGGAGGTGGCAAGCATTACCGTAGAATTGATCCGCTTGCCAAGCTTACGGTTGAACAGGGACATCCATACCTTAAGCAGTACGGATAACACAAGGATTCCGACAAGGATCGGATTAAAGGATAATTCCTCCGGATGCAGTACCTTCTCCAGTGCACTCTTGAATAATTGAAGACCTACCTGTAAAATAATAAATGCTACTGCTAAAGCTGATATATATTCAAATCTTCCATGTCCGAAGGGATGCTCTTTGTCCGCCGGTCTCTCCGCCAGCTTAACTCCGATGAAGCTGATGATGGAAGAAGCAGCATCGGATAAGTTGTTGAAGGCATCTGCCATAACAGAGATACTGTTGATAATCATGCCGATAATCAGTTTTGTCAGAAAGAGAATTACATTGCAGGCAATTCCCACAAGGCTTGACAGAATCCCATAATTCGTTCGAACCTTTGCATTCTCTGTGCTATTATAATCCTTTACAAATAATTTTACTAATAATTCTGTCAAGATATAAACTCCTTCCCAAATTCATCATAATATGAAATATCCCCACAAATATTACAAAGTCAGGTCCTAGGTTAATTCGTCTAAAAGCCATATTTGGTAAATGCAGGAATAGAATTATTGTATCATATCTGAAATAAATGTCAAGTTTCAATCGGTTTATCCAAGTAAAAATACATTCTTTTCCATATATGAACTTTTCTTTATCCTACCTCATGAAACTTCTTGTCTAAATCTGCGATAAGTTGCATAATACATAGATAGGATGAGCCAAATTGTCCTTCATTATCATATGATCGGAGAGTATCAATGAAGCAATTCATAAAATATAGGAATAGATATCTGCACTTTCACAATCGATCCCTCATTCTGGTGGATGCCATTTATAATATATTCTTCCTTTTGTTCCTTCTGCCCTTTGCCAGCCATACCCTGAAGTTAATAATGAATCTGTCAAAAGTAAGTTATATTACTCAGGAAAACATTATTGCATTGTTTGCTACTCCCCATGCCATTTTACTTTCTTCTATACTCCTGTTTGTGATGCTTCTATTCCAACAGTCGAAGTTGGCCTCCCTCATCTATTTCTGTAATGCCGAAGGACAACCGAGCCGTCCTTTTTTTACACGAATCCTATCCTTCGGATTATTCCAGACCTTATCCGGACTTCGAAAGGGAAGAATTGCACCCCTGTTGTTTACACTTCCCTTTTATATCTTTTTAAACCTGCCGGTACTCCTAGGTGTCACTTTTTTGGCTGATTTCGAGTTTACCTACGGTCGAATTGATGAGTTTTTCCTAAAGGGCTCGCTGTTAACCATCTTTCTCCTGCTAAGCTATTTCTCCTTTCAGGGCATTTTCGCTCTGCATTATTATATCAATGAGCACCTGTCCTTTCGTAAAGCATTGCAGTATTCCAGATCTTTGCTAAAGGGAAGGGGCAATCGTACCTTCCGAATTATCTTATGCAGCCATACCTCACTAACCCTTGGATTCTTTCTGTTCTATTTCGGATTATTACTGCTGACTGCACTCGGTGCTTATTTCTTTTCGGATCGGAATCATGTCATAACTGTTTTTCTGTCTGCCTATCCGAAGATCAGTCTGTATGCAACTCTGTTCTACAGCATGATTACTTTTGCAGTAAACATCAACCTAACCACCTCCTTGTTCCATTCCTATCAACAAGAGGCTTTGCAGGATATTCTGCCTGATCTGCCCGATTACTCTTATCGTTTTGCTTATCAGAACAAGAGGCACCGTTATTTGATCAATAGTATGGTTCTACTTCTTCTTGCAGTTGGAATTTTTAATCTCTATCTTACGATATATAATGATTCCTCCTATCTTGGAAATCTTCTTACCGGTATCAGCATTTCTTCTCACCGCGGTAACTCCACGATTGCTCCGGAGAATACGATTCCTGCTCTGGAAAGTGCTATCCTCGCCGGGTCCGATTATGCAGAGATTGATGTGCAGCAGAACAAGGACGGCAGTCTGTTGCTACTTCATGACAAAAGTTTAAAACGTACCGCCGGTGTAAATGAATTCATCTGGGAGCTTACGGACGAGCAACTGAACGAGCTGGATGTAGGTGCGTGGTTTTCTCTGGACTATCTGAATACAAAGATTCCTACACTGGAAGAAGCACTGATCCATTGCAAGGACAGGATTAAACTGAATATTGAGATTAAACTAACCGGAAAGGAGCAGAATCTGGAGGAACAGCTTGTCGCCCTGATTGAAGAATATGACTATGAGAATCAATGTGTTGTAACCTCTACCAACTATAACGCATTAAAAAAAGTAAAGGAAATGAATATGAATATTCATACCGGATTTATTCTGTCCGCCGTCTACGGTAATTTTACCGATAAGGAATATGTGGATTTCTTCAGTGTCCGTTATAATTTTATCAACCGGGCAAATGTTACCCAGGCTCATAAAGCCGGTAAGGAAATTCATGCCTGGACAGTCAATACTACCAGAGACCTGCTAAGGATGAAATCCTTAGATGTGGATTGTATCATTACCGATAATCCTGCACTGGCAAGAGAGGTACTATATCGGGATGATACCAATGACAGCTTTCTTCAACTGATCCGAAGGATGCTGAGGAACCGCTCCTACTACCGCCTCTCCCAACTGTTTGATTAAAGTAACAGTACAAAGTGCCTTAGTCTCTTTTAGATATTGATTTAAAAACGAAGCATTAATCTATTCATCCGGACTCGCCTTACCTTCAAGCGGTATAGAGCAACCGCTTTCAGCCGGTTTGCGTCATCAAAGTAGGTCAATGCTTCGTTTTAATATACCTGATTAACGTTTATAACACCTTTGCAATTCGTGAAAATAAAGGGTTCATGAGGATCAATTTCTATCTTTTATGCCTAATCATGGATTATTATAATGCAAGACGGTAGATGTTCTCTACGTCTTTACTGGTTAACTTCATAAAGCCGCCGATAGTACCCGTTTCACCAAGTCCCAAGGTTTTCACCATATACGGAATATCCTCTTCCTTTGCGCCCAGCTCCTTGAAGCTGACCGGCATTCCAATGGAGGTCAGGAACTTCTTCAATCGCTCGATACCTTCTCTTGCAGTCTCCTCCGGATTCATAAAGTTCATATGACAACCCCAAAGTCTTACCGCAAGCTGTGCAAATCGCATCACATCCTGCTTCATCACATAGGTCATCCAGGCAGGAAATACTACTGCGAGTCCTGCGCCATGTGCTACATCATAGAGGGCAGATAATTCATGCTCGATCATATGGCTTGCCCAGTCCTGCTCACGTCCTACCCCAACGAGATTGTTGTGAGCGACCATTCCTGCCCACATAATATTTGCTCTTGCTTCGTAGTTATTCGGGTCAGCAATTACCCTCGGAACCTCCTTGATCATGGTAAGCAATATCGATTCACAGAGTCGGTCGGTGATCTCAACCTCTTTCGTGTTAGTGAAGTATCGTTCAAATACATGAGCCATAATATCCGTAGATCCAGCCGCAGTCTGATATGCCGGTAAGGTCTGGGTCAATTCCGGATTCAGGATTGAAAATACCGGACGAAGATATTCGCTTCCTGCACCCCTCTTAAGCATTCCCTCCTCTTTCGTGATAACTGTATCTCCGGAGCCTTCGCTTCCTGCTGCCGCAATAGTAAGAACGGTAGCCACTTTGAGCGCCTTTAGAATCGGCTTACCCTCGTAGAAATCCCAGAAGTCACCATCATAAACCGCACCGGCAGCAATTGCCTTAGCTGAGTCTATGGCACTTCCTCCACCGACTGCCAGAATGAAGTCCACTCCCTCCTTCTTACAGAGTTCAATTCCAGTATATACAAGACCGCTTCTGGGATTTGGCTGTACTCCGCCAAGCTCAACATAACTGATCTTTTCCTGTGTAAGGGATGCCTTGATCAGCTCCAGCAATCCGGAGCGTACGACGGAGCCACCGCCGTAATGGATAAGGACCTTGGTTCCTCCAAAACGGCGCACATAATGACCGGCTTCCTTCTCGGTGTCCTTACCGAATACAAAATAAGTAGGACTGTAAAAAGTAAAGTTATTCATAGATAAACTCCTTTCGTATATTTAAATTATCGTTTACGTTGTTCCTATTCTAATCATATAAGATTTAAGTAAAAAATACCATGTGTTTTTTTCTTTCTCTTTTGTATTTAATACCTTCTCATCGGTACGGATTACATTCCGCTAAGGGCAGGATTAGAAGTCGATTAAACCAACTTTGGTTCCCTTGACAGTATCAACATCGGAAGTTATATTATGGGTAAAAGCAACATAGAAAAGGAGAAAATTATGATTATTACTACTACTCCTTCTATTGAAGGAAAACAGATTACCGACTACCTTGGAGTAGTCTTCGGAGAGGTTATCTCCGGTGTAGATTTTGTTAAGGATTTTGCTGCAGGTCTTTCAAACTTCTTTGGCGGACGTTCCGGCACCTATGAGGAGGAGCTGATTCGGGCAAGAGAGCAGGCGATGCAGGAGATGTCACAGCGGGCTTATCAGATGGGTGCCGACGCTGTTGTAGCGGTAGACATCGATTACGAAGTACTTGGAACCAATAATGGTATGCTGATGGTTACTGCCTCCGGGACCGCTGTAAAAATCAGATAGGCTTGCTACCGTCACAACCCACGATCCCTAAATATTATAAGTATTTAACAAAAAGAAGAGTTCTTATACAATCTGCCATTTCCATCCATAGTAGAAGCACTACGAGCGGAAACAGGCAAATGGTATAGGAACTCTTTTTATTCATGTACATCCCGATCGGTTCTTATGCAAAGATCTGAGCTACAACTATTATCATACACAGAATCGTATACAGGATTGTGCCGGTATTAAGCAGATAGCGTGATTTTTTCTCCAAAGGCTTCTGTAATCGGTAGAGTTGGATTTTCTTAATATTCAATAGTAAAAGTACCAGGCCAAGGGCAATACAGGTAAATACCCAGACTACAAGAATTAACGAAAATGCAATATTCTGCTGTGTAGCAAAAGGAGCAATGACTACGCCCATGGAATTCACCAATATATGCAATAGAATATTATATCGGATGGTATTGGTTCGTATCGCAACATAGGCAAAAATGATACCCAATGCAGTTGCATAAAACATCTGAGCCACATTCATATGGAATAGTCCGAATGCCGCCGCCGAAAGAATGATTGCCGGTAAATCACCATATCTACGCAGCTTATTAAGTAACAGCTTACGAAAGATGATCTCTTCCACAATCGGGGCTGCGATAGCCGCATACAGAATACGAAAAACCAGATTGCTGTCAACCAAAACATCCGCTAAAGGATTTAGATCCAGAAAATTGCCGCCCTTAAGTAAAGAAATTATAAAGGTCAAAAGCACACTGAAGAAATTCGTAATATACATCACCGCAGTACAAATAAAGAATACTACAATAAATTGAATGGGTCTTAGCTTAATCACCGCTTCCCTCTTCGGTTCCGGTATCTTCTTAGTCAGTAAGTAAAAGACCGGAAGTCCGATGCCGATCATAGAGACAGCCGTCAATGCCCAAACATACCAATCTGCTTCAGCAATATCGGGAAATAAGTTTCCAACGAACAGATTAATCAGCTGCTGTGACGCAAGTACTGCGACTCCCATCAGAAACAGAGAAAAAGCCACCTTGCTTAGGATGCGTACGGTAGGTGCAGACGGTTCAATTTCGGTCGTTCCATCCTCCATACCATATTCCGGTGGATATACCTTCATAATGCTCCTGTGTGCATAATTATACTGCCCGGACCCTTGCGGTTCGTAAGCCATGAACTGAGGTTGCTTCTCATATGGAGACCGATCCTCTTGGTTTGTATTTCCGATATTAGTTATACTCTCATTCATGCTGCCACTTGGCTTCTCCTGCTGTTCCATGCATCTTCCCCCTATAATCAGGCATACTCTGCCCTATTTTAATTATTTAGTCCGTACTTTAAAAGTGTGATCGCATCATCCCATCTTCCCGAGGAGCTGGAATCCATAATCGCACAGACCACCTTACGGCCGTCCTCTTCTGCTGCTGCGATCAGACATTTTCCTGCCATAGTGCTGGTACCGGTCTTAAGACCAATGGCCTTGGAATAATATTGCGCATAGCCCCGTTTGATCAGCTTGTTAGTACTGTACCAGGTAACATCCTCTCCGCTCGGAAATATATTGCGGGAATCGGCTTGATCACATACTTCTACAATTGTCTCATTATTAGCCGCCGCCACTCCGATCAAACCCATGTCGTAAGCTGTGGTGTACTGACCAATGGCATCGTAACCATCCGGTGACTTGAAACAACTATTCTTAACCCCAAGAGTTCTCGCCTTCCGATTCATAAGCCGGGTAAACTCAACCACCGCTTCTTCCTTTGTTGCCTCCTCATTCTTCAGAGATTTCCTTCCAACATAAGCAGCAATTGCATATGCAGCATCGTTGCCGGAGGGAAGCAGCATCCCACATAAAAGATTGCGGATCGTAAGTACCTGCCCCTGTCTCAGATAAGCCGTTGTAGAGCCGGAGCCAATCATCGTTATCTCATCTCCGATGGTCACCTCATCCTCTTCTGTACACCAATCCAGTGCAACAAGGGAAGTTAATAGCTTTGCCGTACTGGCAGGAAATACTGCCTGCAGGGCATCTTTATAATAGAGGATCTCCTTCGTATCTGCGTCAAATAAGATTGCTGCTTTCGCATCTATGTCAATGCTGGGGTTCTCAATATCTAAGGCTCCCTCCAGCTCACTGTCCATCGTAATCTCCGGTATATAGGACATATAATCCACACTTTTACTGTCAGTAATCAGTGTCGGTGCTTCATCTGCAGGTACAGAAGTACTGAAGGTGTCCTCCGAATTCTCTTCTCCCTGCTCTCTCCCCACTGTAGTAGTAGGTACCGGCTCAGTATTTGCCGTGTTATTCTCTCCCTGGTCGCTGGGATTGGTACTAAGCCAGGGCTCCTCGGTTGCAGCATCTGCTCCCTGCTTGGTATCTGCCTCTTGAACAAGTTTTTGTCCCTGATCCGTCTTGCCGGTATCCGCTTTCGCAATCGTAGTCTCTTCGGTATCGTCTCCTGGAGTATCCTGCCCTTTTACATCCTTTGTAATATCAGCTTTTTCCTCCTGCTGCGAATACGAACTGCTTTCTAAGCTGATAAAGTAATTAGCTCCGGCAAATAACCCTGCCGTTACCACACACGCGAATAATAATAGCCCCAGCAAACTCTTTTTGTTCATTGCAATCTCCTTATGGTATATTAAAATATAAGCATAATCAGTCAAAGAGGGACGTTATTATTTGTACTATTAACGTCCCCATTATTATTCTATCTTAATTTTAATATTTGTATACAGAGATTGCAACTACTTTTAGCTATTCAATATCAATTCTAACTCCACCGACGCCGCCGTCTACCTCAATTGAATTATCCGCAGAACGGTTGGTATGCTCCTGTTCCTCAATCTTCTTGCCGTTCACACGCACGGTTCCGACGCCGGAATCAATATCAAGGTCATAATCATTCACATTACCGGATAGTTCAAGATCTACTTCACCGACGCCGCAATCGAATTTATTATCTTCCAGAAGTACTCCACTGATAGATACATTGCCGACACCGCATTCAAAGCTGGTATTCTTAAAGTTAACATCCTCAAGATTAATGGAACCGACGCCTCCCTCAAACTTCACCTTTTCTGCTATGAGGCTGGAACCCTTAATATTACCCGCTCCCGCACTGATATATAGATAATCCGCAGACAAACTCTCCAGAGTAACCGCACCTGCTCCGGTCTCGATTCTGACCTCATCTGCTACAAAATCCGCCGGTACATAAACCGTAATTTTGGAATTGGGACTGTTGAAACCATTGAAGTCAATGCCAAAGAAATGGAAACCGGATTCATTATCACTTACCATCAACGTACCATTACCGTCAACCTCTGCGTTAAAGCCTTCAAATACGTCGATTCCTTCAACGCGGAAGGTATCACCCTCCACAATTTTTAGATTCCCAGTAGAGTTATCAATGTCCAGTCCGGTAACTCCGGTAAAGGTCTCATCAAAATTAACGGTTTTAATTTCCTGGTTTTCCGAGTTACGAATTCTTTTGAATGAATGTAAACCTCCACCGGAGGAAAAGGTTACAATACCATATACTATATTTACCATAAAAGTAATGATTCCGATCGCTAACAAAATTGCGAATCCGATCGCACAATATTTTATTACTCGCTGCAAGCTGTTCATTTAATATCAATACCTCCAAACATACAGGTTGAATCAATATAAACAGTTGGTGCCGCAGGATCCATAGACTGCATATGCTTATTGCTTACCCCTCCGAAAACCGGAACATTATTAATCTTCACCTTCACGGTATTCGGCAGGAAGATATCAATTCCTCCGAAAATGGCAGAAGCATTGATCACGACATCGCCGGTTATTTGAGCATCTCTTAAGTCAAGAACGATAGCTCCGAAGGCGCTGCTTAAGCTGGTTCCGAAAAACTGCTCTGTAATATGAACATGGTTACTGCTGAATATGGCACTATATTCCGATTTATTCGCATTGGTATAATTGGTACCGGTAGAATTACCGTTTGAATCACTGCTGTAATTATAGGTCTGATTGTAGTTTATCCTTTTTCGAAATGTTCCCTGGAACATAAGACGGATACCGATGAATACCAGGATGATCGGTATAATAAGCTGCCAGATGTTAAAATGAAAATCCAGCTGATAGTTCATAAGTAATAGGACACCAATAATAAATCCGATTGTGGAGCCTGTGGAAAATCTGGTTTGAATCATGCTGATAAAGCAGGGAATAATTATCAGTAATGTCCACCATCCGTCAAAGAATAGTTCAAAATCCCAGATATTCATAACATTGCCGGCGATGCCGACACCGATTAAGATAAAAAATAACCCCCACAAAACATTTGAAAGTTTGTTTCTCATTTTTTAATTCCTCCCAATTATTAAGCTATTTTGGCTATATTTGGCTGTGTTTACGCAACCATCATACTGTATATAACGAGGAACTTCAATAAAAAACTTCAAACTTTAATCTTTTTTTAATCGTACCTCAAGAAGCCGCTATTTGGCTGAATAATAATACTTTAGGGTATTTGATGCAAATACATTATAGACCTGATTCACCCGGATAAAAGGCTCTCCCACTTCCTCCAGATTATTCTTCAGCATCAGGCTTAAATCTGTGGCATCGATTTCATTATATGTAATGTCATACTCACTGCCCGGACCGGAATTTTTCCACGGCATCAGCTGAATTGACCGGGCACAATTGATAAAGATATTTTCCCTGATTACCGGATGAATTACTCCGCTGGCTAAGATAGCCCGTTCCGTTCCCTTCCCTGAATTAACGTTTCGTATAGTATTGCCTGCAATCGTCGGCGTTCTCCAGTTCAGAATCCGAATCGCATCGGAATCGGTAGCTTCAATTGTATTATTTATAATCTGAATATTCTCATGATATTTTCCGCCGCTGTATTTATGGGTACCAATTGCCCGCTCCAGGTCACGGAAGGAATTGTTACGTATTACGATATCAAGATTTGGGGTACAGTCATAGCTAGTCCAACCAACATGAAGACCTCCTGTACTGATATCCGGTGTATCGAGGTTGATAGCCTCCTTTATTCCAGTCTCTGAGGGCTTATGTCCTGCAAAGGTATTGTTCTCTATCATAACCGATTTAGAGGCATCCAGTTCGATAAAATGACCGCTCTGCATATTGGTAAAGGTAATCCCACTGACCGTAACCTCAGAATTATGTGCGAAAATGATTCCGATCGCTCCGCTTACATAATTCATATCAATAACCGCCTTGCCCTCACCAAGAAAACGGATCTCCTTCTCCCCGTCATAGTTGGAATATCCGCCTATCGTCTTCGATCTGGAGGGTGCCGCAAGCTGAAACATGGATTTTGAAGCACTAAACTTACTCGTACCGGTATCATTTCCTTTTTGCAGAATCACCCCATCCCGAAGGATAATTGTAACCTTCGACGGAACATATAAAGTATTGGTTATGGTATAGGTACCCTTCTTGAGTATTAAAGTGCCTCCGCCCTTCTTCTCTAAACGCTCCAAATAGGAACGCAGCAGATAGTATTGTTTTGTCTTGCTGTTATAGGTAGACAGCTTACTATAATTGTTATTATAAGGTGCACTTGTTGCCTTGATCGTATAGGTGACCTGACTGACCAACTCGGCCGCTTGGGTCCCGGTGTTTGCTCCGCTAAGGAAAGCACATACAACGAAAATAAGGAAAATAAAGAAAAAAGCTGCGAACCTTCTCCCCTTATACCTTATCTGTACTCTTTGCCTGTGCCTTTGATTTGACTTTGATGCTTCTGTTTTTGCTTTCTCAGCAAGGTATCTCATACATCTGCTCCTTATGTATACGAAACACATTCCTATTTTTATCCTTCTACCTTATTAAAACATAGATATTTGTCAAAACAGAGTCATCCGGATTTTATTGTCCTCGCTGTATATCAGCTCTTAATATATCAAATACATTATAGATATCGATGATACCGTAGCCCCAATCCCGGTTGGGATAGGTCTGTGTGGGTACTCGGCTGGCACCGCGAATCAAAAATTTCTTCACCTCTACGGAATCAATACCGGGGTAGTTTTTCCTGACGATTCCCCACTCCAGTAGAATCGCAGTAATCCCGGTGGCATGGGCCGCAGCCGCTCCGCTGCCGGTAATCTGTGTAAAGGTATGCTCCGGTGTTGGCGCCAGGATATTTACTCCGGGTGCTGCAAGTTCCGGTTTAACCGTCCCTGTTCTGCTGTATCCCCTGCTCGCTCTTTGATATAGATTATTATTCAGCGGATTATATGCTGTGATGGTAATCGGTACGATTGCATTCCCCGGTGAAGTTATCGTCGTGTATGGATCCGATTGTACAAAATAGGTATTCTCCGTAATGAAGTTATTCATGGGAAGCCAGATATGGAAGCTTCCCTCCAGATTCCCCCTCGTGTAAACCTGAAATCTCCAGATACCAGGTGTTGGGTTAATAAAACGCATCAGTATAAGCTGATCTCCGGTTGAGGATTCAATCAACTTATAATCTATGAAGATCCTCGTACGTTCGAATACAAAACTAATCTCCCTGCTTACATTCAAACTCTCTGTAATACGGGGAATATATTCTCCGGCCGGTGACAGGATATCGATGGAATAAGTATTCGGTGCCTCCCCCCACAACTCCATCGTAAAGCCCTGCTCCGTATCCCCGACATTCAGCTCAACGGTACTGTAGCCTACCTGCGCATCTACCCTGGCAAAGAAGTGTCTTCGCATATTTCCTTCATTACCTGCGGCGATATTAACAACAACACCCGAAAAGTCCCCACCCACGGAAAGCTGTAAGCTCAATGCACCTCTTCCGTCGTGAGAGCCCTGGGAAGAGCCTAACCCAATACAAAGGGCAAGTGGCCGCTGCAGCCTTCTGGCCACTTGGATGACATATTGGACGCCCCACATAATATCATTTTCCTGATATGCGGCTACACCCTCAGGAATAATATAAAACTCCCGGAAGATCTGTTTCATCGGCTTTAACTTCACAACCACCAGATCCGAATCCGGGACTACACCGCTAAAGTTCTCTGCTTGCTGCTCCGATCCGGCCGCTATCCCCGCTAACATCGTACCGTGACCATTCTCATCGACACTAGGAACAATCGAGTGGGGATCCGCACTTTTTAATGCTTGGTTAATTATATCGGAGGTATACTCGGTACCAAATTGAGTATTTGCAGGGAATTGATCACTTTCAATTGTTTGATCCCAAAGTGCCATAATTTTTGTCGTTCCGTCACTATGAAGAAAGACCGGGTTTGTATAATCAATTCCTGTATCAATCAGTCCCACCAACACCCCACTTCCACGAAGGTTAAAAATAGGAGTACGGCGAAGTCTGGTTACACCCGATGCTTCCAGACTGATTTCACTGTTTAGACCATAACAGGACGGAAGAACGGAGTATCCAAAGAGACTGACCGTCCGCCCATTCAGCTGTGAGGCAGGCACGTACACGACTGCAATTCGGTTATTCATGACATGAACCGTTCCATTCGGAAATTGTTCCAACAATCTGGGATTCAGAGCATATTCCACAATAAAGTCAGCATATTCATTACTCGTGATCCTTTGTCTCTCCTCCGCTGTCATCCTCTCTCACCTCCGTTCGTTTTAGGATCTTCGTCGATTAGGCTATCTGCTTATCTTTGCTATACAATGGTCCGCAATGAATCAAATATATTGTAAACATCCAGTATTCCATAACCCCAATCCCGGTTCGGATACTGGATATCCAACTCTCTTCTCGCACCGCGAATCATGAAAATCTTCATATCAAGGGTATTCATATTCGGCTGATTTCCCCGCACGATACCCCATTCCAACAGCATAGCTGCCACTCCGGCCGTGTGTGCTGCACTGGCACTGGTTCCGGTCACCAAGACAAAGGTTTGATCCGGTGCAGGTGCCCGCATATTTACCCCCGGTGCTGCTATCTCTGGTTTTATTACACCAATTCTTGTATAGCCCCTGCTTGCATTCAGATAGAGACTGTCATCCTCAACATTATATGCTGTTACTGTAATGGGGTTTCTAGCATTGCCCAAGGACAGAATCGTGGTGTACGGATCCGATCTCACAAAGTATACGTTGTTGGATATAAAACCCTCCATAGGCAGCCAGGCATGAAAGCCGGTAGACAGTGCCCCTCTCCCGTAGACATTTAATCGCCATATCCCCGTGCTCGGGTTACGAAAACGTACCAGAATCAGTTGATCTCCGCTCTGTGACTCGATGATCTGGTAATCCACAAATATTTCTGTCTGCTCAAATATAAATGAGATATCTCTGTTTTCATCCAGTCTGGGTATGATCTGTGGAACATATTCTCCAGAGGGTGTCTGAATATCGATGGAATAAAGACCGGGAGAATTACCCCATATCTCCATGGAAAAGCCTGGTTCATTCTCTCCGATAAAGATCTCCATAGTATCTTTACCGGTATCCGCATTAATCGTTCCATAATAGTGTCTTCTTGCATTCCCCTCATTTCCGGCTGCCACTATGAAACTATGTCCGATATTTTCAGACTGCAGCGAAATATAACCGCTTAAGGTTCCCCGTCCGTCGTGTGCCCCCTGGGAGGTTCCTAGCGCCAGGCAAATTACAATAGGCCGATTCAGTTGAATCGACTTTCTCATCACATAATCAATTGCAAAGAGTATATCATTTTCCTGATAGCACGGTGCGTTCTCAGGAATTAAAAAAAATTGTCTGAGGTATGTTTTCGCCTGTTTCAGCTTAACCACCACAAGCTCCGCATCCGGAGCGACTCCATAGAAATCGCTGTCAGGTACCTCATTTCCCGCAGCGATCCCTGCTACCATAGTTCCATGTCCGATCTCGTCCGTTGTCGGTACAATCTCAAGTGGGGTCTGGCTCTGCAAGGCCTCGTTAATCTGCTCCCTGCTATATTCCGTCCCATAGAAGATGCCCGCGGGATATTGATCGCTTTCGATGGTCTGATCCCAAATAGAAGCTATCTTCGTAGTTTTGTCCTCATGCTGGAAAACCGGATTCCGATAGTCAATACCAGAATCGATGATTCCGATCAGGACTCCCTGCCCACGAAGGTTAAAGTTTGGTATATTACGAATTCGTGTAATACCGGACGCCTCTAGGCTTGCATGACTGATTAACCCAAATAAGGATGGCATCACAGAATAGCCCAGTTTTACAATAATATTTTCCGTAATCTGAGAGATTGGTACATGAACTACTGCATCAAAAAAGTTAATGATATTTACTGTAGCATTTTCAAATTGATTAAAAACGCTTCGATCCCCACTATAGGTAATTAATAAGTCCGCATAATCCTGACTGGTGATTCGTTCTCGTTCTTGCGTTGTCATTGTTATCACCTCTTTTCCTTACTATAATTATATAGATTTTGCTGAAATATATTAAAACAAAAAAGAGTAACTGTATCAAAGGATACAATTACTCTAAATTCTTATTATTCTATGAATTCGATTTATGCTAACTTGGATTTAGCAACCTCAGCCAAAGCGGTGAAGCCGGCTGCATCATTGATTGCCATATCTGCAAGCATTTTTCTGTTGATATCAACGTTTGCTACCTTTAAGCCGTGCATTAACTTGCTGTAGGATAAGCCATTCATTCTTGCTGCAGCATTAATTCTTGCAATCCATAACTGTCTGAACTGTCTCTTTCTTTCTTTTCTACCTGCGAAAGAAGAGGTTAATGCTCTCATTACTGACTGCTTTGCTACTCTATACTGCTTGGATCTGGAACCTCTGAAGCCCTTAGCCAGCTTTAATACTTTATTGTGTCTTTTCTTAGCGTTAAGTCCGCCTTTAATTCTTGCCATGTTCTATTCCTCCTTATCACCAATCTCTACAGATATGGTAAGATTTTCTTCATGTTTTTGATATTTGTTGAATCTGTCATAGCTGCTTTTCTAAGATTTCTCTTTCTCTTAGCGGACTTCTTTGTTAAGATGTGGCTCTTATAAGCTTTCATTCTTTTTAATTTTCCGGTTCCTGTGAGAGAGAAGCGCTTTGCTGCTGCTCTGCTTGATTTTAACTTGGGCATGGTAGTTCCTCCTTAATAATTAGTACAGCCGAAGGTTACACTCATATCTGATCTGCTTCCGTTCTCTGGCTGCTTTAAATTTAGTATTTTAACGTTTTTCTGTTAAGAACATAATCATATTTCGTCCTTCAAGCTTGGCAGGCTTTTCAACAACAGCCACATCCTCAAGTCTCTTAAAGAAATCATCTAAGATTACCTTTGAGGATGACGTATGAGCCATTTCACGACCACGAAAACGCAATGCAACCTTCACTTTGTCACCGTGTGTAAGAAATTTACGTGCTTGGTTTGCCTTAGTATTCAGATCATTTTCATCGATATTCGGTGATAAACGAATCTCTTTCACTTCGGTAACCTTTTGTTTTTTCTTGGCTTCTTTTTCTTTTCTAGCCAATTCATATCTGTATTTGCCGTAATCGATAATCTTACAAACCGGTGGTTTTGCTGTGGGAGCAATTTTAACAAGGTCAAGATTAGCATCCTTCGCAAGCTTCATTGCATCTTTGACAGCCATGATCCCTAACTGTTCTCCGTCTTCACCAATCAGTCGAACTTCTTTGTCCCTGATCTGTTCATTAATCATTAAATCGCTAATAGTACTGCACCTCCATAGGTTATAAGTTTACTGTTACTGGATTACTGTTGCTTTCATTCATAATTGTGAAAATTCTGAAACTCAGAATTATTGTGTATTAAAAGCATAAAAAAAGGTGGATAAAGAATATCCACCTAGATGCACAAGCACATAATTATCTTAAAAAGATAATATAGAAATCTTATTTGCATAACCCGTTCACAGTAAATTACTTTACGCTATGGGTGAGAGATGGATTCTCTTCTTTTACCTCATCAATACTGCCACGCAGTATTCACAGCCTATTAACTATATCATGCTGCACAAAATATGTCAACCTGTTTTTTATAGCTATTTTATTAGTTTTATCGAAAACCTGATTTTCTTTAATTTAACTAATCTGAAGACCGGATTTTTTTGTAAATACTTCGATCGCTTTCGATACCGCGGTTCCAACAACGAAGCAGATCAGTGCTTCTATGAGACCATTAATCGTCACAAATAAAGCGACGAAATGAAATGGATTGGTTGCTCCCATTGCTGTAACTAAGCTCTGAACATAATCGGTGTTGTAGAACAGCAGTACAAAGGCAGTCATAAATAATACGGTATTCAATAAAGCGCCTGCCAGGTTTGCTACTGCATGAGAAATCAATCTGGTACGATCCCATCGTTTCAAAGCCATAAAGATCAAACCTGTCAGCCATCCCATTAATACACGTGTCACAACACATAAGACAAAAGTTCCTGCTACGCTGATACCAAGCAAAGCAGCACCCAAAGGTCCGCCTCCAAATGCCTGAATAAAGCTGGTAATGCCGAATACACCACCAAGAATTGCTCCTGCTGCAGGTCCCAGTATAATCGCTCCTACCGCTACGGGAACAACGAGTAATGTAATCTCCAAACCCGGTGTTTTGATATAGCCGAGAGGAGTAAATGCCATCAAAAGAATGATAGCCGTAAAAAGTGCAAGCTGCACCATCTTCAAGGTTCGTTTGTTTGTGATTGTTTTCATAGAATCCTCCATTCTGATTGTTCCAATCTATTCATAGTATTGGTCAATTGTCAATCGAATAATAAAAAACACCACCTAACAAGTCCGAAATTTCCGGCTTGCAAAGTGGTGCAATGCTTAATCGTATAGAACATCAATGAAGTCAAACCTATATTCATTAATCATGTATAGTAATAAGCCATTTTTCATCATAGCTTATCTGATACTTCCACGCTTAAGTTCCTGCCACACTTCCGGGGTCAAGACTTGGTAAGGACGTCGGAATTTCCTTTCGTATTTTCTGCTCTATGTAGAATCATCCTATCGTCCTCAAACAGGTACGACGAACTATCTGCGGCTGACCACGTCAGCTAAGCTTCAAAACACGAGGTTACTTCCGATTTATTCAATTGTAACTTTATCATATAATAACCTATATAAAAATGCAAGAAAATTTATTCCTGCCATGGTATTCTTAGCTTTAAAAGTATGAGAGCCAATGTACTGCCTATCACCCCAAGCATCAGCATGATGATATAGCTCGCTGTATTTAGAGGGAACAATATCACAATAAAAACACTGGCATTGATGATCATATGGAGAAGAATCGAGGCAATAATTGTGTTATATTTCCGGTATACCATTCCCAGTAGAAACCCCATCGCCGTGGCATAAATTCCCTGAATAATATTCTGATGATATACGCCAAAGAATAGTGCCTGCAATAAGTTCGCTCCGACAAACGGGAGTACCTTGCGGGCTCTATGGAGAATTACACCGCGAAAGATCAGTTCCTCCGTCACCGGGGCTACAATGATCGTATAAGCCAGCACCAGAAGCAGATTGCTGCCAAGCAGTCCCTCCATCGTCTTACCATAGCTTTCAAAGAGTCTCGGAAGCAACGGTTGAAGCAGGTTCATAATCCCCGAGAAAAATAATTGGCAGCAGATACCAAGGAGTAAAAAACGGATCAGAGTCTTCGGTTGCAGGAGTACACCCGATGTTCCTTTCTGAAATCCACGGTTTTCTCTCTTATACCAGAAGTAAAATATTACCCCGCATATGATTGCGGCAGTTACGGATATCAGATACAGAATATCCTGTGACATCAGATTATTGATCTGACCGGTAAGCCTCTCACTGTCCATCAAAACCTTAAGCCCCTGTAATCTGCCGATATAGACCGATATAATCAATTGATAAATGATTTGAAGCAGAAAGGATACAAAAAGCATAATCGTGTATGCTGCTAAAAACGGAACTATGGTTGTCTTGAGATAATATATCATTTTCTTCAATGGATGCACTTCCTTTTCTGCCTAGACTTATGTATTTCATTCTAACATTTTTCCCCTCTGCTGCCAACCAATAAAATAAAAGGCAACTATACCTCCTGGAAAATCAACAAGGATCAATATGAGGCCTTTGAGCTACGATCAAAAGCCAGATTGGAACACGAAGTATCAATTATTATTATTGGATGAGCCTTTGAATTTTATGGATGTGTATTTTAGAGAGCAGCTGGAAAAGGCAATTCTAAGTTATCAACCAACTGTTGTTTTTGTAGAGCATGATGAACAATTTGGGAATAATATCGCCACGGGAGAGATTATACTGTGATATACTAGGATAAAAGTAGGGCTTAGATCCCCTTATTCCATTGATTGAAGGATATTCTATCATGATATTCTTCAACCAATGCATAATCGGAAGATCACAGCCCTACCTTTATTCTTCGTTCTGGTTTTCTATAGTTTCTTCTTCATTTATATAACTTTATCATAGTCTTCGATATTTCTTAGCCAAGGATAACCTCTACCTCATGCATCTCCTTATCCCCTGCAAGAGGAATGATGTTGCCTTGAATTTCCTTACCGTCTACAAGCATCTTAGCGACACCCTTCGATACATGATTTGGATTCTTAACGATAATGTTGTATTTATCGCCACGGAACTCACGGATTACGTTGTAGCCGTCCCATGCCTTCGGAATCGAAGGATCTACCTGCAAGCCGTCATAGTCGGGTTTCACTCCAAGAATTGCCTGAGAGATTGCTACAAAGTTCCAGGAAGCCGTTCCGGTTAACCAGGAGTTCTTCGCTTCACCGTGGCGCTTTGCATCCTTACCGGCTACCATCTGTGAGTATACATAGGGCTCCGTACGATGAATTTCAGAATATTCCTCGGTATAGGAAGGAGCAATTCTGGTGAAGTAATCAAAGGCCTTATCACCTCTGCCCATCTGAGCTTCCGCAATCATGATCCAGGCATTGTTATGGCAGAAGATACCGGCATTCTCTTTATATCCGGCGGGATAGGTAGAGATCTCACCATATTCTACATAATACTTTGTAAAAGCAGGATTCTGAAGGACAAGGCCATACTTGGTGCCAAGGCGCTCTTCCACAGCATCCAGTGCCTGAATTGCCTTTCCATCCTCCGTACCGCAGTTACCCATGATACACAGACCTTGAGACTCGATAAAGATCTTACCCTCTTCGTTCTCATCGCTGCCGATCTTTCTTCCGAAATCATCGTACGCACGAACGAACCAGGAGCCGTCCCAGCCGTCTTTCATGATAACCTCACGCATCTTTCTGATTTCAGCTTGAATGCGATCCGCCTCTGCTTTATTGTCAATCCGGTTCATTAAGGTTACATACTCCTCACCGATATAGCAGAACATTCCGGCGATCATAACGGATTCTGCCACTCTTCCGTCCTTGCTGGTGGTCGTCTGGAAAGATTCTCCCGGCTCGGTGGAAAAGCAGTTCAGGTTGAGGCAATCATTCCAGTCAGCGCGACCGATCAACGGAAGTCCGTGCGGTCCCAGATTGTTGATTACATGATCCATGGAGCGCTTCAGATGGTCTGCAAGAGGAGTACTGGTGGATTCGTCGTTATCAAAGGGGGTCATAACATCAAGAATAGAGAAGTCTCCTGTCTCCTTGATGTAATAAACCACCGCAAGCACCAGCCAAAGCGGATCATCGTTGAAGTTTCCGCCGATCTCATCATTTCCCTTCTTGGTAAGCGGCTGATACTGATGATAAGCACCGCCATCCTGCAGCTGTGTAGAGGCGAGGTCTATGATACGCTCCCTTGCACGATCCGGAATCTGGTGAACAAATCCAATAAGATCCTGATTTGAATCGCGGAATCCCATCCCTCTGCCGATACCGGACTCAAAGTAGGAAGCACTTCTGGATAAATTAAAGGTAACCATACATTGATACTGGTTCCATACATTCACCTGACGGTTCAGCTTCTCATCAGCACTGTTTACATTGTACTTTGAAAGCAGCTGATCCCAATAAGTACCAAGCTCATCAAAAGCCTTGTCCACTGCTTCTGTGGTAGCATACTGGGCAATCATAGCTTCTGCTTTCGCTTTATTTATAATATTCTTGCTCTCAAATTTCTCTTCGAACGCATTCTCAACATAACCTAATAGGAAAACAAAATCCTTCGTCTCACCGGGTTCCAGCGTAATCTCCAGGCAATGGGAGGCAATCGGATGCCAGCCGTCTGCTATGGAGTCATTGGACTGCCCAGCAAATACTACGTCGGGATTATGGAAGCCGTTGTAGGTTCCCATAAAGCTCTCACGATCAGAATCAAAGCCCGCAATCGGAGCATTTACAGAAAAGAATGCATAATGATCGCGTCTTTCCTTATACTCTGTCTTATGATAGATAACCGATCCCTTTACTTCCACCTCACCGGTATTGTAATTTCTCTGGAAGTTGGTAGTATCATCCTGTGCATTCCATAAGCACCATTCCACGAAGGAGAACAGCTTAATCTGTTTCTTCTGTTCTGTAGTGTTCTTTACAACTACCTTATGAATCTCTGCATTGGTATCCATCGGGACAAAGAAGGTTATCTCCGTCTCAACGCCTCCCCGAGCGCCGATAATCTTCGTATAACCCATACCATGTCTGCATTCGTACTTATCAAGCTCCTTCTTTACCGGTGCCCATCCGGGTGACCAAACATCTCCCCCGTCATTCACGTAATAATAACGTCCGCCACCTAAATCAAGGGGCACGTTGTTATAACGATAGCGGGTAATTCTGCGAAGCTTCGCATCCTTATAAAAGCTGTAGCCTCCGGCAGTATTTGATATCAACGAAAAGAATGCCTGCGATCCTAAATAATTGATCCAAGGATAAGGAGTGGTCGGTGTAGTGATCACATACTCCTTTTTTGAATCATCAAAATATCCGTATTGCATGTATTATCCTCCTTTAACTATTTGTACTCCAGTCCTCATTATATTATACCTTTTACGCTAATTCAACCGAATCCGCCTCGGAAAAGTAGTACAAAAATCCGTGTAGAATTAGTGCATTATTGCGAAACTGTCCCTGCCATAAATTAACCATATACAAATCCTATAAAAAATGTCAAAATAAAATATAAACTTATGCGAATTAATCTAGGGGAGGCGTCTATGGGAAATAGCAAGAGATCACGAAGAAGAATTCTAATTATTCTTATCTTTCTGTCCATTATTATTTCAGGAGCCGGAATTGCTTATGCAAACAGGGCTTTCTTATCGAATAAATACTTTATGCTGACAAAAAGTCCGAAGGAATATTATACCTATGTTGAGAAATACGGTCTGTATCAGCTCATTAACTCACTTCCGGAGAAGACCACGCTTCTGCCGAAAGAATATGCTTACGATACTTCCTCCACAGTTACGTTACAACGTGAGGAACTTGATTCGGTATTACTCAGTGCCTTTGGCATCAGTTTAGAAGATGCAGAAAAACTACTGGGAATTCCCTTTAAGAATATCGGTTTTGATACATCTCTGGTCTCAAAGGACCATAAGACCAACGAGATAATAAAGCTAAAACTAAATGAAACTAAATTGCTCACCACCGACATATTACTCAATTATGATGCAAATGAGCTGTCCATGCAATTTCCTGAGCTTAGTGATGCTTATCTTACTCGTACGCTCGATGAGGAAGCTGCTCCTTCCGATGATGAAGATGCATTTCCGTCACCCAGTACAGAACTTCTAGGGAACATCTCTAAGCGCTACCTTGATCTCTTCTTTGCCAATATAACCAATGTTACACTCACAAAGGAGGTTCCATTATCTCTTAATTCACTCAGCGTAGAATGCAATCAGTTAACAATAACTCTCTCCCGGGACGAAGTTGCCTCTCTAACTGCTACTCTTTTTGAGAGTGCCCGATCGGACACGGATGTCTTCCGTCTGCTGCAGTTATCCCATGTGCCCAAGGAGCAATACTTCAAGGTTCTTGATGATATAGAGTATCGGATTAAGCAAGAGCTCCAGGAGCACAGCCCGGAGGATACCGTATTGATGAAGCTTTACGTGGACAAGCAGGGATACATTCTCGGCAGAGAAATAACTTCCTTCGGTTACTCAACCTTAAGTTATACTTTCCTGTCCGATGATACCAGTCAAGAGTATGATATTCGCTTGATTCATGATGCCTCAGGTCGATTGCTCTCCATCACTGGGGAGAACAAGAAAATAGGTGAAGAGGATCAAGGATCGATAAGCCTCCTGCTAGGGGACCCATCAAAATCTGACCAGTCAGATACAAGTGTCAAACTCACCTATGAAAATGTCCGGAGAGAATGGACGGACGGTCATCCCTACCTGAACGGAAAATTCACTCTATCCTCAGCCCAGTTGATGGGGCTACATATTACCTCCGATTTCAGCACCAATGCAAATCAGCAGTTGAATACCACTTCGATCCGACTTGGTGCTTCACCTTTGGTCACGATTGACAGTACCATAATTCCCCGAGCTGCAGTACAGCTAGGCGAAGCAGACTCAGACGCTGCCCGGTATGATATCTCACAATATGATCAGTATCTGGCTGATATCAATCTGAAAGAATACCTGCGTTCTGTTGCCGTTTCCCTTGGAATCGATCCGGAACGCCTCATTGGACTTTATCAGTTCGCCGGAAGCTCTATTAATTAAATATTTTTTATATATAAAGCCATTCTCCGGTCTGTAGTTAATCACGGAAAGTGGCTTATTTCTTGATTCTTCTCTCATTATTTAAGATTTATTTTATAATTAATTTCTTTTTTTCTAAATGCAAATGTGATACACTAAGATAAGTCAAAGAAAAGTGCTTTACAATATGGCGTCATGCTGTTTGAGTACGATATAAAGTGAGGTTTTACTATGCCGAAAGAAACCAGGCTGGATGAAAATGCGGTTATCTACCAACCAAGACAAGAATTAAGCGAAAAGCAGAAGCTTCGAGATATGTCCTTCCAGGAAAAGGTCACCTATCTCTGGGAGTATTATAGAGTTCATGCTGCTGTTACGATTGCGGTGATTGCACTGATCATCTATATCATTTACGAAATTGTTACTCCGGATATTAAGATACAGTTTTATGCTGCAATTATAGATAATTCCATCAGCGATCAGGTATGGGATCAATATAGTACAAGCTTTGGAGATTACTTGAACCTTGATCCCAAGACTGAGGATGTTCAGATGAACTACAACTTTTATCTTAACTCCTCCAGTGAATATGCCATGAATATGCAGCAAGCCCTGAGCACATATATCGCAGCCGGCGAGGTCGATGTTATCATTGCTCCGGAATCCGCCTTCAAGAATTATGCTTATAACGGATTTATGGATAAAATCTCGGATCAGATTCCTACGGATCTATATGCCAGCCTTACGGATTATATGTTTATGTCCGATACCGAAGAAGATCCGGAGAGTAATGTCTACGGAATCTATCTGTCTGATACAAAGTTGTTTCGTGAGAATGCCAACAACACCGATCCCTATATTCTAGGTATCCTGGCTAATTCCGGACACAAACAAAACGCAGCCGAATTTCTTCGTATGCTATATAGTGAGTAATTGACCTTTTCATAGATGATAAAAAACTCTCAAACCAAGAACCCCCTTAGATATCTGTCTAAGGGGGTTCTGCATTTACCGAAGTGTGCAGGCGTACCTTTCAGAGTTCGCCCATGTCAGGCGAAACATGCACCCTCCGGCAAGTGTGGTCCAGCTTCGATGGACACACGCGCACCCACACAAAGAAAGATCCCAGGGGAACCCCCGGAATCCTTCTTTTCCATACTCTTCACGACAGCGGCTATTCTATTTCGCTGTGATGTACCCCTGTGCTTTCAATAACTCTGCAATTAATACCGCACCGCCGGCAGCACCTCGAACGGTGTTGTGTGATAAACCAACGAACTTATAATCAAATACCTTATCCTCACGAAGTCTGCCAAAGCATACGCCCATACCATTCTCATAGTCACGGTCCAGCTTTGCCTGAGGTCGGTTATCTTCTTCAAAATAATTAATAAACTGCTTTGGAGCACTGGGTAGATCAAGCTCCTGAGGAATTCCCTTAAATTCTGCCCAAGCCTTTAATATCTCTTCCTTACTGGGCTTCGTCTCAAAATTTACGAAAACGGCAGCTGTATGCCCATCGGTTACAGGGACACGGATGCATTGCGTAGTAATTATAGGGCTTTCCGCCTTTACAATCTGACCGTCAACCACTTTACCCCAGATACGAAGGGGTTCCTGTTCACTCTTCTCTTCTTCCCCACCGATATAGGGGATTACATTATCTACCATTTCCGGCCAATCCGCAAAGTTCTTACCGGCACCTGAGATCGCCTGATACGTTGTAGCTACCACCAGTTTCGGTCCGAATTTCTTCAAAGCATGAAGCGCCGGCGTATAGCTCTGGATCGAGCAATTCGGTTTAACAACGATGAAGCCGCGTTCGGTTCCCAAGCGCTTTCTCTGAGCAGCGATTACCTCCAGATGCTCCGGATTAAGCTCCGGTACTACCATAGGAACATCAGGCGTCCAACGATGAGCACTGTTGTTTGATACCACGGGAGTTTCCGTCTTTGCGTAAGCTTCTTCGATTGCTTTAATCTCATCCTTCGTCATATCGACTGCACTAAAGACAAAATCAACACCGGCACTAACCGAAGCGACATCATTTACGTTCATTACGATTAACTTTTTCACATTCTCAGGCATCGGTGTAGACATCTTCCAACGATCACCGACTGCTTCCTCATATGTCTTCCCTGCACTTCTCGGGCTGGCTGCAACCGTAACAACTTCAAACCAAGGATGGTTTTCCAACAGGGAGATAAAACGTTGTCCAACCATTCCGGTTCCTCCAAGGATACCTACTTTTAACTTACCCATTTCTATTCCTCCTATATTGTTCCTGTATGGCATACATCTGTCTTTGCTGTAAGTATACTATAAACTAAATTTGAAAAAAATCAACACTTTTTTGTAGAATATTAAAGATTTGTTACTATTATATAACGAAATGCTATTTCCGTTCGTTCGTTTGGTTATTTTTCAATATGATTTTGATAATTTTCCAGTAACTTTTTTAAATCCTCCATGTTTTCTATCTCATTTACATGGTTTCTCAACTTCGCAGAACCCGGATATCCCGTCGTATACCAAGCGACATGCTTGCGCATTTCACGAATCGCAATGTTTTCACCCTTATAGTCCGATAGCATGACCGCGTGGCGAAGAATCATCTTCTTCACTTCGTCAAATTCTGGTTTCGGAATTAGGATCCCATGATTTAAATACTCCTTAATCTGTGCAAAGAGCCAAGGGTTCCCTCTTGTCCCACGAGCCATCATTATAGAATCACAGCCGGTTTGTTCTATCATTGCTTTCGCATCCAAGGGAGTGAAGACATCTCCGCTACCAATGACAGGTACGGTTACGGCTTCTTTGACCTGGCGGATCACCTCCCAGTCTGCCTGTCCGCTGTAGAACTGTTCTCTGGTTCTGGCATGTACAGCAATTGCTTTTGCACCGTTCTCCTCGGCGATCTTAGCCACCTCTACGGCATTGATACTTCCATCATGGAATCCTTTTCGGATCTTCACGGTGACGGGTTTGCTAATGCCGGTTGACACCTTGCGGACGATCTCTCCGATCAACTTGGGATTCTTCATCAAAGCTGATCCTTCTCCGTTGTTCACAACCTTCGGTACCGGGCACCCCATATTGATATCCAAAATATCAAAATTACGATGCTCCAATCTTTTTGCTGTCTCACTCAGAATATCCGGATCCGCTCCGAACAGCTGCAGAGCCGCCGGACGCTCCTCCTCCGCGATTTGAAGGAGCTGTTCCGTATTCTTATTATTATATTGGACCCCTTTGGCACTGACCATCTCTGTGTACACCAGATCGGCTCCCTGTTCTTTACATAAAATGCGAAATGGCAGGTCGGTTACACCTGCCATGGGTCCTAAGAATAAATTTCCTTCTAATCTTACATTTCCAATCTGAAAACTCATACTATCTTCTCCATCATTAAATCCTTGCATGTCTTCTCTTCCCATTCATTTCTTCCGGGGTACGCAAGCGTACATTTTCAAGAGCAAATCTGTTACTGTATACGTACTAGGCTCTATTTCTATTTTTATCACTGATGATCTTCAGACCTTTCAAGGTAAGATTAGGATCATATACCTCAATCACATCCGTTGCTTCTGAGATAATCTTACCTAGTCCGCCGGTAGCAATCACTCGGCATTTCTCTATGCCGGCTTCCTGCAGCATTCTCTTAACAATATATTCTGTCTGTCCGATACAGCCAAAGACCAGACCGGCCTGCATACTGGTTACCGTATCCTTGGCAAGAATGGTATCCGGCATCGCAATCTCGATCTCAGGAAGCTTCGCTGTATCATTCCATAGTGCATTGGCCGCGATTCTGAGACCCGGACTGGTAACACCTGCGATGAAGGTGCCATCCTCTGTGATAAGATCATAAGTAATTGCCGTTCCGAAATCAATAACAAGTACCGGACCACCATATATCTCATAGGCAGCTACTGCATCGACTACTCTGTCCGCACCAATTTCCTTTGGATTCACGGCTCCGATCTTTATCCCAGTTTTCGTACCGATTCCTACGATCAGAGGGGTAATGTTCAGATATTTAATGATACCTGAGGTTAAGGAATACATCAACTTGGGAACTACACTTGCGATGATTACCGTTTTTATCTCTTCTATTCTAATGTTCCTTGCCTTCAGAAGGTCACAGAGTACCAGACCGTATTCATCTGAAGTACGGGCGGTATTCGTAGTCAACCGAAAGTTCGCCTTCAGATTATTTTCTTCAAAAACACCCAGGGTAATATTCGTATTACCTACATCTACAACTAATAACATGCTCAAATCCTCCAGAAAGCCAATCAAGGCTTTAATTCCTCACTGCGAATTGTTATTTACAAAAGCTCCGAAGCATCTTCACCAAGAAAGAACACTTTATAATACAGCTCGATTGCCTCCAACAGCTCCGTTTTTTCCCTTTGAAGCTGCTTAATCTTTAAAGCACTGCCGATCTCATCATAGAGATAATCCGTCTCCTCCGAATCGACACGCATCATAAGTGTACCATCCTCTTCAAATTCCAAAGAAAATATTCCACCGATATCCTCTGTAAATAGCACGCACATAATCTTGAGTTCCTGCTTGATCTGCTCCGGTAATGCCTGGAAATCCTCGTTTAGCCAGAATTTCTTTTCATATGCACTGCTCGCACATAGTACCACCTTATCTTGATACATACAATTCCTCCATCCTACTCCAAAAATGACATTGAAACATTCAAAAAACCCGGGATCTCGCCAAAGTGACGGGGCTCCAGGTTCTTTCACACTATTTGAATGATAATAAAGCCAAGGAGAATCACAATGACTCCCATCATGAGGAAGGTCATCCCCATCGTCCTGCGCTTGATATCCTTCATCTGCTTTAAGCCATTTAATATATTCATTAATCCACCGGATAGGCATGCTACCATGATTGCATAACGATTCTCTGGATGTTGAAAAATCAGTATCAATGAAACAATCAAAGCAACTCCCACGATTGTATTTATCAAATCCAGCAAATGAATCTGATTCCTTCCCGTTGAATATTCCTTTAATTGCTTCATGAATTTGCTCACGTTTATGCACCTCGGTTTTATATATTTCCTAATGTAGCTACCATGACTGCCTTGATGGTATGCATCCGGTTCTCAGCCTCATCGAATACTACCTCAGCATGACGCTCGAATAGCTCCTCAGTTACTTCCTTTCCCTTGACTGCGGGCAGACAATGCAGGAAGATGGTATCCTTCTTTCTTGTAAGAGCAAATAATGCATCATTTACCTGATAAGGCTTGAGGATCGCAATACGCTCTGCTGCTTTATCCTCCTCACCCATAGAACACCATACGTCCGTATAAATAGCATCGGCTCCTTCCACAGCATTAAGTTCATCCGAGATAACAATCTTACTTGAAGATGCTTTTGCATACTCCTCGCAAATTGTCACGAGCTCCTGTTCCGGCCAAAGCTCCTTGGGAGCCAGTATCGTAAAATCTATTCCCATCTTAGAGGAACCGATCATTAAGCTGTTCGCCATATTATTGCGGCCGTCACCGACAAACACCAGCTTTAGCCCTTTAAGCTTACCAAACTGCTCCTTTAAAGTCAAGAAGTCCGCAAGAATTTGCGTCGGATGATCTACGTCCGTCAAGCCGTTCCATACCGGTACGCCGCTGTACTGGGCCAATTTTTCCACCGTCTCCTGTTTGAAGCCACGGAACTCAATACCGTCAAACATACGACCAAGAACTCGTGCTGTATCTTCGATGCTCTCCTTATGTCCTAATTGGATATCGTTCTTGCCCAAATATTCCGGATAGCCACCCTCATCCACGCATCCGACGGTAAATGCACAACGCGTTCTGGTCGAAGGCTTTTCAAAGATAAGAGCTATGTTCTTGCCCTTCAGGCTGTTCCCTGTGATTCCCTTCTTCTTCTTTGCCTTTAGCTCTGCTGCCAGATCGATGAGATATTCGATCTCCTCCGGTGTATAATCCTTTAATGTTAATAAACTACGACCTTTCAAATTCATAATATCCTCCTATCCGCTGCCCGTAGCAGCTATACAAACAAAGTGAATGAGCCGATAATTTTCGTTCCATCCTTTTTTCATTATCCTGCTGTTTCAAATCGTATAAATCTTATATTTATACCTGATTAATGTGTATTTATACATTATTCCAATTTTGAATATTTGTCAAGATAAATTCTTCTTTATTATTAATAATAGGGGATCATATGCTTGCAGGTATCTTAGGCGCACCCCGATAAGAATATCTATTTATGCATAAAAGCTGCCACAAACGAGGGTGTCTCTCGTTATGTGACAGCTTCTGTTCAATTCCGTTGAATATTTCCTTCCTATTGAGTCTCATGCGTAATAAAATTTGCAATCAGATTTTGCTCCAATATCTCCTTCGAGGTCGTCTTGAGAAGAATTGCTTTATCATACTCTGCTTTATACTGCGATGCATCGACCTCTTCATTGGTACCGATTTTCCATGCACGGCTTCCTTCGAAGATTCCTTCTCTGGAGATCTGGAAGATAATATCGTTAGTTGCAAAGGAACCTTCAAAAAGATAAGTTGTAAATGCCACAAACCCCTCCGTCGCATTGGCTAAATCCTGACCAACCGTAAAGGTCTGATCCAAGGTTAATCCCATGATATTCGCAATCGTCGGCATGAAATCAACCTGACCACCCGTCGTTGCTATGGTCTCATTTACTTTACTGCCGGGTACATTAATAATTAATGGAACATTCAGCATCTCATCATAGTCATAGGTTCTTCCCAAAAATGCATTCATCTGGTCCATAACCTCATCCATACCACAGTTTAAACCATGATGGTCACCGTACAATGCGATCACTGTATTATCATATAGTCCCGCATTCTTCAGATCCGCGATCAGCTGTCCGATCGCTTCATCCGTATAATGAACCGATTCCAGATAGTCCCCGAACTTTGTATCCTTATCCTCATCCTTCAAAGTTAAGGTACGGTACTGCTCATCAATATCAAACGGGTGATGGTTCGATAAGGTGATCGCAAAGGTGAAGAATGGTGTCGTCTGTTTCTGTAAGATCCCAACCAGCTGCCGGAACATGGACTTGTCTGAGATACCCATACCGATGATCTCATCCTGTGTCAGATCCTCCATGCTGTAGAAATCCTGAAAGCCCTGATTCGGATAGGCGTTCTCTCTGTTCCAGAAGGTTCCTTCAAAGCCATGGATCGCAAAAGAATAATATCCCTGTTCTCTCATGAGCCAAGGCAAACCATGAAACGTATTATCCTGAAAGAGACGATAGCTTTCACCGTCATCCACCGGATAAAGACTGTTCATACTGGAAAATTCTGCATCCGCTGTGTTGCCCTTGCCCGTATTCGTATAATAATGATTAAAGTATAAGGAATCACCCTTTATTAAACTGTTTAAGTTCGGTGTAATCTCCTGACCGTTATATTCGGCACCGATGACAAAATCCTGAACCGCCTCCAGCTGAATCACTATAATATTCTTTCCCCTACCAATCCCTTGATATTTTGGCACAGGAACCTGCATAGAGGCTTCCGGAGTTACTTCATCCAGTACCTCAAGGATCTCATCCTCCTTCATCTCCTCCTGGTCCAGATTATCGGAGATGGTTTCATAAATATCAGTCACGTGGCTTGTGAAAAATTCCATACTATTTACACGTTCAATTGCAGCAGAATGGAACGGATTTACAATCAGCGTAATAATGATAGCCGTCAGTACATACAGAACATATTTTAATTTTCTCCATGGATATATCTTACGGAGAATTTCCCTCGAGGTGTATTTCCGAAAGCTGTAGTATGCAAAGGGTATATCTAAAAACAGCAGAAAGCTCGCCGGTATCATCGTTGCCAGGAAGCTCTTCGGCACTGCCGTCACACTTTTCGCCTGCCATAGCTGTCTGATGGAAACCGTTTGATTATAATAATTATAATACATGGTATCTGCGAACATTAATAAGCTGAGCAAAAAGTATACCGTTAAAAAGATTCCCCTCTTACCTTTTATCTCACTTCTTCCAAAACACGTAAAGATAACCGCCCATACAACCAAGCTGAGAATGATCATGACTATTTCCATACGATTTACATTAATTAAGGAGTAGTACACTGCCATCTTAAACACAAACAGGAAGGTTATAAAATACGGTGACGAAATAATATTTTTTAACTTTTTCATAAAGCCTCCACCTTGCTTCACAGCACTAAAAACGGAAAAAATCCATACTTAAACTATCATCATTTAAATCACGACTATAATATCTCATTAACTTGATATTATCAAGCGGTAAAATCTTAATTTTTTCTTAATACCTTCTTTATATTTTATGCAATTTTACTAAATAACCACGGATAATTCCAAATTATACTCCAGAAGCACAATAGGAATGCCGCAGATGTAGCTGCCATATGATACACAGCACTTCTGCAGCATTCCGATATCCTCAATGATTATTCATTCCTACTTACGATAAGCCTTACTCCCGAGATACCATGAATCTTTACCTCTGACCCCTGTTCGATAACTATATTATCCAGCGATTTCGCTGACCATACAACACCATCTATCTCAACCTGACCTGCTGCTATTCGATTATCAATCGCGGCAGTTACCATTGCCGTTCTACCTACGATACCTTCCTGATTAACCTTGCCCTTTTTTGGATTGAAATATTTTAATACCAAGGGTCTTGTAAAATATAATAAAATCACGGATACGACAAGAAATAATATTAACTCAACCAGCAGGTTATCATAGAATAAGGAAATAATGAATGCTACTAAAGCACCGCCTGCAAACCAGATTGTAGTCAGACCGAGGGTGATGATTTCGATAAAAATTAGAATCGCGAGAATAAGAAGCCAAAGCATCGAATTTGTCATCTTAAATCCCCCTTTCTCTGTTTTCTTTATTCTACCCTCTTCCAAAGTTTTCTACAATAGAACGGGTTATTTTCTAATTATAATTTAATGTTTCCCATTCTTACCATAACATACTCATCCAATTGCCAACTTAAGTTTACCTTACCAAATAATGAAGGCGCCTACAAAAACCAGAATGTTATCACATCAAGAACATAAAGAGAATGTGTTAAACTTATTAACGTGAAAGGGGCGCCGTACAATTTAAGTACGACAGCCCCAAAATTCTTTCATAGTCATATATTCTATAGCTGCTGCTCTCTGCCTTCCCGAAAACCAAGTGAGATACTAAGATTACCATTACGGCAGCGCAGTGCATCTATAAATTCCTTTTCATTTAGTCCGGACTTAAATGTGACATCATAGCTTAGCTCAAATAGTGTCCCCATATTGGTAGTCTTTACTTTCTGAAGTTTTGAATAACTTAAGTATTTTGTAAATATCTCATCAAAGACACCCTGATAATTCATATCCTCCGGTATGACGATCCGCAATCTCTTCTCCTCTTGCTTCGAGGTCCCGATTCCCAGCTTACTAACAAGTACGATTACGGCACTAACGACGACTGTCACAACAGCACCAATGGACAGATAACCAAGTCCGGCTGCCAATCCGACTGCCATTGTCAGGAATATAAAGGAGATATCCTTCGAATCTCCCGGAACGCTTCGGAATCGGACAATGGTAAATATTCCTGCCATGGAAAAGGCTCTTGCAAGACTTCCTCCTATCAGAATAATTACTACTGTCACAATGGTTGGTAGTATAATTAAGCTCAGAATAAAGCTTGCTGACCGGTCCTTCTTCGGTGTGACGATAAAATATGCGGTACAGATGACCATTCCAAGCACTAAAGCAGCCGCGATGCACAGCACAACAGAACGAATACTGATGGATAGACTAGATGATACTGATAAATCTTGAAATATGGTGTCAAACGTGATATCAGAACCGGACATGATATTTCCCCCCTATACGCATACTTTATTCATACTTAGCTTTGCCGGATCGATCTCTCCACGCTCCAATGCCCTCTTATATTCCATACCATACTTAGATAAGCTCGTTGGGTAGATCTTATAATTTGATAGCAGCCTGGCAAACCAGAGCGGAGCCGCATTCGTAAGCTTAGCCTCCATAACCCATATATCGGGTGCCATCAACAGTTCACCATAATTGCCTCGGTCAAGGCCTACTTCACTGCGACGCGTTCTAATATTTGTATCAAAGGTGATTCGAAAGCTCGGATCATCAATTCCAAACATTGCATTTCTATCATAAGAAAGAAAAAGTTTTGGAGCGAGGTCCGGATACCGTACTATAAAGTAATCAATCTCATTCAAAATCTGCTTAGCAAGAGTCTTCTTGACCGGAGGACGATAATGATCCTCTATGTATTGATATGCCTCCTCAAGCTTCATTGCAGTACGTCTCTTATTGACCTGTCCGTTATATTTCTTCTTGATTTCGAGATAAACCCTGTCCATTGAGCCTACCGCGCCATAGCTTCTTAGCCGAAGCTTCTCCTTATATAACGGACTCTCAATAGATTTTCGGATAACTGCATGATCCGGCGTATCATAATAGATATTGCATATCGTATAAAAATCTCCGTTCCTGCTAAAAGGATCCGGCTCCATATATTCTTCCAGCTGCGGCTTTATCGCCCGATATACCGCGTCTGTAATTATGAATTTTTTCTCGGTACGATTAAAAACCTCAATCGCCATGGTATACTTCTCCTCCCGGATACTACCCTTGGGTTGCTGTTATTGTATAATTGTTCCGATTGATCCGCAAGTCCTATATTGATCCATTTCTTATCAAATATTGCTATAAAATCATGTATCTTCTCATTTTCTTCGTTGTCTTGCCGCTTCATACATAAGAATCGCCGCAGCTACTGCAGCATTCAAGGATTCTACCTTACCTTCCATCGGAATCTTAATCCGCGTATCCGCCAGTGCAGATGCCTGCTCCGACAGACCGTTGGCTTCATTTCCAATTAAAAAGGCACATCTTTTACGAAAACTCCCCTCTGTATCATAAGGAATTCCCTGAAGATGTGCCGCATATAATTCTATACCCTGATCTTTCACCAAGGTCAAGGTTCTATAAAAATCCCCGGCCTGATAAAATGGTACACGGTAAATCGAGCCCATAGTAGCTCGAATCACCTTTGGATTATAAACATCTACAGAAGAATCACTGAGTATGATACCTGTGACTCCGGCTCCCTCCGCTGTCCGTATCATCGTTCCCAGATTCCCGGGATCTCTGATATCCTCCAACAATAAAAGACAAGCCTGGGGATGATGAAGTATCTCTTCCAGCTGATAATTTTCTATGCGGACAGTACCCATGATACCTTGCGGAGTCTTTGTTTCTGAAGTCTCTTTGAAAACCGAATCAGTTAAGATTTCATAATCTAAATCATCAAAATAGTCCGGCTTCTCAAGGGTTATCTCCCGGTAAAAACTCTCTGAGGCATACGCTTTCTTCAAAAGCCCTGCTTCTTTGGCCTCCTCGAACATCTTGATACCCTCGATTACGAAGATCCCTTGTTCCTCCCTCTCTTTTGCTTTTTTCAAAAGAAGAGTTAAATTTTTCACTTGGGCATTGCTCATACTGCTGATGATTGTCTTCTGCTTCATATAGATTAAGCCTCTTGTAAATTACTTAACTTCGCTGCTTGATCTGCAGCAATTAAGCTGTCGATCACAAAATCCAGATCACCGTCCATGACCTTATCGATCTGGTACATGGTCAGATTAATTCTATGGTCTGTAACACGTCCCTGCGGGAAGTTATAGGTTCTGATCTTCTCAGAACGGTCTCCGGTACCAACCTGGCTTTTTCTAGCCTCGGCTTCCGCACTTCGAGATTTCTCCAATTCCAAATCGTATAATTTTGCTCGAAGCACGCGGATTGCCTTATCTTTATTCTTCAGCTGGGACTTCTCATCCTGGCAGGAGATTACGATACCGGTCGGAATATGGGTTAAACGCACTGCAGAGTCCGTTGTATTAACACACTGTCCGCCATTACCGGAGGAACGGAATACATCGAACTTACAATCATTCATGTCTAATTCAACATCAACCTCTTCTGCTTCAGGCATAATTGCTACGGTTGCCGTTGAGGTATGGATACGTCCGCCGGATTCTGTAACCGGAACTCGTTGCACACGGTGTACTCCACTCTCATACTTCAGTTTAGAATAAGCACCCTTACCATTGATCATAAAGATTACTTCCTTACAGCCGCCGATTCCGTTCTCATTGATATTCATGACATCAATTTTCCAACGACAGCGCTCAGCATACATAACATACATACGATACAGCTCAGCCGCAAATAACGCAGCCTCATCTCCGCCTGCACCGCCTCTGATCTCGACGATAACATTCTTCTCATCGTTGGGATCCTTCGGCAATAATAATATCTTCAGCTCTTCTTCCAGCTTGGGTATACGCTGCTTGCATTCATTCAGCTCTTCCTTTGCCAGCTCACGAAGCTCCTCATCGCTTTCTTCATCAAGAAGAGCTAAGCTATCTTCGATGCTGTTTTGATTTGCCTTATATTCCTTATACTTTTCGACGATTTCGCTCAGGTCAGAATGCTCCTTACGAAGCTTCTTATAATTATTCTGATCATTCAGAACATCGGGGCTCATCATCTCATCTTCAATTTCCTGAAAACGAACCAGAAGGTCCTCTAACTTATCAAACATATCTATATTTCCTCCAAATAAATTTCTACCATCGTGCCCGAACCACTCGGTCAAGTCCACTCAGATCTTTTTTTATCATGACATCCGTAAAGCCTTCTGACATAAGTATTTGTTTTACAGCTTCACCTTGATTATATCCTATTTCATAAAAGATCAGACCGCCTTTATTTAACTGTTTCTTACCCGCGCTGCTAATCTGCCTGTAAAATTCAAGTCCATCCTCTCTTCCGTCAAGAGCCATATGCGGTTCATAATCTTTAACCTCTGGCATTAACTCATCTATATCCCGGGTAGGGATATAAGGAGGGTTCGATACCAGAATATCAAAGCTCCCTTCCACCTTAGAAAAGAGATTACTTTGCAGCAGCTCCACCGAAACCTGATGTCTTTTCACATTCTCCGCTGCTACAGCAAGTGCACCCTTAGACAAGTCTGCTCCGACCGCCCGGGTTAGTTTACCAAGCTTTGCCAAGCTGATTATGATACATCCGGAACCTGTACACATGTCCAGTACAGACTTATTCTCACAGTTCTCCAGTACTTCTTGAACGAGGACCTCGGTATCTTGTCTTGGAACAAGCACATCCGCACTTACAACAAACTCCAAACCCATGAACTCCTGACTGCCGGTGATATGCTGTAAGGGAATATGCTCACACCGCTGCTGAATAAACATAAGATAATTCTCGCTCTTACTTTCGTCCGCCAGGGTATCTCCCTTAATTATCATATCCGTACGTTTCAGGTCAAAAACATGGGCAAGCAGATACCATGCATCCACATCGGCATCTGCTATCCCTTGCTGTTTCAGTATTTCACGTCCGGTCTGCAGTAATTGTTTCAACGTACTCATCTGAATTCCTCACAAACCTATTGCTAAAACCAATATATACTTTAATCTATGCTATCGTTCTTTCTTGGTATCATCAAAAAACTTATCAAGAGCCTTAAGGATATCGTCATCCTCTTCATCCTCTTTCACCGGAGCATTCGGCTTAATGGTTACCGGTGCTGTTCCCTTGTTGCGACCGATGGTACTCGAATGCTCTTCGGTATGCTTCTCGGCTCCAGGCTTTACTGCAGCAGCTTCCACATGAGTTTTTTTCTCTTCCTGCTCTCCTGACGTAGTTGCTTTTTTATTACTATCAACCTTACCTATATATGCCAAGCCGCCAGTCTGAGGTTTTACCTCCAGATGGGACTTTGTATCTGAATTCTTTGAATCTGTAGACTTCACCGCAGGTTTGTTCTCTGGTTTCTGCTGCTTCTTATCCTCTGCATTCTTATCTACCGTCTTCCCGGTAGCTGTCTGTTTTGTTCCGGTCTGCTTTGCTGCCGGCTGTTTTGCTGCATTTACTTTAGAAGCTGTTTGTTTATTTGTATTCTGCTTGCCATTCTTACCCTTGGTTTCTGTTGTTGCCGAGGTCTCAAGAAATGCTTTCCAGTCAAAAACCGCGCTTACTGACTCAATTGCTACTTCTATCATGGAATCATCCGGCTCCTTGGTGGTTAAGCCCTGCATCCATAACCCTGGCTGGCTGAGGATGTTCACTACCTTACTCTCGCTCTTTCCTGCCAGGCGGATAAATTCATAAGAAACTCCTGCAATAAAGGGTACCAGCAGGATTCTTGAGATCACCTTCCAGAAAAGATTAGTGATCGGCACAAACATAAAGAAAATTAAGCTGATCAGGATAACTAACAGCATGAAGCTGGTACCGCAGCGCTTGTGCTGCTTCGACTGCCATCTTACATTCTCTACTGTCAGCTCAAAGCCATGCTCAAGACAATTGATTGTCTTATGCTCCGCACCGTGATACATGAATACACGCTTAATCTCCTTCATTTTGGATGCCAGAAGCACGTAACCGATGAAGATAGCTAGGCGAACCATACCTTCTATAAATAGTACGAGATAACGGTTAGTGATAAAACTCGAAAAGAAATTAGTGATGATTACGGGAAGAACCATAAAGAGTGCAACACTCATGACGATAGAAATCAACACCGCCAATGCCATCAATAAAGCATTCGATTTATCATCCTTTTTTGAAGCTTCTGCTTTGGCAGTTGCCAGCTCCTCCTGATCCTTATGGGGTGCTGCTACCTCTTCAACGATAAAATCCTCATCCTTGTCCGATGATATCTTATCTTTCTTCTTTTTCTTGTTCTGAGATGCCTCCTCCTCTTCATCAAAGAAGCTCGCAGAATAGCTCAAGACCTTAACACCGATTACCATGGAATCCACAAATGCCATCATACCTCTAAAAATCGGTAATTTAAAAAGCCTCACCTTATCGGAAAAATCCTTGTGAGTATTCAATTCAACTGCAATTTCATTATCCGGCTTACGTACTGCAACGGCGTAGATGTCTTTATTCTTCATCATTACGCCTTCCATTACAGCCATTCCCCCAATTCCTGATGGTTTCATTTTAGCACCCGAACCTTTCTCTAAACTTGTATTCTGTACAACAATTTAGTCAATTAAAGTTTTTTTATTATGAAGCAAAACCTATGGCTTTGCAGATACAAGCATTTTATTTGTCATGTATTTAAAAATAGGCTGAGGAAGGATACCTCAACCCAATTTTTAATATTTCTATTGTCTTACCAGTTGTAATAATAGATTTTCATCTATTCCTTATTTATCCTGACCTAAGCCATACTTACGGTTGAATTTATCAATTGCACCACGAGTAGCAGCAGCCTTAACCTGTCCTGTGTAGAATGAATGGCACTTGGAGCAGATTTCAACGTGGATATCTTCTTTGGTTGATCCTGTTACAAATTCGTTACCGCAGTTACATACAACTTTAGCCTGATGATATTTGGGATGGATTCCTTCTTTCATGTTTTCACCTCTTTATAATCGAATAGTTTTATCTATTGGCATTATAATAATTCCAATCTAATAAACAGCTTTTTTATTATAGC
>JAEZLZ010000078.1 GCA_023415055.1 Bacillota bacterium | reverse complement strand
AAAATGCTTCGAATCGACGGCGAAACTTAAGGTGATCTCTGTTCCTGAGTTTCCTCGCCGTCGGTAGAGATACCGGAGCATTGTTTTGTCATGCTGTCAAGGGCGGCGGTAGCCAGCCAAAAAACTACATCTAGCAATTTTCAAGGTTCTGAATGAGCCTAATTTTCAAGCTCAGGGTTTTCATACGTTACTTTACACTACCTTTATTGTTTTCATATTTTCATTAATATTGACTTTGTGATTTACTAAGATCCATTTCTTATTATATTGATTTATGTTAATATAGTCAATTAATTATATCGGGAAGTGTAATATTTTGATGAATTATCATTTGTCATCATAGTCTCACCGCTTTCGGTTCACAATAAAGGTATTGAATAAGAAGATAATGTGTGTTAGGATTATTTTAACAAGTATGTATTTATTAAGCAAAGGGGAATAGCCATGGGAGATTATAACAATCCAAACGAGAATAACAATCAACCTAATCAATCAGATCCGAATCAGTCACCGAACGGCCAGCCCGGATATCAGCCACCACGACCGGAACCACCAAGGTATCAATCAAATAATCAACCGCAAAATTATCAGGATCCGAATGGAGCCAATCAGAACAATCAGAACCAATATCAGGGTAATCCTTATCAGAATAATCCTTATCAGAATAATTCATATCAAAACAATCCATACCAGAACAATCAATATCAACAATACCAGACACCGGTTCAGCCCCAGAGTAATGGAATGGCAGTGGGATCCTTAATCTGTGGTATTATCGGTTTCATTCTTAGCTGCTGCTTATGGTATATTGCAATTCCGTTATCCATAGCTGGACTTGTATTGGGCATTCTTGTACTTAAGAACAAGAAAGGTGGCAAGACCTTAGCGATCATAGGCATTATATTATGTGCCATTACGATTATCATCGGAATATTTGCTGCGATCATGTTAATTGCGGTAGCATCCAATCCGGAATTTAGTAATTTGTATCAGGATATGCTAAACGAGATTCAGTCTTCCTATTAAATGTTTTGTAGGGATTCATAGAAGAAACAGGAAAGGACAGAAAAAGCTGGAATAAAGGCTTTTCTGTCCTTTTTTGGTGTACCCGGTGGGCACACGATCAGTGTGCCGCGTGTCCAGCAAAGCCGGACCATGCGAAGCTGGACCATACTTGCCGATGGTGAGACAGAAAGGATATATACTATTAGGGAGCCAGAACCGGAGACAGATTTCTGAGGAGAAAGTAGAATACCAGGAGTACGATCAAGATCACATAGAACCATAGCTTTCTTGGCAAGAGCTTCATGGGCTTTCCAAAGCTCGCGAACGCAAATTCAGAATAAGCAAGAAAGCCGAGGAGCAGCATAAGAACAGGGATAGGATTATATCGAAGGGAAGCTGCAAGATTACCATGAAGTAATGCTGCTATGCTTCTGGTATTCCCACATCCGGGACAATAAAGATGCAGATGCTCATAAATAAAGCATCCCGGAAGGAAAGAAGCCAGTGATAGAATCGGATTACGCAGCAATAGTACCAGAACTACTAAGGCAGGAATAGCAAGGGTGATAAGCTTATTACGTGTGTTATATTTCATGATGTCTCCGTTTCACAGCGATGACCCATTGATGGAGCCGGCTCATTGATTGATTACTTTTCAATTGATTATTTTGTAATCAATAGTATAGCATAGTTATCGTGGAATGAAAAGCGAGCTGTTTTATACAAATGCTTTTAAAATGCTTGTGGTGGTAAATAGAATGATATATAATAGGTAAAAATCAGACTTTAACACGATAAAGCATAAAAATGTATGGTTATGAGTAAGGAAGGATAAGAAGAAGCTATGGATTTGAGAGAGTATTTAAAGACGAATCGAGTATTTCCCGATGGATCAATGGGTACCTACTATTGTAGTATTGTTAACCAGCCGAATGCGATTTCCGAGCAGGCGAATCTGTCTGCGCCGGAGGTAATCGAAGCGATTCATAGAGATTATATCATAGCGGGGGCACAGCTGCTTCGGACCAATACCTTTGCGGCGAACATGGCCATGCTTCATTGTTCCACCACAGAACAGGAGAAGTTAATCAGAGCAGCCTGTAAGATCGCGAAAGAGGCAGTGAAGACCTCTGCCGTAGCGGAAGGCAGTCATAAGCCGGTCTGGGTCTTTGGCGATATCGGACCGATCCCTCAGGATGCAGAAACAACCGAAGAAGAATTACTGACAGAGTATCGCCGCATCTGTGACATTTTTATCGAGGAAGGATTGGATGGAATCCATTTTGAGACTTTTCCAAATACGTATTATATAGAGAAGTTGGTACCATATATTAAGGAAAAGTGCTCATCCCTATTCTTGCTTGCTTCCTTTTCGGTGAACAAGAATGGTTATAGTTCCTTGGGAGTCAGTGCGAGACGTATGCTTGATCAAGCCGGCAGGATCGAGGGAATCGATGCCTTCGGTCTGAACTGTGGTGTCGGTTCTGGACATATGCTGCAGCTTTTGAAAAAGCTGTCGTTGCCGAAGGATAAGTATCTTTATGCTGCACCGAATGCAGGCTATCCGGAGCAACTGCAGAACCGTATGGTATTTATGGACAATGCAAGATACTTCGCGAATAATATGGGACAGATCTCAGAGCTGGGAATCACAATCTGCGGAGGCTGTTGTGGTACAACACCGGAATACATCTCCTTATTAGTAGATGCAATTAAAGATAGCCAATATCCTACCCCCGTGGTACAAAAGCAAGAGAGAGAAGTGGAATCGGTATTACCGGGGAAAGAGAACGAATTTTATCAGCTGCTGCAAAGCGGCAAAAAGGTGATTGCCGTAGAACTGGACCCTCCCTTTGATGCGGATATTGATCGTGTAATGGAATGCGCCCATATACTGAAGGATAGTCAGGTTGATATTCTAACCTTTGCCGATTCTCCCATGGGGAGAAGCAGGGTGGATTCAGTGCTGATGGGTACGAAGATAGCGGAAGAGACAGGAATTAGGGTGATGCCTCATATTTGTTGCCGAGATCGTAATATGATCACAATGCGTTCGACCCTTCTTGGCGCATACATTCATGGGCTTCGCAATTTACTGCTAGTCACCGGAGACCCGGTTCCCGGAGAGAACAGGGTCTCAACTACCGGAGTATTTGACTACAACTCCGTACAACTGATGGATTATGTGAAGGTGATGAATGCAGAGCATTTTTCCAAGGATCCCTTCTACTACGGTGGTGCATTAAACCATAACCGTGGTAAGCTGGAACGGGTAATAGAGCGGATGCAAAGAAAAATAGCTGCAGGTGCGAAGTTTTTTCTCACTCAGCCGATCTACTCCAGAGAGGATGTGGAACGTATCAAAGCGATCAAGGAGCAGGTGGACACCAAGATACTATGTGGCATCATGCCCCTCGTAAGTTATAAAAATGCACGCTTTATCAAAAATGAGATGCCACAAATCATTGTTCCGGATGAGATTATGGAACGATATCAACCAGAGATGACCAGAGAAGAGGCAGAGGAGGTTGGTGCAGAGATTGCCAGAGAAGTAATCCGGATGCTGGAGCCTATTGCAGATGGGTATTATCTTATGTTACCATTTAATAGAGTCAGCTTGGTGGATAAGATATTTCATAGCCAGGCGAAGGACAAACTGAACTAAATAATCAAAAATATCCTGTATCACAGGTAAGTATATAGGAAGTGGAAGATTGCGATATATTAGTAATCGTACGATCAGAAAGGCTAAGGTGGAAAGATGACGAGACAGGAATTTACCGAATTTACTCATTCAAAGATTGTAATTCTGGACGGTGCTACGGGAAGCAATCTGCAAAAACGTTCCATGCCGACCGGAGTGTGTCCGGAAGAATGGATGCTCCAAAATCCCCAGATCGTAATAGGGCTTCAGAAAGAATTTCTGGAGGCAGGTTCCGATATCTTGTTTGCGCCGACCTTTACTGCCAATCGTATCAAGCTTGCGGAGTACGGCCAAGAAGATAGAATCGAGGAGATAAATCATGGGTTGATTGCGATGTCCCGCAAAGCAATCGAAGAATATCGCCATAGTTCGGGTGATCTACGTAAGGTATTTATCGCAGCAGACCTTACTATGACCGGAGAGCAGGTATATCCGGTAGGGAGCTTAACCCTCGAAGAGTTGATTGATGTGTATAAGGAACAGCTGTTTTATATCCTAAGTGTTGGTGTAGACCTGATTGTGATTGAGACAATGATGAGTCTTCAGGAATGCCGGGCGGCTCTGCTCGCGGTAAAGGAGAGCTGCGTCCTACCGGTCATGGTATCCTTAACCTTTAATGAGAATGGTAAGACTCTATATGGTACGGATCCAAAGACAGCAGTGATCGTTCTCCAGGCAATGGGTGCGGATGCGGTAGGTATCAATTGTTCCACCGGACCAGATAAAATGCTTGGTATTGTTCATGAAATGAAAGAATATGCCCATGTCCCCATTATGGTTAAGCCAAATGCGGGAATTCCGTCCCTGGTGAACGGACATACCCACTTTCCGATGGATGCAGAGGAGTTTGCTGACCAGATGGAGCGGTTAATTGATGCAGGAGCAAACATAGTCGGGGGCTGCTGTGGATCAACTCCCGAGCATTTGAAACAGCTTGTGGATAAAACGATCGGAAAGATCCCCGCTCCGGTGAAAACGGAGCATGTGAGAGCATTGACTACGGAACAAAAGACGGTAGAGATTGGGCTACATGGTCCATTTATGGTGGTTGGTGAGAGAATCAATCCGACAGGTAAGAAAGCACTCCAGGCAGAGCTTCGTGAGGGAAAACTTACTATGGTAGCTGAGATGGCAGCGGATCAGACTGCGCTCGGGGCTTCGATCCTGGATGTGAATGTCGGAATGAACGGTATCGATGAGAAGGAGGTTATGCTTCAGGTGATGCAGGAGGCTCTGTCAGCTTCCGGGTTGCCGCTCTGTATCGATTCCAGCCATGTTTCGGTAATGGAAGAAGCACTGCGCCTCTATCCGGGACGTGCTTTAATTAATTCCATTTCTCTCGAGAAAGAGAAATTCGAAAATCTGATACCGATGGCTAAGAAATACGGTGCAATGTTTATATTGCTCCCTCTTTCTGACCAAGGTTTACCAAAAGATATCAATGAAAAGAAAAGGATTATCAATACAATTACGGAAAGAGCGTATGAGCTGGGGATGACGAAGGAGGATATTATCGTAGACGGATTGGTAACAACCGTTGGTGCGAATCAGAATGCTGCCTTGGAGACCTTGGAGACGATACGCTATTGCAGAGAAGAATTGGAGCTTGCGACGATTGTGGGATTATCGAATATATCCTTTGGCTTACCGGAACGGCAATTTATCAACAGCACCTTCTTAGCTTTTGCAATACAGGCAGGTCTGACGATGGCAATTGCGAATCCCTCACAGGATCTTCTTATGAATACAGCACTTGCCGCTGATCTACTACGTGCATTGGAGGATGCTCCACAACGATATATTGATCGTGCGGCTGCACGTCCGACGACGGTTGTAGCGGGTACACAAAATGGCATAATTGGGGCAGAGATGGGAGCTGTGCCGGAGAAGCCGTCAGGAATTGATCTCGGTGCCAAGGCACAGACGCCGGATCTGAAGCAAGCTATATTTCAGGCAGTTGTAAAGGGAAATCGAAAGAGTATCGTAGCTCTCGTTAAACAGGAGCTTGTCAATACACAGCCGCAGAAACTGATGGAAGAGATATTAATACCAGCAATCAATGAAGTCGGGAAGCGATACGATCAACAGATTTATTTTCTTCCCCAGCTCATTGCAGGTGCAGAGACGATGAAGCTTGCTATCGATTATCTTGAACCGATGCTTACAAAGGATGGCATAGGGGAAGAGAAGGGTACGATAGTGATTGCGACAGTATCCGGAGATATTCATGACATCGGTAAGAATCTGGTTACTCTGATGCTCAAGAATTATGGCTTCCGTGTCATTGATTTGGGAAAGGATGTTCCTACGGAGAAGATACTTCAGACAGCAAGAGATGAGAAGGCAGACATTATAGCACTCTCAGCCCTTATGACTACTACCATGGTAGAGATGAAACGTGTGGTTCAGGAAGTGAAACAGCAGGGACTGAAGGTAAAGGTAATCATCGGCGGTGCGGTGATCACGGAGAGTTATGCAAAAGAGATCGGAGCTGACGGCTACTCCGAGGATGCTCAGTCGGCGGTAGCCTTAGTAAAGAAGCTAATGGGTGTTAAAGTACAGTCATCCCGGCTTTGAGAACTTCTCGGTTAAAAATTAAGTTGATAAAGGGATTGATAAAGGGTTGATAAAGGGATAAAGGGATTAAAGGAATAATTACGGAACGAATGTCAATAATTATTTATCGAAAAACGATAAATTATTATTGACATTCGTTTTTTGCTATGCTATATTAGCCTCAAGAAGGAAAGAATATCATTAACACTGCGCAGGAGGTTACAAATTCATGAGTAAGAGTCCTTTGGTAAGGGTAACAAAGTTTATCTTGGATTTTATGTTTTATTCGGGGATCGTTGTTTGTGCAACAGTCCCGCTGATCTTTCGGTTTGCAGGGAAGTATTATTCTGTATTTAACGAGTTTTATCTTCCCTTTTGCATCATTTTTATCATAGCAGGATTATTTGCTTTACTCATTCTCTGGGAGCTGCGAACAATCTTCAAGACCGTTCTAAGGGAGGAGCCCTTTGTCCGAGAGAACGTCAGATCACTGAAAAGGATGGGGGGAAGCTCCTTTTGCATTGCAATTATGATGCTCACCAGACTGTTCTTTGTGATTACCCCGGCAGCCCTGGTACTGGTTGCGGTATTTACAATCGCCGGATTATTTTCCCTTGTCTTATCCCAAGTGTTTGATCAGGCAGTTACCTATAAACAAGAAAATGATCTTACGATTTAGGAGGTGCTGCAAATGATCATGATTAATCTCGATGTTGTGATGGCACAGAGAAAGATAGGGCTGACCGAGCTTGCGCAACAAGTGGACATAACAATGGCGAATCTCTCTATCCTAAAGAATAATAAGGCAAAAGCGATTCGCTTCAGTACACTGGAAGCAATCTGCAAAGCGCTCAATTGCCAACCCGGAGATATTCTGCAATACATTGACGATGAGAGTTAAGAAAACAGAAAAAAATTAGAGAGATTAATAAATGAAATCAATTCCAAAGAAGTAAAATAACATTGATTTTGAAAGGAGCAGAAATGATAATGGAACAACTGAATCAGGTTCTTACTGAGGAAGAGCATAAAGCGACACTTCAGGAGGAAGCACAATTCGCAGCCGCGATTCCACAAACACAGCCGGGATCACCACTGCTTAATAAAGTGCGCCATAATTTTGAGATAACCTGTCTTGTGAGTCTGCTGTTTGGAGGACTATTTACTTTAGGCTTTTATAAAGCTTATATGGGTTTAAATGCGTTATTCTTCACCGCAATTATGATTATATTATTGATGGCAATAATGAAGTTTCTTGATGTGCCGGTTAAGACCGGTACCTACCTTTACTATGCAGGTGCTTTACTTTCCGGCCTGTCTATCACACTTACCGAGAATGATAGCTTACAGTTCATGAATTTGATTTTGATTCTTTGCTTATTGAATCTCTCGCTGCTGCATCAGCTTCATGATACTTTTAAGTGGGATTTTATAGGCCACCTGGGAAAGATGTTTGTCATGCTGCTTTATGGGATCGCTTCCGTCGGTTATCCCTTCGTGGACGGTCTTAACTTCCTAAAGAAAACCAAACTGCTCCGCTCGGATCGGACTAGAAATATATTGATTGGGATCATGCTGTCCGTTCCGGTGCTGTGGATTATCATCGTTCTATTATCTCAGGCGGATATGATCTTTGGCGATATGACAAAGGAACTGATGGAGCATATCTTTTCTGCAGAGATATTTGCAATCGGTTTTATGGTTCTCTTTGGCTTCTTCTCGTGTTATTGTATCATCTGCGGTGCAGCAGCACAGACGGGGAGAGAGGAAAAGCTCAGGAAGAAAGGAGCTGCATCCATAGCAAGTACTGTGATATTACTCATCACGGTGATTTACCTTATCTTCTGCACTCTTCAGATTTTATATTTATTCAGTAACGGATTATTTACTCTGCCGGATGGCTATACCTTTGCAGAATATGCAAGACGGGGCTTTTTTGAATTGCTGGCGGTTGCTGTATTAAATGTTGCATTGATGCTGATTACTACGGCTTATTTTGAGGAAAACAGCTTCCTTAGGGGTCTGCTTACACTGATGACAGCATGTACTTATATTCTGATCGGCTCTGCAACCTACCGTATGCTCCTTTATATCGGAGCATATCACCTAACCCTCCTTCGCATCTTAGTATTACTGGCCCTACTCATTCTATCCTTCCTATTGGCGGGTGTGATTTTTTCTATCTATCACAAGCGTTTCCCGCTGTTTCACTATTTTGTAGCTGTAATTACCGTATTCTATCTGGTATTTTCCTTCGCAAAGCCGGATTATTATATCGCTTCTTATCTTGAGAAACATGAGGAGATACTTACATCAGAGGACGCTGCTTTTCTGGTTTGTGATTTATCCCTCGATGCTGCGCCCGTCGTATTACCATTGCTGAATAACGAGAACCGTTTTACGGAAGAAGCGAAGCAGGGCACCGAGACATCGGAAAATACTTATGAATATGAGCTTGGTTCCCGATCGGAACTTCAGACTCTGGATTTTTACAGAACGCTGTATTATGAAAGAATTCAAAGTGAGAAAAATAGCAGGAAGTTACGGGACTATGATTATTCCGTTACACGGGCGAACAGCGAAGCGCAAAAGTATCCGGTCAGGAACCAATAAGAATAAGGTTTTCGATAACTGAACAGAATTATGACTAACAGCCGGATCAAGTTAATGGTATGATCCGGCTGTTCTTCAAAGGTAACGATTTGCTGGTTGAGTAGAATAGTATAAAAATGAATTATTACCAAATTATAAAGTTATTCTTATCTTTCCATTTTAGGAGTTTTTTTTCCTTGATTTTGTGGTATAATCTGCTTGTTGAAAGCAATAGACTAAGGCTTTTTGGGAAGGAAAAGACGGATGGAACAACAAAATACAGAGATTATGCATGATAAAATAGATTATACCGTTGATATAATAATACCTACCTATCACTCTGATGAAAAGCTGGAGCGGCTGCTCACCATGCTGTACCGGCAGACCGTATTGCCGAACCGGGTCATTCTACTTCATACCGTGGAGGCAGAGGAGAGGGAGCAAAAGGTACCTGGGATCGAAGGAGCCAATATCACGGTTATTCCGATACAAAAGAAAGACTTTGATCATGGTGGTACCAGAAAATACGGAGCAGGTTTATCCGGTGCTGATATTCTGATGTTTATGACACAGGATGCGGTGCCCGTGGATGAATATTTGATTGAAAAGCTATTGGAGCCTTACAGCGATCCCTGGGTATCTGCTACCTATGCGAGACAGTTGGCGGATGAGAGCGTAGGGCTGGTAGAACGCTATACAAGACATTTTAACTATCCGAAGCAGAGCCGTATCAAATCCGGGGAGGATCTGGAAGAACTTGGAATAAAGACCTTCTTCTGCTCTAATGTATGTGCAACGTACCGAAGATCAGTGTACGAGAAGCTCGGTGGCTTTGTCGATCATACAATCTTCAATGAGGATATGATCATGGCGGCGTCGATGATCCGTGATGATTACCGCATCGCATATGTGGCAGAGGCGAAGGTTCTGCACTGCCATAAATACTCCTATACACAGCAATTTACCCGTAATTTTGATCTTGGAGTGTCCCATAAGCAGTATGAGGAAATATTTAAAGGAGTAAAATCTGAATCGGAAGGCATCAAATTAGTTAAGAATACTCTTAATTATCTGATTGATAAGAAACATTATTTATTAATTCCGGACTTGATTTTAAACAGTGCATTTAAGTATCTGGGCTATCAATTCGGTATCCGGTACACCATCTTACCGGGCGAGTTGATAAGACGTTTTAGCATGAATAAAGGGTATTGGCAGGCAGGGACGGGAAAAGGACATTAGTTCTCACATAACCGGTAAGAGAGGGATAATATGAGTACAATTGCAATTATCATGGCTACTTATAATGGCGAAAAATATGTAAGAGAACAGGTGGAATCTATTCTGGCATCTTCTTATCAGGATTTTGAACTGTTTATCTATGATGATGGCTCAGCCGATCAAACCGTAAGTATCCTTAGAGAATATGAAAGTCGGTATCCCGAGAAGATTCATGTAAAGTTGAACGAAGTGAATCTGGGACATCGGATGAATTTTATTCATGCCTTGTCTTTAACGACAGCAGATTATATTATGTTTAGTGACCAGGATGATGTGTGGAAGCCCGACAAGGCTGCTGTGACCTTAAAACGCATGAGGCACATGGAGGCTCAGCTTGGGAAGGTGACGCCACTCGCGGTATTCACAGATGCTGTCGTGGTGGATCAGAACCTTAATACACTGAATGCATCATTTTTCTGCTCCGGGCATCTAAATCCCTGCAAGACGGATCTGCCCCATCTCTTAATGGAAAACAAACTGATCGGATGTACCGTTATGGTAAATGCTGCGCTACGAAGAGTATTGCAAAGCAGGCCACTACCGCAGAAGGCAAGATATCATGACTGGTGGCTTGCACTGATTGCAGCTTCCTACGGGAAGATTGGGTATGTTCGGGAAGGTACCTTATTGTATCGTCAGCATAGCGGTAATGTAGTTGGAGACACTGGTTTCCATACTTATGTAAAGAATAGGATGTCCAATTTGATTAAGCAACGAGAAGCATTAACACAATGCTACGAACAGGCGAACGAGTTCCTTAGTCTGTATGGCGATACGTTACCGAAGAAGCAGCAAGAGATACTGTCTCATTTTGCAGGATTACCGAGAACAAGCTTTCTTGAACGTCGCCTTCTCCTTCTTCACTATGGCTTTTTTAAAACTGGGTTTATACGTAATGTCGGATTATTTATTATTATATGAGGTGACTGGGAGCTTTCAGCGGACCTGTTTTGAAGGAAAACCGATGCAATCTCCTAGTCATTTTTTTGAATTTTTATACATTCACTTTAGCGATTTAAACCAATAAAAATTTTCTGCAAAGTGCTACCCATCAGTACTTGACAAATAGGGATGTTGTTGATACAATAACTTACAACTTAATAGACTTACTTTTTATACAGCAACAGCAGCCCCATTACAGAGTGTCCTGTGGTGACGGGCTTTTCTTATAAGCTAGGGCACAAATCAAGCAATACATAGAGAGAGGAGCATGCTATGAAGAGAATAGTATTATCTGTTCTGGTTGATAACACCGCCGGTGTTTTAAGCCGAGTATCGGGATTATTCAGCAGGAGAGGCTATAATATTGACAGCTTAACCGTTGGTGAAACTCAGGATCCTGCTATCTCAAGAATGACCATAATGGCGCATGGAGATGACCAGATTCTGGAGCAGATCAGAAAGCAACTGCAAAAGCTGGAGGATGTCATCGAGATAAAGGAATTAGCACAGGGCGAGTCCGTGACCAGAGAATTGGTTCTGGTGAAGGTGGCAGCAGCAGAGAAGGATCGTCAGGCAATTATCTCCATAGCGGATATCTTCCGTGCTAAGATTGTTGATGTTGCTCTGGAATCTCTGATGATTGAGCTTACCGGTAATCAGGATAAGATTGATGCTTTTATCAATTTGTTGGAACCGTATACCATTAAGGAATTGGGGCGTACCGGAATAACCGGTCTGACCAGAGGCTCCGGAGATATTGCTGATTTTAATGATTAAGAAATAAACCTGCAAAGCAGGCGTTATCGGAGAAGCTTAATTCTCCGAATATATCAGGGGTGAAAACCTCAGGAACATAATTTAAGGAGAACAAAATCTCCAAAACAATGAAAAGGAGGATAAGATCCTCCTAAATAAACAAGGAGGATTTTTATGGCTAAGATTTATTATCAACAGGATTGTAACCTTTCATTATTAGAGGGAAAGACAGTAGCTGTCATCGGTTACGGCAGCCAGGGACATGCACATGCCTTGAATGCAAAGGAGTCTGGAGTGCATGTGATTATCGGTCTGTATGAAGGCAGCAAATCATGGGCTAAGGCAGAGGCAGCAGGCTTTGAAGTATATACAGCGGCAGAAGCAGCAAAGAGAGCTGATATCATCATGATCCTGATCAATGATGAGAAGCAGGCTAAAATGTATAATGAATCCATCGCTCCGAATCTTGAGCCAGGTAATGCTTTAATGTTTGCACACGGCTTTAGCATTCATTTCGGTCAGATCCTCCCTCCGGCTGATGTTGACGTATTAATGATTGCTCCAAAGGGTCCCGGACATACAGTAAGAAGCCAGTATCAGGAAGGACGCGGTGTTCCCTGTCTGATCGCAGTACATCAGAATGCCACCGGTAAAGCGCATGAACTTGGTCTTGCCTATGCACTTGCAATCGGTGGAGCAAGAGCCGGTGTACTTCAGACTACCTTCCGTGAAGAGACCGAGACAGACCTTTTTGGTGAGCAGGCAGTTCTTTGTGGCGGTGTTACTGCATTGATGAAAGCAGGCTTCGAGACCTTGGTAGAAGCAGGCTATGAGCCGGAAAGCGCTTATTTTGAGTGTATCCACGAGATGAAGCTGATTGTTGATCTGATCAATGAGAGCGGTTTTGCAGGTATGAGATATTCCATCTCTAACACGGCAGAATATGGTGATTACATTACCGGTTCCAAGATCATTACGGCTGAGACAAAGGCAACGATGAAGCAGATCTTAACCGATATCCAGGATGGTACCTTTGCTCGTAACTGGTTACTTGAGAATCAGGTTGGCTGCCCGAACTTTAACGCAAAGAGAAGAATAGAGTCAGAGCATCAATTAGAGAAGGTTGGAACAGAGCTTCGTAAGATGATGAGCTGGACCAATAAGGCAAAATTAATAAATAACTAATCAACGACATAGATTAAGAAAGGTACTCATTGGCTGCGGCTGATGAGTACCTTTTTTATGTGCAGTGTGGTCCAGCGAAGCTGGACCACACTTACCGGCGGGCCAAATTTCATAGTGGTCCTATAAAATAATAAAGCACCCTCTATGGCGAACCTTTTATTTAAGCATGAACTTCTGCGTAGAAACACAGGAATGTGTCAGGAAGTAGTTGATATTTCCATCGAAGTGTATTATTATGGAAACAGAACATATATTCGAAATGTTGAGGGAGGAACGATAAGATGAAACAGTTATTGCAAGAGTTCGAGGAGCAGGGGAATAAACTGATTCTGATACCAGTGAAACGGTTGCAGAACCTGAAGGATGAGCTTAACAGTTTTAAAGAAGAAGAGGAATTGAACGGATTTCAACGCTGGATTGTTAATGAGCTGTATCACTTTGACTTACCTGAGGCGGGCTTTGAGATAAGAAGCATCCTGCTTGTAGCATTATCCCATCCTGCTCATGCTGAGGTGGAGCTTAACTACCAGGGGACGATCCATAAAACCTTAAGTCTGGTGAAGCCGGATTTTGATATCGCTGGAAATCGAATCACTCAGTATCTTACGGATCAAGGTTATCATTGCTGCCATTCAACCAATCTTCCGTTAAAGAGACTGGCGGTACAGAGCGGATTTGCGGTTTATGGAAAAAATAATATCACTTATATTGACGGCTTAGGAAGTTATTTTTCCTATGATGCCTTTTTTACGGATCTGCCCTGCTCTGAGGGACAGTGGAGACCGGTAACCATAGCTGCTTCCTGTATCTCTTGTTCAGCCTGCATTCATCACTGCCCGACGCAAGCGATTCGAAAGGACCGATACCTGATTGACAATCAGAGATGCCTCTCGGCTATAAATGAGATGCCCGGTGAGTTTCCGGATTGGCTTGCACCTTCCATCCATCATACAATGTATGACTGCCTTCGCTGTCAGGAGATCTGTCCGATGAATCAGGAGTATCGGGAGAATGTCCTTCGGACCGTCGTATTCAACGAAGAAGAGACCGGAATGCTCCTGTCCGGAGCACCTTACGACAGCTTTTCGGATTCGATGAAGAGGAGAACCAAATTACTGGGCCTGGACGATTGGCTGGAAGCAATACCACGGAATTTAAGGATGTTACTGGAAAAGAAGTAATTGATTTTCTATTTTGTGAGTAGTATAATAAAACCAGAAAACTAAAAATAGTTTTCTGGTTTTATTATGTTAATTACTTTTAAAAGATAGTTTTGCTATGGAATAGATTACAAAACGGAAGGGATATTCATGGAACTAAAGGACAAGATTATCGATGCAGTTATTGAGGAGTTTAATGAAAAAGGACTTAAATTCACGATGGATGACGTAGCGAAGCATATGGGAATCAGTAAGAGAACCCTTTATACAGTGGTTCAGGAAAAGGAAGCGTTGTTCATTGAAGCGGTCGATACAGTATTTGCCGCGATTAAGCAGAGTGAGAAGGAGATACTGGAGGATGATACTCTTGATATTATCGATAAACTCAGAAAAATTCTGATTGTTATGCCGGAGAGATATAAAACGATTGATTTTCGAAAACTGATCGGCTTGAAGGATAAATTTCCCCGCATCTATGCAAAGATTGAGAGCCGGCTGGAGACGGACTGGGACGCTACCTTTTTGATTATGGAGCAAGCGATGGAGGAAGGAAGAATACGGCGGATCAGTCTTCCTGTGTTTCAGGCGATGTTTACCGGAACAATTGAATATTACTTAAGCCGGTCGGTCCTGATTGATAACCGAATTGATTATGAGGACGCATTGAATCAGATGCTTGATATCCTGATTCATGGAGTGATGAAAGAGAGAGAATAGAAAGGAGCTCCTATGACAGAAAGTATAAATCTTAATTATGATTGGCTTTATAGTGAAAGCGGGCGTGAGGAGATGGTTGTACCGGATTATGATGACAGCAAATTTGATCAGGTCAGTCTGCCCCATACAAATCGAGTGACCCCTTATCACTATTTTGATGAAGAATGCTATCAATTTGTCAGCTGTTACCGACGCCATTTCTTTGCAAGACAGGAATGGAGGAATAAGCTGATATATCTCTGTTTTGAAGCAATCGGTCATGTTGCTGTCGTATATATAAACGGTCACTATGTGATGACTCATGAAGGGGGATATACGGCCTTTCGTGCCGATCTGACACCATATCTCAAGCCGGGAGAGGATAATGTAATTGCGGTCATCGTAGACAGCAGAGAAAGCAATAATCTTCCACCCTTTGGAAATGTCATAGACTATATGACCTACGGGGGCATCTACCGGGAGGTAAGCCTAGAAGTGAAAGAACCTACTTTCATAGAGGATGCCTATATCATGACGAATGACGCTAAAGGTGCCGTTCTTACGCAAAAAGAAGTACAGCTATGGATCACCTTGGGAGGAGAGGAGCCGGATAACACAAAGCTTTGGAAGAACTTAAGTCTTAAATATTCGGTAATTGATGCGAAGGGGAAGTTGATTTATCAAAACAACTGCCCTACCCTCGATAGATCTCTAAAGTTAAGCTTTTTGGTGGAGGGTGTTGAGGAATGGGAGCCGGAGCACCCGGTTTTATACTATCTCAAGCTGGAATTGTTGTCCGACGGGATGTGTGAATCAGTAGTCGACAGAAAGGAACTTCGATTTGGATTTCGTACCTGTGAATTCAAACAGGATGGCTTCTATTTGAACCGTCATAAGCTGAAGCTGATCGGATTAAACCGCCATCAGAGCTTTCCCTATGTGGGATATGCTATGCCGAAGAGACAGCAGCAAAGAGATGCAGAGATCTTAAAATACGAGCTTGGGGTGAATGCGGTTCGGACCTCCCATTATCCGCAGTCCAGATATTTTCTGGATCGGTGTGATGAATTGGGACTCCTGGTTTTTACCGAAATACCGGGCTGGCAGCATATCGGAGATCAAGAATGGAAGGAAAAAGCGGTCCATCAGGTGGAGGAGATGGTATTGCAATACCGCAATCATCCATCCATTATCCTATGGGGAGTTCGAATAAATGAGTCCCAGGATGATGATGAATTCTATGAAAGGACGAACCGGCTGGCGAGAGAACTGGATCCGGCCAGGCAGACCGGAGGGGTTCGATATCTTCAGAAGAGCAAGCTGCTAGAGGATGTCTATACCTATAATGATTTTCTTCATAATGGAACGAATCCCGGACTAAGCAAGATGAAGGAGATAACCTCAGAGACCTCGGCGCCTTATCTGGTCACGGAATTCAATGGGCATATGTTCCCGACAAAGACCTTTGATGATGAACCTCATCGGCTAGAGCATGCGCTAAGGCATGCCAGGGTTCTCGACGCCCTTTTTGCACAGGAGGAGATCAGCGGTGCCTTTGGCTGGTGTATGTTTGATTATAATACTCATAAGGATTTTGGCAGCGGTGACCGAATTTGCTATCACGGAGTCATGGACATGTTTCGCAATCCGAAGCTGGCTGCGGCGGTATATGCCAGCCAGCAGGAGGATGCGGATGTCTTTGAGTTAAGTACCTCTCTGGACATTGGTGATTATCCGGCGGGGAATATTCATAAGGTATATGCCTTTACAAATGCTGATTGTATATGCGTCTATAAAAATGAAATCCTGATTAAGGAATTCTTCCCTTCGAAGGAGCGCTTCAGTCATTTGAAGCATCCACCGATTTTGATTGATGATTTTGTGGGGGAGCTTCTGGAAAAGGAGGAGCATTTCAGCCATGGCACGGCAGAGAGTATGAAACAAATATTATATGCCGTAAAGGAATACGGTCAGGGGAATCTTCCGCTAAGGTTTAAGCTTAAGATGGCCTGGCTGATGATCCGTGAACATCTGACACTGGAGGATGGTACCAGACTCTATTATAAATACATCGGAAGCTGGGGTGGTCAATTGACCAGCTTTCGATTTGAAGCGATACGTAAGGGTAAGGTGGTCAAAACGATCATCAGGACACCTTGTAAGAAACCTTCTTTGGTTATGATACCCGATACCTTACAACTTCTTGAGGAAACAAGCTATGACGCAGCGGCAGTACGTATCCGGGCAGTGGATGAATGGGGAAATACGCTGCCTTATTATCAGGAACCTTTGGAGCTGAAAGCAGAGGGTTCCATTGAAATCATCGGACCTTCCTTCATCAGTCTGAAGGGCGGGATGGGTGGTACTTATGTGAGAACTAAAAAAATAGCTGGAGAAGGAATACTTACAGTTCGTTCCTCACAGCTTGGAGAATATCGGCTTCTGTTTTATACACAGGTTCGCGGAGAATAAGCAATCATCATATTACGAAGAAAAGAGGAGAAGAGTATGAACTTAACGGTAAAAGAAAAGATATCTTATGGTTTGGGTGCGGTGGGAAAGGATATGGTATACTGCATAGTATCAGGGTTTCTGATGTATTATTACAATACGGTATTGGGAATCAGTGCTACCTTCGTGGGGGTTTTATTTATGGTAGCAAGAGTCCTGGACGCAGTGAATGATCCGTTTATGGGAATTATCGTGGAGAAGACCAACACTAGAATGGGTAAATTCCGTCCGTGGCTCTTGATCGGAACAGTGCTGAGTGCAATATCGCTATATGGAATGTATGCGGTACCGCGTTCACTAACCGGAACCCCGTTGCTTGTCTATGCTTCGGCAGCCTATATTTTGTGGGGAACTACTTATACCCTGATGGATATCCCCTATTGGTCCATGATTCCAGCCATATCTCAAAACAGTAAGGATCGTGAGAATATCTCTGTAATTGCAAGAAGCTGTGCCGGCTTCGGCTTTGCGATACCTACTGCTTTAACCATGGCTTTGGTACCGATTCTTGGTAAGGGAGATGAACGTACTGGTTTTCAGATCTTCGCCGGTATGATCAGTGTATTCTTTATCCTTGCTATTATCATTACAGTGATTAATGTGAAGGAGAAGACAAAACCTTCACTTCATGCACCTAGAATTAAGGAAATGTTCCGTGCTCTTTTCCAAAATGATCAGGCATTGGCAGTCGTAATTACAATTGTGATCTTTAATGCATCCGTCTATCTTACCTCACAGCTTGCGGTGTATTTCTTCAAATATGATATCGGGAATTCAGCCTTATATGGGATCTTCGGTACGGTTGGAGGTGCCACACAGATCCTTTCCATGATGCTGCTTCCGGTATTTCGTAAGAAGTGGGACCGTAAAAAAATATTTACCGGTGCTATACTGATTGCGATTTTTGGTTATGTCATTCTGTTTGCGTTGGGGACTCTGAAGATCAACAATCTGATCTTTTTATGCATCGCAGCAGTCATCATCTACTTTGGGTTCGGCCAGGCTACGGTACTTACAACGGTATTCTTAGCTGATTCGGTAGATTACGGTGAGTGGAAGACGAAACAAAGAAGTGAGAGTGTAATCTTTTCCATGCAAACCTTTGTTGTTCAGCTGGCATCAGCCTTTTCCGCACTCATCGCCGGTATCGGTATCGATCTGATCAAACTGGATATCGATGCACCGGTCCAGACAGAAGCAACTCTGCAGGGAATGCGTATCTTTATGATCATTTTGCCTATGATAGGATTACTGTTATCCATTCTGTTCTTTCGAAGAAAATATAAATTATCTGAGGACACGATGAATCAGATCGTAACGGAGCTGAAAGAGAGGGAAAGACAGCAATGATAAGGAGAGACAAGAGTCTATTTGTATTGGATACAGCGAATACATCCTACTGTTTTCGCATCCAGCCCTCCGGACATCTGGAGCATCTGTATTATGGACGAAGAATTGACCTCACCGGTGGTTTTGAGCCATTGATACAGAAGGTAAGCTTCATCGGAGGTACTCAGCTGGCTTATTCTGTGGAGCATCCGGAGCTGAGTCTGGAGGATGTCTGCCTTGAGATGTCTTCTTTTGGAAAGGGTGACATCAGAGAACCTTTTATTGAGCTGACTCATGCGGATGGGAACAGAACCAATGATTTTCTGTTCCGGGAAGCAAGGCTGCTTCATGGTAAGAAAGATCTCGAGGGACTACCCAGTGCTTACCTTGAGAGAACGGACAATGTGAACGCTGACTATGATCAAGCAGATTGCTGCCAAAGTCTAGAGATTGAACTATATGATAAATATTATGCTATTACGTTACTTTTAATCTATAGTGTCTTTGAAGAATGCGATATCATAACCCGTAGTGCCAGGGTAATTAACCACTCGGATCAACCTGTTCAGTTGGAACGGCTGATGAGTAATCAATTGGATCTTGATCCTGAGGAATATCAGATCACAACCTTCCATGGTACCTGGGCAAGAGAAATGGAACGATTTCATACGAAAGCCTTGCCCGGAATCTATAGTAATGATTCTAAATCGGGGGTATCCGGGAATCGCAGCAATCCGTTTTTTATGGTAAGTGAGAAGCATGCAAATGAAGATTATGGTGATTGCTATGGTTTTAATCTGATTTACAGTGGAGATCATTATGCGGCTGTGCAGATGAACAGTATGGGAAAGCTGCGGATCCTGCAGGGGATCCAGCCGAACAATTTTGCCTTTTCTCTGGCTCCTGGAGAACACTTTCAGGCACCGGAAGCAGTAGTGACCTTCTCGCCCAGCGGCTATCAGGGCATCAGCCAAAATATGCATCGTTTTATCCGTAAGCATATAGTACGTGGCGAATGGAGGGACAAGATCCGTCCGGTTCTATTGAACAGTTGGGAAGCCAATTACTTTAAATTTAACGAAGGTAAACTTTTAAAGCAGGCAAAGGCTGCCAGAGAGGCAGGCATCGAGCTGTTTGTACTGGATGACGGATGGTTTGGTTCCCGTAATGATGATACCTCCTCCTTAGGTGATTGGAAGGAGAATAAGGAGAAGCTGAAAGAAGGACTTTACGGTCTGGCAAAGAAGATCAATGCCATGGGAATGGAATTCGGCATCTGGGTGGAGCCGGAGATGGTAAATGAAAACAGTGACCTGTATCGCGCCCATCCGGATTGGGCGGTTAAGGTGGGATCCTCGCCGCATACGCTGGGAAGAAACCAGATGATCCTGGATCTGACAAGAGAGGAAGTGTGCTCCTATCTCATTGAAGAGATGAGCAGAGTATTCTCAGGAGCGAATATCTCCTATGTAAAATGGGATATGAACCGAATTTTCTCAGATACTTATTCTTCAGCACTAGCACCCGAAAGACAAAAAGAATTCTCTCATCGTTATGTTCTGGGGCTTTATCATGTTCTTGATGTCTTGACGAAACGTTTCCCGAAGATACTTTTTGAGAGCTGCGCATCCGGAGGGAACCGTTTTGACCTTGGAATGTTATGCTATATGCCGCAGATCTGGGCGAGTGATAATACAGATGCAATCTGTCGCGCAGAGATCCAGACAGGCTACAGTTATGGATATCCGCCGTCGGTGATAGGAGCCCATGTATCAAGTTGTCCAAATCATCAGACGCTGCGAAATACTTCTCTGGAAACACGCTTTGAGGTGGCAGCTTTTGGACTGCTGGGATATGAATGCAATCTGTCTGAGCTTTCAGCAAAGGAAAGGAAACTGGTGACGGAGCAGATCGCCTTCTACAAGAGTTACCGCGAGGTCTTACAATATGGTGATTTTTATCGGATTAAGACAGGAGAAGATGGCAGCTATCAATGGATGGTGGTATCACAGGATCAAAAGGTGGCACTCGGAATGTATCTTCAAACCATGGTGAAGGCTAACTTTGGTTACGGAAGCTTTAAGACCAAAGGTTTGGCCCCTGCAACACTATATCACATGATGAATCGTCAGCAGGTCTTTAATATCAAAGAATTTGGAGATCTGATCAATATGATCTCACCGATTCATATCAAGAAGGACTCACTGGCTCATAATCTCGTAGCGATGGTAAAGAAAATGCCGGGAGAAGTGGAAGACAATGTTGCTTACGGAGAAGTGTATAATTACGGTGGTGTCAAACTGAAGCAGGGCTTTAGCGGCACAGGCTATAACGAAGAGATTCGCCTTTTTAAAGATTACGCTTCCAGACTCTATCTCTGGGAAGCTGTTAAGCAATAAAAACAGAATTTGCCGATTGACATATTCCTGTGTGAATGTTATATTAACACATGGAAATGATTTGCTTTTGATTAAATTTAGGAAACGAGGTATCAGGAATGATAGTTACTGCTTGCTAATCAGATATTTTGAATATGCGAAGGGATACAGCCGGACCGGCTTTGTTTCTTGCGGGCAAGTGATTATCATACCTATTCTTAAATTATGCAGAGGAATCTTCATCGGCACTTTGAGTGTCGAGGTGTAAGAAGGAGAGGACCGATACGAGCTGTCGTTCTCATGAACTGTTATAATTTGCCCACAGGAATATTATTCTTGTGGGCTTTTTGTTTGGCAATCAATGGACATATGAATAGGAAAGAATCAGACCCGCATATAACCGGTATATAGATAGAAAGGCAGGGTAAAGAATATGTCTCAAATAATGATAAATGATTTAACCTTTAGTTACGATACCAGCTATGATAATATATTCGAACATGTAAGCTTTCAATTAGATACGGATTGGAAGCTTGGCTTTATAGGACGAAATGGAAGAGGTAAGACAACCTTCCTAAACCTACTTCTCGGTAAATACGATTACCGCGGAACGATAACCGCTTCCGTCGAGTTTAGTTACTTTCCTTTTGAAGTAGAGGATACCTGTGTAGATACTTTGACAATTATTAAGAACACGATTGCACCCTTTACGAGGTGGGAGAAAGAGATGGAGAAATGCCTCTCTTTTGGTGTGAAGGAGGAGGAACTGGAGCAGTACGGAAAACTTCAGGAACTATATCAGGCTCATGACGGTTATATAATCGAAGAATTGATTGAAAAGGAGATAGGAAAGCTGCAGGTTAATCGAGAGGTATTGACAAGACCGTTCCATACTCTTAGCTTTGGAGAACGGACGAAGCTTATGCTAGCGGCGTTATTCCTGAAAAAGAATAACTTTCTGCTGATCGACGAACCTACCAATCATCTTGATATGGAGGGGCGACGGGTATTAGCAGAATATCTGCAGGCCAAAAAGGGTTTTATTCTGGTGTCCCATGACCGAAACTTTTTGGATCAATGCATTGATCATGTATTATCGATTAATCGCGCCGATATCGAGGTGCAGAAGGGAAATTATTCTTCCTGGTATGCAAACAAGGAGCTCAAGGATAACTATGAGCTTGAGCGGAATGACCAGCTGAAGAAAGATATCGTAGTGTTATCGGAGTCTGCCAGAAGAGCAATGGGATGGTCGGATCAGATAGAGGCATCCAAGATCGGTACCCATGCCGCCGACCGTGGAGCAATTGGCCATAAATCAGCTAAGATGATGAAACGAGCCAAGGTAATTGAGAATCGTAAGCTGGAAGCAATCGAAGAGAAGAAGGGGCTATTGCATAATATTGAACAAGTAGATGCACTTAAGCTAAATAGTCTGGAATTTCCGGGAAAGCGGCTGATGGAAGCGGAAGATTTGAGCCTGTATTATGAGAATAAGTTGATTGCTGCAAGAATAAATTTTTGCCTGCAAAAAGGAGACCGATTAGCCATCCGCGGAAAGAACGGTTCAGGGAAAACCACCCTGTTCAAGCTATTGCTTGGTTCGGATATTGACCATACCGGGAGGTACTATGTAGCGCCTGGGCTTAAGATATCCTATGTATCCCAGGACACCTCTTATCTTAAGGGGAATTTGAAGGATTTTGCGGTAAATTATGGTGTGGACGAGACAATTTTTAAGACGGTTTTACGACAGCTGGATTTTTCCAGATTGCAGTTTGAGAAGGACATCCGTGAATTCAGCGGTGGTCAGAAGAAAAAAGTATTACTGGCAAAAAGCCTCGCTGAGCCGGCCCATTTATTTGTCTGGGATGAACCGCTGAACTTTGTGGATGTTTTCTCCAGAGTACAGATGGAAGAATTGATTCTCAAATATCATCCCACATTGATTTTTGTTGAACACGACCGAATGTTCTGCGACAAAATAGCAACCGGGGTGGTAGAACTTTAGCAGCATAAATTTCAAATGATATTAGAAAATCTAACTGGAGTTCTTGTATCATAGAGGTATAATAAAGACAGATAATATATTACAGTTTATGGAAAGGTTTCTATGAAACAATTTCCGTGAAAACTTCCATGGAAGTAGTTCTATGGAAGGATTTGCACAGAATAAAAACAATTATCTTCGGAAATGATATAGATTATAAAGTATAATTCATCAGCAAGATAAGGTATGCATAGCGTGGTAATAATTACTGATTGTGCATATTGCGCTAATAGCTCATAATTATATTTAAGAACAAGATTTACCATTCGTATACAATCCGGCAACATCATGCAATATGTAGTAATAGTCAATAACTGCAAATCAATGCAAATGATAAGGAGTAGTGAAGCGATGAAAGAATGGAGAATATTGTTGTTATTGGAATTTGAGTGGAGAATGTTTAAAGTTCATCGTAAACTGATTAACTGGCTGGTTCGAAGGGGAATGAAGTTGAGTTCACCGATTCTTTGCAGGATTAACCGAAGCCTTGATTATTACGGCGTATCCATGGCTAGACAAAGAAAGCAATATGAGAGTGTAACCGGTGAGATAATTCGGTATTACAAAAGAGACAAGATCTGATCGCGATTAATCTAAGATGTATATGAATTAAACAGTAGTATAAAAAATACCTGTCGGTACTTAGTTTGCTTGAAGCAAAATACTAAGTTCGACAGGTATTTGTTGTTCAGAACAATAGAAAGATTACGAAGAATGCTTTCTGTCTTAATGTTATACAATAAAATACGAAGGAGCAAGGTTATATTAGGCGTTCTTCTTCGGCTTTTTAATAACCTCGGGCTCGGGCATAATCGGCTTTAATGACGGTAATGCAGCACCGGTATCTGACTTTTTCTTCTTTTTAACCTCTTTTTTAATATCTCTATTCGCCATGGATATCACTCCTTTTATGAAATATAAATATATAATACATGATTTCAAAGGGTTGGCTAACATTAGCTTTTTCACATGTATTATTATTAATTTATATTATAATAAGTAATATCGATTAAGTCCAGAAAAATTTTATTATAAATGACAGAATGAACACGGTTTATAAGTTGTTTTAACGATTAGGTGAGTCCTTGTGTTGAAATTATTTTTTTATCTGAATGGATTGTAACATATAGTCTGCATTTTTCGGGAAGCTGGTATCACTATCCGCATCGGCAACGGTAACCTCAATATAGTACTCATCCAGATAAAAGGTATATACTGCCTCATGAATGATGTAATCGCCGATCGTCAGTGTATAGTAGGATTTTAATGTATCACCAAAGCTTGTCTTATAATCCTCTTGTTTGAAATCAGCTACACTGACGGGTAAACCTTGCGCTAAATCCTCATAATATGCCTGAATAGAAGCCTGGGTGATTGATTGCAGGAATTCTTTTCTCGCAACTTTATAGGATGGACTTTTCTTCCCTGTATCCTGGATATAGAACATGACATAAGAGCCGTTCACAGAATCGGCAGGGGTGGCCAGAGCAAAATATTCATCCTCTTCCGAAGCATCCTTACTTAGCAGCCAATCCTTAGGAATGACGATACTGAGATCCGAGATGCGAAGCTCGGTTGGCTTAAAGGGAGCCTTTTTCATATAAGAGTTTTCTTTATATACTTTTATATTGCAGGTTAATTTTTTGCCGTCAACCGAAGCGCTGATCGTTGTTTTACCATCGGATACGGCAGTCACTTTACCGGAAGAGGAAACGGTTGCTATCCTTTTATCACCGGAGGTCCAGGTTACAGCTTTTGTTGTTCCTGTTATCTTTAGTGTCTTGGATTTTCCGATATCCAGATTATAGCTCTGATAGCTGATCTCAATCGGTTCCTTTACCGTTACTTTGCAGGTGAGCTTTTTGCCTGAGACAGAGGCGGTAATGATAGCTGAACCAACTGCTTTTGCAGTTATCTTGCCGGAGCTTGAGATGGTAGCAACAGATTTTTTACTGGTGGACCAGGTCACCTTTCTACTTGATCCGTTGATTTTCAGCGATTTTGTCTGTCCTACTTCCAGAGTGACAGACTTAGTGCTGATCGTAACAGAAGCAGCACTGGCAACAGCGGTCGTTCCTTGAACTGGTATAATTACAGAAGCAGTCATAAGAATGAGGGTTGTAAAAAAAGCAAAAACTAATTTATGTACCTTTTTCATAAAAAATCCTCCATGAGATTTAAAGTCTAGTAACCAGCTCAGTATACTGGGTATGCGGTTGCATAACAATCGTAAAACATTGGAAAGTGAAGCGTAAATTAGTACGGGATACGAGTAATGTCGTACAGAGAAGGAAATGGCGGATATCCACTTCCCGGAAAATCTGTGTTAACCGGAGAAAAGACAATCCGGCTGACCGATGGAAAGGGAGGCAAGGAGTCCTTTATTTATGACAAGAGAAAGTTAGCAAAGCGTACTTTCTCTTGTATATAGACAATATTAGTAATAGATATCAATATTAATGTTTACTATAATAAAAAAATATAATAAATTTTATAAAATTAAATTGATAAAAAGTAAGTTTTGTGATAAATTAAATGTAAGGAGTTATAAGTTGACAAAAAATGAGAGTTTATGGATAATCCTAAAATTGAGATGAATTGGTAAGTAAACTGAAAAGAATAAAAACAAAAAAATGTAAATAGAAAATAAGAATAGCAAAGGGAGGAAAACTGAAATGAATGAAATTTATCAGCAGTTCGAGCAGATTTTTGAAGCTGAGAATAAGGAAGAAGCAGTGAAATACATAATGGAAAAGCTTCATTCAAGGGAAATTGAAGTGATAGAGCTATATAGCAGCATTCTGACACCAATGCTCAACAATATGACCTGTAAGCTTGCAGATAAGAGAATCTGTATCTGGAAGGAGCATGTGAAGACCGGAATCGTGAGAACGATAGTCGAGAATTGTTATCCCTATGTGATAGCAAAGAGAAATGAACTAAATTATCCGAAGAAAGGACTTGCAGCGGTTTTATGTCCACCGGAGGAATATCACGATCTGGGAGCGCGGATGGTAGCCGATTTCTTCACGATCGGTGGATACGAAGCAATCTTTGTCGGAAGCAATACACCCTATCAGGACTTTTATAATGCAATTCATGTGATCCAACCGGAGGTTGTGGCAATCAGCGTCAGCAATTATTACAATCTGGTTGCAGCAAAGAAGATGATCGAGGAGCTGAAGAAGGCGTTAAGTTATCCGGTGAAGATAGTAGTCGGAGGCTATGCTTTCCATGATGATCAGGAAAAATATAAACTAATCGGTGCGGATTATTTTGCAAAAAGCTATGAAGACATCCTGCAGCTGGCAGAAAGTGAGGGTTTAAAATGAAACTGGGATATCGTATCGCAACCAGATTCTTAAAATCGAATCTGGGTCAAACATTTTTAATCATTCTCGGGATTGCAATCGGAGTTTCTGTACAGATTTTCATCGGATCCCTGATTCAGGGACTTCAAAAGGGATTGATTGATAAGACAATCGGCAATTCCTCACAGATTACCATCACCTCAGATACGGAAGATGGTAAAATTGTTGATTATGAAGATAAGCTTACGATAATCAAAAATGCGGATGAAAGGATAGAAAAGCTGTCTGTGGCAGCAGATTACCCTGCATTTCTGGAAGTAGGAGAAGAAACACAGTCTTTGCTTGTCCGAGGCTTTGAACTGGATCAGGCAAATGCAATCTATGATATCTATGATCGCATCGAGGAGGGCACTTACCCTAAGAATCCCAATGAGATTATCCTTGGAGTAGATCTGAAAAACGAATATAAGCTTCAACTTAATGATGAAATCAAAATAATTACTACTGCTCAAAAGGTTGTTGATTGTAAAGTTGTTGGTTTCTTTGATCTAAAGGTTGCAACTCTGAATCAAAGTTGGGGTATCATGGACCTTGCATCCGTATCAGAGATATTTGATGCTAAGGACAGTATTACCTCGATTGAACTACAAGTTAACGGTGCTTCTGTATTTTTAGCAGATGAAATTGCTGATAACATCAAAGCCACACTGAAGGATGACACACTGGTAATCAAGAACTGGAAGGCACAGAACGAGTCATTACTCAGCGGCCTCCAGGGGCAGAGCATCTCCAGCTATATGATTCAGTTATTTGTCCTGATCTCAGTACTGCTTGGTATTGCAAGCGTACTTGCGATTACTGTGCTGCAGAAGTCAAAGCAGATCGGTATCTTAAAAGCGATGGGTATTCGCAACTCGGCAACAAGCTATATCTTCCTGTTTGAGGGGTTGATCTTGGGCTTCTTCGGGGCCTTGCTTGGAATTGCGTTGGGACTGGGACTGTCACTGGCCTTTACCAAGTTTGCACTTAATCCGGACGGAACTCCCGTGATAGATCTTTACATAAGCTATCCCTTCATCGCATTCTCCGGACTGATTGCCGTACTCGCAAGTGTATTGGCAGCTTTATTCCCGGCTATCCGTTCCTCAAGACTCAACCCGATTGATATCATCCGAAATAATTAGTAAGGGAGGCAAAACATGAACACCATACTTGAGTTACGTAATGTAAATAAAATATATGGTACCGAGGTAAAGAATCAGGTACTTTACGATATCAACTTATCCTTTGAGGAGGGATCCTTTAACTCAATCATTGGACAATCCGGAAGCGGCAAGAGCACCTTGCTTAATATTTTCGGGACCTTAGATCGGGCAACCTCCGGTGATGTATTGATTAACGGAATCAATGTCAGGAATATGTCCTCAAATCAATTGGCGGATTTGAGAAACCGTACCCTTGGTTTTGTATTTCAATTTCATTATCTACTTCCGGAATTTACGGCACTGGAAAATGTACTGATGCCTTATCGAATTCAAAACGGAAAGGTGACAAAGGAAGTAATACAGAAAGCACAGGATACCATGAAGTTGGTTGGATTGGAGAAGGTAATGAATAATATGGCTACCAGGATGAGCGGCGGACAGCAGCAGAGAACGGCCATCGCGAGAGCCCTGATCAACAGTCCGAAGGTAATTCTAGCGGATGAGCCTACTGGCAACCTTGATTCGGATTCTACTGAAAACATTTATGAATTAATGCGAAATATCAATCAGGAGCTTGGAACCACCTTCGTGATCATTACGCATGACAGACGAATAGCCGAAAAGGCAGATCGTATCGTTGAGATCAAGGACGGGAGGATTAATCTGGATATTACAAAATAGAAAATAACAAATTTAATGTAAAAGCTCTATCAGAATCAAGTACATAATAAGCCTTCATATCATAATTCTCAGGAAGAAATGATAGGAAGGCTTCTTTATTTTTATTCATGACAATAGAAAGTTCGCAAAGCGTGCTTTCTATCGTTTGAATGATTCCCGGCAAAAAGGTTCATAATTAATTAGTGACTATAATTTAAGAAACCTTTGATTCATTGTAGAACAGGATCTCAAAAATGACAGTAAGGGAGACAGATGACGTGGAGGTATTAAAGCTTGGAATTGATATAGGTTCAACAACGATAAAGCTGGCTTTGCTGGATAAGAATAATCAATTGATTTATAGTGACTATCAAAGACATCAATCCGATATAAAAAGTACTTTACTTCGACTAACCAAGGATTGCTATCAGAAGCTGGGGGAGCTTTCGGTTCGGGTGAGCATCACAGGCTCCGGAGGATTATCGGTATCCGAATGGCTGAAATTCGGCTTTGTCCAAGAGGTAATAGCCTGCAGTAAAGCAGTGAAGACATATATTCCTGAGACCGATGTTGCAATCGAGCTGGGTGGAGAAGATGCGAAGATTACTTATTTTAACGGTGGAATGGAACAAAGAATGAACGGTAGCTGTGCAGGAGGTACCGGTGCTTTTCTGGACCAGATGGCGGTGCTTCTTAATACAGATGCACAGGGACTAAATGAATTTGCAAAGAAGCACAAGACAATCTATCCCATTGCATCGAGATGCGGAGTCTTTGCCAAGACCGATGTGCAGCCGCTGATCAATGACGGTGTGAGAAGAGAGGATATTGCCGCCTCTATTTTACAAGCAGTGGTGAACCAGACCATTGGTGGTCTGGCCTGTGGAAAACCAATTCAGGGAAGAGTGGCATTCCTCGGTGGACCCTTGTATTTTCTATCTCAGCTTCGGGAACGGTTTTGTGAGAGCCTAAAGCTCGATGAGATTCATGCTATCTCTCCGGAAAATTCTCAGATTTATGTGGCGATGGGTGCTGCCCTATCTGCTTCCAAGGAACCAAAAGTGGATTTAAGCAAGCTGGTAAACAGGGTGGATCAACTGACAGGTGAGCATAAGGATGAAATAAAACATCTGGAACCATTATTTGATACAGAAGAGCAATATCAGGAGTTCGTTAACCGCCATTCTCACGCAAAGGTAACCAGACAGGATTTGGCCTCTTACACCGGTGCAGCTTATCTTGGTATTGATGCCGGTTCTACAACGACGAAGCTGGCACTGATCGGAGAAGAAGGACAGCTTTTATACTCCCATTATTGCTGTAATGATGGCGAGCCACTTCAGAAGCTGGTACCAATCATCCTCGATCTGTATCAGCATATGCCGAAGGCGTCTATTCTGGCAGGCTGTGTGGTCACAGGTTATGGGGAAGCCCTGGTGAAGGCTGCATTGCATGCTGATATCGGAGAGATAGAGACCATAGCGCATTATAAGGCAGCCAAGCATTTCCTGCCGGAGGTAGATACGATTCTGGATATTGGCGGACAGGATATGAAATGTCTTCGAATAAAGCAGGGAGCAATTGACAGTATTTTACTGAATGAAGCCTGCTCCTCCGGCTGTGGTTCATTTCTTGAGGGTTTTGCTAAATCGTTGGGAATGACGATCGAGCAGTTTGCAAAGGAGGCTTTGTATGCCAAGGAACCGGTAGAGCTTGGCACAAAATGCACTGTCTTTATGAATTCCAAGGTAAAACAAGCACAGAAGGAGGGAGCAGATCTTCCTTCCTTATCGGCAGGACTGTCCTATTCTGTTATAAAAAATGCTCTTTATAAGGTAATCAAGCTAAGAGGCGATCAGGATCTCGGGAAGAACATCGTCGTTCAAGGCGGAACCTTTTATAATGATGCAGTTTTAAGGTGCTTTGAGGTGTTAATCGGCAGGGAAGCTGTCCGGCCTGACATCGCAGGGCTGATGGGAGCTTACGGAGCAGCGTTAATTGCAAAGGAACGGACGGTAAAAGGAAAGAGGAGTACCCTTATTACCAGAGAGGAATTAGCAGATTTCTATGTAATGCCAGAGAACCGTCGCTGTGAACGGTGTACCAACCACTGTTTACTTACCGTGAATCACTTTTCAAACGGAGAGAGCTTTATTGCAGGAAACCGCTGCGAGAGAGGACTTGGACTGGAAGCACTGCAAACGGAGGAATTGCCGAACCTGTACGAGTACCGTTACAAAAGAACCTTTGACTACAAACCATTGCCGATAGAGAAAGCGTACCGAGGCGAGATCGGTATTCCGAGAGTTCTTAATCTTTACGAGAATTATCCCTTCTGGTTTACCTTCTTTACCTCTTTGGGATTTCGGGTTCTGTTATCTGCACCCTCTTCTAAAAAGCTATATGCGAAGGGGCTGGAGACTATTCCCTCAGAAGCTGCCTGCTATCCGGCGAAGCTATGCCACGGTCATATTCTTGATTTGGTGGAGCGGGGGATTAAGACGATATTCTATCCCTCCATCGTATATGAGAAGCTGGAATATGAAGAGGCAAACAACCATTATAATTGCCCGGTTGTAATCTCCTATCCGGAGGTGATCCGTAATAACATTGATGCGCTTAAGGAACAGAGAATCAAATTGATCCATCCGTTCCTTTCTCTTGACAACACACAGAAGCTGGCAGGACGAATGCAGGAAGAATTAGAAAGCTACCGGATTACGCAGGGTGAGATAAGACGTGCCATCCAGGCTGCCAGTATGGAACGGGATCGATACAAAAGTGATCTTAGGATGCAAGGAGAAGCGGCACTTAGCTTTATCCGTGAGAACAACCGCAAAGGAATCGTACTCTGTGGTAAGCCTTATCACATTGATCCGGAGATCAATCATGGCATAGCGAAGCTGATCAATTCTTATGGTATGGCCGTACTTACGGAGGATAGTGTGGCTCATCTGGCACATCTGAAGCAGAAGCTGCGGGTTGTGGATCAGTGGGTCTATAATTCCAGACTGTACCGGGCAGCAGCATTGGTGGCCGAAGAGCCGAACCTGGAGTTAATCCAGCTAAATTCCTTTGGCTGCGGTCTGGATGCAGTTACCTCTGACCAAATCGCTGAGATTCTGGCTGAGGGAGGAAAGCTCTATACGATGCTTAAGATCGATGAGGGCAATAATCTTGGTGCAGCAAAGATCCGGATTCGCTCTTTAAAAGCAGCTGTGACAGAACGGGATCAGCTCGAGGCATTGAAGCAGATCCCCGTAAAGATTATGGAACCATCCAAAGAAATGTTGAAACAGCCAATATTTACTACTGAGAAGAAATACACTCATACCATTCTGGCACCACAGATGGCACCCATCCATTTTGAACTGGTGCAGGTGGCGGCCAGAGCCTGCGGCTACCGTATGGAGGTGCTGCCTGCAATTGATAAGGCAGCAGTGGACGAGGGGTTAAAATATGTGAACAACGATGCCTGCTATCCGGCAATTCTGATGATAGGCCAGATTATACGGGCATTAAAATCGGGAAGGTATGACACGAATCAGACCTCTGTAATCATAACTCAGAGCGGTGGCGGCTGTAGGGCGACCAATTATATTGCTTTTCTCAAGCTGGGACTTCGGCAAGCCGGATTTGCTCAGATACCCGTGATATCGTTGAGTACGCTTCGACTAGAAGAACAGCCTGGCTTTCAGTTATCATTGGGGATGATTAACCGCAGCATCATGGCACTGATCTACGGCGATTTGTTTATGCGTCTTCTTAATCAGACACGGCCTTACGAGCGATTCCCCGGTTCTTCACAGATGCTTTATGAGAAGTGGAATGAGAGAGCAAAGAAGCAGTTGCTTACCGGAGGAAGAAAGGATTTTCGTTATATAATCCGGAAAACTATTGAGGAGTTCGATCGTCTTTCGTTAAACGATCAGAAAAAACCCAGAGTGGCTGTTGTCGGAGAGATCTTATTAAAATACCATCCGACAGCCAATAACGATATCGTCGGAATTATTGAACATGGAGGAGCGGAAGCAGTTGTACCTGATCTTATGGATTATTTCTTATATTCTACTTTTAATGCACGGTTCCGACACCGATATCTTGCCGGGACGAAATTGAATCACAGTCTGAGTAATATAGCATTGTCCTATATCATGAGTTATCGCAGGACGATGGAAGAGGAGCTGAAGAAGAGCAGCAGATTTCTTTCCCCGACGCCTATCGATGAACTGGCACACATGGCTTCTTCGGTATTGTCACTGGGAAATATGACCGGTGAAGGTTGGCTGGTGACTGCCGAGATGATGGAATATCTGGAACAAGGGACAAAGAATATTCTATGCATCCAACCGCTGGCCTGTTTGCCGAATCATGTTACCGGTAAGGGAATGATTAAGCCTTTGAAGGAGCGCTTTCCCGGTGCCAATATTATGCCGATTGATTACGACCCCGGAATCTCAAGCGTAAATCAGCTAAATCGAATCAAGCTGTTGCTATCCATTGCAAACAATGAGTTTGACAAATAGACTGATCTATCGGTGCCTGCGACTGTTAATCCCATAGAATGATAAGCAAAAGAAAGGGATATTTCAAAAGGTACATTTTTGACGGAAGGAGAGAACGACAGCACCCTGCACACAGATTTGGATGCATGTTATTCTTTCCTTCAAAATCATGAGTGTATAGAAACAGTCCATTAATATTCCGGAATATTCTGAAATAAACTTTGTTCTCATGATAAAACAACCGGTTTTGAACGAGGTATTCGGTTTCGTAAAGTATTTCGTATGGAAATACCTTATTTCAGGGGGGAATGAGGTACCCTCTCCTAAAAGCTTACATTGCCTTGACGGTAGAGAAGGTGAGTGCTAGAATATAGGGTGTTCTTTCACTATGATGCTGTTCGAATAGTGAGACGATAGGAAGCTGATACAGGAGGAACTTGCTTTGAAGAAAGTGGCGATGTATCTAAAACCATATATTATTCGAATGCTCTTCGGATTCACAATCAAGGTACTCGGAACCTTTATGGATCTCGGACTACCTTGGGTCTTAGCCTTTATCATTGATGACATCATTCCCTATAAAAAGATATCTTTGATTTTACTCTGGGGTCTATCTATGATAGCCCTGTCAATCGGTGCAAGAACCTTCAATATTATCGCAAACCGGATGGCAGCCAGAGTTGCACGAAATGCAACTGAGATGCTGCGGCATGATCTTTTCGACAAGATACTGAGTCTCTCCGGTAAACAACTGGATCATTTTACGATCCCTTCTTTGGAATCCCGTATGACCTCGGATACATATAATATTCATAATATGATCGGTATGATGCAACGAATTGGCGTTCGGGCACCAATTATCATCATCGGTGGTATCGTGATCACCAGTACGCTGGAACCGGTATTGACTCTTGTGCTGATCGGGGTATTGCCATTTCTTGCTCTTGTAGTATATCTCGTGTCTAAAAAAGGAATTCCGCTTTATCTTGGCTTACAAGTATCTGTAGATAAACTGGTGCGTATCGTCCGAGAAAATATCACGGGAATTCGTGTGATTAAAGCTTTATCAACCACTGGTTATGAGAAGCAGCGCTTCCGTGATATTAATTCCGAAGTGGTGGAGAAGGAACTGAAAGCTGGTACCACCATGGCTGCTACGAATCCCATCATGAACCTGATCTTTAATCTCGGTCTTACCCTGGTAGTTATCGTCGGAGCCTTCCGTGTGAATAGTGGGGCTTCCCAGCCCGGTAAAATCGTGGCATTTTTATCCTATTTTACAATTATGCTTCATGCGGTTATGGCGATTCAGCGAATCTTTGTTGTTTATTCCAAGGCAATCGCTTCTGCTTCCCGCATCGCCGAGGTGCTTGCTACTCCGGAGGATCTGGAAGTCGTTGTAGAAAAAGAAATCCGAAATGATTCGGAGAATCATATCGCATTTCATAATGTCAGCTTTGCTTATACACAGGAGCCATGTATTATGAATATCGACTTAGGTATCAAAAAAGGAGGAAGCCTTGGGATCATCGGCTCAACCGGTTCCGGAAAGACTACGCTGATCAACCTGTTGATGCGCTTCTATGATGTAAATTCCGGCAGCATCACGATCGACGGCGAGGACATTAGAAGTATTGATAAACAGGAGCTTCGTAAAAAATTTGGCGTGGTATTCCAAAATGATGTCCTGTTTGCGGATAAAATCTATGAAAACATTAGTCTCGGAAGAGAGCTTTCACGAGAACGGGTTCTTGAAACTACGGAGCATGCACAAGCAGAGAGCTTTATAGAAGAACTGGAGGAGAGACTGGATTATAAGCTTGCAATTAAGGGAAGTAATCTAAGTGGAGGACAAAAACAGCGGCTTCTTGTGGCAAGAGCGCTTGCCGGTAATCCGGAGATACTGATTCTTGATGATTCCTCCAGTGCCCTTGACTATAAGACGGATTCCCTTCTCCGTAAGGCAATCCGGGAGAATTATCAGGATACAACGACAATCGTGATTGCACAGAGAATAAGTTCGGTTATGAAGTTGGATCACATCTTGGTATTGGAGGATGGTATGATGGCAGGCTACGGTACCCATGAAGAGCTGCTGGAGCAATGTGAAGTATACAAAGAGATTTATCAGTCACAGATGATGTCCTAGCATGAATATATAAAATCCTTTTGTGTTAAGAAATGGAGGAAGCTATGGCTCAAAGCGGAGGAAAACCACAAACTAGTGAGAAAACAGATAGACCGAAGGATACGGGATATGTGATCAGACGTCTCTGGAACTATGTCTGTCATTATAGATGGATGCTTACAGCCGCAATCGGGCTCACCATCATCAGCAATATACTGGGGCTGGTCGGACCGATGCTTTCAGGCTATGCAATTGATGCAATCCAGCCGGGAAAAGGGCTGGTTGTATTTCAAAAGGTATTCTATTACGCCGGATGGATGATTGCTTTCTATGTAGCATCCTCCGCTTTGTCCTACCTTTTATCAGTTCTGATGCTGCATTTAAGTCAGCGTATTATCCGCAAGATGAGAGAGGATGTGTTCTCAAGGTTGACGGAGCTGCCGGTGGGATTCTTTGACCGAACTCAGGCAGGAGATGTCATTAGTCGGATTTCCTATGATATTGATACTGTGAACACCTCCCTTTCCACCGATGTGATTCAGGTCTGCGCCAGTGTAATCACAGTAATCGGTTCCTTTGTTATGATGTTATTCATCTCACCGAGGCTGGTACTTGTGGTGTTGGCGACGATACCCTTATCCATTCTATACACAAGATATATGGCGAAGAAGGTGCGACCGCTATTTCGTAAACGTTCTGCAAAGCTTGGCGAACTCAACGGCTTTGTTGAGGAGATGGTGTCTGGACAGAAGACGATTAAAGCTTATGCGGCAGAAAAATCGGTGATTGAGCGTTTTGACCGGTTAAATACGGAGACGGTGGATGCCTATTACGATTCGGAATACTATGGAAGCATCACAGGACCGACTGTGAACTTTATCAATAATCTGTCCTTATCTCTGATTACCGTCTTTGGAGCCATACTGTATCTGCTTGGTCAGATGACCCTTGGCAATATATCCTCCTTTGTACAATACAGCAGAAAATTCTCCGGTCCGATCAATGAGGTAGCAAACATCATCAGTGAGCTTCAATCAGCATTGGCTGCAGCAGAGAGGGTATTCAAACTGATGGATGAAGCTCCGGAGCCGAAAGACAGCCCGAATGCACAAGAGCTTAAGGATGTGAAGGGAGATGTCGAGATCAGGGATGTCACCTTTGGATATCTACCGGAACGGGCAATCATAAAAAAGCTGTTCCTACATGCTTGTCCGGGCAGCCTGACAGCAATTGTAGGTCCAACCGGCGCCGGTAAGACAACGATTATCAATCTTTTGATGCGCTTTTATGATGTTTGGGAGGGCAATATTAAGGTTGATGAGAATGAAATCATGGACCTGACCAGAAAAAGCCTGCGTAAAGCCTATGCCATGGTACTTCAGGATACCTGGCTGTTCTCGGGAACGATCTTTGAGAATATTGCCTACGGGAAAGAGAATGCTACCATGGAAGAGGTGGTATGGGCTGCAAAAATGGCAGGGATGCATTCCTATATTAATCGTCTACCCCAGGGCTATCATACCATCATCAATGAAGACGGTATGAATATATCCAAGGGGCAGAAGCAGCTGCTGACCATCGCTCGTGCGATGCTGCTAGATGCAAAAATGTTGATTCTGGATGAAGCTACCTCCAATGTTGATACCAGAACCGAGATAAAGATACAGAAGGCAATGCGAAAGCTGATGGAGAATAAGACCTGCTTCGTTATTGCCCACCGATTATCTACCATCCAAGGTGCGGATAACATACTGGTAGTAGACCAGGGAAATATCGTAGAGCAGGGTACACATAGGGAGCTGATGGAGAAGAAGGGCTTCTACCATAAGCTTTACCTGTCTCAGTTTGAATAAAGAACAGAATGATAGAACTAGGCACAGCGGTAATCAGCAAAACTATGCCCAGTATATTGGCCTTAGTTGGAAATACGGTCTACTCAAGGCAGAGAAGATCCTCGAGAATCACGGCAGCATCCCGGATGAATATGGGACAAAGCTTATCCCAAAGCCCGTTCTCCTTTATGTATTGCAGACCTTCTTCAGTACTCAGATCATTCTTAAGTAAGTCGCTGCAGTTGATGGAACCGTGAATTTCATCAAACCGATCCGTGAATTCCTTCGATAAACGAAAACATGTTTCTTTTGCATCATTATCTTCCGGAAGACACTTCCCGTGCTTCAGACCAATCAACATATAAGCACCGGATACGGCGCCGCATATTTTTGCTGTCCTTGCCATTCCGCTACCGAAGGGACAGGCGATCTTCAAAGCACTCGTTGTATCTAAGCCAAACTCCTCACAATAAGTTGAAAAGATTGCCTGGGAACAGTTAAAACCATTTTGAAAACTTTGTACTGCATTTTCTGCCTTACTCATAATAACCATCCTTTCCCTGTCTGCATACTTTATGCGAGAAAAGTTTTACCCTCTCGCCTCACAGAACATTCTAATTAATCAATATACTGTCCATTTGTATCGTAATGAATATTTACCAAAACATGTAAAGTGTATTGTGTTGGAAGAGATTGTAGCATATCTAAAGAATAGTAGCAAGAATTGATTGAAAATATTACCTAAAATCTAAAATATTCTCAATTCTTAAAAATACTTCTCAAAAAATATATGAAAATCTTCTTGACAATAGCACTTGAAATCATTATACTTGCGATTAATCATTAAATTATAGAAAAAGCGTTGATAAGAAAGAGTAAGAATGAAGCTGTCTAACAGAAAGCAACCGGTCGATGAGAGGGGCAAGAAAGCACATTCTGAATACATCTTTGAGCATCACACCGAACAGAGAAATCTAAGTAGGCTGCTGACGGTCCCCTGCATCCGTTATCGTGCTAGAGTATAATCAGAGCTATTAATTATTCGTAATTCTGACTTTGACGTACTCAAAGAGGTTGGCTATGGAAGTAGCTGATAAATATGAGGTGGTACCGCGTGAGTAATCCCGCCCTCTAAGCAATTAGAGGAGCGGGTTTTTTTATGCGCTTTTTCCCACCTGTAAACTTATGAAACGTATTTCTATCGGATGATTCTATAACGATGAAGGGAGAAGAAATCTCCCGAGTAAGAGTGTATCATTTTTAAAACGGAAAGGGGATTCATTATGAGAACAATCAATAAGGAAGAACAGAGAATAGTTGAGGAACAGCTCAGAATAATCAAAAAGGGAGCAGCCGAGCTGATCTCGGAAGAGGAACTGAGAGAAAAGCTGATTACCTCATTGGTGAAGAAAAAACCGTTAATCATTAAGCTGGGGCTGGATCCGAGTGCACCGGATATACATCTTGGTCATACAGTAGTACTTCGAAAAATTAGGCAGCTGCAAGAACTCGGTCATCACGCTGTCATAATTATCGGTGATTTTACAGGGAAGATCGGAGATCCCACGGGTAAATCCAAAACCAGAAAACCCTTAAGCAATGAGGAGGTAAGAAAGAATGCCAAGACGTATACTGACCAGATCTTTAAGATCATTGACCCGGAAAAAACAACAGTAAGATTTAACAGCGAATGGCTGTCCAAGCTGAATTTTGAAGAGGTTATCCAGTTAGCCTCCAGCACTACCGTAGCAAGATTACTCGAACGGGATGATTTTCAGGGACGCTTTCGAAAGAGTGAGGCGATTGGCTTACATGAATTCTTCTATCCGCTGATGCAGGCCTACGATTCGGTTGAGATAAAAGCAGATATCGAGCTAGGTGGGACGGATCAGACCTTTAACATTCTGATGGGCAGAAATCTGCAGGGCAGTATGGGAATGGAACGACAGATCGCCTTATTCATGCCGATACTGGAAGGCCTCGACGGAGTGGAGAAGATGAGTAAAAGCCTTGGGAATTATATTGGTATATTTGAACCGGCAGAGATAATGTTCAAAAAGGTTATGGAGCTTCCGGACCATCTGATTCTTCGCTTCTTCGAACTGGCAACGGATGAACATCCGGACCGGATAGATGAGCTTCGGATACAGATGGAGTCGGGCCGGAACCCGAGAGATATAAAGCTGGAGCTTGCAACTATCATAACAGGCTTATATCATACCGAGGAAGATGTGAAAAAGGCTCAGGAGTATTTTCATACGGTATTCCAACGCGGTGAGCTTCCCGAGAATATGCCGGAGATCAGCGTGGCATCTGACCGCAATTCCCTGGCTGAGATTATTCCGGTCCTTCTCCGTCATGGAATCATTCCCTCCGGTAGTGAGTTTCGACGTCTTGTAAAGCAGGGTGGCGTTCAAGTGAATATGAGAAAGCTGGAAAGCGTAGAGGAGACCTTTTCAGAAGAACAGCTTGTTATGAGAATCGGGAAGAAAAAATTTGTAAGAATCAAATTTGTATCATTGGTTGAGTAGAAGAAAAATGTATTAGGAAAGAATGTATTCGAAAAATTTCGAAAGTATTCTTTCCTTCCCACACTCTCTGTGTTAGAATATTATTAATTGTAACTGAACCTGTACTGAACTGTGAAGGGAACAGGCGAGTTTTATGTGATGATACAGTTGATATCTTTGTCGTGCAAGATGATGAGAAAATCGGTTATGGAGAGGATGAGAGATAAAGTGAAGCTATTCTTAACTAGGGATTTTGAAGATGATTTTTATTATGATGGGGCGGATCTTGGAGCCATATGGTCGATAGAAAAAACGATGTTTCGGATATGGGCACCGACAGCAAGTAATGTGATTCTAAATCTTTATGAAAATGGCACCGGCGACAATATGGTGCAAAACATACCGATGAACCGTGATGTGAAAGGTACCTGGTATACAGAAAAGGCAGGGAATTTGAATAAAGTGTATTATACCTATACCGTAACGGTGGACGGTGTTGTGCAGGAAGCAGTGGATCCTTATGCGAAAGCAGTGGGAGTGAATGGAGAACGCGGAATGGTAATTGATTTAGCTTCGACGGATCCTGCCGGTTTTTCAGCAGAGATCAAACCAGAGTTTGCAGTTCCTACCGATGCTATAATTTATGAGCTTCATATTAGAGACTTTTCGGTAGATAACAGCTCTGGAATGAAGAATAAGGGTAAGTATCTTGCCTTTACCGAAACAGGTACCACTACAGCTTCCGGTGTAAAGACCGGTATCGATCATTTGAAGGATTTGGGGATTACTCATGTACACCTTCTTCCTTCCTCCGATTTTGCCAGTATTAATGAAGCAACCTTAATCAATAATGATTTCAACTGGGGATATGACCCTGAGAATTACAATGTTCCGGAGGGCTCCTATTCCAGAAACCCACAGAAAGGTGAAGTCAGAATCAATGAGTATAAACGGATGGTACAGGCACTTCATCAAAATGGAATTCGTGTTATCATGGATGTAGTATATAACCATACCTTCAGTACAGATTCGAATTTAAATAAAATCGTTCCCGGTTATTATTATCGGATGACGGAGGAAGGACAATTCTCGGATGCTTCCGGCTGTGGTAATGAAACTGCTTCCGAGCGCGCCATGGTTCGTAAATTCATCGTGGATTCGGTTGTATATTGGGCCAAAGAGTATCATATTGATGGCTTCCGTTTTGATTTAATGGGAATCCATGATCTGGTAACGATGAATGCAATCCGAACAGCATTAAATCAGGTGGATCCAACCATTCTTATTTACGGTGAGGGGTGGACAGCAGGTGCTTCCCCTCTGCCGGAGAGCAAGAGAGCATTGAAGGCAAACATGTCAGCACTGGATACCGGAATTGCTGCTTTTAGTGATGACCTCCGGGATGGAATTAAGGGTAGTGTATTTGAAGAGCTTGAGAAGGGCTTTGTCACCGGACAGACCGGAATGGAAGAGAGCATTAAATTTGGGATTGTAGCTTCGACCGAGCATCCCCAGATAGACTATTCCAAGGTAAATTACTCTGATCAGGCATGGGCAAAGGCACCGACCCAGACCATCAGCTATGTTTCCGCTCATGATAATCTGACCCTTTGGGATAAGATAGCAACTTCCAATGCGTCTGACACTGTTGAGGACAGAATTAAGATGAATCTGCTGTCTGCGGCAATTGTTCTTACCTCTCAAGGAATACCTTTCTTTCAGGCGGGAGAAGAGCTGCTTCGCAGCAAACCGCTAGATGCAACCGGCACCGTCTTTGATGAGAACAGCTTTCGGTCTCCGGATTCTGTAAACAGTATCAAATGGGATAACAAGGAACGCTATATTGAGGTGTATCATTATTATAAAGGATTAATTGCGTTTCGTAAGGAGCATAGTGCTCTTAGAATGACAACAACCAAGGAACTGCAAAAAAGTCTATCCTTCTTAGAGAAAACTCCGGACAATGTAGTAGGATATACGATCAATCACTCTCCGAATGATGAAAGTGCCAAATCCATCTGCATCATATTCAATGCGAATCATACCCGAGCATCGGTTACGATTCCGGAGGGTAGCTGGAACGTCTATGTTAAGGGTAATCTGGCTGGAACAGAGATACTGGAGACGATTCTGGGAGGAAACATTATCGTAGATCCGATTTCGGCACTGGTTTTAGTACAAGAGGATAAATAAGCAGACCTATGCAACAGACAAGAAATATAATCAGAGTATTAGGTCTTAATTGTGGAAGGCAAAGCGATTGCTTTTATTGCAACAGTAGAGAAGCACAGACTCAAAGCTATACTTGGAGAAAAGGGTTGAGTTATAAAAAAATTAAATATAGAAAGAAGATGTAAGGGGCTGTCGTAATATTAAGGTATATCTATTTGCAACAGCCCCACATCTTTATATCCCTGATGTGTAAAGAGGAAGGTTTTCTTTGATTAGTAAGGATATCTAATAAAGCATTTTTTATTTCATTATGAAGTAAAAAGATAGAATTACATGTTTAAGTCTAAAATCATACTGTGTATCAATTCTTTGATCGCAGGTATCGTCTGAGTTTTCTCGATCTTTCTGCTTATTGTCTTATCCCTGGTGACCAACTCTACACAATTCTCCTGAAGATTTCTGGGACTGACGATGACGCGGATCGGAACTCCTAGCAGGTCTGCATCCGAGAACATTGCGCCGGCTCGGATATCCCGGTCATCATAGATGACTTCGACCTGTTCATTTAATAATTCCTCATATAGCTTATCCGCATATTCCTTTGTATCGACATCATCCACACGAAGACAGCACAGATGAACCTGCCAAGGGGCGATGGTAATCGGCCAAATTGGACCATATTCATCATGACGAGCCTCACAGACAGAGGCGGCAAGCCGACCAACACCGATACCATAGCAACCCATGATCGGATGATGAAGTTCTCCCTTGCTGTCAAGGTATTGCATATTCATAGCTTTTGAATACTTTGTTCCTAACTGAAAGATGTTACCGACCTCGATCCCCCGGGAGAGTGTAATGGAAGGCTTACCACAATGGGGGCAGATACCGCCTTCCGTTATCTTTGATAAATCCAGATATTCGACTTCGCCAATGTCACGCGGGATGTGAAGACCGATGTAATGATGATCGATCTGATTTCCACCGCAGACCAGGTTATCGATACCACAAAGTGACTGATCATATAAGATGTTACATTGTTTTGTATCAAGTTGATAGGGGCCGATAAAACCTGCAATCAGAGGTGAAGCCTCATTGAGTAATGCAGGATGAATATTATCACCAAGATAATTGGTCAGTTTAGCCTCGCTGACTTCCATATCACCCCTCAGAAATACAGCAACGTATTCTCCGGTCAGATCCTTCTGATATACAACTGCTTTACAGGTATTCATGACAGGTACCTTTAGGAAATCAGCAACCTCTTCAATCGAGGAGGCATTCGGTGTAGGTACCAGCTTCAATGAGTCCATTGGTAAGGAGTTAGAATTATGCACTATATTTTCTGCGGCTTCAATATTTGCCCTATAATCACATTCGGAGCAAATTGCAAGGGTATCTTCTCCAACCGGAGTGAGCAGCATGAATTCATGGGAGAGATTGCCGCCCATCATACCTGAATCAGAAGCAACCGAAACTACCTCCGGTATTCCTGCTCTGGCAAAGATACGCTCATAAGCCTTATGGCATTTTTCATAGTATAGCTCCAAGTCTTCTTCGGAGGTATGGAAGGAATAGGCATCCTTCATCGTAAATTCTCGTACCCGAATCAACCCAGCACGTGGACGTGCTTCATCTCGGAACTTTGTCTGGATCTGGTAAATCATAAAGGGATACTTGGCATAGCTTTGTGCATACTCTCGTACTAGCGAAACGGCAGCCTCCTCATGGGTCATTCCCAACACCATCGAGCTTCCGTTCCGATCCGTAAATCGCAGAAGCTCTGCTCCGACACTTTCATATCTTCCGGATTCCTCCCACAAAGAACTGGGCAAAGCGACGGGAAAGGACACCTCCTGCCCGTCGATGCGGTCCATCTCTTCCCGTATGATTTGCTCGATCTTCTTTGTGATTCGCTTGAGGGGAGGATAGGAGGAATAGATCCCATTAGCAACGTATTTCATATACCCTCCTCGTACCATCAGGGCATGGCTGTCAATGACACAATCTGCAGGTCTTTCCTTAAAACGGTCCCCTACTAAATTCTTGATTTTCATTTTTCTACCTCCTTTTTTATAAGAACATAACCAGTATGTTGTCTTTTATGATGCCCGCATTCATACATACCTGACTGCGGGTTGCTGAGCAACTATGTCCAATTACATAAAAAAACCCTAAGCTGAAAAAACAGCTTAGGGCGAACCATCGGTCCGTGTTACCACCTAAAATTCAGAGAAAACTCTGCACTCTACAGTACAAGGCAAAATCGGCCTGATACCTTATCCGGCTAACGGTGGATGTCCGGTGAAGCCTACTAGATTCGGTTCACGGCTCAGAGATGGGTTCTATAATTCTTCCTTAAAGATTTGCACCAACCATCTTCTCTCTGCAAATTCAGAACTATATACTGGTTCTCGTCATAGCGTTTATCGTTGTATTTTTGCTAATGCTACCATAAGAAGTTTTAATTGTCAATTTATTTCTTTACAGGGAGGTAATAAGACTCTTCAGATCCGAATAGTAATTCGGATACGATATCGTAACGCATTCGGCTCCCTGAATAGTAGTCTCACCCTCGGCTAAAAGAGCAGCAACGGCAAAGGACATTGCGATACGATGATCAGCTTTACTGTCAACGGTTGCACCATGGAGCGGCCTGCCGCCACGGATGATCATACCGTCAGGAGTTGCAGTGATATCTGCTCCCATGCGACGCAGATTATCAACCATAACATCGATCCGATTGGATTCCTTAACCTTAAGCTCTTCGGCATCCTTTATTACGGTCTCCCCTTTCGCAAAGCAGGCCAATACGGCAATCACCGGGATCTCATCAATCAGTGTAGGAATTAGTTCCCCGTCTACCTGTGCAGCAGTAAGCTCACTGCTGCGAACCACCAAATCTGCAACCGGTTCTCCACCCTGGTTAATCTCATTTTCCAAAGTAATATCGGCACCCATTTTCTTGCATACACGAAGAATGCCGTCTCTCGTAGGATTAATACCCACATTCTTGATTATAATCTCGGAACCAGGAACCAATAACCCGGCTGCTATAAAATATGCGGCTGAAGAGATGTCGCCGGGTACCTTGATCTTCTGGCCGATGAGCTGTGGGTTCGGTTGTATAGTCACAGTATTACCGGAGCCTGTTAATGATGCTCCGAAAGCAGAGAGCATCAGCTCGGTATGATTTCTTGATAAAGAAGGCTCGGTTACTGAAGTTTCACCAGCTGCATAGAGGCCCGCCAGCAGAACGCAGGATTTGATCTGAGCGGAGGCCACCGGAGATTGATAATGGATTCCGGTTAATCTATTCGCACTGATACTTGCCGAATTGATCGCAAGCGGGGCACAGCCGTTGCCTGCACAACTTTTTATATCTGCTCCCATCATGGATAATGGAGTCATGATACGTGACATGGGTCTTCTCTGGATGGACTCATCACCGGTTAAAGTGGTTTCGAAGCTTTGACCGCATAAGATTCCGGAGATTAATCGCATCGTGGTGCCGCTGTTGCCGACATCTAAAATGTCAGAAGGTTTGCATAAACCATGCAACCCTTTTCCTCGTACAAGGACATGCTCCGATTCCGGATGGTTCTCGATCGTAATGCCAAGCTGGCGAAAACAGCGGATCGTAGATAAGCAGTCAGCACCTTGAAGGAAATTAGTTACTTCGGTAGTTCCTTGGGCTAAGGCGCCAAACATAACCGATCGGTGTGAGATGGATTTATCTCCCGGTACCTTGATAGTCCCTTTTAATGGTCCGCATTTCTTGCAAATCATAGCTCGACTCTCCTTTAATTTCATTTGTTTCCGATCGTATGGGAAGATGATAACCATACAAACGGTATAGCCTGGCAGGTACTAATTTCTCTCATAAATTCTATAATTATATTTTGCCAGCATCGCGATGGCTTTCTGCTGTGCAGTCTCATCATAGAGCTCAATTCGAAGAACTCCTTCTTCAAATTCACGATTATGAATAATACCGATATTCTTGATACTGATCTGATTGCTGGCAAGCAGGGTGGCAATTGTAGCAATGGCACCCGCCTCATCTACAATATCAAGGTATATCTCAAAAAGCTTCTTCATGAGACCAATGGAACGGTTCGGTATGGCACTTCGATATTCACCTGCCGTATCAAACATCTGGTAAAGAAAGTTACCGTCGCCGGAGGAGAGAGCATTAGATGCGAGCAAAAGTGAGCTTATGTATCTATCCAGACACTCCTTAATCTCAGCTTTATTGGTCAGGCAGATATCCTGCCACATTACAGGAGATGAAGAGGCGATACGTGTAATATCTTTAAATCCACCGGCGGCCAGGGCCCTCATTTTTTCTGCTTCATCATCGGATTCACGGACGAGATTCACTAATTGGGCGGCAATGATATGCGGAACATGACTGATGGCAGCTGTAATTTTGTCATGCTCTCTTGCATCCAGGATAATCGGAAGGGAACCCATTTTCTGAACAAGCTGATACAAGGTCTGCGTCATGGCATCCGGCGTCTTAACGGTAGGTGTAAGGATATAGTAGGCATTCTCCAGAAGCAGGGCATAGGAGTTATGATATCCGGTCTTTTCGGAACCGGTCATAGGATGACCACCGATAAATTGTGTTTCTAAGCCGAGAGTTTCGACTGCTTCGTGTATATTCGTCTTAACGCTGCCTACGTCGGTAAGGATACAGCTTGATTTCAATAAAGGCTTTAGCTGCTTCAGATATTCTATATTTGATAATACCGGAGCACACAGGAATATCATATCACATTCCGGAAACCCCTGTGTGAGAGTTGTTGTAACCTGATTCAGGATCTGATCATGAAGAGCAGCTTGCAAATCGGAACTGGGATGGTTCTTATGATAATCATAAGCGACAAGATAATAATCAGAATTAATCTTTTTTAGTGCCCGGGCTATGGACCCGCCAATTAATCCAAAACCAATAAATCCAATTTTAAAGTCGCTTTCGAAATCGTTCATGAAGACCTCCTAAAATAAAATATGAATTAATAAAAACGGTAAATCACTTATATAAACCATGCTCCTGTAAATGCTAAAACTTTTTACCCATCAATGAGGCCAGAGGTCTGAGAGTATTAGTGAGTTCCTCGAACTGATCGAAGGTCAGAGACTGTGGTCCATCGGATAATGCACAGGAAGGGTTCGGATGAGTCTCAATCATCAGACCATCTGCTCCAACTGCAACAGCGCTCATGGCAAGTGGCTTCACATAAGCTCTTACCCCTGTAGCATGGCTGGGATCAACGATGATCGGAAGATGGCTCTTCTCCTTAATGACAGGCACTGCACTGATATCTAACGTATTGCGAGTAGCTGTCTCAAAGGTACGGATACCGCGTTCGCACAAAACAACATTCGGATTACCCTCAGCTATAATATATTCTGAAGCATTCAACCATTCATCAATGGTTGCTGCAAGACCTCGCTTTAATAATACAGGGAGACCGGATTTTCCGGCTTCCTTCAGCAGATAGAAGTTCTGCATATTTCTTGCGCCGATCTGAAGCATATCGACATATTTAACTGCAGCTTCGATGGCATTTAAACTGGTGACCTCACAGATTACCGGGAGACCGGTAGCCTCTCTGGCTTCCTTCATATATTGTAAGCCTTCTTCCTCCAGACCCTGGAATGCATAAGGAGAGGTTCTTGGCTTATATGCTCCGCCGCGTAAAATCTGTGCTCCGGCCTTCTTGATCGCAATCGCCGTCTGCATTAGCTGCTCCTGGCTTTCTACTGCACAGGGTCCGGACATGATTACGAGCTCATCTCCGCCAATGATAACATTGCCTACCTTAACCTTCGAGGGTTCCGGATGGAATTTTCGATTAGCCAGCTTATAGCTCTCGGTAACAGATACAATTTTATCTACATCCTCATAAATCTCCAGGTTCTGATCCCGGAGTTTAGATTTATCACCGACAACACCGATGATGGTTACTTCTCTACCGGCGGAAATATGGGCATCCAACCCCCTGGACTCTATTAAATTTTTAATTCTTTCTATCGACTCTTTTTTTGCCTGAGGCTTCATTACAATAATCATAACAATTTTGCTCCCTTTCTATCTATCTCATTTCAATTATTTTTTACTTTTTTTCAAAAAATCTTACAATCATGGGAATACTTCTATTATAATAGAAGCATTCCTATACTGCACGTAGCACTCTGCTCTTATACATTCATGCAAGTAAGCTTGCAATCGAGTGTTTTGTACTCATGTTGCTCACAACACATTTATTATAGCATAAAAATGAGAGACGACCATCGTTAAGTAGTTATATGTATCATTACTTTGTATAACTAACTTTTTTTCTCTCAGCCTGTGTGCATTTAGTAGACCGGTCACCAGTAACCTGAACATTTTTTTAGGTAGAGTTATCCCTGCTTCGAGAGTATATTTGCAGAGGTAATGTACAAAGCATCGCATTACGATGCGTGTCCGGTAGCCGCCTTCTCATTTGATAGGCAGCACTGGTGCGACCGTCGCTGGGAAATCTCTAGAACTAGGGGTGATACTGCCTCTAAATATGTCAATGCACTGGTTTTAATGTACTTTTATATGTCTTATGAGCTTTCTGTTTTGCCATTATACTCTGTAATTTTTACGGTGTCAATACTATAATGCGTTAAAGCGTTACGGTTCAACGTATAAAAGAAAGAAGTTTGTTTATATTTACATAAAACTATTGTAAAAGTACAGCTTGTCTAGTAAAATATACTAAGAGGTATCTATGGGTGTCACAGATCAATCCCATCTCGTACAACTGAATAACTTAGCTAATCTCGCTACTAAGTGAATCACCGGAATTGAATTGTGATGGCGAACATTTTGCTTACATTTGCAAAGTGTGATTGACCCTACTACTTACTAAAAGCGTATTGGAGGAAATCAGAATGAATGTTTACACTTCGGAAAAGATTCGCAACGTTGTTTTGTTAGGCCACGGTGGCTGTGGCAAGACTACTTTAGTCGAAGCCATAGCGTACACAACAGGAATACTCAAACGTCAGGGAAAAGTGGAAGAGGGAAATACGATTAGTGATTATGATAAGGAAGAACAGAAGAGACTCTTCTCTATCAGTACAACAGTAGTGCCTATTATATTTGAAGATATTAAGATTAATTTTTTGGATACTCCGGGATATTTTGATTTTGTCGGCGAGGTAGAAGAAGCTTTACAGGCTGCAGATGCAGCAGTTATCGTGATTTCAGCGAAAGCCGGAGTTGAAGTTGGTACGATGAAGGCATGGGATTATTGTGAGAAGTATCATTTGCCTAGAATTTTCTTTGTCACAGATATGGACGATGACAATGCAAGCTATCGTGAAGTGGTTGAGAGATTAACAGATCTTTATGGCAAGAAGATTGCTCCATTTCATATTCCGATTAGAGAGAATGAGAAATTTGTGGGATTTGTCAATGTGGTTAAAATGGCCGGAAGAAGATTTACAACGGCTAGTAACTATGTTGAGTGCGAGATCCCTGACTATAGCCAGGAAAATCTTACGAAGTTCAGAGAAGTATTACTGGATGCAGTAGCAGAGACCAGCGAAGAATTGATGGATAAGTACTTTGCAGGTGAAGAGTTCACCCAGGAAGAGATCTCTATTGCACTCCGAAATAATGTTATAGATGGTACTGTAGTTCCTGTAATGATGGGATCAGGAGTTCATGCGCAAGGTACAACGATGTTATTACAGGCAATTGAGAAGTATTTCCCGGATCCGACAAAAATGAGTGTGAGCGGTAAGAACGCAAAAACAGGAGATACCTTTGAAGCAAATTATGATGAGAAGAAACCCTTCTCTGCCAGAGTATTCAAGACGATTGCCGATCCATTTATCGGTAAATTCTCTCTGTTCAAGGTATGCTCCGGTGTATTAAAATCAGATATAACAGTTTATAATGTCGATAAAGAAACAGAGGAAAAGGTAAACCGTATCTACGTACTGCGCGGTAAAGAGCAGATTGAGGTGGATGAGCTTCATGCCGGTGATATTGGTGCACTCGGTAAGCTATCTGAGACAGTGACCGGTGATACCTTATCCACGAAGGCTACTCCGATTGCTTATGACCGTATCGAGGTTTCAACTCCATACACCAATCAGCGCTTTAAGACCAAGAATAAGGGTGATGATGATAAAGTATCTCAAGCTCTTCAGAAGCTGATGGATGAAGATTTGACCTTGAAGATGGTAAACGATAAGGAAAACAGACAAACCTTATTATATGGTATCGGTGACCAGCAGCTTGATGTAGTTGTAAGTAAATTGCTTAATAAATATAAGGTAGAAATTGAAATTATGAAGCCCAGAGTACCGTTTAGAGAGACTCTACGTAAGAAGGTACGTGTTCAGGGCAGACACAAGAAGCAATCCGGCGGACATGGACAATTTGGTGATGTTCATATTGAATTTGAGCCCTCCGGCGATATGGAGACACCTTATATCTTTGAAGAGAAGATCTTTGGTGGTTCCGTACCGAAGAATTATTTCCCGGCTGTAGAGAAGGGTATCGCAGATTGTGTTGTGAAAGGTCCCTTGGCAGGGTATCCCGTCGTAGGTTTAAAGGCAACCCTGGTGGATGGATCCTACCATCCGGTAGACTCCTCCGAAATGGCCTTCAAATTGGCTACCATCAACGCCTTCAAACAAGGCTTCATGGAAGCATCGCCTGTACTTTTAGAGCCGATTGCCTCTCTTAAGGTAGTGGTTCCGGACAAATTTACCGGTGATATCATGGGTGACTTAAATAAACGTCGAGGCAGGGTACTCGGTATGAATCCGGTAGCAAGCGGCAGACAGGAGATTGTAGCTGATATTCCGATGTCTGAGCTTTATGGATATTCTACGGATCTTCGATCCATGACCGGTGGTATCGGCGATTTCTCTTATGAATTTGCTCGTTATGAGCAGGCGCCTTCGGATGTTCAGCAGAAGGTAATGGAGGAGAATGCGAAGGAAGAAGAAGCAGAAGCAAATTAATGCGTATTGAATAAAGATGATTTTAAACTTACAATGGAGGCTACTCCCATTTGAGATAGCCTCCAACCAATGATAATAAAACTCTTATTATATGATTCAAAAATGCTTGCTGAGCTAGCTTTTTTGAATATGTAACAGTGTTACAACTTGATTTTATACTGGATTTTGCTGAGAAAAGTATAATAGGGGGAATCAAATGATTTCTCTTTTTATAAAAAAAATTAAAAGGAGAGTTTTTATGGAAAAGTTTTTTAAACTTAAGGCAAATGGCACTAATGTTTCCACAGAAGTCATGGCAGGTATTACCACATTCTTTGCGATGGCTTACATCATCTTTGTTAATCCCAGCCTTCTGTCTCAGACAGGTATGCCGGCAGGGGCAGTCTTTTTAGCTACTATTTTTGCATCCGTAGCTGGTACCTTAGTAATGGCTTTATTTGCTAATGTACCTTATGCACAGGCACCCGGAATGGGCCTCAATGCGTTCTTTACCTATACTGTATGCTTCGGTCTTGGTTTTACATGGCAGCAAGCATTAGCAATGGTATTTCTCTGTGGTCTCATTAATATCTTTATTACTGTTACAAAGATCCGTAAGATGATTATTAAGGCGATCCCCGAGAGCTTACAGAATGCAATCGGCGGTGGTATTGGTATCTTTATCGCTTATATAGGCCTCTTAAATGTCGGTCTCATTAATTTTAGTGCAGGAGTTCCTGCTCTTTCTACCCTTAATACACCGGCATTAGTTCTTTCTATTCTCGGTATTGCAATTATCTTAGTTCTCCTTCTGTTACAGGTTAAGGGAGCTATCATTATCGGTATCTTAGCAACTACAATTCTTGGAATTCCTTTTGGTGTTACTAATCTTGACTTTAGTGCAACAACAGGTTTATCTGATTCCTTTAGTCAGTTAGGAACTACTGTATTTGCAGCATTTGGAAAAGATGGAATGCAGTCCTTATTTGCTGATGCTTCTAAGATTCCGTTGGTTCTTATGACAATCTTTGCATTCAGCTTATCTGATACCTTCGATACAATCGGTACCTTTATCGGAACAGGTAGAAGATCCGGTATCTTTGATGATGCTGATGAGAAGGCATTGGAAGAAGGTAAAGGCTTTAAGTCCAAGATGGATAAGGCATTATTTGCTGACTCTGTTGCTACCAGTGTTGGTGCTATCTTAGGTACCTCCAATACAACTACTTATGTTGAAAGTGCAGCTGGTATTGGTGCAGGCGGACGTACCGGTTTAACTTCCGTAGTAACAGCATTATTATTCTTAGTAAGTATGCTGTTTGCTCCAGTTGTAAGTATTGTTCCTTCTCAGGCAACATCTCCTGCTCTTATTGCAGTAGGTATCTTAATGATCTCTTCCTTCAAGGAAATCAAATGGGACGATATTGAAGAAGCAATTCCTGCATTCTTCGCAGCTATCTTCATGGCTCTTTGCTACAGTATCTCTTATGGTATTGCAGGCGGCTTTATTTTCTACGTTATTGTTAAATGCGTGAAAGGTAAGGCTAAGGATGTTAGCCCTGTAGTATGGGTTGCTTCCGCATTATTTATCGCTAATTTTGTTATCTTAGCAATCTTATAATAAGGATGAACTAACCGAACATCGTTTCCTCTTCTTATAAAGTGACTACAGATAAAAGGTGAAGTGTCGATAGACGCTTCACCTTTTTTGAATATTAAGAAACCGGATCAACCTACGAAAGAGTGCACAATCAAATATTAATTATCAAATAGATATCTATGGGGAGAAAAAATACCTATCTATCGTAGTATATAATAAGAAGTAAATCGTCTTGTTGGAAGTATTCGAGATAAAAATAGAAGTTAGACATGATAAATACAATATAATAATATATAAATGAGAACCCCTATGCATGTGACGAAAAGTCAATTCATAGAGGTTCTCATTCTTGTAATGATTTGAACTTCATTCTTTATGAATATCAACAGAGTAGATATTGTTTGTAAATTAGAAGATACGTATCATCAATTATTCTGCAGATGTTTCTTCCTTATCTCCGATAGAGAGAAGAAGATTGAGTACGATACCAACTACCGCTGCGGTAGCAAGTGCAGGGAACTGCATGCCGAACATCGGGATCATACCATTTCCTTCAAAACCGAAGCTTCCGCCAAGTCCTATGATTAAGATGATAGCAATAACTGCAAGGTTCTTTGATTTGAACATATCTACTTTACGATCCATCATAATGGTGATACCCTGTGCAGCGATTACACCAAATAAGTAGATGGAGAGACCACCGATTACTGCCTTGGGAATGGAGTAAACTACGTTGATCAGAGGAGTGAAGCAGGAGATAACCATTGTAATACAAGCAGCAGCGATTAATACAGGGATCGAGAACACTTTGGAGATTGCCATGGTACTGATATTTTCGCCGTAGTTTGTACCTGCGGGACCACCGATCATACCGGATACGATATCACCAATACCGTCACCAATCAGGTTTAAGCCAAGCTTGTCCGCAATATTGTACTTCTTCCCGCTTTTCATTTTCTTAGCAAGATCATTTACATAGATATCCAGCTGATAAACATGTGCGGTGGATTCCGGAATGGTAGCAATTGCGATTGGCATGATCGCTGCGACTGCAGCCAAGGAAGGCTTCGGAAGAGTGAAGTCAGGAAGACTGAATATTTTGCTGGATTCAATAGTGTTAAAGTTAACAAAGGGTACTCCGGTTATGAGACCGATGACAACTGCAGCGGCATAACCTGTCAAAAGGCCAAAAAGAATAGGCAACTGACTCAGCTTGCCCTTCAAGTATACTGAATATGCAATTGTGGAAATAAGGGTGATAATGGAGATAACCCAAGCCATGTTCTGAGCAAGTGCTGTCTGTGCTTCTTCAACGGTGGGGAAAGTAGCTGCATCACCCATTGCATTAGCAGCAAGTGATAAGCCGATAATCATTGCGATACTACCAGTAACTGTAGGGGGGAGAATCTTGTCGATGGTTTTTCTACCGGTTCGTTGAATGAGTAGACCGGCAACAATAGATACGAAACCTGACATTACGATACCAAATTGTGCGATAGAGATTTTGTCGTTCAAGCTATATCCTGCAAATTGTTCCGCTGCCATAATTGAAGCGATTGCGGCAATATAGGAGAAACTGGAACCGTAATAAAGGGGGATCTTTCTTCCGGTAATTAAGATGAAACAGAGAGTAGCAAAACCGCTGGCAAAAATAGTTGTTGATACGTGGAATCCGGTGATTAATGCAACAAGAACGGTTGCAGGGAACATTACAACAATCTGCTGTAATGCAAATAAGAAGAGTTCCACGAACGGGGGTCTTTCATCCGGCAGATAGCCGAGGGGTTGATTCTTTGAAGCCATAATACTATTACCTCCTGGGATTTTTTTTATTTAAACACACTTTTGACATTTTGTAAAGATAGAATCGTATCAATTTTATAAAAAACTTTGATAATTAATAAAAGAATTACTAAAAATAAATTAGGATAATTTTCGGGACTATACAGAATGTATGATAATATATATATTAAGTTGATGGATTATGGAATGTGGTATAATAATGTTATTATCATTAATGAACATATGTGTTATGTTTGATATACTAACGGATATTATTTGTGATATTTGAATGGAGGATTATATTATGAATAGAAGAATAAATTTAAAGGAGAGATGGCAGGGACTAACGGATACTGTAATGCGCTTTCCGATGACAATTATCTTATTGATTGCTGCGGTTGTGACCAATGCAATCTCTATTGTATCAGAGTATGACATCAATTATACCAGATTACTGGTTACCTTTTTGTTAGGTGCAGCAGTCTTTGTTGTATTACAGTTATTTTATGAGAGATTTTTGGATAATCCGATCTTTCGTATCATTTTTATGCTGGTGACAGTAGCTGCCTCTTCTGTTTACTACCTGCTAATTCGCCGTTCAGAATGGGAAGTTGTAGTAACGATTAGAACGATTGCTATATGCTTTGTTTTACTGATTGCATTTTTATGGATACCGACGATACGAAGCCATATCAGTATCAATGAAAGCTTTATGGCAGCATTTAAGAGTTCTTTTATTGCATTGTTTTTTGACGGTGTATTGTTCTTAGGTGTGGTTTTAATCATCAGAGCAACTGATTTATTGATCTTTTCCGTAAATGATGAAGCATATGTCCATGCAGCCAATTTTATTTTTATACTGCTGACTCCAATCTATTTTCTGAGCATGATTCCCTTCTACCCCCGTAAGCAAGAGCTACTTAAGGATCCGGAAGGGAAGAGGTTTTCTCATCTTTCACAAAGTGAGAATCAATTACCGGTAGAGGAGCTTATAGCGGATAGTGGCATGGGAGATGACAACCTCCGTATGGATGAGTTTCGAAAGATAACTACACCCGGTAAGCTTTTAGAGACTTTGATTTCATATGTGATTATACCTATCACTGCAATATTTACAATCATTCTGCTACTTTATATTATTATGAATATCACTGGAAAGTTTTGGAGCGATAATCTAATGGAGCCAATGTTGGTCAGCTATTCAATTACGGTGATTTTAGTATATATTCTTGCCAGCACCCTTCAGAATCCCTTTGCCAATAAGTTCCGCTTGATATTTCCGAAGGTGCTAATTCCGGTGGTCTTATTTCAGACGTTATCCTCCTGCTTAAAGATATCGGATATAGGTGTTACCTATGGTCGTTATTATGTGATCTTATTCGGAGTCTTTGCAACGATTGCAGGTATTATATTCAGTATTCTTCCGACACGCAAAAACGGTATCATAGCTCCGATTCTGATTATATTGTCGACCATATCGATTATACCGCCTGTAGATGCATTCACGCTCAGCAGGATTACTCAGACAGAGAGACTTAGAAATACACTGATCAAAAACGAGATGCTTTCTGATACTTCCATAATACCGAACAATAATCTGGATGAAAAGGAGAAAGCGGATATCATCTCCTCACTGGATTACCTTGATCGAATGGATTATACAAAGTCGATTCATTATCTCCAGCCATATTATACTTCCGGTGATTTTGAGAAGACCTTTGGATTTGACCGATATAATAATGCTTCGCAAGAGTATCAGAGCTTTTATGTCAGTCGTGATACCGGAGAACCTATTCCGGTTGCAGGTTATGATTATATGCTGCAAATAAGTATCTACAATATGGCAGAATTGAAGGCAAACAGCTTTGCCGTGAATGGAAGTAATTATCATCTGCGTGTAGATAATGCGGATAAAAATAATCAGAGTATCCTGATTGAAGATGAACAGGGGCAGGAGCTGCTACGGTTTGATTACAATCAAATGTTTTCCGGTTTTGTCGGAAAAGGGAATAAGAATGAACCGATATCTACATCAGAATTGACCTTCCGTTCGGAGAATGACAAGGCTTCCATGACAGTAATTGCGAATAATCTTAGTCAAAGTGAATGGGAGCAGGGAGAGGATAAATCCGCCGATCTAATAATTCTCGTAGATATTAAGTAATAAGAGATACGGTAAGTTATGAATTCAAACAAATAATTTATGTTATCAACAATAAGATAGCGTAACGAACTTTTTTGAATTCAAGATACGCAAAAAGATAGGGAAAAAAACTTTTTTGAATTAAAGATACGTAAAAAGATAGGGTAATAAATTTTTTTGAATTCAAGATACACAAAAAGTTAGCAAAGCTAACTTTTTTGAATTGACAGATGTTAAGCGATGATGTAATATAATAGCGTAATTTCATAAGACCTCATCTTCAAAGGTGAGGTAGAGGCGCGATATTTAATAGTCTGTAGAGGAGCTAGAGGAGCTTAGATGCTATGGAGAAGGAAATGTCGCCGAAGTTTATAGCATCCTCGGTGCTATATGCTGGGTCTGCAGTTAAGAGCTGCAGGACTGTCTTGGTGAACTACCCGGTTTGCCAAGTTGTGCTATCTCATTAGGGATTTTGGGGACTTAGGCATAGGCGTATTAAATAACCTGAGTGTACCTCAGGTTTTTTTATTGAATTAGGAAAGCACATCCGTATCAATAAAAACCTCAAAGAGGACGCATATGCTATTGATATAAAACCCCAAATATATGGCAGCTGTCAGACAGACAGTGAATGCTCGATCTAATAAAATCAAGTCAGAGGAGGAAAGAAACTATGAAGAAAAGAATAACAGCAATCCTTGTCCTTGCTTTAACCGTAGCTATGATGGCGGGGTGCGCAAAGAAGGACGACAATAAGTTTCGTGTGGGTATGGAAGCAGGTTATGCACCCTTTAACTGGACACAGTCAGATAATTCAAATGGTGGAGTACCCATTGAAGGAAGCACTGATTTTGCGGGTGGATATGATGTTGAGATAGCAAAAAAGATTGCAGAAGGCTTAGGAAAAGAATTGGTAATCGTTAAGACAGAATGGGATGGTTTGGTTCCGGCATTAACTTCCGGTAAGATTGATGCAATCATCGCGGGTATGTCTCCGACGGCAGAACGTAAAGAGACCATTGATTTCTCCGATAATTATTATAAGTCAGACTTGGTAATGGTAGTGAAAAAAGGCGGCGCTTTCGAAGGAGCGACTTCCATTCAGGATTTCTCAGGAGCAAAGGTTACAGCTCAGCTAAATACCTTCCACTATTCCGTAATCGAGCAGATTAACGGTGTAAATTTACAGCCTGCGATGGATAACTTCCCTGCAATGAGAGTTGCACTTGAGTCCGGAGTCATCGATGGCTATGTATCAGAGCGTCCGGAGGGTGTCAGTGCTTCGACAGCCAATGAAAACTTTGCTATGGTTGAGTTCACAGACGGTTTTGTTACTTCAGAGGATGATACTGCTATTGCTGTTGGTATCGAGAAGGGTAGCGAGCTGACTGCAAAAATCAATGAGATCTTAGCAGGTGTTTCAGAGGAAGAACGCATCAAAATCATGGATGCTGCAATTGTAAATCAACCTGCAGCGCAATAGATGTGAACTTTTAGGCTGTCCAAATGATATGAGAATTTTTTGGGCAGCCTTTTTGTCATTATATAATTATCACATGTAACACATGAATGTTAACGTTTCGTACATAATAAGAAGGTATTCATATAGTTACATAAGTGTATGGAAAGGCTTGGTGCATTATGACTTGGGAATGGTTTGTAAAAATCGTTACCGAAAATTGGCCTATGTTCCTTCGAGGAGCGGGCGTAACTCTGTTAATCTCTATCATTGGTACAATACTTGGTTCGGGGATCGGTCTGCTAATCGGATCGATTCGTACTATACCTTTGCCAGAGAAGGGAGCAAAAAAAGTACTGCTTCGTATCGTGAATGCGATACTAACCGCTTATGTGGAATTCTTCCGCGGAACACCTATGATTGTACAAGCCGTTGTAATTTATTATGGTTCGGCGATGGCATTTGGCATCGACATGGACCGTACTGCGGCGGCTATCTTTATTGTATCAATTAATACTGGTGCTTATACTGCAGAGATTGTTCGTGGTGGTATCATATCCATCGATAAAGGACAGTTTGAAGCAGCACATGCTATCGGTATGAATCATATTAAAACCATGCTTCATGTTGTACTGCCTCAGGTACTGCGAAATATCTTACCGGCAATCGGTAACGAATTCGTTATCAATATCAAGGATACCTCGGTTCTGAATGTAATCTCCGTATCGGAATTATTCTTCCAGACGAAGTCGGTAGCAGGTAATAACTTCCGGTATTTTGAAACTTTCACTGTAGCTTCGATTATTTACCTGGTAATGACGTTGACCGTTACAAGAATTCTTCGACTGATTGAACGCAAGTTGGATGGTCCCGAGAACTTTATTGTAATTCCCGGCAACCAGATGCAGGTAGAACGACCGGAAGATCATGTGAAGAAGCTTCATAATTAGGAGATGGAGGCAGAGATGGATAGAGTAATAGATGTGAAACATTTGAAAAAATCCTTTGGCGAGAATGAGATCCTAAAGGATATCGACTTCTCCGTCAACAAGGGGGAAGTAGTATGTATCATCGGCGCTTCCGGTTCTGGCAAATCAACGCTGCTGCGTTGCATAAACCTGCTTGAGAAGCCAAGCGATGGGGCAATCATATACAATGGAGAGAATATTCTCGATGATAAGCATGATGTATACGCTTACCGGACGAAGCTCGGAATGGTATTCCAGCAGTTCAACCTCTTCAATAATCACAATGTACTTAGCAACTGTACGGTTGGACAGATTAAAGTATTGAGGCGCTCTAAGGAGGACGCAGAGCAAGTGGCAATGAAATATCTTAAGGTTGTAGGTATGGACCAATATGTCAATGCTAAGCCGAAACAGCTTTCCGGCGGGCAGAAGCAGAGAGTCGCAATCGCCAGGGCATTGTCGATGGAACCGGATGTACTCTTATTTGATGAACCTACCTCAGCGCTTGATCCAGAAATGGTTGGTGAAGTTCTGGCTGTCATGAAAGAACTGGCTAAAAGCGGACTTACCATGTTGGTAGTAACCCATGAGATGGGCTTTGCGAAAGAGGTAGCTAACCGGGTGGTATTTATGGATAAGGGCGTAATCGCCGAGGAAGGCACTCCGGAGCAGATCTTCAATAATCCGACACAGGAGAGAACGAAAGAATTCTTAAAGAGAGTTCTGAAAGAGCAATAATGAAATAGATAATCAAGGAGCGAAGATCCGATACTCTGTTGAATACAGATGGTAAGGATGATGTCGCTCCTTTTTTATTTCATAGAAAAGTGTGTTCTATGAATTAAAAGGCCCTCCGGATAGCGAACGTTCCCGCAGTCGGGCACTGCTTGCAGTGCAAGTATCGAATTGCAGCTTGCTGACACTTTGTTCTGGTATATAAAGCAAATATTATAGTAGATGACCGAAGGAAAAGATAGTATAATATAGCCAGGAATTAGATTGAATTTTTTGAAATATGTGGCATAATCCGGTTCGCTTGGAGCAGAGATATTGAATGAAGAGAATGTGCTTGTAATGTTTTAGTATATAAAGAAAGGCAGGGGTTTCAGGGATGAACCATTTGAAGGAGATAACAATACCAGAGCTAAAGAAGAAATATCAAAGAGGAGAATTAACCGTAAAAGAAGCAGTTGAGTATTATCTGGACCGAATCAAAGAATATGATCAGGGGGAGATGGGGTTACATAGTGTCGTGGAGATTAACCCGGATGCGTTAGCGATTGCAGAGGAACTAGATCGGAAGGGATATCAGGTAGACAAGCTATTATTTGGTATCCCGGTTCTTGTGAAGGATAATATCGATACCGCAGATCAGATGCATACTTCAGCCGGTTCCGTCGCCCTGGCGGACTCTATCGCCTTAGAAGATGCAGAGCTTGTGAAACGACTTCGAGAATGCGGAGCGGTTATCCTGGGCAAGACGAATATGACGGAATTCGCGAATTATATGACAGATCATATGCCTAACGGATATAGCTCGAGAGGAGGTCAGGTAAAGAATGCCTATCATCCGGAGAAGGATCCTTCCGGTTCCAGCTCCGGTTCCGGAGTTGCTGTGACAGCAAATCTCTGCACGGCCTCTATCGGTTCCGACACCTGCAATTCCATCGTAGGACCTGGTATCGCCAGTGGGATTGTAGGCTTTCGACCAAGCACCGGAGTCATCAGCCAGAAGGGTATCATTCCGATCAGCTTTACTCTGGATACCGCAGGACCATTTACCAAGACAGTGGAGGATGCTGCAATAATGTATGCTGCACTAACGGGCCAAGCGGTAGTAGAGCAGCCGAAGGAGGATATCAAGGGTAAGGTGATCGCCTATAACACCTGGAAACCGGCGGATTCTGAGGAATGGTTAGAGCATACGGAGGAAGCGGTGCTTGAGCTTGAGAAGGCTGGAGCAGTTATTAAGCGTATTGAGATACCCGAGACACCGTACATCATGGATGTTATGAAATATGAATTTCAGTATGCTATAAATCAATACCTGAAGGGTTTGCCGGAGCAATACCCGATCAAATCACTGGAAGATATCATTAATTATAATAACGAGCATAAAGAACAGGCACTTCGGTATGGTCAGACCTTACTACTCGATGCACAGGAGAATGCTTCCGGTACTCTTAAGGAACCTAAATATCTTGAGATATTGGAGGATCGCAAGGATAGCATGAGAAAGATCAGAGAACAGCTTGAGGGAACCGATCTATGCATCATGTACAGCTTCAGCAGCATCCTGCAATATACAGAACTTCCGGTGATTACGATTCCCTATGGATTAAAACAGGATGGAATGCCGGCGGTACTGCAGTTAACAGCGCTATCCGATGAACAGCTGCTAAAGAATGCTTATATCGTAGAGAAAGTCATCGGGAATAGAGTGGAACCGAGACTTAAGAATAGTATTATATAGAGATTCGGAGATTAAATTCTTGGATCACAGGTGTTGTAAAATGATTCAGAGCTAATATCCCATGAAACAAAAAATATGTGAAGTGATAACAATTCCGTAATTGAATAACGATAATCAATCATGAAAATAAGACATAAAAAGAGGGGGATTCAAATGGCAAAATTATTATATCAGGGACACGGAAGTTATCGGATTATCAGCAAGGACAATGTGGTTATCTACTTTGATCCATATGTAGGGAAGGGCTATGATGTCCCGGCGGATATCATACTGGTAACGCACCAGCATGGTGATCACAATCAAGTGAAGCTGGTTACAAAGAAGCCAACCTGTACCATAATTCAGGAGCATGATGCGCTAAAGAGTGGGCAATATCTGAGCTTTGATTTTCTAGGTGTACACATCCAGGCAGTGCCTGCCTATAATCGGAATCACAGTAAGGATGAATCGGTAGGATATATCATTACGGTTGACGGCATTACAATTTATGGCTCAGGAGATACCTCGACAACCAAGGAGATGGCCGAGATGGCGTCACTACAGCTGAATTATGCACTCCTTCCCATCGATGGCATCTACAACATGGATGCAAAAGAAGCGAAGGCTTGTGCTGAATTGATTGGCGCAAAGCATACGATACCGATTCATATGAAGCCGGGAGAGTTATTCGATCGATCGATGGCGGAACAATTTACTGCAAAGAATCGACTTATCCTAGAGGCAGGGGAAGAGATTGAGTTATAAAAATATCTTGAATAAAGACTCTAATCATATGACCTAAGATACAAATAAAACCAATGGATTTATGGGGTCAATTGAATAGAATACTATAAAGCAAATGTTATAAATTAAAGTATATTGTGTTACAATCAGGTTAGAAAAATCAGCGACACTTCGTGTCAGTTGATTCCCGGTTGGTGATAGTTATCCTAAAGTTTCGTGGGCTAGAGGATAACTATCTTTTTTTTGTACCGGTGATCCAGATAAGTGAGAAACGCCAATATCAGCATAAGCCGTGTTAATACCTCTGATGCAGTCATCAGCCTCATCCCCTCTTAATGATATTTATGTAAAAGGGGAACCAACCGAAAGAATGTTATCCTCAATTATTCTAACCTGATAACCACAGCGTACCACACATATGTTCGAAAATCAATATTAATTATGTATAAAAAAGGAATAGAACAACACAATATGTTATTATTATACATAAAATCCTAAAATCTTTGTTGCTTTTTTCAATGTTAATTTGGTTTACAAATAATGTATTTTGGATTATTATAAAGGTATCTATTAAATCTACTGAACATTCTTGATAATCATTTATTTTCCCATGTGTCAAACATAAGGAGGGTTTTTATGAAAGTAGCATTCTGGAGCAATGCGAATGAACTATGTTCCGTCTCAGCTAATCTTGCAGCCATTAGTGTGGCAAGTGCAATCAAGTACCCGTACTCGATCATTACCATGGAGAACCGGTTATGTGCTCATAACCTGGGAAGGGCTTACAATGGGGGAGCCAGGGCATGTGTCCTTGATGAGGTCGGTACAAATTACTATGATGGTAGTGGAATGGAAGGCCTACTTCGAAAGATATACCGTGGCGATGTCCGTTCTATCATACTGCGGTCTTACCTGAAGGAGATTATCCATAAACATCTATACTATATTCCGCAGAGCAGGATGCTGTTAAGTGAAATATTTGATTACGAATTGGATCACTGTATTGAACCCTTATTTCATATAATAGATGAGAATACGGAATTATGCTTTATAGATACAGCGAGCAACAATAACCTAAGTACAAAATTAATACTTAATGAAGCTGATTTAATTGTCGTTAATCTTTGTCAAAAATCCAGTGTTCTGGATGATTTCTTTCTTCATTACTCATCTCTGTTATCAAAGTCCATTTTTATTATCAGTAATTATAATCCTCATTCCATCTATACGGTCAAGCAGATAGCAAAACTATATCAGATCTCTACAGAAAGTATAATACCAATTCCGGGAAATGAACAATATCAGGATGCATATCTGAGCGGATGTGTATATGAATTCATCTCTCGAAATATCAGCTGTAATAAGGAAAATCCAAACTTCTATTTTATCCAGTCGGTTAAAAAAACTTCCCAGATAATTATCAAACGAATAGAGAATTTAAAGCAGGAGGAGGTGCAACTGTGCAGCAGATGACGATTCCGCGCATTCTTATCATTTTACTGATTGGAATCGGACTATTCTGCACGCTGCTATATATTACTAGTTTTTGTGAGTCAAGATATTTAAAACGACGAAGCAAAGTAAGGATGAGTAATCAAAAGAAAATAAAAACCGGAGTTTTTATGATATATATATTCATATTAATTTCGATTATTTTCATTAGCTTTTTCGTAATAACTATAAATGTCAGGAGTATACAATGAAGTTAAAGCATCGAATGAAAAGAACTACGAAGCAGTATATCATTGTGGCACTTATCTGTATCATAATCATTGGAGGAGCCGCAAGCATCACAGCAATCGTTATAACAAATCAGGTTAAAGAAGAATATGGCAAACTATTATTTGAGGCCAACGAAGAGATCAGCAGAAATCAAAGAAATGTATATGTTTCAGTATCTGACATTGCCGCTGGAGATATCGTAACAGAGAATATGATTAAGCATGCTACCGTGTATTCATCCCAGCCACAAGACTGCTATATTACAAAAAGAGAAATAGGTAAATTAGCATTGATTGATATTCCCAAGGAAACTGGAATTATGACCACCATGGTAACAGACAATACCATTTCTTCTGAATTAAGAGAAGTAGAATATCAGGTCATTAACATCAATTCCAACATAGTGAATCACGATACGGTTGATGTTAGATTGTTCCTTCCAAATGGTGAAGACTATGTTGTTTTATCCAAGAAGGTTCTTCGCGGTTATGATGGAGAAGCAACGAATTGCCGCCTGTGGTTAACAGAGGAAGAAATCATACGTATCCGAAATGCTATTGTCGATGCATATTTATATACCGGTGCATTCCTTTATACAACAAAATATATTGAACCGAATGTGCAGGGTGCCTCAATTGTAACCTATACGCCCTCGATCGGAGCGATTGAACTGATACAAAAAAATCCCAATATTTTTGAGACAGCCACTAATGATCTGAGTACCTTAGTTCGTAAAGCGCTGGAGAACCGTCTTGCAAAATCTCTAAATAAGAATGTGGCTTCAAAGCAATGGGAATTATACGATGACAATATATATCAGCAGTACAAAGAAGGTTCATCTAAAACAAATCAAGAAGAAGAGAAAACGTCTTCCGATCCGGATGAAGTTATTTCAGAGAAAACACCTCCAATCAGTCAGGAAGAAGAGATAGAATTAGAGAAAGAAGATAGTCAGGAATACTTTGATCCGGATCGTGATGAGACAATTCGTCCTTTTACAGAGGAATATCCGGAAACGGGAATTAGGAGAGAGGATGACACCATAGATATGACGAATATACCCGATCTTGGTGCTGCTTCGTTTCCTGAGGACAAAAGCATAGACGATACCTATTTCATGCTAAAGGAGGGGGATTGAGGTGAGATGTATCGGGTATGTCGGAGAAGAGGCATTTGACGTTATTCTATATACTAGTCGAATTCTGGTTAAGCTGAATTATGAGGTTTTAATCACGGATTTCACGGATAGTAATGCTTTACGCAGAGCAATATGTCATGGAATGGATCTGGATAGTACGGAACAGATTGTGAATTATCGTGGCATCAATTACACAAGAAGGATGCCTTCCGAAGATGAAATATCACATTTTAATAAAGGGGTTGTGTTTGCAGTATATGGATATCACAATCCGATGGAACATCTCCTCCCGTGTAATGAATGGATCGCGGTGTTAAATACCTTTCCCCATGTAATTGATAAGATAAATACTTTACTTAAGAATACGAAGGACTGCCTCATTACTAGGATCTTAATACGTGATGTCATTGATATGAGTGATATGGAAAGAGTAAAGGAAGGGATATCACTTCCCATTGCCAAGGATAATATGGATCATTTATACCTGGATTATGGGGATTACACAAGTGCCCTTCAATGTCAGATTACACAGATGATTCGTTTGACTGATATATCATCAGGATTAATGAAATATTTAATAAAGGGGATTCAATCAATCATTCCCGGAATGAAACAAAGACAAATTAAGAGAGCAATGAAAGCGGTGAGGAAAGGTTGGTAAGCAATGAGTAAAATTCTTTTTTGGTCCCCTTTTCATGGGCAGGGACAAACCTGTAATCTCCAAGTTACGTCACTTATAATGAGTCTTCTGTATAAAAAAAAGTTACTTCTTATGCAGACTCACTTTTGTAACAATAATTTGGAGAGTCCGCTTGTCGGATATAATGTCGATAGTGAAATAAATCAATCCGAGATATTCTGCGGGATCGGACTGGATATGGCGGTGACCTATAGTAAAATGAAAAAAATTGACCGTAAGCAGCTGGAAAGCTGTTGCCTGACGTTCCCAAATACATCTCTGTTTCTGCTGCCCGGAACTCAAACTCAATGCAGGGAAACCTTTGATCGTGATATAGCTCGGTCAATTGCAGGGTTTATTCAAGATACGGACGAGTGCGTTGATCTCGTTATGATTGACTCGAATAGCGGAAATGATATTCTATCCTTAAATTTAATAGAAATGGCTGATCTTGTTGTTATCAATCTGACACAACGAAAGTATGTAATCAATAAGTTCTTTGAAGATTATGGTGACTTGTTTATTCAGAATAAAAAGGTATTCTATCTCTTTGGCGATTATGATGAAAATTCAAGCTATAATATTAGTAATTGCCGTAGAAAATATCCTAAATATATTAAGGATAGTAACTCTGGTGTAATTCCCTATTGCACTAAACTGATGGACGCACAAAATGAGGGAAGTATCCTAAGCTTTATGAAAAATGGTCTATGCGTTTATAGTAGGAAAGGTAATGATAAGCTGGTAAATATGCTTCATAAATTCAATACTGTCAGCAGGAAACATCAGGAGGAAACAGATTATTTTTTTCGAATGTCTTGTTTATCGGTGAAAAAAATAATTAACTTATTATGATAACTAAAAATTTTAAGGAGGGAGTAGAAAATGAGCCCGATTGAATGGAGCTTATCAGGGATCTTAACGGCAATACTTATATTATTTCTCTATTACATATTCAAGGGCAGAGTGGAAGAGGAGGAGGTCGTTGATAATCAATATTCCATTAATTATCTAAGCAGTGAGGTTAAGAGATACATCAATGAAATAATTAATATGGATATCGATGTACTAAGGCTTAATAAAAAAGATATGCAAAGCAGAATAGAGCTAAAGCGCTCTTTGAGTGATGCTACACGTGGGTGTTCTCATGGTGATATTCAGAAGAAGTTACTAGTTATTGCCCGGATTAAAAAAATTTTAGCAAGCTCATTAAATATTACTAACGAGAATATAGATGAGATCATCCCGTTTCATGATATGGGACGGTTAACGGCGACAGACAAATTCGAGATTCTGATGTATCTTCAAAAAAGAGAGAGAAATTTCCATATGTTTCGTGAGATTAGTATATTTACCAACATAGGAAAGTTGAAAAATGATGATAGAGGTTATTATTATGATGTCACCAAAGAAGATATCGACGCTGCTTATCATAAACTGTGCAAGCCTCTGAGCTATGATGATAAGCTGAATATTATTGTTCAGAGAATCTATGAAGAGACTTATGGTTTATCTGTTGTAGATATGATGGTGATGGAGGATGATTCTATTGACAGTATCTCCGGTGGAATATCTGGTATCACAATGGAAAACCTGAAATATCGTGAAGATGATATCTATCATGGTAGCTATCGAAAGCCGAAAACACACGAAAGCATTTGGATCGTCTATAACGGAAAGCCAATTCATCTTAATTTCCTATCGTTTTTGACGAATGCCAATATGGTGAGAGTATGTAAAAATCTTTCGGAACATAATCGTATCGGACACTTTACCTCGAATGCGGGAGGAAACAAAAATCATTTGGCAGATGGAAGCAGAGTTACCACCTTTCGGCCAAATAATGCGTCACAATGGGCATTTTTTGTAAGAAAATTCGGAAGCTCACGAAGCTATGAACTAAAGGATCTTATTACGGATCAAGGATGTATATTTCCGATTGAAGTACTCAAATGGGGATTGAAAGGATGCATCAATATGGTGTATTCCGGGGATCAAAATTCCGGAAAGACTACGAATATGCGAGCATCAATCAGAGAAATTGATCGCAGACAGCAAATACGAACAATAGAAGCAGACTTTGAATTATATCTGAATGATGCGTATTATGATATGAATATCTTGGGAACAAGACCTAATCAGGAGATAGGCTTCGCAAAGTTGATTGAACTATTAAAGGCTTCTGAGGCTCATACTATATTATTCGGAGAAACCGCAAGTTTGGAACATGCGAAGTATTTGATCGATCTACTTCTGGCGGGCTCAAAAAGAGTAATTACAACAGGGCACTGGGCAAACGTAGACGAATTAATCTCATACTTTGTATTAGCACAGGGGAGTGAAGGCAATTCAACCTCTGAGGATCGTGAGCGTGTAATCTCAAGGCTTCTTAATCTAGACATTCATCACGTAAAGGATAATGATGGTCATCGTTATATTGATCGAATAACAGAAATCATACCTTTGGAACGTGAACAGCAGAGAGAAGGTATGATAAACGGAATTGAAGGTAGATTAGATCGAATCGCAAATTATCTCGAGACAATGACCAGAAGAAAAACCTATGATACGCAAGATATCGTGATCTTCCGGGACGGAGAATATCACATGGTCCAACCGTTCAGTGATCGACTGACAAACATCATACTACAAAATATCTCTCCTGCAGAACGAGCAAAATTTTTCGAATTTAATCAACATATCAAAGGAGGAATAAGAAAAGCTTGCGCAAGTTAATGATATTAGGTGTGGCTGCATCGGATATAACGGGTAGTATTGTACCGAAAGAAATCTTTCAGAATCGGGAACTACGATTTCTTTTAGCATTAATATTGATTGGTTATCTCATCATTATGGGGGGCTTATTCTGGTATGATAAAAGAAAAAAGCGGCTATGGGTAAATAGCTATATAAAAAAGGAAAAACTCAATGATCGAATCAATTCGGCTATCTATCATACCCTAAGAGCATTTCCTATAACACGAGACTATATTGAAAAGTTATCTTATCAATTCCGGCTGATCAGTCCCTGTGACAGCAAACAGATTACCAAAAAGACAGTTGGGATATGTCTGATAACCTCTATAATCAGTGTCTTTACCTTCTTATTCATCTTCTCAATGAATCCCAAATTAATCACCTTAATCACATCGGCTGTCGCAATTATAATCTGTAATATCGAAATAGTGGGCAGAAATGCAAGAGATTTTGAAATCAAGCTTAATCAGGAGATGCAGCTTTTGATCGAGAACGAAATTCATAATTATTATGTGAATTACCGGGTCGATGATGCTATCTATCAATCCATGGATAGCTTAAGTCCAAACATGAGGATAGCTGCAGAGCAAATCTATCAATTACTTTTATCTGATGACAGAGAGCAGGCTCTTGCAGAATATTATGAAAATGTTCCGAATAAATTTTTGCGAGAATTTGTGTCATTGTGTGTTGGGGTTGCTGAGCGGGGAGATGAACAAATACATGGTAAGCCAATGTTTGTACGCAATATGGAGAACCTATATACTCAGCTGGAAATTGAGATTGAGAAGCTACAGAGGCTAAAGCTGGAATTTACCGGAGTGGCACTGATCGTTATTATTCCGATTTTCTGTATTGATTTGGTTAAGTGGTTCTGTATCAGCTTAAAAGAGAACATGAATGTCTTCTATTATGGTAAGTCAGGATTTCTCATTGATATAGGTCTTATGATTATCACCTCAATCATCTATATAGTCATGCACAAAAGTGCGGATTATGTCACCTTTCATCAATCCACTCACCGTTGGCTCTACACCCTGGATAAGGTACCCATAATCAAGAAATCAATGGATAATTATTGTGACAAGTATGCATCCAAGCTGGAGGGATTACGTAAAAAGCTCAGAAATAACGGATATAATATAAAGCCAAGGCATTTTATACTACGCAGCTTTTTGCTGGCCTTCACCGTATTTCTTCTGGCATTTTGTATCAATGGGTATCTAAATTATGATAGAAAACAATCCCTTTTGAAGGTAAAAGTCTCGGAGGTAGCTGTTTTAACTTCCGCTGCGAATGAGAAGCAATACGATAAGATGTCTCGGATCATCGAAGAGAAGGTTCATTACTATGTAGGCGATAAGGTGGCAGAAGAAAAAAATGATTATTCTAAAACAGAGCAGTCGCTTTCAGAACAGTTGAAGCATGAGAACAGCTTTTCGAATAATTTAATTAACGAGGCTATGGCAAAAGAAATCTTAAGGAGAGTACAGATGTATCATGCATCCGATATGTCCTGTTATGACTTTTTAGGATGCTTGATGTTGGGAGTAGTGGCATATTTCATACCCTTTATTCTGCTAAGATACAGCTCCTCTGTATCCAGGGATGCTATGGAGGATGAGGTGAACCAATTTTATGCATTAATTGGAATTCTTATGTATGACCGAAGTATGACTGTCAAACGAATTCTGCTGGAGCTTGAGTCATATGCGGTTGTGTTTAAGTCATCACTGATTAATTGTATTAATGATTATGGAGCAGGAGATATCGAAGCTCTGAATAATTTAAAGGAAAACGAACCATATAGTCCATTTGCAAGGATTGTTGATAACTTAATTCGATGTGACACCATGCCTGTCTATGAAGCGTTTCATGAAAATGATGTAGAACGAGAAGGATACCTGGCAAAACGTAAATTATCAAATGAAAAATCAATAAGAAAAAGAGTGGTCCGGGCATATGTATTGGCAGCGGTTCCATTCCTTCTGCTCTTTGCTTATGGAATGATACCTACCTTGCTGGCAGCAGTGAATGAGATTACAGAGACAATGGAGGCATTATCCGGAGCCGTCTAATGAAAAAATACGATAAAGAAAAAATGTGGAGGAATAATATGAAAACGAAGAACTCAAGTGGATTAATTGTAGGAATTGTTATAACTGTTTTTGTAATAATTATTGTAGGAGTAGTGATCCTATGGTCATCCGGATATTTCAACCAGAATAAGAAGACCCTTGACAGGAGTACCAGCAAGATTGATAAAGCAATCGGTTCTATGGCAGAATTCGATCTTGATATCTATGATGATAAGAGTATGAGCGGAGAAGCACTGATTGATCTCATAAAAGAGCTAAGAGATAATCAGATCGTAGTATCTGTTGGTGTTAAGACCTTAAGCATAGGGGCATCGGGTACACCGAAGTATTATAATTATGGATTTTCAACGGATATCACTCCGTCGCCTGCACTGACAGCGGATCCTCCGAAAGAAAAAAACAATCAGGATTATGTTAATCCCAATGGAACTTTTGTAGGAAAGGTTGTTCGTAATAAAAATGATGAGATAGTATTATTGGAGTTTACACAGCAGCCATAGGAAATGGGAAGCGAGGTATAACTCCATCATCATGGGATATAGATAAGGAGGTAAAATAGTGAAATGTAAGAACAGTGATCTCCCTTCCTCAATGATATGGATGGTATTTGGTGTAGTAATTACGGCATGTATTATCATATATTTCACGAATTTCTATAACGGTACTGTGGATACAACAGACAAAATACTGGCAAAGTCATCTAAAACCGTGGATAATTTTGATGAATATGAGGTGACTATGTATGAATATGAGGAAGTGAAAGGAAGTTCGGTTGTAAATTATATTAAAAAGAATCTTGGAGAGTATGAAGCAACGGAGACCGCACCGTTCTTTATTCGTGTGAGCATCCATGCTTTAGGTAGAAGCTACACCAATGATTACACAAATAAGGAGCATATCATAGATATTAAAAACGTATCAGCAATCGATTATTTTATTAATCCAAATGCCTATTTTGAATGTGAAATCATTCGAAACGAGAATAAGGTACTTCAGGGCATTGAATTTGTTCAGAAGTAGACAGGTGCGATGAAGATAGATGAAGAATGCGGTAAATCATGTTTTTGAAATGGTCATAGGAGCTGTAATATTTGCATTAGGTATGGTATTTCTTTTGTCAAATGAGGTGACATTATATAAATTGACGGATATAGTAAATGATAAGGTGATTGAGAGTGGGAAGATATTCCAGCAGAAAAACGATATCGATATCCACCTGATTCCCGACGAAGAATTATATGCTATCGTAATAGGATATCGAGAGTATCCTATTACGATAGACGGCACAGTAATTGAAAAAGAGGATACGGAATATGAAAATTATGTTGCCTTAATTAAGGAGGGCTACTATACGAAAAGCTATAATTATGATACTGCTCATAATATTTGCAGCGTAATATTTACTTACACCGGTACGTAAAATCTTTTGTATTTTTAAGAAAGGAGATATGGTTCTTTTACATACCATAACTATATTCATGGATTTTACGGGCAGAATGCTGGCATGTTTTTTTGCTATTCTTTTACTTGCTTTAATACCTCTTCAATATGTGGCTGATTCAATGGAAGCCAATATCAATTCCCATATAGATCATTGCACCGAAGAATTGTCGGATACAATCAGAACTAAGGGCTATCTGGATACCGATACTTATGAGACCTTTGTTGAAAAGCTGGATTATACTGGTGAGCTATACGATATTGAAATCGAGGATATCCATCCTGTAACAGGGGAAGAACTTGTTTTGCGGGAGGGACAGGAAACAATAAATATGGTGTCCCAAAGTAATCTCAAAGTATCGAACGGTGAAAATGAAATTCAGTCATTTGCAGCACATACCCATACGCAGGATTGCTATAACGGACATATACATAATCCGGACACAAGTTTTATTGATAGTTGCTATGTCATAATACCAGGCAGCACAAGTCAATCCTATAATTACATGCAAAGTAATAATGCACAGTGGATTTTTGAATTATATAACACCCCGCAGAACTTAGTTGTTTTCGGTATAAAGATTAAATGTCCAAGATGTCAACAACAGGCCGGATATATCTTTAACATAATGAATCAAGTGCCCAAAACCGTGGAAAGTAGGATGTATGGTTTATTCTATTCGGATCCTGCTTGGGAAAATACTCCTGCATATGCAGCTCAAAAAGAATATTTGACAATAATTTGGAATTCAATTAATTCTGGAGAAAGCTACGATAGTATTATAAGAAAGATGAGATTTTACTTTGGTTTTGTTCCAAATGCACTTTGCTCTTATTGTTCTTCGAATTTTTATACCGGAACATCTACTAGAGTACAATATAGTGGAGGTACGAAGGTGTTATTCTGCAATCAGGCAGAAGGAACACTTATGTGTGACAAGGTTGTAACTTCAATTTCACCTACGAATCCGGTACAGACAGTCAGGGCCGGGGATAGTATGATTACTACCGCTACAGCAACCTATTTGGATGGACACACCAGTATCGTTAACTGCACAAGTAATTTTAACCCGATTCAAAATGGCTTACAAACGGTAACCTTAACTTACTCCGGACTTGTGGGTAATGCGAAAACGACTGGGAACAGAACCTGTACAATGAGTGTTACAGTGGTTAATAAAACCTTATCTTATATCACTGCATCCCCAGCGTCACAGACTATTCGAAAAAATGGGAATCCAGTATATACGGTAAAGGCAAATTACAGCGATGGGTCCAGTGCAGATATCGCACCCAGCCTTTACTCTGAATCGACAATTGATAAAACAACGGTGGGACAAAAGACGCTTACAATATCCTACACAGAGGGAAGTATCACAAAGAGTACATCAATTACGGTATTCGTTGATGATATTATATCGATTGCTGCCTCTCCAAGTGATTTGACTGTAGTAAAATATACGGATGCGGCTATGATTCCGATCAGCATCATAATAAGTTATCAATACAGTGGGACGAGGGTTATTACAAGTGGATTTACTATTACAGGATATAATTCGGCAGCGACAGGGGACCAGACGATTATTATTAATTACCATGAAAATGATGGTGTATGGAACACAACTGCAAAAGTACATGTTACCCCCTTGCATAAGACCTGTCTGAAATGCGGCACTGTCTATGACAGGAACCCGGATGATACTGATCCGGGGTGTCCGATATGCAGGGGGACAGTGATAGGTATTCGTGTTGTGCCGGAAGACATTGAGATCATCCAAGGAGATAGCCTTCCAATCATTGTTCAGGCGTTATATCAGGATGGTACTACACATGCTATAACCGGCTGGACCAGTAATTACGTACCCAATATCGTTGGATTACAATCAGTGAATGTGGAGTATGGGGAATATACAGCAACAGTTAATGTAAATGTAAAGGAGACTGAAATAACATGTCCTATTTGCGGAATATCTTATCCGGTTTCCGAAGAGAGCTGTCCTGTCTGTAGGGAAAAAGTGGTTAGATTAACCGTTGCACCAGAAGAAGTTACGGTTAATCAATATGAGACCATCGGGTTGACCGTTATCGCTAATTATGCAGATGGTAGTATGAGAGAAGTAGAGGATTGGAGTATTGACTGTACTACGACAACAGCAGGAACCTATACCGCAAATGTGGCATATAGTGGCTGCACCTATCCGATCAAACTTACTGTTCTTTCTGCCGCAATGATAACATGCCAAATTTGTGGACTATCTTATGAAGGAGATGAGTATCCGAGTGGGTGCCCGGTATGTTCAAAGGCATTAATCGGAATCGAAGCATATCTGACCAGCGGCTCCAATCTGGTCCAGTATGGTTCTACACCAGATTTATCGGTTGTCTTAATCTTTAGAGATACCCATCGTGAATTAACGTACATAGGGTATTCAATTAATGGGTATGATCCCTATCAGATGGGAATACAGACAGTAACAATTCTCTACAAAGAAATCTCATATTCTTTTGAAATAGAAGTAGTAGATACTCTAAAGACAGTAACTTGCCCGAATGGACATGTATATTATTTGAATGAGGATGGTTCTGATCCGGGTTGCCCTTATTGTGTTATAGCTGAAAGTCATGAGGTTGTCTATTACTATAATATTACATATACCTATGAAATACTTGAAGAGTTATATAAAAATGGATCGTACATTTTTGATAAGCGTAATTATATCAATATCAGCGTTACAAAAGAAGACATTTCAATTTTGAAAAAACTACAAAAATTTTCGGTAAAAGCAGTCCTGCTCAGCAGAAAGAAAAAATTTATGTACGGTGGAGAGGTTTTCTAAAGTATGGATAAATTAATGACTTTGGTATTTGATATCGCCGTTGCAATGATTATTTCTTTTGCTGCTGTGTTTATTTACTTTGGACTTCGATCTGAAACGGTAATCAGAACAATGGATAAAGAAATCATAGAAAATTTTTTGTCTGACATGAAGGAAAAAGGCAGTATGACAGCCACGGATTATGAGAATTTCATGTATAAACTTTCGTTGACGGGAAACCTTTATGATGTGTTTCTGGAACATGATTTTAATATATTAGAGCCGGAATATAGAATGAGATCCATCGAAGAGATCATTGCTGCACAGAAAGCAGCTTACCAGGGAGAAAACATCTATCATTATAAGGAGGTAATTACACAGATACCGACAGTAATTGATCCGATCGATAATAGCGGACTTACGATGAATACGGAAACAAATGAGAGTGTTTTGGCAGGAGCTATAAACAGTCCTTCCATCGGGCATACACATACCGATGAATGCTACGGAGGTCATAAACATATCTCTCCATACGGTACTTTAGATATGACAAAAGTACCTGTTTATGTGCAAGTGCAACGTTCCCCTTACGTATGGAATGGAACTTATACCGAAGGGTATTCTTATCGTATCCTTTTTCGTTGTGCAATCTGTTCACAGCCATTATATGCGTTTTCTTATTTTTTGAGTTACCCCAATATTACTGTACTTACTGAAAGAATTAGTTATAGTACCTATCAGAGCAATACGGTATATAACAGAGTTGTTATTAGCGGTTCCAACTATGAAAATGTAACATCACAAACAGCCTCCTTTTTATCGTTTGCAGAGAGCATGGGAGCTACTTACGCTAATAATTATGAGAGCAGATCTTTTATATATCCTTTTGCAGGGTACCCATACTGGGATTTGGCAGGTAATATGACATATTTACCGTTTACCGGGTGTACATACAAACAAAGTGATCTTCAATATGAGCGGCATGTTAATCCAAATGCTTGCTTTCCGGTAGGAAAGAAAACAAAAGTAAAGCTACATGTGTATCACTCTAACGATAGCAGCTCTGGCGATAGCTCGATAATTATGAGTGTCATATGTACAGAATGTAATAGGGAGATACAGGGTTCCAGTGCTACCTTACGAGGTTATTCATCCTCCAGCACTCATTCTTCTGCAGGATCATGGTGGAAGGAATATCTCCCCGATGGAAGGATAGTTGATGTTTCACGTAGTGGTTCTATGAGTACGAATTTTGTAGGGGTATATCCTAATGATGACTATGTAGCTTTCAATAATCAAAACATGGAGGTGTATTCTGCTATTCAGGGCATTGCAACTAAGCTTGGAATCGGGGATTCTAACAATTATACTACCGGTCCGATAGATTACCCATTGCAGGGCATCCCGGTTCGCTACGGGAGTTACACCACGTTACCACTTGTATGGGAACCATACCGAGGATGCCCATACTGCGGTAACTTCGGAACAGCCTATTCCTGTGGAAAAGCTTCGGATATCTCTTGTGACAAGATCATTCAGAGTATTGTTCCAACCCATCCGGTTCAATCGGTATATACCAACGAAGCATTAATCACAACCGTTAAGGCTACCTATTTAGATGGCAGTACCAAAGTGTTATTAGCAAGTACCTCTTTTTCAACAGCGAACCCCGTTCTTAATAAGCCGGAGATTTTAAGCTTAACCGACGGATTAGGTACAATAAAAACCTGCACTATTACAGTCAATGTGATACCGAGATTTAAGGTTTGTGTAAACGGACATACCTACAATCTAAATACGGATGGCAGTGATCCAGGGTGTATATACTGTCATACTTATGTAGCAAGTATCAGAATAATTAATCCGACCACTTCCACCTGGACAATTACAATAGGGACAAGCCTTGTCGACAATGGTCTAAAGTTACTTGTCACTTACTTTGACGGTATCTCAGAAATATTAACCGAAGGGTATGAGGACAATCTAGATAAACAATACTTAGGCACAAAGATGGTTACAATCGGCTATAAAGGGGCCACCACTCAACTATTAGTAACAACCGTGCGTGCGAAAATGACCTGCGATATCTGTGGTTTTGTATATGAGTTATATCCAGACTTTACGAATCCGGGGTGTCCGAAATGTATTAGTAAGACACCCGTTTTCACTGGGAACATATTTGAATATAATTCCGTTAACTACACCGAAGCTATTCTCAATGATCTATATGAAGATGGTATTTACGAATTTAACAAGGATGATGCAATCATAATAAAAGTGGAAAACAAATCTTCAAATTTGGCACGTAATCTTTTACGAAGTATATACCCCAATATGACGAAAAGGTGGCTTCACATTGAAAGTGCTGAGACAATCCAATCAAAATAAATCAATGGAGGCAACATGAAGATACATCATTTTGCATTACTGTTTTTAATATTCTTTTTTGCGGTAGTCATTAAAACGGATATTAAGGTCGGAAGGATGGAAGAGATTGCTGATGAGAAAAAAGCGTTGAATGAGAGCTTATATACAGCTTGTGCAGATGCCATAGAACAATTGGCTGTTGCAGGCATCTACGGAATGAATTCGATTCAAAAGGATGAGGTAATCAATACCTTTTATACTTCCCTATACTCTAATTTGGGAATTATCTCAGATAAGAATGTGCAGGCAGAGATCGAAATGTATATCCCAGTCATTCTTCTATGTGATATGGATGGGTTTTATCTCTATTATTCTGATGACTATAAAGACAAGGAAGGCAACACCTTTGTTAAGCGTATCTGGTCAGAGAAAATGCCCTATTATTATCAGGACAATTACTTTTTATATCGATTTTCCCTTAATGACACCGTAAGTATATATGATAGAAAGAATCTTTTGAAGGATTCAATTCCGAACATCTTATTAATGGATTATCATGAGTCGCAAACGGATGCTAACTTTGAGGAGTTTAGATCAACCAATTCTAGCTGCATGATGCTTGATGACGAAACATTTCATTTGACGAAAAAGCTGACTATGATCAACCAATTAGAAGAGGTACTTTCTTATTACACCAATCAGCATAATCACATAGCACAGCAAAACGGAATTACCTATCATTTTTCTTTTCCACATGGAAGTGAAGAGGAGTGGGCACAGTACCTGGATGATATAAGCATGGTAGTGATATTCCAGGGATATCCTTACGGCGCAGATAAGAATTATACCTTCAATAAGATAGCTTGTGCAGGAGCGAATATCATAAAAAAGCCGGTGTATTATGTGGAGGAAAAGAGTTGGTATAAGCTGGTACATAAAGCAGGCTGTCCAAAACTAATGAACAATACCATGATTATGGAAGAGACCTTTGACAGTATCGAAGAGTGTGCCAATATTGGTGCTTTCTGTGATGATTGCATTGAACATGGACCGAGAGCTCCAGAGATCAGATAAGAGTTCATTGTCGGAAGCGAGAGAAATAAGATCAAAATGAAATATGCTTTTGATATGTTATTCCTTATGATGATACAGATGATTGAAAACTTTATAGTGAAAAAATATTTAAGGAAAAATGCAAGTAAAAATGTTAGTAAAAAGGAAGAGAGGGGGTAGAAGATAATATTAATACTTAAATGGGGAGCAGTAATCCTTGCTATGGTGGTAATATCCTATTTACTTCAGATCCTATTTCATGAGATTGGGCATATGTTAGCCGGAGTACTAACCGGCTGGAGGTTACTCTTTCTTCAGTTCTTTCATGTCGTCTTAAAAAAGGACAAGAGCATATCCTTATCTATCGTTCCATCATCAGCCTGCCGCTGTATTATGAGTCCAAAAACATTGAAATGTAATTCACAGCTTTATACCTTGGGTGGGCTGATTGTTAATCTGATGATTACAAGCATAAGTTTTTATAGCATGTTGTCTGCCGGGTACCATGTTATCCAGTTTCTAATAGCTATGTGCCTCTTTTCTTCCGGAATTGCACTAATCATGATAAATGGGGTACCACGCATTAACCATATCTGTAACGATATGGCTTGTTTTTTGCTTACCAGGAGCAACAGAAGTACTATGCTATCTCACAATAATCAGTTTATTATCGCAGAGCATTTAACAAGAGGAAAATCTTATTGTGAAATCGATTATGAAAGATTTGAAGTAGCAGCATATACTGAGATCAATGATATCACTGCCTACAGTATCCTTCTAAAATTCTATTATCATATGAACCGGGATGAATTTATGACTGCAAAAAATACATTATTAAGTATCAAAGGTTTCAACAAGGTAAGTAAAAACGTGCAGGGTATCTATAAATTAGAATTATTCTATCTTTACATGATTCTTTCCATCTATGGATATGACAGTTTTCAAAGCTCAGTATTGCCTCATGGAGACGAGGAGGAGCAATACCTTATAGAAAATACAGCCATAGGCGATGTGCATGTTTATAGAGTAAAAGCCATTTATGCGACATTTACAAGGATTAGAGAGTGCGATATTAATGGAGCCAAGGAGTCACTTTACAGTTGCTTGCATATCCTGAAAAGCATGCCCTGCATCTATCCTGGTGAAAAACTCTTTTGTGAGGATCAGCTCGGAGCAATCTTAAATATGCTAAATCGAAGGATGGCTATTGAGGAAGTAGTATTATGAAAAAAGTTAACTTACTCATCGCAAGAGATAAGAAATTTGTAATATATTGAAAAAATTTACATTAATTTCTTGCATTCAAGTGTCCATACGTTATAATAAAAGATAGAATTAGTTCCTTTTCTGCTAAAACTTAATAGTAGCTTAATAGTAACGCTAGATTGTTCCTTTTATACTAATCTATACAATAATGTAATCTGTCATCACAAAAACTCAGAAATTAGCAGTTTGAGAAAGAACTTGATATTGAATGAAGTGATGAACTATAAAATTGGACTATAGAATATTCTGATGATAAGAAAGGGAGAGGGATAACAAATATGAAAAAGAGAGTAGTAGGGATATTATTCATAATTACAATGGTTGTTACTACAGTGATACTTCCGGTAAGGAATGTGCAAGCGCAAACGAAGAATATCAAGATAGACGATTTTATAGAGAGTCTTGTTGCTGGAATTAACCTGGATCTATCGTCTGAAGCTGCCGAGCCTTATATTGATGCAGCTTTCAAGGCAGGAATATTAACCACCCTTGATTTTAATAACGATTATTCCGGTTATATTACTCGAACAGATGCAGCTGTATTGCTGAACCGAGCAGAAGAATACCTTCATGGAAGCACCCTGGATGAAAAGCTTTTAAATTGGGTTTTGACAAAGAGAATATCCGATATTAGCAAAGTACCTCAAGAGAAAAGAGAAGCAGTGGCGAAGTGTGTAGCTAAAGGTATCATTAAGGGATATTCCAATGGTTACTATATCCAAAACAGAGCCTTCCGAGGTAGCGAGTATCTGACACAATCAGCAGCGAAGGCATATATTAAGTTAATAACAAACCCCTCCGGCAGAGCAAAATTAAGCCCGGATGGAATGCTGATCAGAACAACAAAGCTTCCCAAGAATGCAAAGAACTATGAATATATATTAGAGTGCTATCCGAATGAGTTCTATGAGAAGAAGTTTGAGTTCATGATTACCCAGGATATTAAGACAGCAGATCCAGATCGTTATGCTTATCCTGTTGATATGAGAACCGAGAATTTTAAGAATTGGTATACGGAATGGCCTTTGATTGAAGAAATGGACAAACATCTTTATGAATGGTCTGCTATGGCGGAGAAGTATCTTCAATATGTTTTTAATGTGGATTATAGAACTGTAGATGATAAGTGGATAGATGGACTTGCTTCTTTATATTCAAAGAGTAATGCAGATTATAGAGAGCATATGAAGACATATTATATCGGACAAATGAAGGAAAATAAAGTGGTTGTTGAAAGTTCTATAATTGCAGTGGAGCCATCAACATTTTATGAAGATGATAGCGATTATTGCATGAGGGCATATGTTCGATATCGCATTACGGCAAAAGACATAAACGTGAAGCAGAGTAAACTAATCTATACCCAGTATCCAGATTTAAATAATCTAAAAGGTGGGAAATGGAGAACTGGAATATTTGATATTCGATATGGCACAAATAATGGTTCGTCAGGTGATGGTTCCGACTTTACTATATCCAGTACATCATGGTTTGTTGATGATTTTAATGTGCCGGTAGAATAAGAGGTATAGATTGATGAATAAAAGAATAAAATCAATAATTTCATATTTAATAGTCATAAGCATTCTGGTAATTAGTAACCATTTTGGTAATGCATTTGCGGGAGTAATTAATGATTCTGAGTCAGAACATGTAGTGTATAATTCGGATGGAGATACGTCATTAAAATTATATATGAAGGATGGAATAATTAAAATCTGGGCTTACTCGCACACCGCCTCTACAAATATTCGATGGGAAACCATCGGATTTACCATAACTGCTGATGAAGTTAATCCTTCAGGAGCATCTGCAAAGGGCATTACAGGTCCAGGTCCAGTTAATGATGCATTTGATCATGGACATGGTGTAATCCTATTCCAAGAAAACGAAAAGGGAAAGGATGTGATAACAGGTAATACCACCATGACACCTTATACCGTGAGTGCCGAAAGAATTGAAAAAGCCCTAGAAAGAAACTTTGAAAATATCACCGCCAATACAGTAATTCGTCTACATATGATTTTCCGAACTTATCAGATGGTGAATGGAACTAAAGTTATACGTGCCGGTAAGGAAGGAGGCTTACGAAATTGGAAGGATATCATGGAAGCGGAATATTGGGGAACGGATACTCTTAGTGACTTCTATAAGTACTTCAATATGGAAATCCAGTTTAAACCAGCTCCTTCTTCCCCTCAAAACAATACGTTATACTATTATACGGATGATAATATAAAAATGGATTCGAAGGCTTTAGATAGTGTCCTTCCAGGTGAGAGAGTTTACTGGAATAATGAGGACACAGAGAGGAAATATAATAATAAATCTTATAGCCTTATGGGTTATTATGTCACTGAGAAAACTGATAACACGAAAAAGATGGATGAACGATACACAGACGATGGATGGGGCATTGACCGGATCAGAAGTGGCAGTGCCATAGTTGAGCTTGGCGGTATGAATGTTTATCTTATCTATCGAAGAAGTTCAACTATTACACCTAAACCGACAGGATCACCAACTCCAACACCGAAAGTTACAGTAACACCGACTCCAACACCAAGACCTTCTGTTACTCCAAGGCCTACGTTCCCACCAGTAGCAATACCTGTTCCGGAAGCCCCTAAAACATTACCTATGGATGTTCCTTACCCATATGGAGTGATTAACGGAGACAAATATTCAGCCCCATATTTTACTTCGGAAAAAGGGATACCTACGACTGAAAGCCAATATGTCTACGTGAAAAGCAAAGATTATCTCTTGGGGTATACGATAGTCAATCGAACTGGGAAAAAAGCTTTTTCTGTGCCTGTTACCATGAATTATACCATAGAGTATTATACCGCCACACCGCCGGAATTCGGTGGTCCGAAGAAGATAACAGAAACGGTATCGGACACTCAAATTATCAAGGTGGAACGGGCATACTCCTATTGGGAAATAACAAATCTGGAATATTATAATGTCAATAATGCAAGGATAAATAACTATTCTCTTCCGAATGGGATGGTAAACCTCACGGTTAATGTTACTCATCTCAATCTTCCTTCACTTTCTACTTCTCACAACAGTGATATCAACAGCCATGTCTTAGCTCCTGCACAGGTAGCATCCGGTATAACTCTTAACTCTTCAAGTAATTATTCATCTACCTCAAGTGATAGACCGATTGTCGAATATGAAGATCTTACTTACTACGCGCAAACAATGACAGATCAAGCACAAGTTAAGAATGATTATCTTCAATTTGGAGAAAGTCTTGTCCTTTCTGATTCGCTTTCTTCTAAAATAGCTCCTTCTCCGAATGTATCCTCCTTTGTACATACCACAAACATTATTCATGATAAAGCTTTATATATAGAAAATAAAGTGATCGATGCAGAAAAAATCAATGGAGTATATCCATCGACAGGGACAGTCACATATACGCTTCATCCGGATAGTGTGAATTCTTCATATTCCAGTAAGACCTATAACATGAGTGTAAATGATGTGACAATTCATACTCCTGTGATTTGTGTTCCGGTCATCACAGCCGACAATAAAAAATGGTCGCAACTAATTAATCCGTCGGAGGACGCTGTGCAAATCGTTCTTGATCCGGACAATACGTTGAATGACTTTGATGTATCCATCTCAAATACATTGAAACATAGCAACCGGCTTGGATACCTATCAAGAGATTTTTCTCGCTCATTTATCGATCCTAATTTTATATCCTATATCGCCCGACAGGATGGGATAGTAAAGAATGAGGTTAAGTTTCCATTTGATGTCTATCTGGATACCTATAGAGACAAGAACAAAGAAAATGATAAATATATCAAGGCAGGGACGTGGATTGTTTTAGGAAGAGATACCTTCCACCTCTATGTTCCTATGTGGGTTCAAGAGGGTATCTATACAGCTGAATTTAGATCAATAGCGGTGAATGGAACAGATAAGCTTAGTCAGATTGAAGGCACGAAAAACGCGGATATTAACAATTATGTTGCTACCTCTAGTGCGAAATTTGAAATATCAGGTAGGCTTTATGGGTTAAAGATTTATGACGTTTCTGATTATCCAAAATGGGAAAATGTATTTCGACTAAATAAGACAATGAATTTCAAACTATTCGAAGGAGCAGTGGACGGGACTAGAAAGTCGGTATTTAATGATACATATGCTTATTATTATCCCGTAGGGACCAAGGATCAATATGGGAATGATACAGGGATATTAAACCGCTTTACCTTACCATTAATCAATGGCAGCCATCCAAAGTACAATAATTTGGGAGCGCTTAAGACCGGATATGCTATACGCTTCATGCTTGATACGACCGGGGAAATGTATAGTGGGGCTAACTGCATCAAGATCACTCCGACATTTTACTATGTGGATTCAGAGGGAAAGAATAGAAAACGAGTGGACCTTTATTATGACGAGGAGATCAATCGTAAGAGCTATCATCTGGTAAAAATAGGCGAAGGTGTTGACTTAGTTAATTTAAAGAGTGGAATGACAGGTAACATCTTTAGTAGAATTCCTGAATCGGAGCTAAGAAATACGGCGAAGGTTTTAGATACTACTTACTCGAAGCTCTACTATAAAAGTAATACTATGTATGCATATTCTACGTTTCGCTTACTGAATGAATTCCGAACCTTTATCGGAACGAAGTATGCACGTGATATTATAGTACTTCCTTCCTTCGATCAGGTAAAAGAATATACAAACCTAAATGCGAATCAGTTATCGAAGTATCAACAACGCTGGTATGGTACGTATAAGCTTCCCACCGATGTACATGCTGTAGAAGCTGGGTATGATGTTTATGAATATCTTAGAAAGTATGGAATTGATTATAATGAGGATTATTGGCTCAAGGATGGATATATTATTGTGAACTTCAATATAGTAACGATTGACAAGAGCGGAAAGGAACGTCTGTCCTATTTGAATGGTAATAACTATGTAAACAACGGTAATTGCTCTATGTGGGTCACAGAAGGCTCTATTATTCAAAAAACAGATAATAAAGGTGTGAAATTTAATTTTAAGGCTGGGGATATACTCCTTTTCTATGCGGATAAAAAATATTCTGATGATTATGTAGGGAGAATCTACTAGTTAGACTTATTGTATATGATAATAAATTGATTAAAAAATATGAATTATTTCCGCCGGTTATCGTAGAGCTCTCCCTATCAAAACTATGCTATTGCTTCCTGATTCTATCATAATTCGACCAAAGACGATCATTTTATGCTGTGCCATAGGTCCTATATAAATAAGCTAAATAGATTTTAAGCATAGTGCATTATGCCCAAAGAAATATTTGGTGAATTTACATAAATAAGAAAAAATTAGTTGACTTTTACAATATTTATGTAATAAAATGTATTTAAAGGGTACTACTTTTAACAAATTACTTGGAAAATCGATAAATATTAGGCTGTGACAAATCTATAAATCTAAGATATTCTATCAATTCTAAACATCTATAAATCATGATTTACCTTCAATTTTAATTTCATGTCCCAACCTTATTATTATCGTAGCAGAATAGTGCTACCCAAAAAACGACGAAGTTCAAAGAATATGATTCTTTATGCTTCGTCGTTTTTATTGTTAACTATATTTACAGTAATTCTTTAATCTTTGCCTCAACAATAAACATATCCTCTGTAGGCTCGAAGCGTTCTATGACATTACCCTTTCGGTCGATTAAGAACTTGGTAAAGTTCCACTTAATACTGGGTTTACTTGCATAATCCGGATCATTTGCTTCCAGCTTCGGTACTAATCTTGGAGCGATAGGATGGGACATATCAAAGCCCGCAAAACCCTTCTGGCTCACTAAGTATCTGTAAAGAGGATGTGCATTCTCACCATTTACCTCGATCTTTGAGAAGGTAGGGAAGGAGATACCATAATTGGACTCGCAGAAGGAGTAGATCTCCTCGTCAGTACCCGGTGCCTGATTACCAAACTGGTTACAGGGAAAATCAAGGATAACGAAGCCCTCCGATGAATATTTCTCGTAGAGATCCTGAAGGCTGTCATACTGGGGAGTGAACCCGCACTGGGTTGCAGTGTTGACAATCAAGAGTACCTCTCCTTCATACTCCGATAAAGATACCTCTTCTCCATGCTTATTCTTTACATTAAAATCATATATACTCATAATTTTTCCTCTCTTTCTTTAGATCTTTTTATGATTTATCGCCAGGATGAAATCCATCCTATGCAGACTTTACTAAAATTCATATTTTTGATTAGATTTCCCTTTTATCTATTTGCTATTCAAGAGTGCGTCAATGTCATTTTCAATATTCTCCGGGGTGTCAGTGGGAGCGTAGCGCTTTATTACCTTACCCTCTGGGTCCACTAAGAACATTGTGAAGTTCCACTTGATATTGGAGCCTAGGGTTCCGCCTTGTTCCTTCTTCAGGTATTGAAAGAGGGGCTCGGCGTCTTTGCCGTATGATACTTACGCATCGGAACATCATTGCCTTTGGTATCCTTCACTACATATTCATACAGACTCATATGTTATATCCTCATAATGAATTTATATTTTGCACAATTAGATTGTATACCATATAAAACATAATGTCAATCACTAATTTTGTGAATCAAAAAGGAATGCCCTTTGAGACAGTGCTTACTACTCATCAGACATTCCTGCTTTGCTAATTTAATCCTCGTTTTTCTTCTTGTTCTGCTCTGGTTCCATCTCGTCCCTCTTCAGGAGTATATGAACCTTATCTACACGGTTCTTATCTACGGAGGCAACAGTGAAGACGACATTATTATCAGTTACCGTCTCACCTTCCTCAGGCAGGTGGTCCAGAAGATATATGATATGACCTGCGATTGAGTCGTAATCATCTGATTCAAGCTCCAGTCCGAGGGCTTCATTAATCTCATCCAGCTTAGTGAAGCCATCGACGATATATTCGTTCTCAGCTAGTTCTTTGATACTGTCTTCTTCGTCATCATCATACTCATCACGGATATCTCCGACGATCTCTTCCAAGAGATCCTCAATTGTAATCAATCCGACGGTTGCACCGTATTCATCCAGAACAATGGCGAGAGAGATGGAGTCCTTCCTCATCTCGATTAACAGCTCCGAGGTCTTCTTATATTCATACGTAAAAAATGGTTCTCTCATGATATCGACGATGTTGAAGTCCGCCTTGTCTCCTTGATAGAAGAACACATCCTTCAGATTTACGATACCGATCACATTATCCCTGGTATCAGAATAAACCGGCATTCTTGTATATTTCTCCTCCGAGAAGGCCTGAACCAATTCATCATAGGTTAAATCTACATTGGCAAATGCCATATCCGTACGAGGAACCATTACATCCTTCGCTAAAGCATCACCGAAATCAACTACATTGGTTATCATTCTGCGTTCTTCGCTTTCCAGTACACCCTCTTCATGACTATAGTCGAGAATGTTACGCAGCTCGGACTCAGTAATCGCTGAGGCCTTTGCTTCTCCATTGAGATGAAGCAGCTTCATAATACCGTTACAGAATTGATTCAGCACGAATGCAAAGGGAGTCAAAAGCTTAGTGATTAAGTAAATAGGACCTGAAATCGCAAGTGCTACCTTCTCCGGATAGATTGTCGCTATCGTCTTAGGTAAGATCGAGCCGAAGGTAAGGTAAAGAAGAATAAGTACACCGATGGATAATCCTACCCATTCATTACCCCAGTACCGGATGGCCATAGTGGTTGCAAGGGCGGAAGCGGAGAGCTTCGTAACATTTTTGCAGATCAAGATGGCGCTTAACATCTTTCGTGGTTCATCAATCAATTTACTAACGGTTTTAGCACCTCTTACATCGTCGTCCTCCAGTGTATGAATGCGAAGCTTATTCACACCGGTCAATGCTGCCTCTGATAAGGTAAAGAAAGCGGACAGAACAAATAAAACAAACAATATAATCGGCTGCGTGGCGTCACCGAGGTCCAAGATATCATCTCCTAAAATTTTAAATATTATTGAAATAAAGTTACTTATACAATTTCTCATATTACAGTAAGCGTAACATAATGTCAAGTTTTTGGGTATATTTTCATTTTAATTTAATATTTATAATATAAAATATCTTGGCATTCAGAGGCTTTTTATGTCGAGATTATAAGAATAAGGTCGTATTTGCCATACAATGATAAGAATGGGTCTTAAGAACTAAAAATGTGCTATTCCATAGCACTTGATTCCTGTTGAGAAAATCACGAAATTGATGTATGATTATGGACAGAGTGGTTTTTGTACAGCGATCTATGGAACACCCTAGGAGGAAATGAATTGAGGAAGAAATCACATATCTCACTTGCTAAGTATCTGATGAACAATATGAATGTTCAAGATCTACATGAGCACAAGAAAGCATTTTACATCGGAAGCATTCTACCCGACTTAAAACCCTCGTTCCTTACAAAAAGACATAATATTGATGAGACCTTTGATGATTTAATGGACGAGATCAAGAAAATTACCGTGGACTATGATATAAATAGAGGCATTGACAGCTATTATGCGAGACATCTGGGGGTTATCACCCACTATCTATCTGATTACTGCACCTTCCCACACAATGCTATTTTTACCGGTTCTTTAACGGAGCATTGCTACTATGAGAAGGAGCTTAAATTTTCACTGAAGGAATATGTTCAAAGCGATGCTGCTCAGAGAGCACGCAATGATTTTAGAACTTTTCATACAGTTGAGGAGATCAGCCATTTTATCCTGAAGACCCACAGGGAATATCTGAGGGCAATTAAGACTGTGAAAGCAGATATTCATTATATTATTGAGCTTTGCTTTAAAGTGGTGGATGCAATCCTGAGATTCTTTGAGATTGCGCTGGAACAGCTTGAGGACAAATTGGTTAACGAGCATACGATGCGAATAGAATACTCACATATCTAGTTATATTGAAGAAAGCTTGCCCTGTTGGTAGAAATACTGAGCAGGGCTTTTATTATATAAGCGCATGAGAAAAAGAGGGAGCATCCAAAGCAGATGTAGTTAGCTTAGAAAATCCTAAGATATAAGATTCGATTGAAGCAAGGAAGCGGTAGGAGTTCTTTTGAATGAACCTATTGTAGATATTGATATTTGTCATACAATATACTATGATACTTATTACATATATTTTCAAGATATGGGGAGATAGCTTGTAGGTAAAGAGGGGAGTTCCGCAATGGAGAACTGCATCTATCAGGGGAAGATGATTTGTACCTATGATTTGAAGGATGAGAATGGCTTATACTTTGAAGAGCTGGTACTGGAGTGGAAGGAGGCAGCTTCGATACGCAGCTTGTATTGCGCGGAATGTGGTGCTCCGGTATATCTGGCGGCAGGTCCGATCAAGGAACCCTACTTCGCACACTATGATTGCGCAGAGTGTGATTATGGGAGCGGACAGGAATCGGAGGAGCTGAAAAAGGGAAAGAGGCTACTCTATCAGCTATTAAAGCGCAGCTTCCCGGAGTATGATATAAAAGCACGGCATCGTCTGGAGAATGGAATGTACGCTACTCTGTTCTGCAGTAATGAAATTTGTTCCATAGTGGTGGATTATCGACTGGTGAATAACAGTCTAGAAAAATATAGATGCAGGGATGATTACTATCATACGAATCAGCTACAGCCCATCTACATTCTCGGAAAGCGTCAGGAGAAGGATACAAAGCAGTTGGATTGGTACCAAAATCTGATTCAGAAATCGATGGGCTATCTTGCCTTTCTGGACGTAGATAAAGAAGAACTGACTCTCAAAAAAAGCTACAGCTTTCGACTGGGTAAGGAGAGACACTTCCGATATAGTATTCAAACCTATCCGATTCGAGATTTGACAATAGAGGAGAATGGGGTATTTATATGTGATTTTACCTCATTGTGCAACCATCTGGAGCAGCAAATCGAAGAGGAGAAGCTTCGGCATCAGAGAACGCAAGAAAAGCTGAAGCAGCTCAGAGAGGAAAAGCTCCGCCTCGACGAAGAAGAACGAAGACGAATGGAGGATTACAGGAGAAGCCAGGAGGATGGTCAAGCAACCTATCAGTCCGCCCCGATCAGAAGAAGCGAAGAAGAGATTCTGGCACTGGGCCTGCATCCTGCAATCTATGAGAAATGCATTCGGATGATTGAACAAGGAGAAGATCATCTGGTATCAAAAAAATACCAGGACATAATCATGAACATAAGATGAATACGAGGAGGAAACAATACCATGGCAATTGATAAAGTAAAAGATTACCTGAGACGTTGGGGGAAAGATGTTGATATTCTGGAATTTGATACCTCTAGCGCAACCGCCCTGCTCGCGGCCGAAGCACTTGGTGTAACACCGAGCAGAATAGCAAAAACCTTATCCTTTCGGACGGAGGAGGGTGCATTATTAGTAATTGCAGCGGGGGATGCCAGAATTGACAATGCTAAATTCAAAGCGGAATTTGGTCAAAAGGCTAAGATGCTATCCGCGGAGGAAGTTTTAGAATTTACGGGTCACGCTGTTGGCGGGGTCTGCCCCTTCGCCCTTGCGAAGGAACTTCCGGTTTATTTGGATATATCGATGCAGCGATTCGCTACGGTATTTCCGGCTTGCGGCAGCAGCAATTCAGCCATTGAGCTTACCTGTGACGAGCTGGAGCAGCTTTCGGGCAGCAGCCGGTGGGTGGATGTCTGCAAAGGCTGGAGAGATGAGCAGCCGGAATAATGAAAGCATCATTTCAATGGCTTTACCTATGTGAATTATACTAAATAATATGAATGGGAAAGGGATTTGTAAGATGAGATATCAAGAGATTAAGATTCAGACAGACGGTCAGGAGGCAACCCTTACTACCTATCTCCTTAATAATTCTTCAGAGATTGACGAGAACCGATTGAGGCCATTAGTAATTCTGTGTCCAGGAGGAGGATACCGGATGGTATCGGATAGGGAAGCAGAGCCGGTTGCCATACAATTGAATGCAAGAGGGATTCATGTGGCCATCCTCAGATATAGCGTATATCCGGCGAAATTTCCTACTGCTTTGACTCAATTAGCGAAGTCCGTAGCGTATGCCAGAGAGCACGCGAAGGAATGGAATGTAAGAGAGGACCGGATCGTTGTGATGGGCTTCTCAGCCGGTGGACATCTCGCAGCTAGTTTAGGCACACTGTGGCAGGAACCGTTTCTGGAGGAGATCATGCAGATGCCTAAGACAAATTACCAGCCGAACGGCTGCTTGCTTTGCTATCCTGTCATCAGCTCTGGAGAATATGCTCACAGAGATTCTTTTCACGCATTATTACAGGAACGGTATGATGAGCTTGTGGAACAGATGTCCTTAGAAAAGAGGGTAACGAGATTCATGCCACCTACTTTTATATGGCACACCTTTGAGGATGATGCGGTTCCGATCGAAAATACCCTGTATCTTTCTCAAGCACTGAATGATAAAAAGATACCCTTCGAACTTCATATTTATCCGAAGGGCTGGCATGGTCTTTCTCTGGCGAATGAAGAGACCAGAAGTAAAAATGAAACAAGAACATTGCCGGCGGAGTGTCAAACCTGGATTACCTTAGCCGGAACCTGGCTGAATAATTTATAGACAAGCTAACACCGATGTACACATCATTATATGCCTTTGCAATACTACCGGAGGCTTACCACAAAAAAAGGGGCTGCTGTAAAACTCATTTTACAGCAGCGCTACTTCTATCATCGACTGATTATTACACCTTCATGATTGCATAGCAACTGAATGAGAAGCTTCTAGTACTGGTTCTCTGGGTTCGCTTTCTTTGATACCGCTTTGAAGGCTTTTGCTATCTCTGCGATATAGAGATAATGGTAGTCCTCGTTTGGATAGAAGGTGGATTTATAATGCTCCTCTAGCAAACAATCTCCGCTCATTTGTTGAACATAGAGCTTCTTGCAGATCAGAACATTCGTTGCTTCCGCAAAAAACGGTGTATTTTCAAAATAGTCCAGCGTTAGCCCGCTCTTTGCAATCTTATCCTCGGTGCGGCCGGATACACTACCCAGATAATTAAGCTCTTTTTTGTAACCTTTCTCAAGGAAGCTTAGGGAGAAGGTCTCCGCTTGATCCAAGAATTCCTTGGTATAACGTTGTGGCCGGACAACGATAAAGGCAACGTTTTTTCCGTACATTACACCAAGTCCACCCCAGGAGGCAGTCATAGTATTCACCTTATTCTCATCTCCAGCGGTAATTAACATCCATTCCTTACCGATCAGCTGAAATGGATTCTTACGTATCATATCCGGTAAAAGCTCTTTAAACTCGTGCATAGCATCATTTCTCCTTTAACATGTTTCACATTATTTTAAATCCTTTATAGAATCAAAAGTTATAGCTAAATTCTCTAAAATAATCCTTTATTTGACAATCTGACATTGATATTAGTATTATACGATAAGACGGACTTTGTTGCAACGTTATAGCATAAAATTTCACAAACAATTCATGGTAGCATATACTAATTGTGAAGCTTTGTGAAATAAAGGATGTTGAGTATGACGATTCATGTAGTGAAGGAAGGAGACACGCTAAGCTCCATCGCCGCCCAGTACGGAGTCACGGCAGAGCGTATTATCATAGAAAATGAACTTCCGAATCCGGATAAGCTGGTGATAGGGCAAAGTATCGGTATTCGTGTTCCGGATGTGGTGCATACAGTGGTGCAGGGAGATACCTTATACAGTATTGCCGAGCAATATGACACCACACCGAATCGAATTCTTCAGAATAACCCGAGAGTTGCAGTAAATGAGTCTCTGAATCCGGGTGAGGTACTGGTAATCACTTATCAGGGGGATGAAGTAAGAGATACACTTCTGATCAATGGTTATGCCTATCCTTTCATCGAACGGGAGGTATTAAGGCGAACCTTGCCGTTCCTCACCTATCTGTCGATCTTTACGTATGGTTTTACGCCGGAGGGAGAGCTGGTACCGATCGAAGATGAGGAATTAATTGCTCTTGCGAAGGAATTTGGTGTGGAGCCCATTATGATGCTTGCTCCTATGACGGCAGACGGAGTCTTCAACACTCAGGTGGCACATGATATGTTCGTCAACCCTACCGCTCAGACAAACCTGATTAATAATATTGTTGCCAATATTCAGGCAAAAGGATACCGCGGATTGGATATTGATTTCGAATTTATATTACCGGAGGATAAGCAAAACTTTCTAAATTTCATTACAGCGGTAAATGATCGACTGGATGCGGAAGGCTTTATCACCCTAGTTGCACTGGCACCGAAGACCTCGGGAGAGATGACCGGTCTTCTGTATGAAGCTCATGATTATCCAACCATCGGAGCAGTTGCCGATATCGTGCTCCTGATGACTTATGAATGGGGCTATACATATATACATACTTGTTATAGGTTAATATTAGAAATTCAACACCTTTGGGGTTATGCAGATTGTAAAATTGGTATTATCACGGTCCCCTTTCTTATTACTTTGCGTTTTAAGATAACTGATGTTAGATACAATATCTCGTAAAGCATCGTTCTTAGCGGCTGCAGTGGGCAGATCATAATAATGGGTTAGAATATTATCAGCCTTTGGAATAAAAGTATCGTTGAAATTTAAAAGCTGATATAATTCAGAGAGTTCTATTTCTGTCTTAGAAATCAGAGATAATAAGCGTTCAACCTCTTCCTCCAGCTTTTTATTACGTTCCCTAAAAATATCAATGGTATAAACTCCTTGCTCCAAAAACAAATATAGCTTATCCTTTTGTGAATTTAACTTGTCACAATTAAATTTCAATTGCTCGAGCGTTTTTTCAGTGCTTTTTATTGCTTTTGAATAGGGCATCTCAGCTCTTTCGGTTTCACTATTTACCTGAAAATTAGCCAGCCAGTCACGCAAGGCATCGATCACAACCTCTTCCACGAGGTAGAGTGGGGAAGATATGTTATTGCAATATATATTAGGGCATTTGATGGTATCATAGGGTGTCTTAGAATTACGTGCCAGCCTGGTCATGAATGCTCCGCATTTAGCACAACAGATGAGTCCGGTAAGAGGATTCTTCAGTATGTTGCCACCGGGTACAGGAGAATATCCTCTTTTGGATATGGCAATTTGAGCCTCTTGGAAGGTACTTTCGCTGATGATAGGTTCATGTAATCCTTTTACTTCGATGTAGTCTTCTGACTTACACCGAACCTTAGAGATCTTACTGTCTTTTGCTACCTTCTTCTCCTTGCGATAGGACCATCGGATCTTACCGGCATACACCGGATTTTTAAGAATATCAGTAATGGAAGATTTCGTCCACATATCATTCATCAATGGTTTATTACCAATCTCATTTAGCCTTCGCGCAATTCTTTGAGCTCCTAATTTAAGATAAGTATTGTCTGGCTGCAGCTCACCAACCGTATACCATTCAAATATCTTATTGATTATCTCGGCTTGTTCGGGGATTACAGCAAGAGTATATCCTTTATCACCGACAATCTTAACCTTCCTGTAACCGTATGGAGCAGTTGAACCAAGGAACTTTCCTTCCTTAGCTGATGCAATACGGCCGCGCTGTATACGACGGTTAATTGTCTTATATTCACGGCGGCTCATAAATAAATTAAATTCGAAAAACTCTTCATCAAACTCATTCTTAGGGTCAAAGGTCTTGTTAGGGGTAATAATTTTGGTCTTCGAAATCTGAAAGGCCTGAGCAACTAGTCCCTGGTCAATGGTATCGCCCCTTGCTAATCGTTCAATTTCTGTTACTAAGACACCATCCCAGACTCCCTCGGATACTTCGGACAACAACTTTTGCATAACGGGACGTGCGGCAATTGTTTCACCGGATACAACCTCCCGATAGATATCAGTAATTTGGATTCTTAATTTTTTAGCCAGATCGAGTAGCAGTTTCTCATGGCGAAGCAGTGTCTCAACTTCACCTTGAGCTTCCAATTCTATATCGGCTCTGGATTTTCTTAGGTACATCACATACTTCTCCATAATATTCCTCCATTATAAAAAGCTCTGGTCTGTATTGGCCAAAGCTTGTAATTGCTGCGCAATCCGTTCAAAAGTCTCAGCAAGCAGACTCTTTGTTCTAATATCACGATATGAAAGAATAGTACGATTAATGACATTTTTATAGCATCCATCTTTATGGAAACAAGTACAGACATATAGACATAGTATTTAAAATACAGAGTTTTATGAGGTGGCCATTATGATATTAAAGACGATACAGATAAGACAAGCAACTGTTACCTTTGTTGATGATTACATATCCAAGAACAATGTAACCAAAGAGCAGTCAGAGGAGATACTAAATCGTGTAGCGGCCAGGATGCAATTACAGCTGACAATGAAAAAAAATGCAGAAAGGGCCGCCGAACAGAAAAAAAGCATATAATTTTTCAAAAATAATTTATATATAATTAGAAATACTAATCATGTCACAAAATTATCAAATGCACAAAAAGAGGAGGAAGCATATGAATATGACATCACATGAGGAACGTAATGATGAAGAGCTTGAGCAAGCACAGTATATTCTTAAATGGCTTCAGAGAAAAGAAGATAAGAAGAAAACGAGAAGAATGCATATGATGTTTTGGGCAAATACTAAGAATTAGATAAAGTGGTGTTTAACAAGCACCACTTTAGTAAATTATGTTAACATTACATATTTAATTAAGCTTCTGTTATCATTGATGGATAATTACATGGTTGAAAAACGAATATTTTTATATACATAAAAATATAAAAATCAGTGGTATATCTAGTATGCAAAACATAGTATTTTAACATATCTATGGGAAAAGGTATTGATAATGAAGAGATATCAGATATATAACAAGGATATTATTTATTTAGTTATTTTTTTTCTTTTAGCAATCGATATCACAATGAATCTATCGATAAGGTATACGAAATCAGCTTTACAGCAAGATACCCAATGCATACCGATTGTCATGTACCATCAGGTAAAAAATTCTAATTTAGGTAAGGATGTTATTAGTCCATATGAATTCGAAGAAGACTTAAAATACCTATCAACAAACAGCTATACTACAATAACTATGACAGATTTAATCGACTATGTTTATGAAGGAAAGGAGCTACCCCCGAAACCGATTATTATATCCTTTGATGATGGCTATTTAAGTACCTATAGATATGTCTTTCCATTATTAAAGCAATATAATATGAAAATAGTATTGTCAATAATTGGAAAAAGCATTGATGATTTTACAAGGGTGAGTGATATCAATATTAATTATTCTCATATGACATGGGACCAAGTGAAGGAGATGCAGGAATCGGGATATGCTGAAATTCAGAACCATTCATATAACCTACATAAAATTAGTAATGGACGCTATGGGTGTTGTCAAAAGACTAGTGAGACAATGGAACAATATAAGACCATATTGTCGGATGATATTATGAAATTGCAGGATGAAATTGAGTCATATATAGGGATAGCCCCAAATACCTTTGCTTATCCCTATGGCAGATACTGCAATAATACGGATATCATTCTGAAAGAATTAGGCTTTAAGTCTTCCCTTTCTGTAACATATGGTGTAAATCTAATTAATGAGAATAGTAAAGATGATTTATTTGGATTAAAAAGAATGTGTCGTTCCCACAACTACCCAATAAATGAGCTGATTAAGGAGGGTTTAGCTACTGTAAGATATATTTCGTAATAGGATCCCTAAATCAATTATTACTGTATCGGGGGAGTTCAACATATAATTAATTAATAAAAATTCGGGCATTCAAAAATGAAGAAAAACTCCATAATAATATCTATAATAATTATAATTCTATTAGCATATATCTTGTTGATTAATCAAAAACTTAGTTCCTTTAATCATTTACATGAACAAAAATTCGACAATACAATTGTAGTGATTGACGCAGGTCATGGTGGTTTTGATCCGGGAAAGATAGGGATAAATCACACCCTAGAGAAGAATATAAATTTAAGTATAGCAATTAAATTAAAAACTCTTCTGGAGCTTCATGATATTAATGTAATAATGACGCGTGATGAAGACATAGACTTTACTTCAAGCTCAAGATCTATCAAAGACATGAAGAGAGAGGATTTGAATAAGAGAATAAAGATTATTAACTCAAGTGATGCTATCATAGCGATAAGTATACATCAAAACAGCTTTACTCAAAACTCTGTAAGAGGGTCGCAAGTTTTTTATTATGAGTATTCTGAGAAAGGGCGTGCTTTAGCAGAAATTATTCAGGACAGTTTAAAAAAAACCTTGAACGATAATAATCATAGACTTGCTAGGCCAAATAGCACCTATTACTTGCTGAGAAATTCCAAATGTCCTCTTGTAATAGTGGAATGTGGATTTTTATCAAATAGAGAAGAAGCAGAGCTTTTATGCAATGATGTATACCAGGATAAAATTGCTTGGGCGGTTCATTTGGGAATTATTGAATATCTTGAAGATAACTTTAGTAAGGATAGAGGGCGACTAGTAAAAAAGGGGATATTTAAGAATTAGGTTTTGCTATCCATAATTACCTTTGATAAGTATGTGCATATACATTTGGGCCTCCCATGGCGACCGCTCCGCTGAATAACGTACGACGAGTTTTGGAGTACGGTATCACTGTGATCGATCCCAATAAGATTTTGATGGGAATTCCTAATTATGCTTATGACTGGCCTCTGCCCTTCGTAAAGGGGGAGACTGCAGCTGAGTCCATCAGTAACCAGGAGGCAATAGAGCGTGCTGCTCAGTATGGTGTGACGATTCAATTCGATGAGACGGCACAGGTGCCCTTCTATAATTACACAACTGCAGAAGGAGTTCAACACGTAGTTTGGTTTGATGATGTCAGAAGTATGCAGGCGAAGCTGGCGTTGATACCGGAATTGGGACTTAGAGGTGCAGGGGTATGGCAGATTATGAACTTTTTTCCGGGATTGTGGCTGGTGGTGGCTTCCCAGTATGCAGTGACTAAGGAATAAATCAGCGATAAGTTGCACATAAGGCAGAGAGTGGATATATTTTCTGCTTTATGTGCTGTTTTTATATCAAAGGAAATCGCGCCCTATGTTATAAAAACACTCCGTATTGCGAACTTTAGTTCGCAATTTGAACTTTAGCCCCGAGTGGATTTATTTCAGACTTTTCCTTCCTGGTTTAAATCATGCTGACTTGAAAAAGTAAATTCCGGTGCAGGACTAAATTCTACCACCCTTTAAAAAACGTTGAAAACTTCATATTTTCTAGGGTATGTATGGCTGATTTCTGTTATAATGTAAACAACCACCCACA
>JAEZLZ010000120.1 GCA_023415055.1 Bacillota bacterium | reverse complement strand
TCGGAAAGCCGTATGAGGGAGAACCTCACGTACGGTTTGATGAGGGGCGGGTGAAATTTCACCCGCCTACTCTATCCGGCGGGCGCACGTTTCAGAGAATTACAGACGGTGGTGCCTTTGGCAGAGGAGGCCTTTCTTAAAGCGAATACTTTTCAGGAAGAATTTGCATGAACAGGGATCTTTGCGTATAATATTTTTAATGATATCATCATAAAACATGATGTTTGAGGAGGATAATATAATGTCAGATTATGTTCAAATGTGGAAAGACTTGGGCATGGATTTGGAGAACCACGATGCGCTATGTCAGGTTCTTCCGACAGCCTTTGGTGACGTCTATCTCTCTCAGGAGAATCGTCCGGAAGCAATGGGATTCTGGGATTTCGTTGTATCCGAAATCCATGGTATCCGACCTTCTGAGCTGCTTGAAGCACAGAAGAAGGGACAGAAGGTCTTTGGTACGTTCTGTGTATTTGTTCCCGATGAAGTAATCATCGCAGCGAATGGAATCGTAACCGGTCTCTGCGGAGGTTCCCAGTTCTGGGTTCCGGGTGGAGAAAAGGTACTGCCGAAGTCCACTTGTCCGCTGATAAAAGCATCTGTTGGCGCAAGACTGGACAAAACCTGCCCTTTCTTTCGCATAGCAGATATGTATGTCGGTGAGACAACCTGTGATGGTAAGAAGAAAGCTTGGGAGATTCTCGGTGAGGACGTGCCCATGCATATCATGGATATACCGCAAATGAAGAGAGAAAAGGACATTCAGAAATGGGCTGAGGAAATAGCGGACTTTGCAAAGATGGTTGAAGAATTTACCGGCAACAAGATCACAGTAGAAAGTTTGAATGAAGCCATCCATATCATCAACGAAAAGCGTAAGGCCCTTGCTCGTGTGTTTGAAGCCAGGAAGTCAAGGATTCTGCCGATTTCCGGTAAGGATGCGCTTCTGATGATGCAGATCGCTTTCTTTGATGATCCTGTACGCTGTGCTCAGATGAGTAACAAACTGGCAGATGAACTCGAGCAGAGAATCGAGGCTGGTGTATCGGTATTCCCTGCCGGTACCAAACGCATTCTGCTCACCGGTACTCCACTAGCAATTCCAAACTGGAAATTACATCACATCATCGAAACCAGTGGTGCCGCTGTTGTTTGTGAAGAAATGTGTACCGGAACCCGTTATTTTGAGAATCTAGTGGACGAGACTCAGATCACACTGGAGGGTCAGCTTCAGGCTCTTGCGCAGCGCTATATGAAGAATAATTGCGCATGTTTCACTCCAAATAACGGTCGTATCGAGGATATCCTGCGTATGGCAAAGGAATATCAGGTCGATGGTGTAATTGACGTCAATCTGAAGTTCTGCTGTCTCTACGATACAGAAGGATATACCGTAGAAAAGGCGCTGAAGAAAGCTGGTATTCCTGTTCTTGGAATTGAAACCGATTATACCGACTCTGATGCAGAGCAACTGCGTACCCGTATTGAAGCCTTTTTAGAAATGCTGGGATGATATGGAGAAAGCGGTAGAATATAATTATTATATTTTATTCGAAAATTATACACATGGTCTGGCTTTACAGGAAATACTTCAGAAGGAAAGCTTACATGCAAGAATTGCACCGACACCAAGATCTATTCAGGGTGAGCTGAGCTGCGGAATGTCGTTGCTTGTCAAAGCAGAGCACATTGCCTCGGTTAGGGAATGTATCGTGCGTAATCATGCAGAGTATTATGACATTGTAGAAATGCCCTGTCAAATCCAACCTCGAAGAAATAAGTTTTGCTAGCAATATCCCTGGTGGCGTTTGCTGCTGGGGATATTTTAAAGGAGATATATTGTGAAGCATTCCATCGGTATAGATATAGGTTCGACTAGTACAAAAACTGCGGTGTTAGATGAGAAAATGGAGCCTGTGCTGTTGTTTGTACAGCCCACCGGCTGGAGCAGTGTCGATACCGCAGAAGCAGTTCGTGTAAGACTATGGCAGGAAGGCTATGATATAGCGAAATGTGCCTGCATTGCCACAGGGTATGGCAGGGTGTCTGTACCTTTTGCGGATAAGACTGTGACCGAGATCACCTGTCACAGTGAGGGTGCCATACACTTGTTTCATGCAAAGAATTTGATTGTGATCGACATTGGCGGACAGGATACGAAGATCATACAAGTGGAGAATGGAACAGTCAAGGATTTTGTAATGAATGATAAGTGCTCTGCAGGAACAGGCCGTTTTCTGGAGATCATGGCCGGTACTCTGGCTTTACGTCCGGATGAGCTGTGCAGATTGGCCGAAACCGGTGGAGGTACTTCGATCAGCTCGATGTGTACAGTGTTTGCCGAATCGGAAGTCATCAGCCTGATTGGTCGCGGAGAAAAAAAAGAGAATATCGCTTTTGCCGTGGTAGATTCTATTGTCAAAAAAGTAGCATCCCAGGCAAAACGGCTGGAAGGAAATACTGAAACGGTATGCTTAACGGGCGGTATGTGTGATTGTGAATATATCCGCAGTGCTATTGGCAGGCAGCTGCACAAGACCATTGTTTCTGAATCGAATGGACGATATGCAGGTGCTATCGGAGCAGCACTCAGAGCAGCAAAGATCCGGAAAGGAGACAAAGATGATTTATCTGGATAATGCAGCAACGACAATGAAAAAGCCACCTCAGGTTGCTGAGGCTATGTTGGAGGCTCTGCACTTGATCGGTAACGATTCTCGTGGTACCCATTTGAGCAGTTTAAGTGCTTCCCGGGCGGTTTACAATGCACGAGTTAAAATTGCAAATTTATTTGGTTGTTTACAGCCCGACCATGTGGTGTTTACTTCTAATGTTACGGAAGCACTTAATATTGCCATAAACGGATTAATCTTCAGAGGGGATCATGTGATTTCTACAGATTTGGAGCATAACTCTGTACTGCGTCCTCTATACCGTTTGCAGGATGAGCAGGGGGTCGAGCTGGATTTTATACCGGCAGACAAGTCGGGAGTTCTGGATTATTCAGCGATAGAACGATTTGTAAAGCCAAACACAAAGGCTATCCTATGTACTCATGCCTCCAATGTGAGCGGCAATCTGATCGATCTGGAAAAGGTCGGTGAGATAGCAAAGCGCTATCACTTGCTATTCATTGTAGATGCCGCTCAAACCGCTGGGACCAGACGGATTAATATGACGGATCTTGGTATAGATGTCCTTTGTTTTACTGGGCATAAGGGTTTAATGGGACCGCAGGGAACCGGTGGCATGTGCATTCGGGAGGGTATCCATATCCGCCCATGGAAGGTTGGAGGAACCGGAGTTCAAAGCTATAGCCGAACCCAACCGGAAGGACTTCCGACCTGTTTGGAGGCGGGCACGCTGAACGCCCATGGAATCGCCGGATTATCTGCTGCTGTGGATTATCTCAATTCTGTCGGACTGCAGACGATCCATGAGAAGGAGTATTCTTTGATGCGGCATTTTTATGAAGGAGTGAAGGATTTGCCAAATGTCACTGTTTACGGTGATTTTAGCGGTGATCGATCGTCAATCGTGTCGTTGAACATCAGCGATTATGATTCTGGCACGATTTCGGATATTCTGTCAGAGGATTATGATATTGCGACACGTCCGGGTGCACATTGTGCACCCAGAATGCATCGTGCCCTCGGTACGGAACAACAAGGTGCGGTTCGATTTAGTTTTTCGTGGTTTACCACAGCAGAGGAAGTAGACGCGGCCATTCAGGCTGTGAAGGAGCTTTCATCGGAAGTAGCTTATTCCTCTGATTGCTGAATGATAGAATATACCAACATAAGAATGAACACGGTACAGCATTTGTTGAACTGCACCGTGTTCATTCTGACTTTATTGGCTGGTAACCTATGTCCTTTTTTTATTCAGATGATAAATCGGTAGGAAAGGAATAATGATTGGTGTTTTATTTGCATAATCATTGTATTCGGCATTACCGGCATAGCTCTTCATCTGACGTTTTTCCAGACGCTGTGCGCCGTTGAACATAACATATACAATACAGACGTAGGAAGCCGCAGCCATCAGCCATTGCCCCCAACCATGCAGTATGTCAAGGCTGGATACGAACACCCCTGTCCAGAACAGAATTTCTCCAAAGTAGTTAGGACAGCGAACCATTTTATAAAGCCCACTCGTGGCTACCATATCCGGACGGATGCGTTTTTGTTTGCTTTTCTGCCAGTCTGCAGCCGACTCAATGATGAAAGCGACGGTACAGATCACAATTCCTGACCATGTTACTATGGATGAGTTTCCACCATTGTATACCCGAAAGAAGATAGGAGAGGTCTGGGCGACATAAAGAACCGAAACACATATCCATATAGCTGCTTTTGCAATAACCCGGATATTTGTTTCCTCGCTAGCTGCTGCTTCCAGGGTTTTTTGGTAAGCACTATTTTTGGCTTCTCGAATCATAAGAAAACCGGAAAGACGCAAGCCATATGCAATCAATAGAAGATAAAGAAGGTAATGCGGGACACCTGCGTCAAAAATTCCGGTCATACTCATGATCGCAAGAGCGAATCCTATTCCGGCGACAGCAAAACCGTATCCGATGGAAATAAAATATACATACTTAAAAAAACCAACGGCGCAGAGAACAGCGCTTACCATAAGCAGAACAAAAAGATATTCAAATCCCATTATTTAGCACCTCCCAATTCACTTTGAAAGCTGTCTTCCTTCAAATGCTCTCGAAGGATTTCACTACCCAGATTTCCATAGGCTCCTGCAAGTACAACTTTCATATTGGAATTACTCCTTTCCGCTATTTTCTTTTTTCTTTTGAGCGTTTATCGTTAATTATATTCATGTGTTCTTCCGTAATCAGCGTTACACCGTTTTCACGCGCCCATGTTACACATCCCTTTAGCGCTGTCGGAAGGAAGATTCTTGGAACGCTAAGCAACTTAGCGCAGGCATCATCTGTAAATTTGATTTCATTATCGATACGGTCAGCAGCATAACGCACCGATTCAAGACTGGATTTTCGTACCGGAAGAAGCTCGGAAATTACCCTGCTGTGTCGGCAGTACCAAAAATTCTTACTATCACGGTATCCGTAGTCTACCGGAATATGCGGGAAATCTTTGCCGCGTACACCGTTGATAATAGCATTTCTATATTTTTCTTTCATGAGTATCTTATCAATACGCAGAATGAAGTGAGCACCATATTTACTCGTAATACCGTTGAAATCATGATACGGCGGTTCATATCCTTCAAGACAGCCGGGCTTGTCGCTTTCTGCACCGTCAAGTGTACTCATCCAGGTACATTCCATCACCTGAAAAGCCTCGCTAATCACCAGCGGACGCACATCCTCCGGATCGGCTTTACTGCAGAGCCCTTTTTCAAGGTGAAATCTACAACCCGGCATTTTGTCCTCCGGTTTGTCGCCCGGCCAACTAAGCTTTACACACTCTCCAAAATATTTTCTTTCGTCTGTAATAAAATTTAGGGCACATTTACCTGTATGTAGGATGTGCTGAGCTGTATTTGAAGAATTACGACACTGCAGGAGCATGGCATAATAATTCTTACCGGCTATGTAATATGGCTGAACAAGGGAATATGGCCCAAGGGAAGTACTACCATCGTCACATAGTGTACTGACGACGACGGTAGGCATTGGAAAAAAGGCGGATGTCTGATAAAAATTATCTACAATACGAAGATCTTCAAAACTACTCATAATTGTCCCTCCTTTATATTAATTAAATAAATCATTTAGCACAGTACGAAGTTCGTCAAAACTACGCTGTTCGGCAGACCATGTCAGCAACGCTTCAGCAATGAATTCCGGTAGAAACTGAGACGGTGATTTTGCCTTTTCCATACAGATACCATGGATCATTTCTGCCAGCTGTCCACGCAGCTCACAATGTCTGATATGAAATGTAACACTGACACTTTTTACAGCGCCATTTTCCCGGAAAAGCGGCTGATAATCTGAAATAAACTTACTTAACCTCATATAGATATAGTGGAAAGCTTCCATTGGTATCTCTGTGGATTTACATTTATTATTGAGTTCTTCGATCAGTGGGAGCCAGTCATTCAGAACAAAGGAGGCTGTAAGATAATCTTTTGACGGATAATAATTATATATAGTGCCAATTGCTATACCACATTCCTGTGCAACTGACCGGATTGTCATATTAGTATATCCATATTCGAAGACCTGTCGTTTGGCTTCTTTCAGTATTTTTTCCTGTAAATCATTGATGATTTTCGGCATTTCCTCTCTCCTCTAAATGAACATGTTCATTTAATTATATGACTAATGAATCAAAATAACAACAGCTAACTTGATTATAAATAGAAAGATCCAAAGAAGCCGCCACTCGATACAATATTGCCTGACATCGCCTCGAAATCAGAAGGATTTGCTTTCTTTTTGACTTGAATAAGTGCTTAAATAGGAATGGAATATTATTGGTAAAACATGTATAATAAAAGAAATGAAAAAATGTATAATGAAAGGTCATCCGAAGCTTCCTGAAATGAAACCGAAACAAATATTTGCTTAAGAAAAAGCAAGAAAGAATTTGAATATTTCATGAAATATAAGAATGCAGTTTTGATTGAAGTAATCGTAACTCCTGTGGAATTATACAGTCCAGCTTAGAATGTGATTATCACAACCGCGGGGATGCAATAATTACAGCAGTTAAATGTAACCAGTCTGTATTTGCAGATAATTAAGTAGAATAATAGTGGGAGGAGAGAGTTACAATGTTAAAAAAAGGGATCGCATTATTTTTAAGTCTTATGATGGTAATTACCTTCCTGGCATGTGGAAAGGTACAGGAAAGTAAAAGTTTGGAGCACGCTTCGAACGCTGCAGAGCCGACAGTATCTGAGCCAACAGCAACAAAGGAGCCGACAGCTGCTCCGGAGGCGACGGCAACACCGGAACCGGAAATAGTAAACGCAGAGACACCAAAGGTATATATGACGACAGAGATTAGCCCGGAGGGTCTGATGGCTGCCTATGAAGCACTGAACTGGACACCGGAAGGGAAAGTGGGAGTAAAAATCAGCACAGGTGAGCCTCCGGCCAGCAACTATTTACGACCGGACTTAATCAAAGAGCTTATTCAATCCGTAAATGGTACAATTGTTGAGTGTAATACAGCGTATGGCGGTTCCAGAGCCAATACTGCGATGCACCTGCAGGTGGCTGAAGATCATGGCTTTACCGCAATTGCAGACGTGGATATTTTGGATGCAGATAGCTCTATGAGTCTTGCCGTCGAAGGGGGAACCCACTTGAAAGAAGATTTTGTCGGATCGCATTTTGCCAATTATGGTTCTTATCTTGTAATTTCTCATTTTAAAGGACATGAAATGGGAGGCTTTGGCGGTGCCATTAAGAATATATCCATAGGGTTTGCATCAAAGGAAGGAAAAGCGTGGATTCATACTGCCGGAAAAAGCAAGTACATTTCCTGGGGTACAAAACAAGAGCTTTTCCTGGAGTCGATGGCGGAGGCTGGGAAAGCAGTATCTGATAGTATGAATAAAGGCAAGAATATCGTCTATATCAATGTTATGAATCGACTCAGTATCGATTGTGACTGCAACGGTAATCCGGCCAAACCGGATATGCACGATATCGGTATCCTTTCATCTACTGATCCGGTTGCTCTTGATCAGGCATGTGTTGACCTGGTATATTCTGCCGAAAATAGTGAAGCATTGATTCGGCGAATTGAAGCTAAAAAAGGACTTCATACATTGGAGCATGCGCAGGCTCTGGGACTGGGAAGCCGTACATATGAATTGGTGAATCTGGATGATTGATCTGTTACATAGAGAATTTATTTATCTTTGGTATTATTTTAGCGTTCAGCTGGAGCAGATATTTCCTTACTGGCTGATAGGAATGTTGATCGGATCAGCGGTGTCCGTGTTCGGTAAGGAGCGTATCCATCAGCTTTTTATTCAGATGCAAAGTAAGAGATTAGGATTATTCGGCATGATACCGGCTTGCCTTCTCGGTATAGCATCACCGCTCTGTATGTATGGAACAATACCAATTGCTGCTTCTTTTTCGCATAAGGGGATGAGGGATGATTGGCTGGCTGCCTTCATGATGTCCTCCATCCTACTAAACCCACAACTAATCATTTATAGTTCAGCTCTGGGTACGACGGCTCTGATGGTTCGATTGGTTGCCTGCTTTCTATGCGGTTTATTGGCAGGGTTACTGGTACATATATTTTATAAGAACTCTACTTTCTTTAACTTTTCCTCCTTTTCGGAGGTAAATAGCCGTGATACAGATCCGAATATTCTGTTACGCTTCCTTAAGAATTTCGGAAGAAATATAAAGGCAACCGGACTCTATTTTCTGTTAGGAATTGGACTTTCGGCCTTGTTTCAGAGGTATGTTCCCTCGGAAGCCTTTGCTAAGCTCTTCGGAAAGAATGAGGGCTTTGGAGTGTTAATCGCTGCAACCATAGGTGTACCGTTGTATATGTGCGGTGGCGGAACAATTCCACTCCTTCAGCAATGGCTTTATGAGGGAATGAGTATGGGATCTGCGGCTGCTTTTATGATAACCGGACCTGCTACCAAGATCACAAATCTTGGCGCTGTTAAGATTGTACTGGGGGCCCGCAGGTTCGGGTTATATCTGGGGTATGTAATGCTCGCTGCATTGGTATCAGGGATCCTTGTAAATTTCATATTATAAGAATAAAGTAGGTTGTGCCCAATGTATCTGGGTGGGAATTGTCCCGGATGAGGAGGAGGCCCGTGCAACCAATCCTGCACAATAGCAAAATGCATTCAAAACTCTGCTGCACAGGAAGGTCTTGTGCTAAAGCTTCGTAAAAAGGAGACGAATTAGATACCGATGTAGGAAAAACGGATGGAAGCACTTCGATTGGCGAGCGATCGTCAGGCAGGTGGCAGGCAGAGTTGCTGCGAATAGCATCAAAATACAAGTTTATTATGAAAAGTAATGTAAAATAAGAATAAGTATGCTATGATAGGTGTCGGAATATAATGAAAAACATTATATTCCGATACCTATTACAAATTATGAGCATAAAATGGGATGAGATATGTGTTTCAACTTAGACACCCCTTAAGGAATAGGAGATATGACATGCTGGCAAATTATCATACACATACGTTCCGCTGTAAACATGCCAAAGGCGAGGACAAAGAATATGTAGAGGCAGCAATTCGAGCTGGGATGAAGGTTCTTGGCTTTTCTGATCACTGCCCGTGGATTTTCGATGATGGATATGTATCAAGAGTAAGGATGCTTCCACAGAACGTGGATGACTATGTTGCTTCGATACAGAAACTTAAACAGGAATACTCGGATGATATCACAATATATATTGGATTTGAAGCGGAATATATTCCTGAACTAATCGATGCACAGACAGAGTTATTAAAGGATTATCCGATCGATTACATGATTTTAGGACAGCATTTTTACGGTCGTGAACCTTCCGTAGCTACGGGAACCCCTACCAAAGATGAGACGATCCTTAAACAGTATGTTGACTTAGTCATCGAAGGGATGGAAACCGGAAAATATCAGTATGTAGCCCACCCGGATATGATAAATTATGTTGGACCTGAGGAAATTTACGCAGAACATATGCAGCGGCTTTGCAGATACTTCAAAGAGAAGAATGTTCCGGTGGAGATCAATATGCTGGGTGTTTTGGAAGGCAGACATTATACCTCGGAACGCTTTCTGAGTATCGCGCAAAGGATTGGCAATTCTGCTATCATAGGTGTAGATGCACATTTTCCTGAACGTTTGGAAGATAGCAAAATGCAGAATAAGTGCCGTGCGTTAGCAGAAAGATACGGTTTGCCCTTGATAGATTTTCTTCCAAAACTGGAAGCTGCGAAAAAACAGCCCCACAATTGAGAAGCAGTTTCAAATCTGATTGTTGCCGGAAGATGCATCAGTGCAATTCATGAAGCATGTGCTGCCATACGTGTTACCCCCATTGTTATGGCAATAAGGCAGGCTGCCGGAACTGCAGCAGCGCAAAGTATAGCTACAGGTCAGGATGCAAATAAGTTGGATATGATACAGCTTAGGAGGAAGCTGATTGAGAATAATGTATTTCTGGATGAATATGAAGATAGAAAGAAATAATGATACACCGGTTAACACACCTTCAATCATAATATGAAAAAGCTCACCCCCGATCGGGTGAGCTTTTTCAACGAATGAAATGCTCTTTATGCATTTCATGAGTCTGGTTTTGGGTGAGCTTTTTCAACGAATGAAATGCTTTTTATGCATTTCATGAGTCTGGTTTCGGGTGAGCTTTTTCAACGAATGAAATGCGTTGATTACTCTCTCAGGTAACGCCATAAGGTGGTACGGCTGATCTGCAGCTGCTTTGCGGTGAGACTCTGGTTGCCATGGTTGTAGGCCACTGCCTTTTTGATGATATCTCGTGTGATTTCCTCCAGTGGCCGCTCAAGATTCATGGATGCATCAGCGGAGGATTCATAGGTACTGTGGATGGAGGAACGTTCCTTATCCAGAAGAATGGCTACAGAGTTGCTGCTTATATAAGGTGTAACCGTCAGTACTGCCAGCTCTCTGGTCAGACGCTTAAACTGGGTATAATTCTGAGGCCAATCATAGTGCATCAGCATTTCCATAGCCTTAGGCTCAAAACCAGTCAGTTGCTTTCCTAAGGATACATTCAGCGTGGACAGATAGATGCTTGACAGGGTGGGAAGCTCCTGAATCCGTTCTCGCAAGGGTGGCAGACATATGGTTAGACAGGACAGACGCTTTACAAAGGCTTGTCCCTCCGGTGGAAGCAGGGAATCCCTTGGGCTGATGCAGGAAAAGATCAAACGGTTCCGGCGGTGAAGATTGGTATCAAGAATGATGGATAACAATTCATGGTTCCGTTCCGGGTCAAGGACATCGATACCTTTAAAATAAATCGTATTGTTACTATCGTTAAAAGGAGAATTGTAATGGTTGGTCAAGTAGGTCCAGCCCTTATCTGTCAGCTGACTACAGTCAATCGTTACCAGAGGATTGGTCTGAAGTGGACTCTGGGTATAGAGCACCTGAGCAATCTGTTCCTTGCCGGTACCGTTCTCACCGGTAATCATGACCGGAAAGGAGCTCTGGCTGATCTGGTCGATGGAATCGGCAAGGTCACCCATAGCTCCGGTAATCCGGTAAAAGCTATTGAAATAAGACTCCTCAGCTTCTTTTTTATTAGAAAACCGAATTCCGTATTTTCCGGGGGTAATGGGGATCTTCGACTCGGTAAAATAGAAAACCCCGTAGGGCTCTCCTTCGTAATTCAGCATGCAGCCAATGATGGAATAGAGGATCCCCTCGATGTTACGAAAGATTTTATGACTGTCCGAGGAGTGCACCTGGGGAAGCTCCCGCCGTAATAAATCATATACCTCAATTTCGTTTTTCTTGTCCCAAGTGGAGAAATAGACGTTCTCCTGTGAATCAAAAATAACGGTATAGTTGGAGGAATTCTTCAGTACTTCTTTTAAAAACAGATTTTCCTGACGAAGCTTCATGTGACTCGTGCTGATCTTTACTGCCTGGTTGAAGGCATCCTCTATACTTTCTGCTCCGGAGGTAATCAGTATAGCATTCAGTCCTAAAAGCTTAGCCTCTGTGTGGGAGATCATATCGCAGACGACCATATGGTAGCCCTGGGCCTTTAGCTTGTTCAAAAGAGGACGTACTTCCTCTGCCGAATGAACAGTGAAGATATCAATCTGATACTGCAGCAGATTACAAAGCACATGAGCATTGCTTGTAATGTTTGGAAATCCGAGGATTGCGTAACGCTCCTGATAATTTTCCGCCAGCTTGATGGCTCGAAGAATGTCATAGACCGACAGGGAAATCTCTACCACCGGGACTTCAGTCACCTCCTCAATTAACTGTGCTGTACCGCCACGTGATATAATAGCATCATAGTTATCATCAATATGGCGGAGCACCAACTCTTTTCCATAGGATAAATCCCCGACATATGCATCCAATTCCAGATCGGTTCGATTCTTTGCCAGCCGCTCGATCGCGGTTTTCATGGCTTCATAAGGCGCAACACCCAGAATTTTAATCTTTCCATTCTCCATAAGTATCCTCCGCTCTGCTGCATAGGAATAATCAATTTTGCAGCCCTTACCCAAGTGCATAGCATTCCTGGGCAAATCTGTATGTTAGTGTGGTGTTAGTGTTTTGATATAGAACAGTGTACTATATATGTACATATTTTTCAATAATAAATATAATGGAGTTCAATAATTGAACAGTTTAAAGGATTTACATCGTTGTTATTTGATGAAAATCTCTATAAAATAATAATTGTTTAGAAGAAGTGGTTGAGTTTACAAAACTGTTTAAAAATGAAAACAAGGCGGTGAGTATTTGGTAACTCTGTTAATAATTGCTGATGACTTTACAGGAGCCCTGGATACAGGCGTTCAATTTGCTGCAAGCGGAGCAAATACCAGAGTGGTGACCAGTGCAGATTATGACTTCCTTCAGGTGGATCCGGAGGTTCAGGTTCTTGTAGTGGATGCAGAAACAAGGCACCTGAATTCCAAGGAGGCTTACGATATTGTATACGATATTACCAAAAAAGCCGTTGCACAGAGCATCCCCTATCTGTATAAAAAAACGGATTCTGCCTTAAGAGGAAATATAGGTAGTGAGCTGACAGCTATGCTGGAGGCGGCGGGCGGAAAAAAACTCTCCTTTCTTCCCGCCTTTCCCAAGATGAATCGCTGGACCAAGGATGGAATTCATTACATTGATGATGTTCCGGTACATGAAAGTGTATTTGGAAAGGATCCCTTTGAACCGGTAACCTGCTCAAACATTCCGCAGATGATCGGTAATCAGAGCCGGATTGAAGTCAGCGTTAGAGCCATCGGGAATGGAGATGTTCCTGCTGTATGGAACATAGAAGAGAATTCCGGAGAGCTTGAGATTCTGGTATGGGATGCCGAAACGGATGAAGAACTGGAGACTTTGGGAAAACTTCTTTATGATACGAAGCAGATGCATCTGACTGCAGGCTGTGCAGGATTTGCCGCTGTGCTGCCGGGACTCCTGGGATTAAAGGGAGAAAAAAAGCTGGACATGAAGCTGATTTCTAAATTGCTGGTGATCTGTGGCAGTGTGAACCCGATTACGGTAGCCCAGCTTGACTACGCAGAGAAGAATGGCTTCTTAAGAATCAATCTGAAACCGGAGGAGCGTCTGGACCATGAGTTCTGGGCAAGCTCACGGGGACAGGAAAAGCTTAGTGAATGGAAGGAACTATTGACCCGTTATTATAATGTGATTCTGGATAGTAATGATTTACCGGGACAGGAGGATACATTGGATTATGCAAAAGCCCATGGACTCAGTATGGATGAGATTCGGGTCCGGATTGCTGCAACTTATGGTCATATTCTGAAAGTCCTTCTGGAAGGCGGGCTGGAAAGCACACTTATGATAACAGGAGGAGACACCCTGTTAGGTTGTATGGAGCAGCTTGGTGTAAGAGAAATGGAGCCGGTCTGCGAATTAGCACCGGGGACAGTATTATCATCATTCTCTCTGGGACACAAAAAAAATCAGGTAATTTCCAAATCCGGAGGATTTGGACAGGAGACGCTGCTGGTTGATTTGGCACATCAAATCTCCAATACGATGAAATAAGAACTAATAATCTTAAATAAATTCAAATTAAGGAGGATATCAATATGCAATACGCAAAGCTAAATCAACTGACCTGGGACGGCACCATCTACGAAAATAATGACATGGGAACGTTAGAGGCTCTGTTGCCCACCGGCGGATACCCTACCGCACATTCCCCGGCATTATTAGAGCTCCCGAGTGGCGACCTGCTGTGCTGCTGGTTCGCAGGCACCTACGAGGGTAGTGCTGATATCCACATCATCTGTTCGATTCTGCCTAAAGATGGCCCGGCTTGGTTGCCTCCGGTTGATATCTCGAACGATTCCACCCGCAGTGAGCAGAATCCTTCCCTGTTTTATGGTCCCGATCATGCTGTCTGGGCTATGTATACCGCCCAGCTGGACCGTCAGGAGGGCAAGGATAACATGCAGTATACTGCAGTGGTCCGCTGTCAAAAGAGCACCGATGGCGGCAAGACCTGGGGTCCTTATGAGACGGTTTTCCCGGAGGAGGGCACCTTCTGCCGTCAGCCGATCCAGATTTTGTCCAATGGGCGTTGGATCTTTTCTAACTGGCTGTGTACTGATTCTGTGGACGGGCTTTCAGGTGATCCTACAGCCTTTCGTATCTCGGATGATGAGGGGAAGACCTGGCGGATGGTCATGATGCCAAAGAGTAATGGCCATGTTCATGCTAATGTAGTAGAACTGGAAAACGGTCATCTGGTTGCTTTTATGCGTAACCGTGAAGCTTTCCGAATCCATCGCAGTGAGTCTTTTGACTGGGGCGAGACCTGGAGCGTGCCGGAGCCGACACCGTTGCCAAACAACAACTCCAGCATCAGTGCAATTAAGCTTCAAAGCGGACGAATCGCTATTGCCTGCAACCCTACCTGCACCCCGGATCCCAAACCAGGTAAAGCTGCATGGCCAGGTCTTCGGTGCCCGATAGCGGTGGCTCTGTCTGAGGACGGCGGTCTGACCTTCCCCATGATCCGATGGATGGAGAGGGGCGAGGGCTTCATGGGTGCTGAGAATAAAACCAATAATCGTCAGTACGAATACCCCTATCTGATGCAATCCGCGGATGGAACGCTGCATCTTGCTTACGCATCTCATACACGCCATGGAGTGAAATATGTTCGCTTTAACGAGAAGGATGTGATAGGGGAGAAACGTGAGCGGATAGGACTCTATAACCCTACCTCTGCCCAGATACGCTAACATAGAAAGAAGGATTCAGCAATGCTTAAAACCTATAACATAAAAATGCCTCATGCAGTATATGGTGGTGAAAACGCGATGGAGAATATTACCTCCATCTTAAAGACCAGACAGGTAAAACGAGTAGCGGTGTTTACTGACAAAGGTATAGAAGATAACGGCCTGTTAGCATTACCGATGGAAGCAGTGAAAGCCGCAGGGGTTGAATGCTATGTGCTTGATGACCTGCCGCCGGAGCCTACTTACACCGCTGTTCAGAAGTTGGTAGATCAATTTAAAGAAAAGGGTGCGGATATGATTGTAGCCTGTGGTGGCGGAAGCGTGATGGATGCGGCTAAGCTTGCCAGTATTCTGGTCACGGATGAGTACGGTGTCAAGGAGCTGCTAGAAGACCCCGGACGTGCTCAGAAGTGCGTACCGATCATCCTTGTTCCGACCACTGCCGGAACAGGGGCCGAAGTTACTCCCAATGCCATTGTGGCAGTTCCTGAGAAGGAACTGAAGGTGGGGATCGTCAACGAGAATATGATCGCCGATTATGTTATCCTGGATGCCAGAATGATTAAGAAGCTGCCCCGTAGAATAGCTGCAGCTACCGGTGTCGACGCATTAGCACATTGTATTGAATGCTATACCAGCAATAAGGCGAATCCCTTCAGTGATGTGTACGCATTGGAAGGTCTGGATCTGATCCTGAATAACATTATGGATGCCTGTTACGACCCGGATGCAATGGAGGCCAAGAATCGAATGCAGATTGCAGCTTACTATGGAGGGCTGGCAATCACCGCCTCCGGCACAACAGCTGTCCATGCATTGAGTTATCCCCTTGGCGGCAAGTACCATATCGCACATGGGGTGTCCAATGCGATCCTGTTAGCTCCTGTGATGCGTTTCAATGAACCGGTATGCCGGGAAAAATTCGCTGCTGCCTATGACCGCTGTGTCCATACAGAGCAAAGCTGCACCACAGTCGAGGAGAAGAGCGCATATCTACTGGCATGGATGGAAAAAATCGTTAAGGATCTGGGCATACCTGCCAGCTTAAAGGAATTCGGTGTGTCTGCCGGGGATCTGGAAGGTTTGGTAGATGCCGGAATGCAGGTGAAACGTCTGTTGGTGAACAATATGCGAGAAGTCACTCCTGCCGATGCCAGGGCTTTGTATCAGGAGATTATGTAACAGAAATAACGAACAGTGAGTGAACTATGTTTTGCAAAGTAATAAATGAATAAATAAGAAGGAGAGCGCTATTATGAAAAAGGTTGAGTTAAAAGGTATTATCCCGCCCATACTGACCCCTATGAATCCTGATGAGACAATCAATCTGAAGGAGCTGTGTAACCAGATTGAACGTATGCTGGAGGGCGGCGTTCATGGTCTGTTTCCATTTGGAACCAATGGCGAGGGTTACATTCTAAGCGAAAACGAAAAAATTCAGGTTCTTGAGGCTACGATTGACCAGGTGAAGGGTCGTGTTCCCGTGTACGCAGGTACCGGCTGCATTTCCACTGCGGATACCATTCGTATCAGTAAGAAGGCTCAGGAACTAGGTGCCGACGTGCTATCCATTATCACTCCCAGCTTTGCTGTTGCATCACAAAAGGAGCTTTACGACCACTATGTGGAAATTGCGAAGCATGTTGACATACCAATTGTGTTGTACAACATTCCTGCACGTACAGGTAATAAATTGCTTCCGGAAACGGTTGCTAAGCTGGCGAAAGACGTAGACATCATCATGGGTGCCAAGGACTCCAGCGGTGACTGGGATAACCTGCTTGCCTACATCAACCTTACGAAGGATCTGGATAAGGACTTCCGTGTTCTGTCAGGTAACGATTCACTTATTCTGCCTTGCCTGGAGGCAGGCGGCGCAGGTGGAATCGCGGGATGTGCTAACGTATATCCTCATGTTCTGTCTTCTATTTATGAACTGTTTAAAGCCGGTAAGCTCGATGAAGCTAAGAACGCTCAGGACTCCATCGCCTCCTTCCGTGCTGTATTTAAATATGGTAACCCGAATACTGTTGTTAAAAAGGCTGTTTCTTTGCTTGGCTATCCGGTAGGCGACTGCCGCCGTCCATTCAACTACTTATGCGACGAAGGCATTGAGGCACTAAAACAAGTGCTGAAGGAAAACACCGACAAAGGGATGTGTTAGTATGAGTGTGAGTAGTAAACCGATTATTGGCATTACCATGGGTGACCCCTATGGAAATGGACCGGAAATCACGGTTCGTGCACTGGCAGATGCTAATATCTACGAGCGTTGTAACCCCATAGTAGTAGGCGATGAGACTTCGATGAGATATTCCCTGAAGGTGGCCGAGAAGGTTCATGGAATTCATCTGGAGCTGAATGTAGTTTCTACACCCGACGAAGGAAAGTATACCTATGGTACTATCGACCTGATCGATTTGAAGCTGATACCGGCGAAAGAAATCCCGGATACCTCCGATCTGGATGCACCAAAGCCATTTGGAGTAGGATCTTGTGCTCTGGGCGGCGAGGCAGCCTTCCAGTATGTTGTAAAAGTGATTCAGCTGGCTATGGAGGGCAGGATCGATGCTACGGTTACCAATGCTCTGAGCAAGGAAGCCATAAACCTGGCTGGTCATCATTACTCCGGTCACACTGAGATTTACGCTGATTACACAGGCACTCCTAAGTACACAATGATGCTGGCTCATGGCGATCTGCGAGTCGTCCATGTATCCACTCATGTGTCTCTACGTGAAGCCTGTGACCTTGTCAAAAAAGAACGAGTCCTGGATTGCATCCGTATCGCCAATGAAGGCTGCAAAGCACTGGGGATTAAAGAACCCAAAATAGGAGTTGCAGGGCTGAATCCACACTGTGGCGAGAACGGTATGTTCGGTTGGGAGGAAGTGAAGGAAATCCAACCGGCCATCGATACTGCCATGGCTGAGGGAATTATTATTCCTGAAAAGAAGCCTACACCTCCGGATACCGTATTCTCTAAGGCGCTGGGTGGATGGTATGACATCGTTGTCGCTATGTACCACGATCAAGGTCATATCCCGCTCAAGGTGAAAGGCTTTGTCTACAACCGTGAGGAAAAGCACTGGGAAGCTGTGGAAGGTGTTAACGTAACGTTGGGTCTGCCGATCATTCGTGCCAGCGTGGATCATGGCACCGGTATCGACCTTGCGGGCAGCGGTCGCTCCAGCGCGTTGAGCTTAGTCAATGCCATAGATTATGCCATCCATATGGTTCATGCCAGGAAAGAAGTAATCAAGCATTGCTCCGATTAGAATGCCTGAATCAATAAATGTTCCAAATTACAAAAAATAATACTGTAAAAAAAGAGAGGAGTTTAAACAAATGACGATACCTATGATTATTGCTCTTGCAATTACTCTGTTCATGATTATTTTAATTATGACAGACAAGCTTCCATTCGGTGCACCTCCAATTTTAGCATGTTTACTCATGGTTCTTTTTGGCATAACTGATATTAAGACTGCTTTCGGTGGTTTTTCTAACGCCACGATTATTATGCTTGCTTCTTTCATGGCAATCGTTGCTGCACTGGAAAAAACCAGCCTTATTGGTTCATTCAGAAAAACAATCTTAAAAATGGCTAATAAAGGTGGATATAAGGCATATATACTGTTATTCGTTATCGTTATGTTAGCCAGCAGTATTTTCGGTACAGGTTCAACTGCTTTCTATGTTCTTACTTTAGGTATATTATCTACGATACAATATACCGACAAGCTACCTCGTGGTAAAGTAATTGCTGCTGCCGGTTTCGCAGCTAACCATCCATTAATTCCTGTGAACGTTACATTACAATATGGTATTGTTATTGCAGTTTTAGAGGCTGCCGGTTCCACTGTTCTTAAAGTTAACTTAGCAAAATTCTCTATTGTAAACTTAATACTCTCCTTAGCTTATGTGGCATGGGCTCTGATAGGTTATAAAGTTCTGCCTAACAAGAACGTTGAAGATACAGAGACCGGAGATAATAAGGCACAAGAAATCGTTTACAATTTACCGAAGTGGAAAGAGTATACAACATATGCAGCATTTGCAGCAGCAGTTGTTGGTATGATTCTTCAAAGTAAAGTTGGCGATGCAGCATATATGATCCCTGGTTTAGCTGCAGCCCTGGTGTTAGTGATCGGTGTTTTGAATTTCACGGAGGTTCGTAACAACATCGGTGCGCCAATTATCTTGATGTCTGCCGGCGTTATCGGTGTTGCCGATGCTCTTGGAGGCACAGGCCTGACTGCTTTAGTTGGTGAAAGTGTTGCTAAAATGCTAGGTACTAACGTAAATCCTTTCGTGCTGATCTTTGTTTTCTGTATTTTAACAAGTGTACTTGCAACCCTTACAGGATCGACGATAGGTACCGTATATGTATTTGCACCTATGGCGATTGCTACTTGCATGAGCTTGGGTCTGAATCCGACTGCCGCTGCAGCTGCCATCGTAATTTCAGGTTGGAACGGCCATTTCTTACCGATTGATGGTATGCCGGCGATGGTAATGGGTATTGGTAAGTACAAGCTAACAGAGTTTTGGAAATACACAATTCCGATGTACTTCATCCGTTTGCTTGCTTTGACGGTCGGAGCTGTATTGATGTTCCCTATGTAAGATAATAAATCACTTAAATGAATGGTCGAAATGGATAATAACCGACATTACTTAAAGGAGTGGAGAGAAATATGAATAGTAAATTTGAACTTGAACATATCGGCATAAACACCTCAGATGCCGAGACAGCAGAACAGCTGGCAAAGCTTTTGAGCCTGATGTTTAACCTGGAGCCTCGTCACGGACAAAAGTCCGAATTCGGCGGTCCTTACTTCGAGTGCATGAAGGCCCCGTTTCTGGGTGCAAACGGTCATATCGCTATGCGTACTCCGGATTTGACGGCTGCCACAGAAGAATTGAAAGAGAAAGGTTTCTCCTTCAACATGGATACTGCTGCATATTTCGAAAATGGCAAACTGAAGAACGTCTATCTAGACGGTGAGTTTGGCGGCTTTGCTATCCACATTATGCAAAAGTAACCAATGTAAGCAACTCCGCAGAACCAGTATATTATAGGATATAGAGATATAGTAAGAATAAGGATGTTGCAAAACTTGAACTTAATCATTGAATTATTTATACTCAATGATTGAACATCAGGTTTGCAGCATCCTTTCTATTGCTCCTGATCCATCTAAATTTTCCAAATACGAAAAAAGTCCTCGAAATTCATATTTGTCTATGCTATAATGTACACGAGAAGCAGATTAGTCCATGAGATTATGGACATTTATCAAGCTCGCTTGAATAAATGTCCACAATCTCATGGATAAGTGCAACGTGAACTCAAGTGCTTTGTACTTGAGTTTCTAATCTGCTTCTAATCTGCGCCAGCAGAGCACAACGTGTTATATCACAACCGGATGGAGATAATTCTATGCTGAACACAAATAAAGTCAGGCTAATGACGAAGCTCGCCTTATATGAGACAAAAGAAGGCAAGGAAGATATCAGCCTTAGTAAATACTATAAAACAGATTATGTCAGATATCAGGTGATTAAATCTATTATCAGTGCAACCTTCGGATATGCATTGATACTTCTTTTAATTTTTATCTATAAATCGGAGTATCTGATTCAAAATGCAGTAACCTTGAATTACAAGCTTATTGGCACTTATATTTTGGGTATCTATATTATCGTGGTCGCAATCTACGGCTTGGGATCCATAGTCGGCTATTCACTGAAATATGATTTATCGCGTAAGAAGCTATCCCGTTATTATAAGCTTCTAAAACGATTAAATAAAATCTATAATGAAGAGACTCCTGAGTCTTAAGGGTTGGAGGGAACAAAAATGATGCCATTATTGGTATTTAGAGAACGAGTAAAGAGTTTTTATCAAAGACATGATATATATATTAATCCTGCTGTAAAATTTATATTTGCATTTTTCTCGTTTATAGCAATTAATCAGGAGATCGGTTTTGATGCCAGACTGAAGTCATTACCGGTAGTTTTAGCCTTGGCAGTCCTCAGCGCCTTCACACCATCTGCTATCATGGTGTTAATAGCAACTGCGATGACTGCACTTCATGTATATTATGCATCGCCGATTCTTTCTATTTTAGTAATCATCCTTTTATTGATCTTATACTTCCTTTTCGCGCGGTTTACACCCAGATATGGTTATGTAGTTCTGGCGGTGCCGATTTTATTCATTTTGAAGATACCGTATGTGATCCCGATTCTGCTCGGTATCATAGCAACACCTGTCGCGATCGTATCCACGGTCTGCGGTGTGGTGGTATATTATATCATCCAGCTTGTAAAGACAGCGGTGAATGTCCAGGTGAATCCTTCCGTAGATGACGTACTTAAGCTTTATACGGATGTTATTGACGGTTTGATGAACAATAAGCAGATGATCATGACCATATTAATCTTTGCTATGATCTTACTCGTTGTATACTATGTAAGAAGAATGAAATTTGACTATGCCTTTGAGATATCTATTGCAGCAGGTGCCTTGACCAGTATCCTGGGCTTTTTGATCAATGATATAATCCTTGATAAATCAGAACAGATCTTCGCAATGATATTAGGTACACTGGTATCCGGTGTGATTGTCTATGTAGTGCATTTCTTTAAGCTTACCTTAGATTATTCGGGAGTAGAACATGCTCAATTTGAAGATGATGTATACTATTATTATGTGAAAGCAGTGCCGAAGGTAAGTATTACAACTCCTCAGAGGAAGGTAAAGCACATCAATGTGAAGAAGGCATCACAGGATGCGATAAAGACGGGATATCACAGCCGTGATATAGAGGAAGAGGAATACGATGAAGATGATGACGATTATTCTGATAGCGATAATGTAGAACACTTCAATTATAACAATACTACAAAAGCAGACCGAAAGAATGGAATGGATGAATAGAGCATAAAGCATGTTCTGTGTAAAAAAGTATTGCAATAGGAGAGAAGGCAGATGGAGACAATCAGAAGCTTAATCAGAGAATATTCTGTGTGGATTTCGATTCCGAAGATCAGCATCACAGATATCATTGAAATTTTTATCCTGGCATTCCTGATTTATAATGTCATCAAATGGGTTAAGAATACAAGAGCCTGGACATTAGTTAAGGGTCTGGTTGTTATTATGGTTTTTTGGCTTGTCGCTGTAATTTTTGATCTGAATGTTATAATCTGGATCATAAAGAATACGATTAATGTCGGAATTATCGCTATTGTAATCATATTTCAACCAGAGTTTCGTAAGGCGCTGGAACAGCTGGGACAGAAGAATCTGGTAAAATCCTTCATTACTTTCGATGATAGCAAGGACAGGAATGAGAAGTTCTCAGACCATACCTTAAGCGAGATTGTCAGGGCAACCTTCGAGTTGGCAAGAACAAAGACGGGTGCATTAATAGTAATGGAAGAAGCTTCACCACTGAATGATTTTGAAAGTACGGGAATAAATATTGACAGCTTAATTAGCAGTGAGCTGCTGATTAATATATTTGAACATAATACACCTCTTCATGATGGAGCAGTCATACTACGAGGCAACAGGATAGCAGCAGCAACCTGCTATCTGCCGCTGTCGGATAATATGCAGCTTAGCAAGGACTTAGGTACAAGACATAGAGCCGGAATTGGTATCAGTGAGGTATCGGATAGCTTAACCATCATCGTTTCAGAGGAAACTGGTAAGGTATCCATTGCAAAAGGAGGAAAACTAATCCGTAATGTCGATGGGGATTATCTGAGAGCAAAGCTGCTTGATATTCAGCACAAATCAGTAGAACCTAAGAAACTAAAATTATGGAAGGGAAGAATAAAGAATGAAAGAGAAGTTGACTAGAAACATCGGCTTAAAAATTCTGTCCATTATTCTTGCCGCCATTCTATGGCTAGTGATAACGAATGTGGATGATCCCATTACTCCAAAAAGCTTTTCGAATGTTCCGGTAAAGATTTTGAATGCGGATATAATCAATTCTCTTGATATGGTATATGAGGTAGTCGAAGGCGCTACAATCGATTTTTCCGTAGCGGCAAGACGTTCTATCGCAGACAATCTTGCCGTTTCTGATTTTGAAGTTACCGCTGATTTCGCAAAATTGTCAGATGTAAATGCGGTGACGATTGACATTAAGTGTCCGCGGTATGGGGAAGACGTAAGAATTACAGAGGGTCTGTATCAGGTTATGAAGATCAACCGCGAAGAACTGGTTAACAAGAATTTTAAGGTAACCGTTGTTTCTAAGGGAGATCCCGCGGAGGGTCATTTTGTCGGAGAGAAAACAGCAAGTACGATAATCACGGTCTCCGGTCCGAAGAGTAAGATTGAACGGATTAAGGAAATTGTAGCAGAGGTTAATGTAACCGGAGCTTCTGAGTCCTATAGCAGCTATGAAAAGCTGAAGGCATTCGATGAGGAGGGGAATGAGATTACTTCGAATCTTACCTTTAGCCAAAGCTATGTATCAATTAATATCAATATCTATCAGACAAAAGAGATCGAAATGAAAGTAAAGACGATCGGTAAACCGATGCAGGGGTATGTGGTAGCTGGTATTGACTTTGAACCCAAGACTGTTTTAGTCGCTGGGAAAGAGGATATACTCAAGAATACCTCCGAGCTGCTGGTTGAAGAAGATGTAAGTGATGCAAGAGATAACGTTCAAAAGGAGATCAATCTTCAAGAACTGATAGGAGAGGGTCTGCTGTTTGCCGGAGATGACAATTCAGCGGTAATCAATATCACGATTGAGAAGGCTCAAACAAAAGAGATTACGATATGGCCAGGAGATATTGAGACGAGAAACCTACCTGCGGGTATGAACCTTACCTTTATCACCACAGGACCAATTAGCCTAAGTGTGGTAGGTACAGCAGACGAGGTGAAGAGTTTGAACAGACATTCCATTAAGCCATATATTGATCTGAAGGATTATAATGCAGGCACCTTTGCGGTTCAGCTGCAGATAGGAGCGGATACTTTCGCTTCAATCGCAGACAGCCCGAATGTAAGTATCTTTTTATCGGATCAGTGACATCAATGACCCAGGATAGGAGGTATCATATGGTCAGTACGAAAATATTGATTGATATACCGTCAGGTTTACATCTGAGGCCAATTAGCGTTTTATGTAACAGAGCGATTGATTTTAAAGCTACGATTACGATCCGGCTTGGCGACAAATCGGTCAATGCAAAGAGCGTGTTAGGGGTTTTAAGCGCTTGTGCGAGGCATGGCGATGAAATTGAGTTGGTTTGCGACGGTCCCGATGAATCGGAGGCGCTAAAGATACTAAGCAATATGATAATATGCGGCCTTGGCGATGAATTTATAAAAAAGTAGTTGTAAAAGAATTTTCGTAATGATATAATGAAGGTCACTATCGTGGACGGTAGTATGATTCATACGATAGTGACACTTTATTCTATTGTTTATTACTAATTTTTGAAATATATTCTAAACACCATGCGGACAGCGATCTAGAACCGACAGGGGGCTAATTTGCTTTCGAGTGGTGTACTCCTATATATTGGCTTTAATGAATTAAAGCGTTAATCCGGTGTTTGTGCAATAGATTGGGCTGTTAAATCAGCAATCTAATCAATCCGGGAGCAATGATGAATAGTGATTTTTCTATAGGGTGAGCCTCCAAACGGAGCAGCACCCTATCCGTTTATTCACGGTTATATAAATATGCTAATCGTACTTATTATCATTTGATTGGATTAATAATTATATCAATAAAATTAAATAAAATTAAAAAGGAAAGGACTGATGTAGTTGGGACTCGAGTAGACAATACCAAGTTATTTATTATCAAGAGATACAGCGTGATCTACCGACTCCAACGTTAGTGTGAGGTTAATGTGCAAAACTGAAAAATCATACTAATTAGGAGGATATTATTATGTTGAATTTTAAAAGATATCAGAGGAATCCCGTGGTTGACTTACCCGAGCGACAGTGGCCGGGAAAGCAGATTGACAAAGCACCCATCTGGTGCAGTGTGGACTTAAGAGACGGAAATCAAGCGTTAATTGAGCCGATGGTCGTAGAGGAGAAGATTGAATTCTTTCAATTGCTGGTAGGACTTGGCTTTAAGGAGATTGAGGTCGGTTTTCCTTCTGCATCTCAGATTGAATTCGATTTTTTAAGGCAGCTGGTGGATCGTAAATTAATTCCGGAGGATGTCACGGTACAGGTGCTGGTTCAGTGCAGAGAGCATTTGCTGAAGAGAACCTTTGAGGCGCTGGAAGGTGTAAAAAGAGCGATTGTCCATATTTACAATTCTACATCGACGCTTCAGAGAGATGTAGTATTCCACATGTCCAGGGATGAGATTAAACAGATAGCGATGGAAGGTACCAAACTCGTGAAGGAATATACGAAAAATTTTCCGGGAGAGATTATATTGGAGTATTCTCCGGAAAGTTTCAGCGGTACCGAAGTGGATTTTGCTCTGGAGGTATGTACTGCAGTACAGGATATTTGGGAGCCTACACCACAGAAGAAGATCATCTTTAACCTTCCTGCGACCGTGGAGATGAATACACCGAATGTATATGCTGACCAGATTGAATGGATGAGCCATAATTTCAAAGACCGTGATTCGATTATTTTGAGTGTTCATCCGCACAATGATCGGGGTACCGGTGTGGCGATTGCAGAGCTGGCATTACTTGCCGGAGCGGATAGAGTCGAAGGAACCTTATTCGGTAACGGAGAAAGAACCGGCAATGTAGATATCTTGACTTTGGCCTACAACATGTTTTCTCAAGGGATTGATCCTGAGCTGTATATTGATAATATTAATGATATTATTGAAGCATATGAACGTCTTTGCAAGATGAAAGTACATGAAAGACATCCATATGCAGGTAAATTGGTATTTACTGCGTTCTCAGGTTCCCATCAGGATGCCATCAACAAGGGCATTAAAGCAATGAAAGAGCGTAACAGTGCCATCTGGGCGGTTCCGTATCTTCCCATTGATCCTTCCGATATCGGGCGGCAATATGAACCAATTGTTCGTATTAACAGTCAGTCCGGCAAAGGCGGAGTTGCTTTTATTATGGAGAATTACTTTGGCTTCAAATTGCCTAAGGGTATGCATAAGGAATTTGCAGATGTCATTCAGAAATTATCCGAGACACAGGGTGAGATTGCTCCGGAGCAGATTATGAATGAATTCAATACCTGCTACCTTGAGAAAAAGGAGCCGTTACACTTTAGAAAATGCACAACGAGAGATCTTACCGATCGTGACGAATCCTGCACCAGTGCAGAGGTTGTTTATACGATTAACGGTGTGGAGAAGTGCTTTGAAGCTACCGGTAACGGTCCGATTGACGCTGTGCAGAGAGGTCTCATGAAGGAGCTCGGAATCGAGATCAAGGTTCTTGATTACACCGAGCATGCGTTAGGTGGCGGAGCAAATGCTCAGGCGGCAGCTTACATCCATATGCTTGATATGAAGAGTGGTCGAACCACCTTTGGTGTCGGTGTAAGTTCGAATATAACGAGAGCTTCGATCCGTGCAATCTTCAGTGCATTGAATCGCCTGGGACTGAGCTAACATTGAAACTGAGATAAATAATAACGAGAATAATTCAAGGCTTACTATTGCTTCACCCCAAACGGATATAAACACAATGTGTTCGCTTGCGGTGAAACAATGAGTAAGCTTTTTTCGTCTAATGATATGATGCTTGTCGAAGACGGAGAGCAATACCCCGGTATTTCTAGTCCAAACCACGAATCTATTAAGGAGAATGTTAATATTTAAAATTTTCGGCAAGAATAATATTAATTAGAAAGTTTTGGAATCTCAGGACGGAGCGTAACTTGACTATCCACCCTTAAAATGCTATAATTCCTATGCTATGGATCTGGAGGAAGCGATGATTCCAAAATACATGGAGGACAAAATTATGAAAACAAGTATTATCATTCCGTTTCACAGAGGAGAAGCTTATCTGCGTGATTGTCTTGACAGTCTGATGGAGCAAACCGGCTGTGAGCTGGAGATACTTTTGATCTGTGATCATGCGGAGGAGAAGGAGCTTGAATGTCTTTCTGATTATAAAGAATTATCGATTACGTTATATCAACTGCAAGAGAAATCCGGTGTTGCAGCGGCCAGAAATCTAGGACTTGAACTCGCTACCGGTAATTATGTATATTTTTTAGACAGCGACGATTATCTATATGGTAATACGATAGAAACAATGGAGCAAGCACTTAAGGAACACGATGCTGATATTGTTTATGGCAAGAAAAAGCCTACCTGGTTCAGCAGAAATGTATTTCTAGCTCGAAAGCAGGAACAGGATAACGGGGAAGAGGAAAATGACGATAGTGATGCTGCTTCTGCCCAGCTGAATGCCGAAAATGGTAATGAGAACTCAGATAAAGAGTCCAATACTGAGAGCTCTGAAGAGGATGAGAACTCGGATGACACTGGAATGGGGCATGAGGGTATGGAGGATTCAGAGGATGATAGTAAGGTATCATCCACTCAGGATGTGTCAGATGCCTACCGTATATTAATCAGGAAGCGTAAAGGTGTACGCAACATATCGGTGCTAAATATAATGTTTAAGAGAAGCTTTATTGAAGAGCATAAGCTTCGGTTTCCGGAAAATTTGGTTTATTTTTCTGACGTACCTTTTCTTCTGGAAGCAATGTCAAAGACGGACAGGTTCAGCAAATGTCTTGCAGCCAGATATATTAAGAGAAAGCATAATGATGCGATTAATTTCCCCGCACTATCCCAGATAAAGGACCCAGACCGTTTCTACGAGTTTTTAGATGCTTATTATGAAACCGTCCAGAGAATACCGGGCAATTCTGACTTAAAAAATCTCCTTGACCGAAAATATATCACTTATTACACTAAAGTCTATGCTCCGAAGCTGAAACGAAGCAGAAATCCTGCCTGGCAGGGAGATAATTTCATTCTCATGAATAAGATTATAAGTCGAATGAACCCGGAAGTGATAAAAGCACAGAAGGGGTTTAATAAATTTATCCTTTGGGCACTGATACGTAATGATGTGAAGAGTTCCAAGAGGATCGTTACCGCACAACTGGCCTGCCGCAAGTTGAAAAGAGTTCTGAAAAGCAAGAAGAACCTTTACCGAGCACTTTATACTCATATATTTTTAAAAAAGCCAATTCTAAAAAATACAATTTTATTTGAGAGTTTTTTCGGTAAGAACTATTCGGACAGTCCAAAGTATATCTATGAATATCTTGCTAAGAAGGCTGGAGATAATTATCGTTATGTCTGGGTAATAGATAAGTCGAATACGGTAATACCGTTTAGACATAAAAAAATCAAGAGATTTTCCCTGTTATATTACTATTATCTAGCCAGGAGCCAGTACTTTGTATTTAATGGCAGACAACCGGAATGGGCGGTAAAGCGTAAAAATAGTACATTTTTACAGACCTGGCACGGAACTCCCCTAAAGAAGCTTGTATTTGATATGGATGATATTACCTCAGCATCACCCAAATACAAACAACAGGTATATAAACAGTCGAGAGCCTGGGATTATCTGATTGCACCAAATTCCTTCTGTAGTGAGACCTTCCGCCGATGCTTTATGTATGATAATAAGCTTTTGGAGACTGGTTATCCGAGAAATGATATTATGTATGCTCCGGACAGGGAGAAGTTAGCCGCGAATCTGCGTAAAAAGCTGGGAATTCCACAGGATAAGAAAACCATTCTCTATGCTCCTACGTGGAGAGATGATGAATTTTACGGAAAAGGTCAATATAAATTTGACCTGCAGTTGGATCTTATGCTACTGCAAAAACAGCTAGGCGATCAATATGTGATTTTACTGCGTACGCATTATTTCATTGCAGATTCACTGGATGTAAGCTCGCTGAAGGGCTTTGCCTATAATATGAGTAAATACGATGATATCACAGAGCTGTATCTGATCTCGGATATTCTGATCACGGATTATTCCTCCGTGTTCTTTGATTATGCGAATCTGAAGCGTCCTATGCTGTTTTTTACCTATGATCTTGAGAACTACAGGGATATCCTCAGAGGCTTTTACTTTGACATCGAGGAGCTGGTACCGGGGCCTCTACTCTATACAACAAAAGAAGTGGCCGATGCTGTTTTACGAATAGAGGATGTATCTCGTGAATATAGACAAAGATATGATAGATTCTATCATAGATTTTGTGAATGGGAAGATGGACATGCGGCAGAAAAAGTGGTAAAATCAGTGTTTATGGACAATAAAACAGAATAAGGAATCGCATGCTTCTTACCAGCTGCGATCCGAATAGAAGACCGGGAGCAGGCAAGTGTTCCTTGGAATAACTTATATTTTTATGCGCAGAAAAGCAGCGCGGAAATGGTGAAAAGCGTGAATAAAACATGGAAAAATTTTAGTAAATACCGGTTTTTATTAATAGAACTGGTGAAAAAAGAGATCAAACTGAAATATCGCAGATCCTATCTGGGTATTTTGTGGACACTGTTGGAGCCGATACTTACAACCGCAGTATTGACTTTTGTCTTCGGTAGTATGAAGGAGAATAAGGATCCTCAGTTTCCGGTTTACATTATGTCAGGTAGATTACTTTATACCTTCTTTGCTGACTCTACCAAGGCGGCGATGAAATCCATCCGCACGAACAGTGCGATGATTAAGAAGGTGTATGTACCGAAATATATTTATCCTTTTTCCGCGGTCCTATCGAATTATGTGATATTCCTGATCTCATTGATCGTTTTATTTTTCACTGCAATCGTATTTAAGGTGGAACCGACGATTTATCTGCTGAATACGATTTTACCGATGTTTTTCTTATTGGTATTGGCACTGGGTATCGGGCTGATTTTAGCGACTATGGCTGTGTTTTTCCGCGATCTGGAGTATCTGTGGGGGGTTGCCCTGATGATGATCCTGTATACCAGTGCAATATTCTATAAGGTTTCTACATTAAAATTAGGTGATAAGACATGGATGCTCAAGTTGAATCCGCTTTATGTTATCATTGATAATTTCCGAAGTGCGATATTTGGCACGCCCTTAAATCACACATCCTTATTACTTACGGTGATCTATAGTTTTGGAACCTTAATCATCGGTATCCTGTTGTTCTACCGGAAGCAGGATAAGTTCATTTTGAATATCTGATGCATCATATCTTGTTAAAGTTAAAACGGGCATAACAAGCTCATGGAAATAAATCATTTACATAAGCGGATTAAGATGCCGGTAGATCGGAGGAATTTGTGAAGGAAGAAGTATTAGTGGTTGACAATGTCAGTATGAGATTCAACCTGATGGAGAATAAAGTAGATAATATCAAAGAGTATTTTATCAAGATGTTAAAGAACGAACTGCATTACCAGGAGTTCTGGGCTCTGCATAATGTATCCTTTACGCTGAATAAGGGAGACCGTCTCGGTATCCTGGGGTTGAATGGCGCTGGTAAGAGTACACTGTTAAAAATTATTGCTGGTGTACTGAAGGCGACAGAGGGCAGTGTGTCAATCAAAGGGAAGATTGTTCCTCTGCTTGAGCTGGGTGCAGGCTTTGACCCCCAATATACGGGAGCCGAAAATATCTATTTGTATGGAGCAGTACTTGGTTACCCGAAGGATTTTATCAAAGAAAAGTACAATGAGATTGTGGAATTCTCGGAGCTGGGTGACTTTATTAATGTGCCGGTGAAGAATTATTCCTCCGGTATGAAGGCAAGACTTGGCTTTTCCATCGCAACCATTGTTGAGCCGGAGATATTGATTCTGGATGAGGTTCTGGCCGTGGGAGATGCAAAATTCCGCAAGAAGAGCGAGAAAAAGATTAGGTCGATGTTTGATAACGGAGTAACGGTGCTTTTTGTTTCACACTCACTGGAACAGGTGAATCGGTTGTGTAATTGTGCGATTCTTCTGGAAAAGGGAAGACTGATTGCGAAGGGCAAGGTTGCTGATGTCAGCACAATCTATGAAGCGAAAGTGAATGATATATAATAAGGGTAGATAGATAGCAACGTTAAATTTGAAAGGAGGAAATGCTCCTAAAAACAGACACCTTTGTCTGGGAGCATGAGAAACGATGAAAAAAGTTATAACTTACGGAACCTATGATTTATTACATGTAGGGCATATTAATCTGTTAAGAAGGGCCAAAGAACTGGGGGATTATCTTGTGGTGGTGCTTTCCTCTGACGAATTTAACGCAATTAAGCATAAAACAGCATACCATTGCTATGAGGATCGTAAGATTATTCTGGAAGCAATTAAGTACGTTGATGAGGTAATACCGGAATATAATTGGGAACAGAAGATTCAGGATGTAGTTGATAATCAGATCGATGTATTTGTCATGGGTGATGACTGGAAGGGCCAATTTGACTTCTTAAAGGATTATTGTGAAGTAGTATATCTTCCCCGTACAGAAGGTATTTCTACAACGAAGATTAAGCAGGATTTAAATCTTGGAGCGAAAAAGAATTAATTCTTGATAATAGACCCGTGTGGGGACCTAGTCTTCACACGGTATCCTTGCGCTTTGAGGAAAAAATAACAATTGCAGGTTGTGAGAAAGGCATGGTTATCATTATGGGCTTATCACCAAAGAGAGTTGTCAAAAAGGGTATAAAAAAGATCAAGAAGAAAATAAAACCGGTGATTCTGGGCATCTACAGAACTGCTTGTACTGTTCTTCCGCTCAATAAAAACATCATTCTGTTTGAGAGTAACCTCGGTAGAAATTATACCGGTAATCCCAGAGCAATCTATGAAGAGATGGTGCAGCAGGGACTCGATAAAAAGTATCGCTGCTATTATATTCTTGAGGATCCGAACACGCCACTGCCGGGAGAGGCGAAGGCAGTGAAGAGAAGTCGGTTGAAGTACTTCTATTTATTTGCCACCGCAGGTATCTGGGTATGTGATACCCGTCTACCCAAATATATTATAAAGAGACCGGGCTGTACCTATATTCAGACTTGGCACGGGACACCGCTAAAGAAGCTGGCACTCGATATGGACACGGTATTTATGGCTGGAGAGAAGGGAATTGACAACTATAAGAAGAACTTTTATGATAACGCTCAGACCTGGGATTATCTGATTTCTCAGAACCACTTTTCTACAGAAATATTCCGTCGGGCGTTTGCTTTTGGGAAGGAGATGCTCGAGATCGGTTATCCGAGAAATGATGTTCTCTTTGCTAAGAATAATTCGAAGGACATTATGGAGCTGAAGAAACAGCTGGGTCTGCCCTTAGACAAAAAGATTATCTTATATGCACCTACCTGGCGTGACAATGAGTTCTATGGAAAAGGCAACTATAAATTCAACCCGCCTCTGGATTTTGGCGAGCTGAGAAGCAGTTTAGGCGATGAGTATGTCATGATAGTGAAGTATCATTATCTGGTTATGGACCAGATTGACTGGACTCCCTATCAGGGCTTTGTCTATTCCTGTGATTTAAGCTATGATATATCGCTATTATATCTGGTCTCGGATATGATGATTACAGATTACTCTTCAGTAATGTTTGACTATAGCCTGCTGAAGAGACCGATGCTGTTCTTCTGCTACGATCTGGAGCAATATAAGGATACCTTAAGGGGCTTTTATTTTGATTTTCTTGCGGAGGCTCCCGGACCCGTAACCCTTACCGGAGAAGAACTGGTTGCCGCAGTAAAGAACTATGATGCGGCGCAGTACAAGGCTAAGCAGGAGGCATTCTATCAAAAATATAACCACGCGGATGACGGCAACGCTTCCCTAAGAGTGGTTGAATTGATCCAGAAGGTGTCACAGTAGTATAGAAACTACATTGTTTTAAAAGGCTACATAACCACCAGATTCGGATTGAACCTAGGAGTATCGCATATGACTAAGACGTTCGGCTATTATCTGTTTGCGCTGGTTTATCATCTGTGTAGATGGATTCCGGTGAAAAAAAAGAGGGTATTCTGTATTGTAACCCATGATGATGGAGAGGGAAGTAATGTAGCAATTGTTGTCAGAGCCCTGAAAAAGCAAGACAATGATTATACCTTCTCTTACCTGACAAAGCGTGAGACGAGAGCGGTAAAGAGTCTGTCGGGAATGAAAACATTACTGACATTTTTCTTTCGTAAGCCCTTTGAATTAGCGCGGGCTGAAGTTGTACTGATGGATAATATTTTTCTACCCTATGCCTACCTACATAGACGAAAAGGAACCAAGGTAATTCAGCTGTGGCACGGAACCGGGACCATCAAGAAATTTGGACAGGATGTAAATATAGGTTATCTGGGGAGCCTGGAGCGAAGAGCAAATGCGAATATTACGCATCTGATCGTAAATTCTCCGAGTATAAAAAAGGTGTACGCCGGTGCCTTTGGTGTAGCAGAGAATAACGTTTATCCGATTGGACTTCCCAAGACGGACGAGCTTCTTCGCAGAATAAAAGCGGCTGAGGCGGCAGGGAAATGGTCGGATAAGGAATATATCTATCAAAAATATCATATTCCATCCAACAAGAAACTGATTCTTTATGCACCTACCTTCCGCGACAACCCGGAACATAATCCGAGATTGATCGAGCTCGTGAAGGAAATGAGTCGTGAATTGTCCGGAGATTACTTCCTTGGACTCAGACTTCACCCTCATATTGCAAGCACCTTTGAGACGGAGGAGTTGGGGAGCCATATCTGCCAGCTATCCTTTGAAAAGGACGTAAATACCGTACTGATGGCAGCAGATATCTTGATTACGGATTATTCCTCCATTATCTTTGAATATTGCCTGATGAAACGACCGATGATATTTTATGCTTATGATTTTCTTGAGTTTTCGGATCAGGGCAGAGGTTTTTATTACGATTATGAGAGCTTTGTTCCGGGACCGGTGGCTTACAATTGTCAGGAGGTACTGGATATCATCCGAACGAAAGCCTTTGAATTATATCGGATAGATGATTTTGTCAATCGAAATTATATCTACACGGATGGGAATGCTACAGATCGTCTGATCGAATTGATGAAAATAACGAATAATGAGTAATAAGATTATAGAAAAAGGGACTTCCGCAAAGTATTGTTAAATTATGATATGCTCCCTTCTAGGTCAATGTCATTTAGTTAAGCATTATTTCATCAGAATAACAATATATAATCGTAATAAAAACGGCAGATGCTATCATAAGCAGCTGCCGTTTTACTTTTTCAACAACACAAAAGCAGGTGCCAAATGTCTTGGACCTGTTCTGATTACATTATGGGAATTCTATAAATTAAGATACTCTGTAAGCAAAACTTATTGCACTTTTCGGTTTCTTTTTTCTCTCAAACATTCGATTAGATCGAATTGCTGAAACAAGTTTTATTAACATTTCTAATAGTGTATTGCTTGAAAGCTTTTCCTTGAAAAACTCATAGCATAGCGTTATTGATTTTGAAAAGTTGATTCTTTTATTCTGTACAGTTGGCTGATCATAGACGATGGAGGCAGAAAAATTATACATGATTAGCTTTGCATATATTTCTTGATATATAAATTCGATTTTCTTACTGTGAAAATTTATCAAACCAACATTGTATTTTAATTCCTTAAAAGATGTTTCTATTCCCCAACGCAAGTGATACAACTCTTTCAAAACATCAGCTGAGAATTCTTCCCTTGGAAGATTAGTAAAAATAGTTTCGAATGATGTATCCGACAACTTAAATCGTACTACTCTAATAGGTAGGTCATACATTGTATTACTTTTTGGCTGAATATAGTCAAATGTTGTATGAGGCTGTATCCAACGGTATCTCTCAGGATTTTCTTTTATAAGTTTACTTGTCTCTTTTGTTTGTCGACGTGTTAAGGTTATCATCACATCAATATCATATGTCTCTGTATGTGGTGCTGTATATTTTATTCCGTATGTCTCTTTGGCGCGGATTATATAAGACCAGTTTTTTTCTTGACAGTGAGCGATATTGTTAAATGATGCATATCCCCTATCAGCAATAATCATAGCCTTATCCTGTAACTTAGAGCTGTCAATCATCGAAACAAGTGCACTGTGTTCATTCATTCCGATTTTTGATTGAAGGGATGCATCAACATAAATGTGCTGCAAAATATCATACATAGCATCCAGATGCAGTAAGTTGTAGCCTTCGCTTGTATCATCGTTTGCTAGATATGTAAACACTTCTCTTTTATCTGTTGGTAATCTAACATCTGATCCGTCTACAGCCAACAATCGATAGCCTTTATATAATGATTGCCTGTCACACTTATTCACAAAGGAATGAAAGATATCCGCTATTGCCTGATATTTGATTTTGCTTCTTTGCTGAACAAATGCTGATGCAGATACTGTAGTAGTCGAATAACCAAAATAATTCCACAATTCTTTACTTATAGTATTTCCACCCATTCCGATCAGCAGGGACATAATAGTTGAAAAATCAAGTTTTCTTTTTCTGGTGAAGTTCTTTGTTGGATCAATGAGATAGTCTGACAGATTTTTCTCAACTTCATCGATTACATCATTGAGATTTAGTTTTAAAACGTCAGGGTTCATAGGCTGCCTCCTTAAAAATTTATACTTTAAGGGGCGAAGCCCGCAAATTTTTGACGATATGTCAACACCTTTTTATATGTGTTTCTAAAAAAATAAGATAAAGATACTCTTCACTATAAAGTATCTTTATCCTATTAATTTCTTAACTAAATGACATTGCCTTCTAGGTAGACAAGTGAAATAATAAAAATCACTTGTTGCTTAGGAGGGAGCATATTTTTATGGCATTTAGACATAAGTATTCCCATGATGAAAAAGAAAAAATTGTTATCGAATACTTGAACAACACCTATGGTTTTAGAGAATTATGCCGTTTGTATGGGATGAGTCAAACGGCTTTAAGGGATTGGATTCGATTATATAACACACTGGGTTTTGATGGACTTAAAACCGGAAGCAAGGCAAACCATTATGCTGCTGAAACAAAACATGCAGCCATCAATGATTATCTTTCAGGAAAGCTTACAGGACCTGAAGTGTTAAAAAAATATAAAATAAGATCAAATACTCAACTCAGACGATGGATTTCAAAGTATAATGGTCATGAGAAGCTAAAGGCTTCTGGAACAGGAGGATATTCCATCATGGCCAAAGGACGAAAAACAACCTTTGATGAACGTATAGAAATTGTACAGTATTGTATAGCACATGAACATAATTATGCTGAAGTAGCCGAGAAATATCAGGTATCCTATCAACAGGCACGTAATTATACCGTTAAATATGAATTAGACGGAGTTGATGCTTTAAAAGATAATCGTGGGAAAAGAAAAAATGAAAGCCAACTGAGCGAATTAGAATGTCTCCGTGCTGAAAACAAGATTTTAAGAGCTGAAAAAGAACGAGCTGAAATGGAGGTATCATTCTTAAAAAAACTCGAGGAAATAGAGAGGAGGCGGGACTAAGCCTGGTTCGCCATGAATACATATATCAGGCAATCAAAGAGGAAAATGAAGAATACAATTATTCAATCAGTGCACTGTGCAAATTTGGCGGGATTTCCAGAGCCGCATACTATAAATGGTTACACAGAGGATTTTCTGAAGGCGAAACAGAAAACAATCGTATTGCAGATATCATGGAAAAGATTCATGAGGAATCTCCCGATAAAGGATACCGTAGGATCAGAGACGATCTTGAACGTTATCATGATATAAAAGTAAATGATAAACGAGTATTACGTATATGTCGCAATCGGGATATTAAATCTACGATCAAGTACACTAACAATGGATGCACGAGACAGTCACCCAATCCGCAATACATAGCTGAAAATACACTAAATCGTGAATTCAAATCAGCAGCACCGAACGAGAAGTGGCTTACAGATGTAACTGAATTCCACTATTACATCGGGATTGAAAAATACAAGGTTTATTTAAGTGCTATTCTTGATTTGTATGACAGACGAATTGTATCGTATATCATTCGTGACCGAAACAATAATGCATTGGTTTTTGATACATTTGATGCTGCTGTGGAGAAGAATTCAAATGCTCATCCACTCTTTCATTCTGACAGGGGATTTCAATATACTAATAGGACATTTCATGCCAGGTTGGAAGCTGCCGGAATGACTCAAAGTATGTCCAGAGTAGCTAAATGTATTGATAACGGACCAATGGAAGGTTTCTGGGGAATCATTAAAAGAGAACGGTATTACGGTAAAAAATTTACCAGCAAAGAATCAATTGTTAAAATGATAGAAAACTATATAGAGTATTATAACAATAAACGATTACAAAGAAATCTTGGAGTTTTAACACCAATGGAGAAACATGAAATATATATGCATGCAGCATAAAAATCCAGCAGGATAATTATTCCTGCTGGATAAAAAAGTTTTTATTTTTTCAATTGTCTACTTGACGGGGAGCGGTTCA
>JAEZLZ010000038.1 GCA_023415055.1 Bacillota bacterium | reverse complement strand
GGTTAAAGGTGACATAAGGTCCTGCCGACAGCAGTTGAAATTCCTGTCCTTCAAACCGGGCGGTAACAATCTCAGCCGTTCCGGAGGGTGTATCACTGATTTTTGTTCTCCCGACCATCTCTCCATCCTTGAATAAGGATAGATAAAACTGCGCTGCCTCATAAGCCTCTTTATCAAACCATAGATGGGGTACTATTCTCTGCATTGTATAACCTCCTCTTCTGATCTTTAATATCTATATTATATCCAATGAAGTGCATCCATACAATAATTAAAGCCCGGCTTAGAGCTCATTTACTCTGCACCGGACTTTTACTCATGGCTATGGAAGATTCACGAAGGATGCTTCCTATCACCCAGAGTCATATAGGATAAATCAAGTAGTAAGCTTATACCCCGCTGTAGGCAGAGAAGCCTCCATCGATCGGAAGAACAATTCCATTCACAAAGCTGGAAGCACCTTCATCAGCAAGGAAGAGCAGTGCTCCGATCAGTTCCTCCGGTTCGCCGAATCTGCCCATTGGAGTACTGTTTAATATCTTATGGGATCGATCGGTGAGACTGCCATCCTCGTTTTTCAGAAGGCCTTCATTCTGCTTGGTAACTAAGAACCCGGGTGCAATCGCATTGACACGGATTCCAACCTTAGAGAAATGAACCGCCAGCCACTCAGTAAAATTCGATACTGCTGCCTTGGCTCCGGAATAGGCGGGGATCTTGGTCAAAGGAGTAAGCGCATTCATCGAGGAGACATTGATGATATTACAGCCTGTTCTTCCGATCATATCTTTCGCAAACTCCTGACAGGGAAGCAAGGTTCCAAGAAAGTTCAGGTCGAAGACAAAGCGGATTCCCTGCTCGTCCAGATCAAAGAAAGTCACCAGATCCTTGTTCTCCTCCGTGATATCTTCCTCAAAGAGGTATTCCTTCGTCGTAGTCCCCTTCGGGTTATTACCGCCGGCTCCGTTCACCAGGATATCACAGGGTCCAAATTGCTTAAGTACCAGCTCGTGCGCCTTCTTTAGGCTCTCCTTATCAAGAACGTTCGCTTCCACACCGAGCGCTGTATTTCCTGCCTGTGTAATCTCTGCCGCCTTCTTCTCAGCCATCTCTATGTTCCGGTCAAGAATCGCCACCTTCGCACCGCATTCGGCAAAAGCTTCCGCCCAGTAACCACCGAGAACCCCAGCACCACCGGTTATCACTACAACTTTATTCAGAAAATTAATCTTAAATGGTAATTTCATTTTATTATTCTCCCTTTTGTGTCTTCTCCAGTGTCTCCCAGATGCCAGTTAGATACATGGCTCCAAGGGCACGGTCATACAATCCATAACCGGGTCTGCCGGTCTCACCCCAGATCATTCTTCCGTGATCCGGACGAACATAGCCATCAAAGCCATTCTTATGGAGTACCTTCATAATCTCTACGATATCCATCGAGCCACAGGGTGAATAATGAGCGCTTTCTTCAAAGCTGCCGTCCTCCAATAGCTTTACATTACGGATATGTATAAAATGAATTCTTCCCTGTGCAGAGTACTTATCTACCAGCTCAACAATATGATTAAAGCTTGCGGAGCCCAAGGAGCCGGTGCAGAAGGTAAGACCATTATACGGATCATCTACCAGCTTTAAGAACCGATCCAGATTCTTCTCATTCGTGATGATTCTCGGTAATCCGAAGATGCTGTACGGCGGGTCATCCGGATGAATTGCCATCTTTACATCACATTCTCTGGCTACAGGTATGATTTGCTGTAGGAAATATTCCAGATTTGACCACAAGGCTTCCTCGTCCACCTTCTTATACTGTTCAAACACCTGGGCAAGACCTTCCTTAGTATAGCTGGAGTCCCAGCCGGGAAGAGATAGTTCACCGGTGAGAGGATCCATCTTCTCTAACTGTTCCTTATAATACACCAGTGCAGTGGAACCGTCCTCCAGCACCTTATCTAACTGGGTTCTGGTCCAGTCAAAAACCGGCATGAAATTATAGCAGATAACTTTCACTCCCGCTTTGGATAGTCTTCTGATGTTTTCTTTATAGTTTTCGATATATCTATCCCGGGTTGCAAGTCCGAGCTTGATGTCCTCATGCACCGGTACACTCTCAATTACCTCAAAATGTAAACCTACATCCTCCACTTCTTTCTTAAGCTTCTGTATACTCTCGTTACTCCATACCTCACCAACAGGCACATCATATACCGCAGTAACGATACTGTGCATACTAGGTATCTGTCTGATGTATTGCAGCTTCACCGCATCGTCTGTTCCATACCAACGAAATGAAAATTTCATAAAATACCTCCTCCTACATAATAATATTTTGTCCTAGTTGTATTCACTTTTCGCCTCGCATAGCGATAGCGTATATTTTTTTCTATTCTGCTATATTTAAATATTTCACGATATTCTTATAACAGATACCTTCGATGATCTCGGTAAGAACCGTATCATCTTTCTCAAATTCACCTTCATCCACCAGGCTGCCGACATAACTGCACAAAATCCTTCGAAAGTAATCGTGTCTGGCATAGGATAAGAAGCTGCGTGAGTCTGTCAGCATACCGACAAAATCGGCAAGCATACCCTGACTAGCAATGGTCTTGAGATGCTCCAGCATACCCTCCTTGTGATCTAAGAACCACCAGGCAGCACCAAACTGTACCTTACCCGGGATGTTATCCTCACAGTAGCAGTGCGGTAGTGCTGAGAGAACAAGATTATCCTTCGGATTCAAAGTATAGAGGATAGTTTTCGGCAATGCATTTTCTTTATTCATCTCATTCATAAGTTTGGATAGATGAGGAGCTACTTCAAAATCATTCATAACATCAAAACCTGTATCCGGACCAATCTTCTCAAACATTACATCGTTATTATTTCTCATGGCACCAAGATGAAGCTGCATCACCCATCCTCGATCATGATATTCCTTTGCCAGGAGCTGCAGAGTGTAATTCTTGAATTTCTCTGCATCGGACGGCGTCACCCCATAACCGCTTCGTCTCTTATCGAAGATGATCCCGACCTCAACGTCACTGGCAGGCGCATACCCCAGGCTTTCCAGCGAATGGTCCGAGCTCCTGCAGCCATGGCTGTCAAAGTAAGCAATTCTGTCTCTGAGTACGGTAATCAGTTCCTCATAGCTGTTAATGGAAGTACCGGATACTTTAGATAGCATCTCTATATAATCATTGAAGCCATCCTTCTGAATACTTAATGCCTTATCCGGTCGGAAGGTGGGTAATACCTTGAATTCATATTTTTTCTCTGTGATCAGCTTATGATATTGCAAGTCATCCACAGGATCATCCGTGGTGCAGATCAGCCTAACTCCTGCTTTTCGGATACAATGCACCGGCGATATGGACTCCTCCTTTATCTTTTGATTACATAGATCATAGATTTGCTTTGCATTGCTTTCTTTTAGAGGCTCTGTTATCCCGAAGAATTGTCGGAGCTCCAGATTCGTCCAGTGATACAAGGGACTCCCTGCCAATCGCTGAAGTGTCTTTGCCCAAAGTCGGAACTTTTCCAAATCATCTCCGTCTCCGGTAATGTATCTCTCCTCCACGCCGGCATAGCGCATAGCTCTCCACTTATAATGATCCCCGCCCAGAAATATTTGCGAGATATTGCCGAACACCTTATCCTCGTAGATTTCTTTTGGGGAAAGGTGGCAATGAAAATCATAAATCGGAGCACTTTTTGCAATCCCATGATATAATTGCTCTGCCGTTTTACCTTTTACCATAAAATTATCATCGAACATACGAATTACCATACCCTTTCTCATAAGCCTGTTATTGTTAGATCATACCTCTAATTATGCATTGATATCTTTATTCTGTAGCCCGAAACCGTATTTTATCATAATTATAACAAGGTACCGGTTGTGATAATATGTTATTCTTGCTTACGAACTTGCAAAAGTTGCTTATATGGAATATGATAAAAGCAGTATAAAAATTACAGTGTATCCGATGTCATAAGGAGCTATTATGAAGCAGACAACCCACGAATATCAAACCCGTCAATATATGCTCTCCAGAGATTATGAAATCTATCATTATTCCAGCACCGATCTATCCGGCGTGAGCCTGCATCACCATGATTTTTATGAATGCTATCTTTTTCTGTCCGGGGATGTTACCTATCTGATCGAAGGTAAATCTTACCCGCTGAAGCCGGGTGATATCGTGTTAGTCAACTCCAGAGAATTGCATCAGGCTTATATTAATTCCAAGGATTCTGCTTATGAGCGAATCGTACTTTGGCTAAATCCTATATTTCTGCAGCAGCTCTCCAGCGAAATGACGGATCTTACCCAATGCTTCGAAAGCCCGAAACGAAAGAATGTCCTTCGTGCAGACTTCGAATGGCAGCAAAATATAAGATTACTTTTGAATCGCTTGATCTTAATGGAACGTTATCAGGGAATCGGACGTGAGCTTCTGTATAAGGCTTATATCACGGAGCTTTTTGTGTATGTGAATAATCTGTCCTTTAACGAGAATGTCAGACTGGATGTGGATGTTAAGAAGAGTAATCTGATTGATCAAATTCTGGAGTATATCAACTCCCATCTTGAGGAAGATATTACGATCGATGAGCTATCCCAGTTCACTTATCTAAGTAAATTTCATCTTTCTCGAGAATTTAAGCGGCACACCGGAACCACTCTACACCGCTATATTCTTCAGAAGAAGCTAATCGCAGCAAAGGAACTGATCCTGAAGGATATACCGATTACTCACGTATATGAACAGTGCGGATTCGGTGACTATTCTAATTTTTTCCGAGCCTTTAAGAATGAATACGGTATGACTCCAAAGCAATTTCACGAAGCCATGAAATCAGACAATCACCTTGACCGGTATTAAGATAGTATTAAGGATATTATATAGCTCACTTATGAAAATTTAACGTAGACTAAAGAATAATTGCATCACTTTTATACATTTTCCTATAATGTAGTAATGTGAAAATAAAACTTTTTTCACACCGTTATGAAATGGTTTCATCAACCATTTCATAGGGTTGACCTACAAAATTAGGATATTTAAAATGGGGTGTAATTATGGAATGGCTTATTGTCTGCATGCTTATTGTTGCCGGTATAATTTACTTACTCTTACAAAGACTCGATCGATTGACCGGTCAGCGGATAGCACCGTCCGGGTCGCCTTCTTCTTATGCTGCCGGTAAGCAATACGCCTTGGTTCTGGGAGATTCTCCTCTTGCTGAAAGTCTGCTGCAGCTTCTTAAAAAGCACCAGATAGACTACCTTCAGATTAAAGATGAAAGCAGTCTGGATAAGACTAAACAATATCATCAGCTCTTTGCTGTAAGCAACAATGACCTGAGCAATATGTTAGTCAGCATCATCTTAAATCAGCTCAGCGAGAGCTGTATGACCATAGCGGTGTGTAACTCAAGTCCGGATAGACGTATATTTGAGCAGAATAATATACCCTATGTCACGGCGAATGAAGCTGATGCTAATACACTGTTTCATATCCTGTATCCGGCATTGAGCATATAAAGGTCTGCCCTTGAACGGTTAATCTGTAAAACGATAGCCTACTCCAATTTCCGTCATAATAAATTGTGGATGGGAAGGGTCCTTTTCTATCTTTCTTCGAAGACCTGCCATGAATACACGAATGCTCTTTGAATCACCTGTCTCCCCATAGCCCCATACCTCTTTGGATATCTGACTATGGGTTACTACCTTTCCTCGATTTGCAATCAGAAGTAATAAAAGCTTATATTCGATTGGCGTAAGATGAACCTCGGTATCATCAATAAATATACGGCGACGTTCACAGTCAACACTCAGGTAGTCAAAATGATAAATGTTCAGCGGAGTCGTGATACTCTCTCGTTCAATAAAGCGCTCCATCACCCGGATACGCGCCATTAGCTCCCCCATGGCAAAGGGCTTAGTTACATAATCATTTGCTCCGGTATCCAATGCAGTTATCTTATCCTTCTCCTGTTCCCTCGCAGATACGATGAGAATCGGGATCTTTGAAACCTCACGTATCTCTCGAATAATTTCAATTCCATCCTTATCCGGTAAGCCCAGGTCCAGTAACACTATATCCGGATTCTCTGTACAAAAGCACAGAATGCCGCTATTACCCGTGTTTGCAACAGATAGTTTATACCCCTTTGCTTTTAATGCCATTGACATAAAGTTCGCTATCTTTCTATCATCCTCTATTAAAAGAATATGGATCTGTTGGTTCATCTTTTATTCCTCCTCATCGGGTAATTCTATATGAAATACCGCTCCGCCCTCGGGCTTGTTATAAGCTGATATCTTGCCCCCGTGGGCTTCGACTATCGCTTTACAGATTGCCAATCCCAGGCCTACCCCTCTACTGCTGTCCGATACATTACGAGGCACGGTGACAAAGCCGTCAAACAGTGTGCTTTGAATCTTTTCATCAATCCCTGGTCCGTTGTCCTCAACCTCAAAGATTACCTTATGAATTCCCCGACAGACTCTTAATATAATCTTAGAATCATTACCGGAATGCTTATAGGCATTATCAAGAAGGTTAACAATCACCTGAACCATAAGCCTTCCGTCAGTCTCCACAAGAATAATATCCTCCGGGATCTCTATCTTCAGCCGATCCTGAGCTACGAACCTGGAGACATGTGCAACCGCTTGATTAATCAAATCATCTACTGCTTCAAATTCTTTCTTAACCGTCAGATGTCCCTCGCTAATGCGGGTCATATCCAGGATGTTTTGAACCGAGGTGATTAGTCTTGCTGCTTCTTCATTAATATCCGATGCCAGCCGTTTAACACTTCCCTCGTCAAGATCATCATAGCCATCCAAGATCAGACTACTGGCACCCATGATCCCCGTCAGAGGCGTTCTAATATCATGTGAAATACTACGCAGCAGAGTACTTTTTAAGTGCTCGCTTTCCATAGCCAATTTAATTCGTTCTCGCTCGTGATAGATAAATTCTCGATCCAGTACAAGTGCCATCTGATATACCACGGTTCGAATCAGAATATCCTCCTCATAAGATAGCGGACGACCACCCATCGCGATAGATATCGTTCCGATCCGATTGGAGAGATCCTTGATCGGTAATATATAAAGTTCTTGCTCATCAATTTCAGATGGATAACTCGCCGTTTGAAAACTTGTCTCTGCCTGGCTGAATTTTTCATGCTCCAGAGTAACACTGCATTCAAAACCTGTGTGTTTTTGAATATAGCGCATTCCGTTCTCTACAATCCCTACGGTCCCGGTCAGATTCAGAAAGCTTTTTGAGATCTCATACAAGAGCTCGGTTGTCTTCTCGTTCTTCTTCGCCAACTCTGTTTGAAGCTGAAACTTTGAAGACATGGTTCCACAGATCAAGGATGCAAGCAAAAAAAAGGCAATCATAATGTAATCCTGCGATTTACTGATTGCAAGTGAATGTAATGGTTCTGTGAAGAAATAGTTAAAGATGAAGATGCTGGCAATAGAAGCTATAAAACCATAGAAATAGCCTTTGGTCAAAACTGTAATCGCCAGTACTCCGATCAGAAAGATCATTAATGCATTTTCTTTATTAATTCCCATACGATTAAGCAATACAGACAAAACCGTCGTAATTATTAAGACAAGGATGAGCCATGTCACATACATGGCGTGTGCTTTCATCACTTTTTCTTTTTTCATCCCCTTTGGGAACATGGTCTTCATCATCCTATCCTCCCGGGATTCCTTCATCCCTATTCATATACCTTTATTGTAACGATTACAGAATCCCTTGTCAACCTCACCGCAACCCGAGCTCATGACAATCAGAACAGTCAGGACTGTCATAGGGGAAGTAGCGTTATTGCCATTTCAACCACAATGTATTATAATTGAACGTAGTGAACGTGCCGCAAACTTGTTTGTGGACACGCGAGCGGAGTGGAAGATCATGAAGTTAAAGCCAGATGAAAGGAATACGATTATGGCAGATAAGAAAAAAAGTTTTTCCGTGAAAATTGAGAAAAAAAGCATCGATCTATTTTATATGACACCGCAGAGGATAGAGGCGAAGGATATTGCCGACTTATTCCGGGACAACCGTGAGCTGACCGTTGAGCTTTGGGCCGAGATGAATGTGGTAGAGCTTGTGTTAAGCAATCAAGACTCCTTGGATTTCGAAGCAATTGATGCTGACTTTACAGCTCCATCCGATGCCGCCTTTGTGAAAAACCGTGAGATTAAAACAGTATATGCTATCAACCTCTATGAGGAAGATCTTCCTGTTGCAACCCCATACTTTGAGAAGCTTGTTGTCAAGTATTCGGGATTTGTCTGTGCCGACAGCGAGGATTTTACTCCGGTATATGCGGGAAGCTCCAAGCGTTAGTGCTGTGAAAAGCAAGTCCCATTTCGGAAGGCAGGGCGGATGCTCCTCTAATCTCGGAATATAATAAGAACCCACCCTATGAAAAATACGATTTTAGTCAAAGCCTGAAAATCGTGTTCCTCCTAGAGTAGGTTCTCTTTTTTATAAGAATTGAAACGATTTATCGTTTCACCTGTATTCCGTTATTATAGGTCGTTTAAATAATCTCTTTAATGGAAAGCTTATGCTCCTTCGATAGGTCAATATAGGACGCTCCGGAGCGAATTACCGGTCTGGCAAGGGAAAGCTTATTAATCATGATAACCTCTCCTTCTCTTCCGTCGCTTAATCGAACCACATTGTGCAAATAGGATTGTACGATTCGTTCGAGGAAGGTCATGAGGAAACCGGGATCATATTTTAAGAACCCATCCTTCTCAAATTCTTCCACTACGTCAAAGGGACAGATCGCATTACGGTAACGTCGGCTTGAGGTCATAGCATCATAAACATCTGCGATCGCGATTATCTTTGCAAAATCATCAATCTGCTCTGCTACAAAGCCGTTAGGGTATCCGCTTCCGTCACATCTCTCATGATGCATCAGCGCGGCATATTTCAATCTGATATCAATGGGCTGATCTTTTAAAACCTGATAGCCTTTGATGGAATGTGTCTTAACAATCTTGAATTCCTCCGGAGTCAGTTTCCCAGCCTTGGTGATAATCTCCTTCGGTATCAGCATCTTACCGATATCATGCAGCAGACCAGCCAGCGTCAGCATCCGGATATCCTCTGCTGAGTACTTCATCCATCCTCCGAACACATTACAGATCAATGACACATTCAAGCTATGAACATAGGTCAGATCGTCATAATTACGAATCCCATGAAGCATCTCAAGAATATGGGCTCCGTTACGTCCTTCGTGTAAGATTCGGTCCGTCTCAGCCAACAGATTATCCGTGTCAAATTCTGCTTGTCCATTTAGAACATCATTGAAATTGTCCTCAACATTACGTATCGTTTCCACGTAGGTACGGTTAAATTTCTTAAATTCCGGAGTACTGCGAAGCATCTCAATATAGGAGACCTCTTCTACCAACTCAATCTCCTGCTTGTTACGAAAAATCAGAAGTCCATAGATGTTATAAAAACGAAGTCTGCTTATCATTCGTTCATCCAGTACCGTATTTTTCGGAATAATTAGCTGATTATTCGAGGTATATACATCTGAAGCTACCTTCATCCCTGACTCAGCCTGATCTGTTCTAATTCTTACAGCCTCCATTATATATCCACCCTCCGCTCTCCTTAGTATCTGCAAAATTTAGTATACTTATTTACTATAATAATTACAAGTACCATTTTGTCAATCGATAGATCTTGTATGCTTTACGAGCCTTCCTTTGTCATGCATTCAAGCAGCACCGCCCTGCAGGGTGCCCCATCACACCCGCCAAGTTTAATCGGTGCCGCAAATAGAAAATAATTTCCTGGGACCACTTCATCCAGAAATAGCCCTTCCAGTAAAACAACTTCTCGCCCCAGCAATTCCAGGTGTACCTGCATCGGTGCTCCTTCCGGTCCTACGCTCTGCGTCTCAACTCCGACTAGTATAATCCCGAACTCGTTGAATAGCTTCGCCATCGTATGTGTGATCTCTGTCTTACCCTTAACCAACAAACGTTTTTGGCAGCTCCCAAGCAATTCCCGGAGTGTCTCCATACTCAGTCCTGAAAGATCTGCAACCGTACAAGTTCCGATACAGCTTGTAAGCTCGATTTGTTCGATCGTCTTACCCTGTTCAATAAAATGAAAGGGGGCATCTACATGAGTAGCATTGTGAGCTCCCAGAGACAGGTTCGTCAGATTATAGAGACTGCCCTTCGACATATCCGCCACTCTGTCGTAGGTTGGAGGTGAATCCCCCGGATAGACCTTACCGCTGAATATCTCTTGTGTAATATCATATATTTTCATTGAAAGATTACCCTTCCATACAGATTGCCGCACCGCGGAATTATATTAATGATCCCATTTATCCTCTAAGATCAGACCTACCGGACAATGATCACTGCCCATAACATCCATATAAACAAGGCTATCCGTTATGTGCTCCTTGAGCTGTTCGCTCGCCAAAAAGTAGTCTATACGCCATCCCACATTTTTTTCTCTCGCATGAAACATATAAGACCACCAGGTATAAACATCCTTTGCTTCTGGATATTTATAGCGAAACGTATCAACAAAGCCGCTATCTAAGAGCTTTGTCATCTTATCTCTCTCTTCCATGGTAAAGCCGGCACTCTTCGTATTCGACTTCGGGTTCTTGATATCAATTTCCTTATGAGCCACATTCAGATCGCCGCAGACAACTACCGGTTTCTTCTCATTGAGCTTAAGAAGGTACTCCCGAAAGTCTTCTTCCCATTCCATACGGTAAGGTAGTCTCGCCAGCTCCTTCTGGGAATTCGGGGTATAGACCGTTACCACATAAAACTTTTCAAATTCTACGGTAATAACCCTGCCTTCACTATCATGCTTCTCAATTCCCATATCAAAGGTAACGCAAACCGGCTCCTGCTTACAAAATACCGCTGTACCTGAGTAGCCCTTCTTTACCGCTGAGTTAAAATACTGGTGATAGCCTTCAAATGCAATCTCCACCTGCTCCGGTTGCAGCTTTGTCTCCTGTAAGCAGAATACATCTGCATCCGCCTGTCGGAAGAAATCTTCAAAACCCTTATTTAAACAAGCACGCAAGCCATTCACATTCCACGATATCAGCTTCATACCCCTTCATTCCTTTCTAAACGGTTGGCTTACCGGTTGTGTAAGCCTTTATTGTCCTTTGCATCTCTCTACATATCCATAATTAAATCAAAGATCTCGTCCACAGTTGAGGCGATTCGATCCGCACCGGCGATCGTCAGCTCCTGTCTGCTGCCATACCCAAACAATACTCCGATGGAGGCGATACCTACCTTATTCGCTCCCTCGATATCATGCTTACGATCACCAATCATAACTACCTTACTTAAATCTGTAATACCATTCTTCTCAAGAGCATAACGGATGACGTCCGCTTTCTCTGAGCGGCTGCTATCCATCGTAGCTCCGCAGATATCATCAAAATACAAATCGAGTCCGAAATGCTCCATAATAATCTTCGCAAATTGTTCCGGCTTGGAGGTGGCAGTATATAGCTTCTTACCCGACTGCTTTAAGCGTTGAAACAGCTCCTCCATCCCTTCATAGACTTCATTTTCATAGATACCGGTAACAGAATAATACTCGCGATACTTATCGATCAGCTCGATTGCTTCTTCATCGTTAAAGCCGTATTCCTTCATTGATTGATGCATCGGCGGTCCGATATGCTTCGTTAAATCATCCAGATTCTCGATAACAATACCCCTGGAATTTAACGCATACTGAAACGACTTTGTAATACCCAGCTTGGGATTCGTAATCGTCCCATCTAAATCAAATAATATATAATCCATAGCTTACCCTTTCCACTCTACGATGCAGACGGCTTCCTTACCTGCTTGATGTTTTTCTCTACCTGCTTTCTCGGCAGCATAACCTGATGTCCGCAACCCATGCATTTGAGGCGAAAATCCATTCCTACACGCAGTATCTCCCATTCGCAGCTTCCGCAGGGATGCTGCTTTTTTAATTTTACGATTTCCCCAACATTTAAATCCATATCAGACACCTGTCTTTCTGTCTTGCTAAGGTCAACTATCTCTCTCGCTTAATTCTATTATGAAAGCGTCACATTCTCATGCTGCTTTCATAGCACACTATGAAGTTACATGAGGATCCGATAGCCTCTCAAGCGAGCTTTGTTCGTTATCAGACGCTCACTTGCTTCTTTTTGCGTGTTTATATAATAGTATAACATATTATTTTTATTTAGAAAAATAAAATTTTAACTTGCATTTTTTAGTAATGTGTTGTAGTATAAATACACACCACATGTAGTTTTAATTACTACATCATGCAATATCAATTCTGCATTATGTATAAACTCAATGCAAATGGTAAACACTACATGCATCACAACTATTTTAAAAGGAGTTGATTTTATGACAGTAAAAAAAGTAAAAGCAAAGGACCCGGGAAGTGCTATTACCCATTTGATCGGAACACTTATGGCTTTATTTGCAGCCACTCCGCTGCTAATCAAGGCGGCTCATCAACCAACAGCAGTTCATATCCTATCCCTGGGTGTCTTTATCCTCAGTATGATTTTATTATATGTTGCGAGTACCATTTATCACACCTTCGGAAGAACACTTAAGGTTCACATCCGTCTGAAGAAATTCGATCATATGATGATCTATGTGTTAATTGCAGGAACCTACACCCCGATCTGTGTTATCGTACTCGGCGGTCGTACCGGGCTTACCATGTTGGCTTTCATCTGGGGTCTGGCTATTCTTGGAATCATTGTTACCGGGTTTTGGGTTCATTGTCCCAAGTGGTTCTCCTCTGTTGTATATATCGCTATGGGATGGGCCTGCGTATTAGCCTTTACTCAGATTATCAACTCCCTGCCTTCTGCCGCGTTCCAGTGGCTGTTGGCCGGAGGAATCATATATACCATTGGCGGAATCATCTACGCCCTAAAGCTACCCATCTTTAATAACCGTCATAAAAACTTTGGTTCCCATGAAATTTTCCATCTTTTCGTTATGGGCGGCAGCTTATGCCACTTCATACTGATGTATAATTATATAGCTATAATGCCTTAAGCATAGTTACAATACAAAAGGCTGTTGATAACGCTTTCCCACCGGGATTCGTTATCCAACAGCCTTTTGTCATATCTATGTTAAGCAGCCGAATGTTCATGTAATTTATCAGGTCAGTAATATTCACGCTCTTCAAGAGGTAAAAGGGATTCGGTTGCGAATTCTCAAAGATATGTATCCGGATCCTAGGATTACTGCCATCATTTATCCTCGTAGTTAATCATATTTATTGCAAAGGATATATTACATTATACTCTGAAATCTACTTATTGTTACAGAATATAATGGGACTGTCGCACTAAGGTTTATCTTTAGAAGATAGATAATATTTTGCGACAGCCCCATAATTCTCTGTATTTAATTATACTTACTCAAATTATAGTCTCTTTAATAATTCTTCTCTCGCAGCTTCAAAGCCAGGTTTACCAAGAAGAGCAAACATGTTCTTCTTATAGCTCTCAACACCCGGTTGATCGAAAGGATTCACACCAAGCAGGTATCCGCTGACGCCGCAGGCGAACTCGAAGAAGTAGAACAATTCGCCGAGATAGAATTCATTCTGTTCCGGTATTGTCACGCTCAGATTCGGAACATTCCCGTCCGTATGTGCGAGGAGCGTACCCTTCATTGCACTCTTGTTAACAAAATCAACGCTCTTGCCGGCAAGATAGTTCAAGCCGTCAAGATCCACTTCCTCTTCTTCTAAGATGATCTCAGTTGCTGATTTCTCAACATTAATTACCGTCTCAAACATGGTTCTCTGACCATCCTGAATAAATTGGCCCATGGAATGCAGATCGGTTGTAAAGTCCACTGATGCCGGGAAGATACCCTTTTGATCCTTACCCTCGCTCTCACCGAAGAGCTGTTTCCACCATTCGGATACAAAATGAAGGGAAGGCTCATAATTAACGAGAATCTCAATACTCTTGCCTTTTCTAAGCAGGATATTACGAACTGCTGCATATTTTAAGGAATCATTCTCTTCGAAGGGCTGATTCAAGCAATAATTACGCATGCTTGCTGCACCCTCCATCAGCTTTGTAATATCTGCACCGCTGACAGCGATCGGAAGAAGTCCTACTGCAGTAAGTACGGAATAACGGCCACCTACATCATCCGGAACGACAAAGCTTTCATAGCCTTCCTCGGTTGCAAGATTCTTTAACGCACCTTTTGCCTTGTCCGTGGTAGCGTAGATTCTCTTTGCTGCTTCTTTTCTTCCATATTTTTCGTTCAGAAGCTTCTTGAAAACACGGAATGCGATTGCCGGCTCGGTAGTGGTACCGGACTTACTGATGATATTGATGGAGAAATCTCTGTCACCAATCACCTCAATCAGATGATTCATATAATTGCTGCTGATATTATTACCACAGAAATAAATCTCCGGTGTCTTTCTGATCTCTTTGGATACAGAATTGTAGAAACTATGTCTTAAGCACTCGATTGCCGCTCTGGCACCAAGATAAGATCCACCGATGCCGATTACCAGAAGAACTTCAGAATCCTTCTGGATCTTTGCTGCTGCCTTCTGAATTCTTGCAAATTCCTCCTTATCATAATCTATTGGAAGATCGATCCATCCTAGAAAGTCGTTTCCTGCGCCTGTCCTATGAATAAGTTGGTCTTTTGCTGCTACAGTAGCACTCTTTATCATATCAAGCTCGCCATCTGCCACAAACTTTTTTGCAACTGAAAAGTCAAAGCTAACTTTGTTTGCCATTTTAATAACTTCCTTTCGTTTTTTCTTATATTCTAACAAAGTCAACCTTATTATTCAATTGTTTTCTATTTGAATTATGCTATGCGAAGAATTCCTTTAAAACATCTTCAATCAGCTTGTCTTCCTGAAGGCTTTGTGCGTTGCCGCGAGATTTTCCCTGAGACTTTACTTTCTTAACGGTATCCTGTACTACCGCCTCTTTTTCTTCCTTCTCAAGTAATGCCTTTTCCTGATGAGGCTTTTCATTCCCGGCTGCAATCTCATCCAGCCCGTGAAGTACCGTGCTCATATCTGTCTTAACAAGTGTCGGTTTCAACTCCTCCTCAAGACTATGTAAAATAACCTCTTTCTCCTTCACTGCTTCCTTTTTCTGACTGGTCTGCTGCTTCTCGAGAGAACGCTTCTTTAATTCTGCTCTTCTCTCTTCCAAAGCCTGCCGTTCTTCTTCGATCCGTTTCAGCTCCTCTTCTCGACGCTTTGCCGCAAGCTGTCTACGTTCCTCCAGTCTTCTGTTCTCTTCCTCCTTGCGAGCCTCTTCCAACTTCCGTTGTTCCTCTTCTCTTCTCTGAGCTGCCAGCTTTCTCTCCTCTTCCTTCTTTCTTCTGGCTTCTTTTCTGCGATTCAGCTCTTCTCTCGGATCCTCCTTAACTACTTCCTTAGAGGTTACCACTTGCTTCTTTGCTTCTGCAACCTGGGAAAATTCACGACGTATCTGCTCATATACTTCCGGGTGGAAGACTTCCTGCTCCAGTCTTACCTTACAGAAGTTTTCGAGATAGTCCAGCAGATTAAGCCGGAGCATCTTCTTTTTTGCGGAGAGATTGATACTTTTATCCACAAGGATCAAAATCGCACTTGTCATAATTCCCACCGCTCCTGTCATCATAACCACATCTTGTCCACATCCGAAAGCAACCCCAAAAACCGCACTTACAGGGACTATTAATAGATTAAGGAAGAGAACTTGTCCACAAAAATTATCCCATGTGGATAATAACACTCCACAAAATCGATACTTCAATACACTCTTATCCACAAAAGTATCCACATTATTCACACCGATTTTTGCCCTGTAGCAAGCTTCAAATCTTAATTTCATCAACTTCAGGAGCTTATTTTTTGCTTCCGCCGGGTTTTCCGACTCCTTCACAAGATGACGATACACCAGATTCACGATCAGACGAACCAGCAGTCCCAATCCTCCCAACGTAGCAAATGCATACATGATGATATTTTCTTCATATAAGAATTTGACCATAAAAATCCCCTCTCTTTTCCATAAATTTACATTTATTATAGCCTACCAAGGCTACTTTGAAAAGAGAGAGGATGAAAAATCGATTGACACTGTTCTGTCTCAATCCTTAATTTTAGATTCCATTATTCTATTTCAGATAAAATATTACAAATTGTAACGAATATAGGAATAGCATGATTGTCATGAGACTACTTCTGTTTCTTCGTTAAATCGGGCATGTTAAAATAGGTATCCAGATTATCGTCAGAGACTTCAACCGTATAGCTTGTTGTCTCATAACCTTCTTTAATAAAGGTCAGTACATGGGTTCCGATCAGCTTAGGGAAGCTCACAGGAGAGATACCCTGGAATTCACCGTTTAAGTACACTGAGGCTCCGATCGGATTCTGAACATAGATCTTATGCTGTTCATCCGTCTCGTAATCCTCATTGGAGGTATTATCCGAGTTATCCTTCGGATCATCGATCGGATTTTCATTCACTGTCCCGTTATTTGCACCGGTATCGTTTCCTGTATCTGTGGAATTCTTTCCCTCCGAGCCTGTTTCCGTCTCGGTAACAGAAGCTTCCTCATTCTTACTCTCTTCCGGTAAATCAATTCGCATCGTCGTACCGGCACTGTCAACCATAAGCTTTCCTTCAAAGGTGGTATATCCATCGAGAGCTGCAACGATATCATGCTCTCCGTAGGTAAGCTCCAGGGCTTTCGCATAGGTCGTCAGCTTATTGTCAATGAACAGATCCGCTCCAAAGGGCGAGATCTTAAACGTTACCAGTCCCTGTTTCGAAGCATCCGGACCAAGATCACTCAGGGTTACTACGGTTTCCTTATTCCGGATTACAGTGATATTCTTCGTGGCAGTATACTTTGCATTCTCCACGGTCAGGTTAAAATTACCTTCTCTGACCTTAATGATCATGTTATCGGCAATCTGCTGCATCGTTTCATAGCCAATGGTAATATTATCTCCAAGAAAGGCTTCATAATCGGTCAGCTTTACCGTACCATGTCCTCTGGTAATGGCGATGGACCAGATGGTCTCTTCATAGCCCCAGACCGTCAGTTCATCCATCTCCGCCAGATCGTTCACGGTAATAAAATCAGCTCCATCAATAATCATAATGTCGTCTTCATATTTATATTTATTGGATGCTATCTTCATCACACGTTTGCTTCGGTCAACTCCCAGATTGCTCACGCCAACATATTCCCAGGCCTTCGTTGATATCCCAAGCTTTGATAATTTCATCTCATTCACCGGAAGTACCGCATCTACCATAGTTCCAACTCGAAGCTGGCTGATCGCAATGGGCTGACCGTATTTATCCACGACTGAGGTACCACCGCTGTAAGTGTATGTAGCGCTTTCTTCCTTTTCAACATCAAACAGGGTTATCTCCTGCGACCCTTCCTTAATTGCAGTGATTACCCCAAGGATCTCATTGCCCTTGGCCTGTGGTGTAGGAAGTCCCTGTTCCTGTTTCCCGGTATCACGGATGATTCTTTGATTACGGCCCTGGTTATCCCCTGTAGCATACATGGTTACAAGCAGGATGGCGGAAAGGAAGCCCAGTCCCAGCAACAAGCTAAGGATCGGTCTGCCGCTTATGTTCGATCTTTTCTTATGTTTCTTATCCGCAGTACTCATTCTCGTTTCCTCAGTTCTTTGATCGGGTGTCTATGTACATTATAGCTTACCTTGAAGGCAGTTTCAATCCTTCCTTGGACTATAAAATACTTTCCAGTTTATGCAGAAACATCTCCTTCTTCTCATTCTGCTCCCCTATCATCGTAAGCTTTTGTGTGTTGCGGCCGGATACCCAGGACTTTTTCCCGTTATAATAAAAGTTTGTTATCTTCCAGAATTTTTCAGGATACAGAAGCAGCAGATAGAGTAACTGCAGTTCCTCCTTCGATATAGATTTTACCTGGTCATAGGCCTCAATTACATTACTGCCATAAAGAATATCCCAATCATTTTTCTCCATCACCTTGCGAAGGAATTGATACAGATCAAAGATCTGCAATCCGATGTAGGACTTTTCAAAATTTGTTGTTGCAATATTGTTTCCCACGATACTCAGCTCAGCTACGGAAATCGGCTGCTTATTCACCCATCCCGGCGGAACATAGGCTTTACTCATGGCTTCCGTTTTACTTTTTGGCATAATAATATTATGATAGGTATAGTTACCGTGGCATACCTGGCATTCCTTAATTGCCTTCTCCATCAGACCGTTGTATGCAGAATCAGCCAGTCGCTTTGCGGCAAGCAGTCCCTGTTCATAAAAAATCTCATAATAATTCAGATATAAAAGTTCAAATTCATTCTTCTGCTTTTTCTCTCGAATGTATCCCTTGACACGTTTTAATTCCCGGTTACGTTTATCAAAGGTCTCTGTCAGATCCGGTGCAATGTTATGCTCCAGCTGCTCCTTGGTGAAATCTACATCTTGCAGGATCATATGCAGTCTCGCCAGATTCGCAGAGGCATACTCCACCTGGGATAATTCTCTCAGATTACATTCCTCTCCCCAGAACCAGTTTTTCATAATATACTGGCAGCCGGCGCTATCCTCGGAGATGATGTCCTCCTCCATCGTTTTGACAAAGAGATCTGTATTCGTATAGCCATGGAACAACAAATGCTCCTTTACCTTATTTTCAAACAGCGCCCGGTTTCTGGAGCCTTCAAAGCACTTAAAAAGCTTCAAACCAGCATCCGTCTCTAAAAGGAATGCCCCTCTGGCCCGGTATATATTATAGATTTTTAGACGATATTTTTTTAACGCTTCCTGACTTCTATCCTCCACAGCCCATCCTCCTTACAAGACCTCTATCGCATTGCATTGTAATACGACGAGCTAATCTGGGGCATGTAGTTGTTATCCTCATATTGATAAAACCCGTCTTACTAATATTATGATGTAAAATTCCGATTCATGATTACAATATATACATAGAAAAGAGTTATATAGAAAAGACTGCGAATAAGTTCCTTTAAGGAAAGCACATATCCATCACACACAGGTTGCCGGAGGGATTACTGAGTAGAATTGCAAAAAGCAAAAAGCACCCCGAATTCGTAGGTCTTATCCTACTCCTCGCAGAGAGCTTTTTTTCTATAGATTCTATAAACTTAACAATACCTTTACCACTTTTAAACTTATACTTTCTGCTATCGTTTTGCCTCTAATCTTTCTTTTGCTCTGGACAGAAGAATTTCTCTCTCGTTTAATGCGGGCTGTTCCAGAACCTCGGCTAACAAATCATTTAATACAACACCCATCTCTCTACCGGGCTTCATTCCAATGGCAATCAGATCCCTGCCGTTGATCTTCAGCTCCTTTAGGCTTACGCATTCTCTCCGCTCCACAATGCCGAGGTATAACTGTCTCGCCGTGGCAAGTCGTTCCTGCTTTTCCTTCGTATGCTCGGGGTTCTTTGCAGAAGTATCTGCCCGGTTCACCTCAAAGAGTAACTCCATATACTCCTTGCCGATCTTGGAGGCAGCCTTTCGCATTCCTGATGGTGTCAAAACAAAACGATGATCATGCCAGCGAATCAGATGCACCACCGAATCGATGGTGTCATTATCAAACTTTAATCTTCTCAGGATATTCTTTGCCGTTGCAGCGCCCTTCTCCTGATGCCCGTAGAAATGATTTTGACCGTCCTTCCCAACGGTAATGGTATTCGGCTTCTCTACATCATGCAGCAGCATGGTATAACGAAGGATCGTCCGTTCTCTTGGCTCGAATCGGTGTTCCTTTATACTCCCGGCTACCTCGGATACCGCATGAATCGTATGGTCTCCTACACTGTAGATATGGTGAATATTCCTTTGCTCCGTACGCATCATGGTATCGAATTCAGGGAGGATCACTCCGGTAATACCGATCTCGTATAGCAGCCTCAGCCGGTTTGGATAATCCGAGATCAACAGCTTCGTCAGCTCAACCCGAATGCGCTCCGCACTGATGTTCCTTAGATTCTCCACCTTATCCCGGATCGCTTGCAGCGTATTCTCTTCAATGGCAAAATTAAGCTGAGCAGAAAATCGGATTGCGCGAAGGATACGAAGTGCATCCTCATCAAAGCGGTCCACGGCACTTCCGACGCAGCGGATCAATCCCCGCTTCAGATCCTCCATACCGCCAAACAGGTCAATAAAGCCTTCCTTTTCATTATAAGCCATTGCGTTGATCGTAAAATCCCTGCGTTTTAAATCTTCTGTCAAGCTGGAGGTGAACTCCACCTGCTTCGGATGACGATTATCTTCATATTCGCCGTCTAAACGGTAGGTAGTAACCTCATAATGCTCTTTATCGATCAATACCGTAACCGTTCCATGCACGATGCCGGTATCCACGGTTCTCCGAAATATCTTCTTCACCTCATAGGGAGTGGCTGAAGTAGTGATATCCCAATCCTCCGGCTCTCTGCCCAGAACCATATCCCGAACACAGCCTCCCACCGCATAAGCTTCATAGCCATGCTGCATCAGCTCTTTGATAATATCATTCACTTTTTTCGGAACAGGAAAATTCATGGGCAGTCTCCTTTCTTAAATAGATATCAATGATAATAATGCGCAATTTTTATTGCAAGGATACGCTTCGATTCACTATTAATATGCCTTGCCCCAGTAAGTCATCGTCTTTGCCGGTTTACCGCAGCATACACAGGTATCTGCAATATGCTCCTGCTCGAATGGCATACAACGGGAGGTAGCACCGGTACGATCCTTGATCTCCTTCTCACAAGCCTCATCCTGACACCACATTGCTTTAACAAAGCCGGGCTTCTCTGCGATTGTCTTCTCAAACTCTTCCATGTTGGTTGCGGTATAGGTATGGGAATCGCGATGCTTTCTAGCTCTTTCCAACATATCAGATTGCATCTGTTCTAAGATCTCACCAGCCTTCACCTCTATCTCATCAAGGGATACTACGATCTTTTCCCTGGTATCTCTGCGGACGATGACTGCCTGATTTGCTTCAATATCCTTCGGACCAATTTCTACACGGATCGGAATCCCGCGCATCTCCTGTTCGCTGAATTTCCAACCCGGGCTCTTATCGGAATCATCTACCTTAACCTTGAAGGAGGAGAGTCTTTCCTTCAGCTCATAAGCCTTGTCAAGAACACCTTCCTTATTCTGGCTGATCGGTATGATCATGATCTGAGTAGGTGCAATTCTCGGTGGCAGTACAAGACCGCTGTCATCTCCGTGTACCATAATAATGGCTCCGATGATTCTGGTGGACATACCCCAGGAGGTCTGGTGAACATACTGTAACGTATTGTTCTTATCTGTGTATTTAATATCAAATGCATGTGCAAAACCATCGCCAAAATTATGGCTGGTTCCGGACTGCAATGCCTTACCGTCATGCATCAAGGCTTCAATGGTATAGGTTGCATGAGCACCGGCGAACTTCTCCTTCTCGGATTTGCGACCTTTAATCATAGGAATAGCAAGAACTCTCTCACAGAAATCCGCATAGACATTCAGCATCTGGATCGTTCTCTCTTCTGCTTCCTCTGCGGTAGCATGCGCGGTATGTCCTTCCTGCCATAAGAACTCCATGGAACGAAGGAAGGGTCTCGTGGTTTTCTCCCAACGTACTACCGAACACCACTGATTATAGAGCTTTGGAAGATCTCTGTGAGACTGTATGATCTTGGAGTATAAATCACAGAACAGGGTCTCGGAGGTAGGTCTTACACACATTCTCTCCTGCAACGGTTCACCACCGCCATGAGTTACCCAGGCAACCTCAGGAGCAAAGCCCTCGACATGGTCCTTCTCCTTCTGTAACAAGCTCTCCGGGATGAACATCGGCATATATACATTCTCTACTCCGGTAGCCTTAAAATCCGCATCCAGCTGCTTCTGGATATTCTCCCAGATTGCATAACCGAGAGGTCGCAGTATCATACAGCCTCTAATGCTGGAGTATTCAATCAACTCCGCCTTCTTAACAACATCTGTGTACCACTGGGCAAAATCCACATCCATCGAGGTAATTGCTTCAACCAGCTTCTTATCCTGTGCCATAATTTTCTCTCCTTTAATTCATAATCACATCACTGTTCTGTCTAAAAGTTATACTTTCAGACAGGGGTTATCCTTTTCTTTCCCATTATACCTTAACGTCCAGCTTTATATTATGTTTATCATAATGATTGGCTTCGTTGTTATTTTTATACAACAAAAAAGCCCTTCTATCCGCAAGGGACCGAAAGACTCGGCGGTACCACCCTAATTAACTGCGATTATTGCAGTTCTCTTTTCTCTCCGTTAACGCCGGAATTACGTTGCATTTGGGGGAGTTATTTGCTCCTTTCATACAATGCTCCGAGGCCGGTTCGATAATCTCGGTATAAGAAGCTCACACCTTTACTTCTCTCTCTGGAATACGGCAACTATCTACTATCCCTCATCTTCGCTGTATACAACAGAAAATATGCATCGTTCTTCTATTGCTTATAGCACTGCTTATTTTAATTATCGAGGTAATTGTATGCCAGAAAACCCGCTTTGTCAAGCGGATCTTCCGGACTCAGTTAATCTTGAAAATTGAAAAGTTTAATTCCACTTCTCTTTTATCCTGTGGAGTTTACCTTCGCACAAGTAGAGTTTACTCCTTCATACGTTAGTGATATGATTTTCATACCTTCTGACGGCAGTAGAAGGAGA
>JAEZLZ010000050.1 GCA_023415055.1 Bacillota bacterium | reverse complement strand
ATATTATGGCCTTGATCAGGTACTTTTTGAGGACAAGACTACAAATTATAGTCTGAATGCCATCAAAAAGGTAGAGAAATATTCTTTGCCGGAGTTTGCTCACCAGATAGAAAAGGTATACGAGCAGGTGATGTCCAGAGACAGGGTATTCTGTCGCCGCCCCTCTTACGATACGAAGAGAATCAAGGGCTTTGGTATGAAATGATTCTTACCATAATTTACACTGTAAGAAAATATTAATCAATTGGACAAGATTTTGACAATATCTTTGTGTTATGATACCATATATAGTAAAGGAATGAATATTATAACATGCATAAGGAAGGAAACTGAAAGCTTTCATAACCCGGGGAAAAAGTAGGGTATGAAATCAGGAAAATAGGAGGAAGGAAGAATGAAGAAGAAATTTAACAGAAAACTGATTATGATGCTGGCATTTTTGATCATCGTACCATTATTTTGGCATTATAGTCCAAGCATTGTAAACGCGGCAGCTACTCCTAAATTTGCAAAGAGCAAAATTAGTCTTGTTGGTCTGGGAGAGGTATATCAGATTGTAATTAATAATAAAGTGGCGAAAAGCACTTACAAATGGTCTTCCGGCAATAAGAGTGTCGTAAAGGTCTCCAGCAAGGGAGTGGTTACGACCGTTGGAGGAGGCTCTTCAACCATAAAATGTACCATTACATATCCCACAAAGAAAACGAAAACAATTACCTGTAAGGTATATGTGACGATACCGGCAGAGGAGATTCGTATCTCAAATGCGACGGAGGTAAAGGGAAGACACAGTATGACACTTGGTTCTACCATGAACTTTGATGTATTGACGAACCCGGCAAGCACCACCGATAAAATATACTGGACGATCAGTGACGGAGATCCGGAATGTATCAGCATCGATGACGCAGCAGAAGGCATTGTCACGGCTAGGAAAGCTGGTTCCGTCGTACTTCGTGCAACCGCAGCAGCCAATGCAACGGAAGCAAAGAAAAGCATCATCAATGATGCTGTGATCATTGAAGTGGTTGGTCCTAAGGCTGAGGTGGCGAGTGCGGACATTATCAGTACTACTGAGATTAAAGTGGTATTTGACAGCCCTGTGAATGCTTCCACAGTAATCGATGCCAACAATAAGCTTTCATCGAATATTGAGATATCTCAGAGGAAGAATACGAAGGGTGTGCTAGCGGCTGATCCGGGAACGCTGACTGCAGTGTTGTCCTCGGATAATAAGACACTTACCATCAACTCCTCCGGTTCCTTTGATGGAGAATATGTTGTTCATTTCACAAACAAGATACAGACATCCACTGGTATTGCCGTAGAGGATTATTACAAAACTTTATCCTTCATCGATACTTATGCACCGGTTTATATTGATACGACATTGGATGACACCGGTATGATTGCAAGCATTAATTTCTCCGAGCCGATGGATTTCTCCGGACTTAGTGTTATGAATGCAATGTCTTACGGAAATTCGACAAATGTATCCAATACAACTCTGGGAATTATTAGTAATAAGCTAAATTACGTACCCAGTACAAATAAGAAATCTTTGGTGGTCAATTTATCACAAATATCCGCAACCGATTACGGCAAGAACTTTTCCGTTGTTTTAGCCGGTCTTAAGGATATGGCTGGCAATTCGCCCGCAAATTATACGGTAACCGCATTCTTGCGTACGGATAACACACCGAAGCCTCAGGCAGCTCCGTATCAGGTTATACGTACCGGGTATTATACCTTAACCGCAACCTTTAGCCGATCGGTCAGCTACGGTGGATATATTACGATTAAGAACGGAAGCTGGATCGCAGGTGTAGTTGATACTACCGACAGTAAGAAGGTAAATTATACTCTTTCTGAGACAGATGCTGCACTTACCGGATATAATCTGGTTAAGCTACTATCATGGAACTCGTTAAATGTTGTCCCTGGAGATAACACAGCTCAGACAGGCAGAGAGTTCACCATCGACTTTACTGTTGATAAGACGAATCCATACCTGTTATCCTATGATTACGATGTTGATAATACTACCTTAACCTTGAATTTCAATAAGGAAGTATCCTTGGCAACTGCTACCGGCGTACTTTCCTCAAGGTTAACTACCGTTACGGATGAGATCATATCAGGAACGATGATTAACTATACCAATATCCCAAGTGCGACAGATAAGAAGGTTATAAAGCTGAAGCTCAGCAACATTTCGGTACTTGGAACTTATACACTGACTCTGAATTCCGGACTGGTTACGGATGGTTATAAGAATCCAAGCTTATCAAGGGATATCGTAGTTAATAATACCACAGGAACCTCAACCGAGCTTCCGGGACCTTACTCCATCGTACAGTCCTCCTCGAACCTGAACCAGATCACACTGGAATTTGCTAACAGGCTGGATGTTGCTTCGGCTCAGAATGTAGCGAACTATACTATTCCGGGTGTAACGATTATATCAGCACAGGTAACAAAGAATACTTCTAACAACGGTGCTACCGTACTATTGACGGTACAGGAAGGTTCTATCAATGTTACGGTAGAACGACCTGTGAACATCAAGGGTATTGTAGGCTATAATAACAGCTACACTGCGATTGTTGCTTTCTCAAAATCGGTATTGCTGAAGGATAACCTAAAGCCGTCGCTGTCAGGAAATTATCCGATCCAGTTCGACAGTACCTCAAGAAATACGATACGATTGAACTTTAATGAGCAGGTGACAGGTACATTAACGGTTAAGGTAAGCTCAGTAACGAATCCGGCAATAGTCTACGGCAATACAGTTACTGTGACAGGTTCAACAGCGTTGATAAATCTTTCCGGTGTACCGATGAACGGTGAGAACCTTAAAATTGAAGTAGTTACGAACGCAGTTACGGATGCCAGCGGTAACGTTGCCACGATTAGCCCGATCATGTTCACAGCGGTATCCTATTAGACTGACTGAGTCCCGGATATCAAATTTAATTGTTTTATGGAAGATTTGTTTGACTCATATAATAAGATAGTATAGGATAATAGTATTAGAGAGAAGGTGCTCTCAAAACCCTATTGGATTTTGAGGGCACTTTTATCATAAATATGCAATTTACAGAGGAGGAATACGGAATATGTACATATTTAAGGACGAGTTTCGCACAGGAATTGAGAGTATTGATATTGAACATCAGAAGTTATTTGAGATAGCGGATAGGGCTTATGAGACCCTGATGGATGAATTTATTCCGGACAAATATGATTATATCGTAGACATCCTGAATGAATTAACAGACTATGCCACGATACATTTTGAGCATGAGGAAGCTTACATGATGAGCATACAGTATAAAAAGCTGTTCTCCCATAAAGCAGAGCATGCAGATTTTATCGAAAAGATTTCCGGGTACGACCTAAACGATATAGATGATAAACAAAAGGATGTAATCCTTGAGCTGCTCGACTTCTTAAACGATTGGCTCATTCATCATATCCTTGAAAATGATAAGTTGATCGGATAGATAAAGCGAAAATAAGAATTTTTTAGAACCGATAAGCCGGAAGGGCTAGATAAATAACAGAAGAAGGGTCAACATGCTTCCCTAAATGCACAGTTTGCCGTACATAACATTGATCTGTACGGCAAACTGTGTGAGGAAATGTGCTGACCCATATTCTTTTCGTAGTGCGCGGTGCACGTTTCATTCGTTATAGCCCGAACTACGGCATATCCGGTTATTCAAAGGTACGGGTAAAGATTTCGCTCTTTTCCAGGAGGCTTTCCACTGTATCCAAGCCGAGCCGGTGAAGAAGCTCGATAACATAGGGGTTATCAATCGGTGTCGGATAGGGTGCTGCTTTACCGTACTCCTCTACATGAGCTCTGCCTATTTCATGCGGTATGAGAACTCTCGGGCCACCGACACAACCGCCGACACAGCCCATTCCTTCAAAGAAATTCGCACTCGTATTACCGGAGAGAAGATCATTCATCATTGCTTTACAGGCAGGTACACCGTCCGCCTGCTGAGTGTGTATGGTTATCTTGCGATTCGGGTTTAGCCGTTCCACCGTTGCACTAACCGCTTCGCTGACACCACCGGTATGAGCATAGATTCTTCCGGCACGGGAGGAGTGATCTTTGTCGCTTTCCTCCATCTTTGCAGGATCAATTTCCATAACATTGAAGATATCCTGTATTTCCTGGAAGGTAAGAACAAAGTCAACGGCTCCGGCGATATCTTTTTCTCTGGCCTCTGCTTTTTTTGCAAGGCAGGGACCAATGAATATAGTCAGAGCATCGGGATGCATCACCTTTACAGCTCGTCCGCTGGCAATCATAGGAGAGACTGCCGGGGGAACATGAGGCATCAAATTCTGATAAATCTTTCGAATCATTGCAATCCACATCGGGCAGCAGCAGCTGGTCAATTGATAATCACCTTCGGACTGGATGTTTTTATCAAATTCCAGAGCTTCTTTTAAGGTAAGGATATCAGCAAATAGAGCAACCTCAACCATTCCGTCAAAACCTACCGCTTTCAAAGCACTTCGTAGTTTGCCCGGAGTTACTTCATTGCTGAACTGACCCAGGAAAGCAGGGGCAACCAGAGCATAAACCAGACCTTTATGAGCTCGAATTGCTTGTAAAGCAGGTACTACATCCTTGCTGCTGGTTAAATTTCTGGCGCGGCATTCCTGAATACAGATGGAGCAGCCGGCACATTGCTCCTCATCAATCACGATTTCTCCAGCTTCACCAGGGTGGATTGCATGGAAGGGACATACTTCCACACAGTGATGTTCGCCGTTTTCACATTTGCAATCACCGGAGTGCCACACTACCGGATGCTTCTCGGGATGCAGCAGACAGTCAAGCTGATGGGTATCGTATAATTCCATTTTTTCAAGAAAGCTCATATCTTTATCTTTTAGGGTTCTTACTAAAACCTCATAGTACAACTCTTCGAACGTCTTCATTTGCTCCACCGTAAATCCTTTCATCAATGTAATTGTACGAATTTGTTACATTATTATATCCAAAACTCATCTTTCAATCATCTATACGGATTTTACCAAATAATCCGCCTAAAATCTACCAGAGATAAGAGGAATTTGATTGGTAGAACGAAGGCTGATTGCCGATTATCACTGCCGCTTTTCCTTGGTATATTATGCTTTACTAGAATTACCATTTGATTTATAATAACGTAGTGAACATAACCCAAGCTTGCTTGGGGTTATGTGATCGGAGTGAAGATCATGAACTGCCTTTGTTCATGATATATAATAACGTAGTGAACATAACCCAAGCTTGCTTGGAGTTATGTGATCGGAGTGAAGATCATGAACTGCCTTTGTTCATGATATATAATAACGTAGGTAGTGAACATAACCCAAGCTTGCTTGGGGTTACGTGATCGGAGTGAATAAATTATAAGAAATAAGTGTAATCTATTTAGAAAAATATGAGATAAGTGCCAAAAGGTGCTAGTATTATCATCGGAATTCATCTATGCTGGCAACAATCAGCAAACATTATAGAACGTTGCAGTCTAAGTTTATCAATGATAGAATATGGAGAAAAAAATTGAAGGATAGTACGAAAAAGCATTTCAAACGGGTAGGTTTGCTATTGTTTTATTTATATATCATTTTATTGTCTTATTTCTTGTTTTTTAGTGAGCATTACGGCAGAGCATATGTAGTGGAAGGTTATCGATATAATCTTACCTTCTTTAAGGAAATCAGACGTTTTATCCGGTATCGTGAACAATTGGGCCTGGAGTCCTTTGTAGTGAATGTGTTGGGCAATGTACTTGCTTTTACACCTTATGGATTTTTATTACCCATGCTTCATAAGAAATATCGAAATTTTATCAAGATCACACTCCTATCCATCTTGTTCAGCCTTACAGTGGAGGTAATACAGTTGTTTCTTAAGGTTGGTATTTTTGATGTGGATGATATTATGTTAAATACACTGGGCGGTATTACTGGCTATATTGTTTTTTCTGTCTGCCATGCCTTGTATTTTGGAAGAAGCAAGAAAAGTAGAGGGAAGAGGGGGAATTAAATATGCGCATCAAGCGGAACAAGGAGATGATTCATTTCTCCGGAAGACGTCATACGAAGCTCGGGATCTGCTCCATGATTATCGGAATAGTATCTGTACTCGGTTTGCTTACAGTCAGTATCGTATCCGGACTTTCTCATGGCAAGGGGAACCTGGCGGTAGGGGTTGTCGGGTTGTGTCTATTTGCGCTGTCAATCTTCGGATTTGTGCTTTCCTATAAAGCCTTTAAGAAGAAGGATATTTTCTATCGGTTTCCGATCATCGGAGCAATTTTGAACGGCTTTATGACTATACTATTACTCGTGATTTATATCATCGGTTTTATCAGTAAAATGTGAAGCAATGTAACTTCACATCGGAAGAGAAGAAGAACAATTAAGCTAATTTCTCTCAGGGGAAGAGAGAAGTCTTATTACAGAGTGGAGGGTACAACATGAAATATGATTTATTATTTAAGGAACAGAATGAAGCAATCAAGGAAAGATATGACCTGGCAATGGACCGAATTGTTCTGATGGAAAATGAGGATAGTGTCAGAGAGCCTTTTCGCACTTACTTTCATAAGATCGCATCCTTTGTACTAATGGTGAAGCATGTAGCAATAAAAGTACAGGACGGCACGCTAAGCAATCTCTCCTTAGAGGAACTGAAGGGCTTAAATCATGCTCTTTACGAAGATATCCTTGGAGACAATTACTTCTTCAGCTATGCAAACCCTTCCTATGCCTGTGAGAAATTCGGCGAGAAATACGGTAAGCTGTTATCCTTTTTAACAACCGAGCTGCGCAGCATTATTATTTATGCTTATGAATGCAGGCTCTATGATTTAACGATCTATCTGGAGCTTCTGATTGAAATCTATAATTATTTCGAAGAAGAAGACGAATATACCTACAAGGATGTAAAGCGTGCAATCTATGATTTCATGAGTGATTACTGCGAGGTGCTGGTAGAAAGCCGCATCCGCGATCTGGTGGATCCGGACTTAAGCTTTGCTACGGACATCATAATGGAAGCAGACCTGACCGACCTTCGTTATCTCTACCAATACGGTGAATTTATTACCGACAATGAACTTAGGACAGCAGAGTTCCTAAATTCGCTGCCACAGGAGCAGATTCAGGCGATGGCTGATACCTATACGGAGGGTTATCGTCTCGGTTTTATTGCAAACCGTCTTGATTTGAGCAAAAAATCTTATGTCAATATACGTTTTCAGATCGGTTTTGAGAGAATGGTTCGCTGTGCAATAGAGAATTTCAGAAAAATGGGCCTGGAGCCTACCATCTACCGGGCTGCTTATAATGCGGTGAACAAAATGCAGCATCTCAAGATTGGTTATCATGCGACCAGCCCGAATAAGCAGTTTGATTATGATCATCGTTTTGATATCGGTCTATTCCTTGATAAGGCCTTCAAGGAAAGAAAACTGGAGAGTCTGAGACAGGCTTTCGAAGAACACAAACAGAAGGCAGGACTATATGCAGGTCCCGCAGTCATCGAGGTATTTGGTGAGGAGCTGTTTGCACCGGAGGATAAGAAGGAAGCAGTAAGACTGGATAAGAGACAGCAGAAGCTATATGTGGAATTTAATAATAAAGAAAGCTTTTTACGAAATGAGTTTCTTAAACTAGATGAAATATCCTTTACGATTATCTCTTATCCGGTACCCGAGATCGGAGAAGATTTTGAAGCCATCTTTGCGGAGACTGTGAAGGTGAATACGTTGGACAGCAGTCGATATCAGGTGATTCAGCAGCATATCATAGATTCACTGGATCAAGGAGATTATGTTCATATCCTGGGGGCAGGAAGGAATCGCACTGACCTTAAGGTAAAGTTGTATGAACTGAAGGATAAGACAAAGGAAAGTATCTTTGAGAATTGTGTCGCTGACGTCAATATTCCGGTCGGAGAGGTATTTACTTCTCCGGTACTGAAGGGTACGAACGGTGTTCTTCATGTACCAAAGATTTATCTTAAGGATCTGGAATATCAGGAACTGGAGCTGACGTTTACGGATGGTCTGGTGAAGGAATACTCCTGTGCTAATTTTGAGACGACAGATAAAAATAAGAGTTTTATTAAAGAGAATCTATTATTCAACCACGAGTATCTGCCGCTTGGTGAATTCGCGATCGGAACGAATACGACAGCATACATGATGGGCAAACGGTTTGATATTGCACCTCGTCTTCCGATTTTGATTGCAGAGAAAACCGGTCCTCATTTTGCGATCGGAGATACCTGTTACCATATGAGTGAGGAGACTCCTGTCTATAATCCGGATGGCAAAGAGATCGTCGCGAGAGATAACGAGATCTCTATTTTGCGCAAGACGGAGCCGGATAAGGCATATTTTAACTGCCATACAGACATTACTCTTCCTTATGATGAGATTAAAGAAATCTCGGTAGTTAAGAAAGACGGAACCAGAATTCCGATTATTCAGAACGCAAGATTTGTACTGAAAGGGACGACGGAATTAAACGAAGCCTTCGATGTACAGTAAAAGCATCGTTATGACAGTCTACCTGCAACTATTGTGCTGCAGTCTATAATATTTCAATCATAAGGTCGCGGGTTAGCGGCGGAATGGAGATGAGTATGTTAAGCATTAAGAATTTCTCAAAGAGCTATAAGAATGACAAGAAAGCAGTAGATAACTTGAATCTTGAGGTGAACCAGGGGGATATCTACGGCTTCATCGGTCATAACGGAGCCGGTAAAACTACCACGATCCGTGCGATTGTCGGCGTATTGGACTTTGAAGAGGGTGAAATCACCATTGATCATATCTCAATTAAGAAAGATCCGGTTGCCTGTAAGAAGATTACTGCTTATATCCCGGATAATCCGGATCTGTATGAGCATCTGACCGGTATCGGATATCTGAACTTTATCGGTGATATCTATGAGGTGAACAGCACCGACCGGAAGGCCTTGATCGGACGCTACAGTGATGCCTTTGAGCTGACCGCGAATCTTGGAGATACCATATCCTCCTATTCCCATGGTATGAAGCAGAAGTTGGCCATTATTGCGGCCTTGATACATAGACCAAAGCTATTGGTACTGGATGAGCCTTTTGTAGGTCTGGATCCTAAGGCAGCCCATACGCTCAAGACCATCATGGCACAGCTTTGTGAAGATGGAAGCGCGATCTTCTTCTCTACTCATGTGCTTGAGGTAGCGGAGAAGCTTTGCAATAAAATAGCTATTATAAAGAACGGTAAGTTGATTTCTTGCGGAACAACAGAAGAGGTGAAAGGAAATAACAGCCTGGAAGAAGTGTTCATGGAGTTGATCGATGAGAAATAGATATCACAAGAAAGGGAGTGACCAGCATGCTGAAAAAGGTGTTGCGTTTGGTAAGCATTCAATTGTGGGCAGTTCTTGGGGAGATGCTGTCCATTGGAAATAAAAATAAGAAAAAGCCGAAGACGCTATATCTAGGAATAGGTTTTTTCGTCATCCTTATGAGTTCTATTTCTTTTTTCTATAGTTTTATGATCGGCAGCGGGCTGAAGCTGTTTGACAGCATTGAAATATTACCCCCGATGATGATGTCGGTAACCTGTATCATTCTGCTGATGACTACCATATTTAAGATCAAAGGTACCATCTTTGGCTTCCGTGATTATGATATGATTATGTCAATGCCGATCAGTACCGGAGGTATCGTAGCGAGCCGCCTGGTGATACTTTATTGTATTAATATGCTGTTTGTCGTAATTTTTATGCTACCCATGACGCTTGCCTATGGGATTTTAGCGCAGCCCTCCGTGATATTTTATCTTTTTAGTGTGATAGCCATCCTTTTTATACCCTTGATACCGATTATTATTGCCTCCGTAATCGGAACGGTGATAGCGTATGTGGCGTCGAAGTTCCGTCATAATAATCTGTTAAATATTATATTTACAATGGGCATCCTTGCAGTCTTCCTCTCCCTATCCTTTTCGATCGATGATGATGGAGCGAAGCTTGTGGATATGAGCAAAAGCCTGACATCACAGATCTATGCCCTCTATCCCCTTGCCAAACTATATACCAGGGCAGTTGTTGACCAGGATGTTCTTGCCTTCGGGTTATTCATCGCCCTATCACTTCTGGCTTTTGCACTCTATACGTTCGTTGTTAAGGCAGTCTTTAAGAAAATGAATACTGCAATTATGACAGGAAGAACCGGCACCGGTTTTCGACTGAGCAATATTAAGCCGGCAACACCCTGGAAAGCCTTATATACCAAGGAATTGAAGCGTTATTTTGCCTCAACCATATATGTAACCAATACAGCGTTTGGTATCGTTATGCTTACTCTGGCAGCAGTATCGCTATTTTTCGTAGACACGAAGACCTTATTCGGACCGGAGGTTCCTGCTCAAGTGTTATCCGGAATCGGACCTACGATCATCTCCTTCTGTGTTATGATGTGCTGCACCACGATGTCCTCGATTTCTATCGAAGGTAAGAATCTATGGATATTAAAATCACTACCGGTGGAACCGAAAACGATATATCTGGCAAAGATAGGTGTAAATCTTACCATACTGGCTCCTGCAGTGATTGATGCCATAATATTGGGGATTGCTCTTAAGGCTGAGCCAGTCATTATTTTGCTTATGGTCTTAATTACCGTAGCTTGCTCAGTTTTCATCTCCTTCTATGGATTAATCATCAACCTGCTCCTGCCGAATTTCAGTTGGACAAATGAGACAATTGTAGTGAAGCAGAGTGCTGCATCCATGGTTACCATTTTTTCCTCCCTTGGTATCGTGATTATTCAGTTCCTACTGATGCTGCTCATTCCGAATGTAGTAGCCGCATATCTTTGCTATTTGGTTGTGATGCTGGTTGTCGATACAGGTCTGTATTTTTTGTTACTTCATTATGGAAAGAGAAGATTTACAGAACTGATTTAAAACCAATGCTTATAGATAGAGCCAAACATATTAGACCGACTAATGAATTGCATAAGAAATAATCCGCCAAAAATTAACGACAAAAGAATATGATTATGCTAAAATGTGAGCATAAGAGACTTAGGCGGTTTAGTTAAATTAGGAGGTAAAGCATATGGATTATAAGAAGGCAGGAGTAGATATTGAAGCCGGTTATAAAGCAGTCGACCTGATGAAGGAACATATCAAGGGCACGATGCGTAAGGAAGTATTAGGAGGTATCGGAGGTTTCTCTGGTGCATTTTCCTTAGAGAGCTTCAAGAATATGGAACAGCCGACCTTAGTGTCCGGTACAGACGGTGTCGGAACAAAGCTGAAATTAGCTTTTATCCTGGACAAACACGATACCATCGGTATCGATTGTGTTGCCATGTGTGTCAATGATATTGCTTGTGCGGGTGCGGAACCCTTATTTTTCTTAGACTATATTGCCTGCGGTAAGAATGAACCGGAGAAGATTGCAACAATCGTAAAGGGTGTGGCAGAAGGTTGTAAGCAGGCAGGAGCAGCTTTAATCGGCGGTGAGACAGCAGAGATGCCCGGCTTCTATCCGATTGAGGAGTATGATCTCGCCGGATTTGCGGTAGGTATCATCGATCAGAAACAGTTGATCGACGGTTCAAAGCTGAAGCAGGGAGATACCTTGATCGGTATCGCTTCCTCCGGTATCCACAGTAACGGTTATTCCCTTGTTCGTAAGGTATTCAGTATGAAACGCGAGACATTGGACACCTACTATGAATCTCTTGGAAGTACTCTTGGCGAGACCTTATTAACACCGACAAAGATCTATGTAAAAGCATTACAGAGCCTTAAGCAGGGAAATATAACCATAAAGGCCTGCAGTCACATCACAGGCGGCGGCTTCTATGAAAATATACCGAGAATGCTTCCGGAGGGAATCCATGCAATGGTAAAGAAGAACAGCTATGACATTCCTCCGATCTTCCATATGCTTTCCAAGGATGGTGATATTGAAGAGAAGGTTATGTATAACACTTATAATATGGGTATCGGTATGTTAATTGCCGTAGACAGCAAGGATGCAGATCATGCGTTGAAGCTCCTCGGTGCCGCAGGTGAGAAAGCATTTATCGTCGGGGAAGCAGTGAACGGTACGAAGGGAGTAACCTTATGCTAAAGCTTGCAGTGCTGGTGTCCGGTTCAGGTACGAATCTTCAAGCATTGATTGATCAGCTTGAGCTTGGAAAGCTTCCGGGTGTGAGTATAGAGGTTGTGATCAGCAACAAGAGGGATGTTTTTGCTCTGGAAAGGGCAAGAAAGCACGGAATTAAAGCAGAAGTAGTGGTTAAGAAGGATTATGCAGACAAGGCTTCCTTTGACGAAGCATTGCTTGGGCTGATTGACAGCTATCATGTGGATCTGATAGTACTTGCAGGCTGCCTTCTTATTCTGCCTGAGAGCGTTGTAAGAAGCTATCCGAATCGCATTATCAATATACACCCGTCTCTGATTCCTTCCTTTTGCGGAGATGGTTACTATGGCCTCAAGGTTCATGAGGCAGTGCTAGCCCGCGGGGTAAAGGTGACCGGAGCTACGGTTCACTTTGTTGATGAGGGAACGGATACCGGTCCCATCATCCTTCAAAAGGCGGTTATGGTAGAGGAAGGGGATACTCCCGAATTACTGCAGAGAAGAGTAATGGAACAGGCGGAATGGGAGTTACTTCCCGAGGCAGTCCGTCTGATTGCTGAGAACAAGATTGTGATTGAGAATAATATCGTAAGAAGAATATAGCAGAATGGAAAAACAGACGGTAGAGCTCATGGTTACGATCTCTATTTTTCTGTTTTTTTGTATTCATGACAATAGAATGTTCGCGAAGCGAACTTTCTATCGTTTATTGATTTTATGAGGATTATACCGGAGTAAAATTTTGCATTGATGAACGGAGGTAGGAACGATGAAGGTTTTAGTGATAGGTAGTGGTGGAAGAGAACATGCGATTGTAAGAAAAATATCAATGAGTCATAGGGTTGATAAGCTTTATTGTGCTCCGGGCAATGCGGGAATTGAAGAATTGGCAGAATGTGTGAACATTCCCGTCAGTGATTATTCTGGCCTGGCTGATTTTGCAGAACGAAATGAAATAGATTTAACGGTGGTCGGTCCGGACGATCCTTTGGTAGGCGGAGTCGTGGATGTATTCGAAGAGCGAGGACTTCGTGTCTTTGGACCGAGAAAGAATGCTGCGTTCATTGAAGGCTCCAAGGCATTTTCCAAGGATCTGATGAAGAAATACCATATTCCTTCTGCCGGTTATGAGACCTTTACCTCATCTGAGGAGGCTGTTAAATATCTTAAAAATGTAAGTTTCCCTATTGTGTTGAAAGCAGACGGTCTGGCTCTTGGTAAGGGGGTACTGATCTGTAAGGATTATGATGAAGCAGTCCAGGGTGTGCAGCAGATTATGGAGCAAAAACAGTTCGGCTGCGCCGGTGACAAGCTTGTGATAGAGGAGTTCATGACTGGACGAGAGGTATCGGTGCTGGCATTTTGTGACGGTACCCATATCCTTCCCATGACCAGTGCTCAGGATCATAAAAGAGCGAAGGATGGAGATCAGGGATTAAATACCGGCGGAATGGGAACCTTTTCGCCCAGCCCCTTCTATACCAAGGATATCGATGATTTCTGCCGGAGAAATATCTATCAGCCGACGATGGATGCGATGAAGTCGGAAGGTCGTGACTTTATAGGTATTCTCTTCGTAGGGCTCATGTTAACCAAGGAAGGCCCCAAGGTATTGGAATACAATGCCCGCTTTGGTGATCCGGAGACTCAGGTAGTGCTGCCCAGGATGAAGAACGACATTATCGAAGTGTTTGAAGCCTGCATCGATGGAAAGCTCGATGAGATTACCCTGGAATTTGAAGACAATGCCGCAGTATGCGTCGTGCTTGCTTCCGAAGGCTATCCGGAGCATTATGAGAAGGGGTACCTGATAACCGGATTCGAGCATTTTCAGGAGAAAGAGGATTTCTTTGTGTTCCATGCGGGAACGAAAAGAGAAGGCTCTGATGTTGTAACGAACGGTGGAAGAGTGCTTGGAATTACTGCTACAGGCAGGAGTCTGATGGAAGCCAGAATAAAGGCTTATGAAGCAACTGGGTGGATCAGCTTCGCTAACAAATATATGCGTAACGACATCGGTAAGGCAATCGAGGAAGCGGAGTGATCTCCTACATTAGACTTCAGATGTCATAAATCAGATATCTGCACATAGATGAATATCGTGCATAGGCATACATCTGGTTTGCCTTTCCCTCGTGCGGAGCAAGGCATCCGCATTCGGCCGGTCTGCACCATCTGCATCAGCTGCACTTAGATGCATATCGTGTATATGAATAATGAATACATCTGGTTTGCCTTTCCCTCATGCGGAGCAATACATCCGTATTTCGGCCGGTCTGCACTGTATCCATATACACGATATGCATCATTTTATTACATTGTAGGGTTTTTTTAATTACATAATAATGTATTTGATTGTATGGGATAGAACAATCTTTCCTATTCTTTAAGATTCTCTTACGTAATCCTTAATTTTACACCAACTAACACAAAATACCTGAAATGCCACATAAGTGCCATACTTCCTTTGTAGAATAAGGAAATAAAAAAGGTAAATTTAGATATTTGACTATCTAGGATGGGCCTAAGTTATTGCTTTGTTTCACGAAAGGGGTATCAAATGAAAAGACGGTATTTTAACAGATGTCTGATTATTCTTCTAATTGTTGCGTTGGTGATTCCAAGCGGTTATTATGGAAAAGTCCAACGGGCATCAGCAGCCCAGACGGCAACCGTAACAGCAAAAACCTTGAATGTTAGAACGGAACCTTCTACTACTTCAGATAAAGTGCAATTAAACGGCACAAATGTATACCTTGTTAAGGATGATACAGTTAATATCATTGGCAGGGAGGGGGATTTTTATTATGTATCCCTCAAATTCAACGGCAAGACAGTAAAAGGCTATATTCATAAGGATTATGTCACGGTAAGTGGTAAGCCTGAGCCGACGGCTACTCCGACCCCGACCCCGAAGCCTACCTCGACTCCCACTCCTACCCCTAAGCCGGGTCCTAATGATCAGGTTACGGTGACGAAGGAGATTTCACTGAAAGCGTCTATTACTGCATCCTCATTGAATGTGAGAAGCGGACCGGGAACGGCTTATTCCAAAGCAGGCGGATTAACCAAGGGAAGTCCCATTACGGTAATCAGGGAAGTCATGGTTGATGGCGAAGAATGGTATGGTATATCCTTCAAAGCGGATGGAAAGACCACCACAGGCTATGTACTAAGCTCCTACGTAAAGCTGGCATTTGATAATACGATAAAGGGAGAGATTGATACCTCCTCTCTGAAGATCAGATCCAAAGCAGGAAGCAAATCAGCTTATCTGAAAAATAAAAGCGGCAGTATCATATCCTTAAAGGAAAATAAATCGATCACGATACTCGACGAGACATCGATCTCAGGAGTAAAGTGGCTTAAGATATCCTTTACCGTTAGCGATAAGAAATATACCGGTTACGTTGAGGCAAGCAAGGTGAATTTTAAGGTGACAGAAGCCCAGGCTACACCGACTCCGAAGCCGACAACAACACCGAAGCCGACACCGAAGCCTACAACGACACCGAAGCCAACGGCTACACCGAAATCGACACCGAAGCCAACGGCTAAACCGAAAGCTACACCCACACCAAAAGCAACTCCAAAGCCAACACCGACGAAAAGTCCTACCCCGACGATGAGTCCGACTCCAACGGTTGCTTTGCCAACACCAACACCGACGAGCCCGTTACCAACGCCCACCCCGATCGGGCAGGAATTTCTTCAGATTAACGGTAATCCGATCTATTATGAGATCTCACAACCGGTGGTAGGTTATGTATGTAATACAGTCCTTCTTAATTTGGTGAGAGATATAGCAACAAATTCGTATTTATATGATAATTACGGCAATGTATATTTTCTTCGCAATGCTGAGAAAGTATTAGTAACCGGTGTGGAGCGTTATAACACAGATACCTGGTATCTGGTTTCTCTGGATAACGGCATCTATGGCTATGTTAAAGCGGATTACATTTATATCGGCAATAATCCGACTCCCGGAGACACCACTGCTCCGACTCCGACACCAACCCCCGCCGTCACGGATAATATGGATTTTGAGACAAAGCTGTCACTGCAGGGCTTTCCGGAAAGCTATAAGCCGGCGCTCAGAGCGTTGCATTCTGCTTATCCGAACTGGGAATTCCGGGCCTATCAGACAGGACTGGATTGGAATACCGTGATTGCAGCGGAAAGTGCACCGGGCAAGAACGTAATTCCTAATACCAAGGGTGTGGAATGGAAGTCCTTAGAGAGCGGAGCTTATAACTGGAAAACCGATACCTTCATTGTATTTGACGGTTCAACCTGGGTAACAGCATCGAAGGCAGCCATCGAATACTATATGGACCCACGGAATTTCCTCACGGCAAACGGCATTTTCCAATTCGAATTATTAAAATACCAGGATGAATACCAGAACCTTTCAGGTGTTGAGAATGTTCTGAAGGGTACGGCAATGTACAATTCAAATTATACATATATGGACGACAATGGAATCGCTCAGACCATATCCTATGGACAGACCTTTATCGAGGCTGCTAAATATTCCGGTGTCAGTCCCTACCATCTGGCCTCCCGTGTAAAGCAGGAGGTGGTTACCGGACCTACTACCTTGAGTAATAGTGTTTCAGGAACCTACAGCGGCTATGAAGGCTTATATAACTTCTATAATATCGGAGCGAATGACAGTGCCGGCGGAGGTGCCATTGCAAACGGATTGAAATTCGCAAGAAACGGCAGTACAAATTCAGTTACCAATTCCTTGTACATGATTCCTTGGATCAATCCATTCCGGTCAATTGTAGGAGGTTCCTACTTCATCGGGGGAAGCTATATCAACCGCGGACAGGATACGATATACCTCCAGAAATTTAATGTTACACCGATCTCGACTTATTACCATCAGTATATGACCAATGTAGAGGCTCCTTATGCTGAAGGTAAGAAAATATTAACCGCATATAATGGCCTTGCTGCTTCTCCGATTATTTTCTCTATTCCGGTCTATCAGAATATGCCATCCTCACCTTGTCCTGCTCCGATGACGATGTTCAACCCGAATAATCGTATGAAGAGTCTGAAGATTCTGGATGCAAAGGGTAACGAGCTTTCGATTACACCGACCTTCAGCCAGACGGAGTATAACTACTACCTGATTGTAGGAAATGCAGTGGATCTCGTACAGATCAATGCAACAACGGTAAGTAAAAAGGCAACAATAAGCGGAGGAGGAACCGTTCCTCTGAATGTCGGAAACAATACGGTTGTAGTATCGGTAATTGCAGAAAATGGAACAATTGCAAATTATACAATTAACATCGTAAGAGAACAATAAGCTTAGCAAAAGAACGGCAGGCTTTAATTACGACAGTGATGATGAATCCGGCCGAGGGTGTAATGACCCATCGGCCGGATCATGATTCATGACAATAGAAAGTTCGCGAAGCGTGCTTTCTATTGTATACACATTGATGAATAAAAGGGGGTATCTCATGAAAAAAGTAATAATGCGTTATCTTGGAGCATTTTTAATGATACTTTTGGCTACAGGAATGATAAAACCGCAGCAGGTATTTGCTGCAAGTGCGACAGTAGAATTTTCCGCAGATTCTACCGAGGCTACGGTTGGCGACGAATTCTTTTTATATGTCACAGTCTCCTCACAGACCGAATTTGGGGATTTTGAAGGGAGCATAACCTATGATGAGGATATCCTGGAATATCAAGGCGGCGCAAGGCAGATTAAAGGCAGCGACGGGTATCTGACCATTTCGGACAGGGATAATACGGAAGGGGATACCAAGCGAAAATATACCATGAAATTTGAAGCATCCAAGGTTGGTATCTGTAAGATTGAGTTTAATGACAGGGCTATCGTGTATGAACTGGATGGAGCTGAAATGTCTGTTTCCAGCAATACTCTGACCATTAATGTCGCAGCACCGGTCACAGCTTCGAGTAATGCAAGACTGAAAGATCTAAAGATCAGTCCTTCCGTCCTAAATCCGGAGTTTAAAGCGGACATCTTTGAGTATAATACCGAAGTGGATTATATGACGGATCAGCTAGTGATCGTTGCGATACCCGAGGATGAGAAATCGAAGGTGTCGATAACCGGTAATGAGGCTCTGTCAGAGGGCGAAAATAAAATTATAATATCTGTGTTAGCTGAATCAGGCGATGTCATAGAATATACTATTAAAGTAATGAAAGAAGCCGCACCGGAAGCCAGTATTACCCCGGGAGGAGAACCAGAGACAGATCATATTCATGGCAATTTTGAAGTAAAGAAAATTGACGGTGATAAATTTGCTATTTATAGCGGACAATATAAATTATTAGAGCCTGGCAATGATGTAATCATACCGTCCGGCTATATAGAGACAAGAATGATCCTCTCAGATGTCTCTGTTACTGCATTTTATCCCGAAGGAAATATGGGAAGCAATTATCTTTTGGTTTATGCGGAGAATGAACTCGGCGAGGTAGGATTCTATCGATACGATAAAATCGAACGGACGATGCAAAGATATGAACCGACAACCGATGTTGTGATAAAACCGGAGTCCGATGTCAATACCGAGGATCTGATTACTTCGGAGGAATATCGCGCTAATCTGACAAAGGCTGCGATTGTTATTGCTGCTCTCAGTGGATTATGCGCACTGCTGATTGTTTTATGCATTCGATTTTTTATAAAATCAAGAGGTTATAAAGAAGATGACCTTGATTAGTACTTGACAAATAACAATAGGTTGTTATACTGAATGTATAACAGATATAATATGGTGAGGTGTTTCCGAATGTATGTAGAGATTGATTTTAATAGTGATGAAGCAATTTATATCCAGTTAAGGAACCAGATCATATACGGCATCGCTACCTCTCAGCTTCAAGAGGGTGAGAATCTTCCTTCCGTAAGAGAACTGGCGGAACATATCGGAATCAATATGCACACCGTGAATAAAGCATATACTATATTAAAACAGGAAGGATACCTTAAACTGGACCGCAGAAAAGGAGCTGTTATTGCGATAGACAACGATAAGTTGCAGGCAATTGCGGATATGCGGGAGGAACTGCGCGTAGTATTGGCACGTGCATTTTGCAAGAACATCAGTTGTGAGGAGGCGCATGAAATCGTTAACGATATCTTCAACGAATTTGAAAGGGGGTAATTACAATGTTATGTGACAGATGCCAGAAGAGAGATGCGAAAATATTATACACTGAGATTATCAACGGAGTGAAGAAAGAACAGCATCTTTGCGAGGAATGTGCGACGGATTACACATCCTTTCAGATGGAAAAACCATTAATGAACAGTGATCTTACCTTAGGAGACCTGCTCTCCACCTTACTTGATAGTTATACTTCATCGGATAAAAAGAAGCCAGGAGAGGAGAACCCATCGCTTACCTGTTCGAGTTGTGGTACCACATACGAAGAATTTATACAAAAGGGACGCTTCGGCTGTGCCAAGTGTTATCGCAGCTTTAATGAACAATTAGGCAAGACATTAAAGAGTATCCAGGGTGCCGAGATTCATACCGGAAAACGTCCGAGAGGCTTTGTAACTACGACAGCAGATCGTAAGTTGAAAGATATACCTGAGACAGAGAAACTATCCTTGAAGTTGCAGGAAGCAATCGAAAAGGAAGAATTCGAAGAAGCAGCCAGACTGCGTGATTTGATCAGACAGATGAAGAAGGAGGAAAAGAGCAATGCTTAAATGGTATGAGCAGATGGTACCGGACAGTGATGTGGTTATCTCGAGCCGTGTCAGACTGGCCAGGAATCTCGAGACCTATCCCTTCTCCTCAAAAATCGTTGAAGAACAGGCAGTAGCTTTGGTAAATGAAGTTAAACAGATTACCAACGATCTTACTGAGAAAGAAAAAAGAAGATATTATGCCTGCAATATCAGTACGCTGAGTGAAATAGATAAAATTGCTATGGTAGAGCGTCATATCGTCAGTCCGCTTTTGGCAGAGAAGGAGCAGACAACAGGATTAATTCTTGCAGATGATGAGACGGTAAGCATTATGATAAATGAAGAGGATCATGTCCGAATTCAAGCAATCGTAGGAGGTATGAACCTGGAACAAGCTTATGCTGAGGCTGATCGTATCGATGATATCGCATATGAGAAGCTGCATTTTGCATATGATGAGAAATTCGGTTATTTAACAGCTTGCCCTACAAATGCAGGGACCGGTATGAGAGCTTCTTGTATGGTGTTTCTACCTGCTTTATCCTCGGCAAGAATGATGCAGAAATTAATTGAAGAGGTTGGTAAGTACGGAGTTACCGTACGAGGCATCTACGGGGAAGGAACTAAGAGTCTTGGAAGTATCTACCAGATCTCCAATCAGAAGACCATGGGAATCAGTGAAAGCGAGATCATCGAGAATCTGAAGAGAATCGTCTTTCAGGTAGTGAAGCAGGAAAGAAAACGCAGGGAATATATGCTTTCAGTGAATTCCGACGAGATTGAGGATCAAGTATTTCGCTCTTATGGAGTATTAAAGTATGCAAGACAGATCTCCTCGGATGATGCCATGACCTTGTTGTCTCAGTTGAAGTTCGGTGTAGATTGCGAACTGATCCACTTTGACCGCGAATTCAATGTGCATAAACTCATGATGGGTGTACAGCCAGGTAGCCTTCAGTGGACACTTGGCAAGAACGTCGGTAGTTTTACAAGGGATCAAGCAAGAGCCGAATATATCAGAAAAGAATTACCTAATATTAAGTAGTGTATAGTGATTAGTATGAGAAAAACACTTGCACATCAAGCTCGCTTGAGCGTATTATAATTAATTCAAACGAAACCATAGAGTACTCTAGCTAGAATGGAGGATACAGCATATGTATGACAAATTTACTGAAAATGCGAAGAATGCTATAAATTTAGCAAGAGAAGTCGCATATCGATTATCCCATAACTACATCGGCACCGAACATCTATTAATCGGTTTGATGGAGGTAGAGGGAGTAGCATCAAGAATATTGGAAGAAAACGGTGTTACCGTAGAGAAAGTATTGGAGCTGGTGAATCAGCTCATCGCACCGAACAACGGCGTAGAGATGATGGATGCAGGCAACTTTACCCCGAGATCCAAGAGAATTCTGGACCAGAGTTATAAGGAAGCAGCTAAATTCAAAGCTCCTTTAGTTGGTACAGAGCATATCTTAATTGCCCTGATCAAGGAATCGGATTGTATCGCAGTTCGCTTACTCAACACACTTGGAGTTAATGTTCAGAAGGTATATATTGACATTCTTACCGCTTCCGGTGTGGATGTCAGTGTAGCAAAGAGTGAATATTCCTCTGGTAAGGGACAGAAGACAAAGGGAAAGACCGCAACCCCGACCCTGGATCAGTATAGCAGGGATTTGACCGAATACGCAAGAGAAGGTAAGCTAGATCCGGTCATCGGAAGAGAAGGCGAGATACAGAGAGTAGTTCAGATTCTCAGCCGCAGAACCAAGAATAATCCTTGTCTTGTCGGTGAGCCCGGCGTTGGTAAGACTGCTATCGCAGAAGGTCTGGCACTTAAGATTGTAGAGGGTAATATCCCGGATACCATTAAGGAAAAACGTGTCGTAACTCTCGATCTGTCCGGTATGGTAGCAGGATCCAAATATCGCGGTGAATTCGAAGAAAGAATTAAGAAAGTAATCAGTGAAGTAATCAGTGACGGTAATGTACTGCTTTTCATTGATGAGATTCATACAATTATCGGAGCCGGCGGAGCCGAGGGAGCAATTGATGCTTCCAATATTCTAAAACCCTCTTTGGCTCGTGGAGAGCTGCAGATCATCGGTGCTACCACAAGAGAGGAGTACCGCAAATATATTGAAAAAGACGCAGCTCTGGAACGCAGATTCCAACCGGTTGTCGTTGATGAACCGTCCGAAGAGGAAGCGATTCAAATTCTCTTTGGTCTACGGGATAAATATGAAGCTCATCATCAGGTACGGATTACGGATGGAGCTCTGGAAGCAGCAGTAAAGCTTTCCAGCCGCTATATCAACGACAGATATCTGCCGGACAAAGCCATTGATTTGATGGATGAGGCAGCTTCCAAAGTGCGTCTCAGCACCTATACCTCCTCTCCGGATATCAAAAATCTGGAACAGGAGATCAAACGTCTCGAAGGCGAAAAAGAAAAGGCAATTAAGGAAGAAGCCTATGAG